>CAMATZ010000004.1 GCA_945861275.1 Bordetella parapertussis
AACCGCCGTTTCTATCCATTCAACGCTTTCCGCTCCCTGCTTGGCATTGCTGGCGACGTGACTGCGCCGACCTATGCCGAACTTTATGCAAAAAAATCACGAGCCACTACGGGTAGTAGGCTTGGGCACTAACCGGATAAGCACGGAATAAACGTCGTAACGCGCCGCGCTCTTGGTGACGTCGATCTGGAAACGCTGCTGCGCGTACTGCTTGTCCAATTTAAGCGCCACGGAAACAACGTTAACGCGGTCCGCTTTGGTAGAAAATCCGGCAAGCGGAGCAGCGCTGCCGGGGGTCCGCAACAAATTGCTGTTATAGCTAAACGTGTCGCTTAGCGCCAATTTCAGCGTGTCACTCTGCGCAGCAGAGGAGGCCGAGCACACGAGGAGTACTGTGGCAAGAGCGCAGGCGGCCACCGGCACCTGTCTGTTGCGGGCAAGGTGCAAAAAATTGAACAGTTTCACCACAATTGCCAATCGCCAGTTACCAAGAGCAGGGGCGACAGTGGCGCCGAACACGACCACTCGTGCTCCCCTTCCGGCGTTGTGTACGTGGCTACCGTAACCCAAGTCAGCGATAATCACCCAAATAACAGAGCGTTGGGGCTAGTCGAAATTAACCAAGCCCACATGACGGCCCTTGTGCGGTATTTTAATCGAAAAATAGACGGTTGCGCTGCAGTATGCTGCGGATTAATGCAGGTTGACGTCCTGATCGATGTTCCGTCGCGGCCTGTCCCTTGAAAATATCGCTGGAATTCTATGTTCGCCCATACCCCCCTGACAGTTCGCACCGCGGTCTTGTTCTTCGTGCCGCTCATCCTTACCACCGAACTGCATCAGCTTTCGCACGCGCTGGTTCATGCGTTTCTCGCACGGCTGGGCGATCCCACCACCACCTTGGCTGCGTTCAGCATCGCGTTTGCATTCAATACCACCTTCAGCGGCATCATAAGCGTCGGCACGCAGGCAGGGATGTCCTACATCACCGACAAGCGCTCGTTGTGGCGGATTGCACGCTTTTACTTCTTCATATCCCTGGTGCCGTTCGTCCTCATCGAAGCGATAGCCTTGACGTCGCTCGGCGATTGGTTGTTCGGCAAAATGATGGGGGCGAGCGCGGAGGTGACACGGCTGGCCAAAGCCGCCGCAGCGGTCATGGGCTTGTGGATTTTCCCGAACCAGATACGCAATCTCGCCACCGCCCTGTGCATGATGCACCGGCGCACGCTGCTGATTTCCCATTCGACCATAGTACGGCTGGTTGCCCAAGCGCTGATGCTGATGGTGTTGCCGTTGTGGATGGAAGGGGCTATCGCCGGCGCAGCGTCACTGATCGGATGCATGACGGTGGAGGCAATCTACATGGTTTGGGTCAGCCGGCCTTTTTATGCCGAGTTGCCCGCCACAGGCGGCGAACAGGCTTCGTACCGCCAGATGTGGGTCTTTTCATGGCCTCTGATGATCACCCAGATCACGGAGAACGGCGTCACCTTCGTGATCAACTTCTTTCTCGGTCGCTTGGCCAATCCAGATCTGGCGCTGGCTGCCTTTGGCGTGGTCACCGCGCTCAAATCGCTGGTCGCCGCGCCGCTGCGCAATCTGGTGCAAACCGCGCAAGCCCTGGTACACAGCCGCCACGACATGCGCATGATGCTGCGGTTTACGCACCGCCTGACACTGGTATACGGCGTGATAGTGGCGGGCCTGTTCTATACGCCTCTGCGTGATGTAATCCTGAGCGGCGTAATGGGGCTGCCTCCCAAACTGAGCAGTTATGCGACACCGGGTGTGCAGATGATCCTGCTGGTGGTGATCGTCTGGGGTTACTCGTCCCTGTTTCGCGGCCTGCTTTCCGCCATGCGCCAAACGCGGGCGATTGCGGGCAGTGCCGTAATACGGCTATTGGTGGTAATCGCGGTGGGCAGCGTCACACTCATTGCCCCGCAAATAAACGGCGCTGCGGTGGGCGTCGCAGCCGTAGGCTTTGCATTCCTGGCCGAAGTGCTGATACTCGGCTGGCGGCTGATGCGCTACAGCCGTACTACGGGACCTTTATTTCCGCGCGAAACCTAGCCGTCCGGCAGAACTGGATTTGCACGCGGCTATCGCTGCAGTACTGCCGCAGCACGAATGGGGCAACTCGCGATAAACTCAGTGAATTCGCACGTCACAGGGAGACATGAACATGGGCGCAACCACAGTACTTTCCGAATTCGCCAGCAAGACTCGCATCGCTGGCATCAGCGCCGAAGCGATCGCGGCAACCAAGCGGCATATCCTCGATTGCGCCGGTGTCGGGCTCGCCGCGACAGTCGAACCCGCGGGACGCATCATCCTGGATATCACGCGCGAGCAAGGCGGCGCACCCCAGGCACGTGTGTTCGGCGGCAAGCTGCGCACCAGTTCTGTGTCCGCCGCATGGGCGAATGGCTGCCTCGCACATTTGCTGGATTTCGACGACACCGGTTTTTCGCACCCGACCGCTTGCATCCTCCCCGCCGCGCTGGCACTGGCCGAGGAAGCAGGTGCCACTGGCGCCAATCTGGTGGCGGCGGTCTGCGTCGGTCTGGAAGTCTTCGAGCGCCTGTCGCTCTGCGGCCGGCAACACGAACCGGAACTGCGGCGGCGAGGCTTTCACCCGACTTCGCTCTACGGTTGCTCGGCAGCGGCGGCAGCGGCAGGCAGCATAGTCGGGCTCAACCCGGGGCAGATGGCTGTCGCTATCGGGCTGGCCGCAGCCAACGCCGGCGGCCTGACGCAGCACTTCGGCACTTGGGGCAAGGGCATTCATGCCGGCAACGCGGCGCGCGCGGGCGTGACTTCAGTGCTGCTGGCAAAGAAAGACTACTTCGCCGATCCCGACGGCATCGATGGCGACTACGGTTTTTTCTCGGCGTTCCACGGCACCGGCAATTACAACCTCGGCACGGTGGCGGATGGCTTGGGAACGCACTGGTCGATCGTCGATCCCGGCCTCACCGTCAAGCGTTATCCGTGTTGCGGCGGCAATCTGCGCGCGCTGGACGCCGCGCGCGGACTGATCGAGGAGCACGGCATCAGGTTCGACGACGTGACCAGGCTCGAAGTGGACGTGCATCCCGATCTGCTAAACACGGTGCGTTTTCACAAGCCCACGCAGGGCTTTCGCGGCAAGTTCTCGCTTGACTACGTACTGGCGGCGATGCTGCTCGACGGCCGCGTCGATCTGGATTCGTTCTCTGACGCCTACTGCAATGCGCCGCGCATGCGGGCTTCGCTCGACAAGGTGCAAATCAATACCCACGCCGAATGGGGCGACGACGCGGCATCGCGCCGCAGGGCGCCGGTCACCATCTTGATGAAGGACGGCCGCAAGTTTACCCAGCAAGTGGATAAAGTGCGCGGCAGCCCCGGAAATCCGATGACCCGCGACGAACTGCTGGGCAAGTATCGCGATTGCGCATCGCGCGTGCTCAAGGGTGAGCGCCTGGAGCAGTCGATCACGGCGCTGGAGAATCTGGAAACGCTTGCGACAGCAAGGGAACTGATAGACACTCTGACCACCTGAACTATTTTATTCGTAAGTTATTGATTTTATTTAGTTAATTGACTGAATGCCAATATACAACAAGGCCGACTCGCTCAGGGAGATTGCATCAAGATGAACGACACCACTCGTGTAGCCCCGCTGCTTTTCACGCCGATTAAACTACGCTCCGTTATCGCTCGCAATCGCATCGTGTGCTCGCCGATGTGTCAGTACGTCTCGGACGACGGCGGCCCCACCGAGTGGCAGCTCGTCAATTTCGGCCGTTTTGCGATGGGCGGCAGCGGCATCGTCTTCGGTGAAGAGACCGCAGTCGAAGTGCGCGGGCGCAAGACGCACCATTGCGCCGGTATTTACAAGGATAGCCACGTCGCGGAATACCGCCGCATCACCGATTTCATCAAGTCGCTCGATTCCGTGCCGGCTATTCAGATAGGGCATTGCGGCCGCAAGGCATCGGCGCATGGGCCGTTGCAGGACCGCGCACCGCTAACCGAGGAGGACGCGCGTAACGGCTTGCAACCGTGGCAAGGCCTCGCGCCCAGTGCGCTGCCGGCCAGCCCCGGCGGCTCGATTCCGCATGCAATGGACCGTGATGACATACGCGCCAACCTTGCCGCCTGGCGCGAAGCCGCGCAACGATCCATCGACGCCGGCTATGACATCTGCGAGATCCACGGCGCGCATGGCTATCTGATTCATCAATTCCTGTCGCCAGTTTCGAACAAGCGCAGCGATGGCTACGGCGGCAGCCTTGAGGGTCGCATGCGCTTCGCACTCGAAGTCACCGATGCCGTGCGTGCGGTGTGGCCTGCGGATAAGCCGCTGTTCTTCCGCATTTCATCTATAGACGGCACGGGCGGAGAATGGGGCATCGACGATTCGCTAGCACTCGCCCGCGAGCTCAAAGTGCATGGCGTGGATGTCATCGACTGCTCGTCCGGCGGCATCACCGGCGACGGCGCCCTGGCTGCGCTGCCTCGCGTACCCGGCTATCAGGCCGGATACTCTCGCGAGATCAAACAAGAGATCGGCATTCCAACGGTAGCAGTGGGTTTGATCACTGAGCCGAGCCATGCCGAGGCGATTTTGCGCGAAGGGCATGCTGATCTCATCGCACTCGCGCGTGAGTTAATGGACAACCCCAATTGGCCGTTACAAGCGGCGCGTGCGCTTGGTTATACGGACCCGCTTGATCTGGTCCATGCGCGCGAAGCACAACGCCTGCGGCTGCGCGAGCAGCATCGCAAAGAATATCCGCCCGGTATTGAAGTTGAGATCCCGTTCGGCCCTAGTGAACAGGTGCCCTACTCCTGGGCGGCGCTTAACGCCGGTCCCCGAACGTACCGCTAACGCGGCACCATTCGCTGGCGGACACCTCGTACCCGTGAGCATCGGCGCCGGGTCCGCCAATTCCATTGGCTGGAGGTTGGACGATTGCGTTCCCCATCAGCACTACGGCGACGCATCCAGAGATGCGTCGCCGCAGCATACGTACAACCTGCGGTGTTGCAGGCTAGGCGATCACCCAACCGCCTTAAGCTGCGCAGGTGCTGCGGCAACCTTGGCAGCCTTCTCTTTGTAGCCGGGCGCTTCGGGACGCATCCAGCTGGTGATCGGCTCCTGCCACGGCGAGTGCGCGCCCTCGTACGCTTTCGGCCCGCGTATGAAATGCTTCGCCTGCTCCAGCGTTTCGATGTGCGGCATGTCCATCGGATACAGCTTGTTAAAACGCGGCCGCGGCCCGGCCTTGGAGACAAAGCCGTAGAGCGAATGCCCGACCACCTCTTCGGCCAGCCACACCGCCTCGATGAGCTTGTACAAATCGACGCCGGTGTCGATACCCATCTCTTCGAACATGTGCATCACGTCTTCGGTGGCGATCATCATCGCAGCGCGACCGTTGCCGCAATACGGGCAACCAGCCATGCCGCCGATGGTGGTTTGCAGACGCATGGTGTCGCTGCCATCGAGCTGCTTCATCCCGGCATAGATGGAGGCAAGCCCAACGCCGCGGCCGTTGTGCAAATGCAGGTTGAAGTCTTTGATCGAGGGCCAGCGCTCCTTGATGCCCGCGACCGTGCGCTCAACCTGATGCGGCATGCACCAGCTGGTCGCATCGGCCATGCCGATTTTAGTGACCTTGACGCCGGCTTCATCCCACATCCGGTACATTTTGTCGAACATCAGCATGTGTTGTTCGAACGGCACTTCACCTATCCAGTTGGAGCCCCAGACGTTGCTGATGGACATACCGGCCTCGGTCACGCCCTTCGCCACTGCCTTCTCAATTTGCTTCGGCCATACGGCCATCTGCTGCGCCTGCGTGCGATTGGTGTTGCGCTGGGCGAACACATCGCACATGTCGACGCGGGTAAAGGCCTCGCTCACCTTCGGGCTGAGTGGCGGGGTGTACTCCTTCGCACGCTCGTTGCCTCTATCGTTCAAAGCGGTATAGGTGTACTTCACGCCCGGCTTGGGCGTGAAGCCCTGTAACAGCTCGTCCACCTTCGCCATTTGCGGCGTATATTTGGGACTGACGAAAGAACCGACGTTGATTTCTCTCAGTCCTGTTTCGGACAGGGCGTTGAGCAGGCGAATCTTTGCTGCAATAGGAATATCGGCGCTCTCGATCTGCAAACCGTCGCGCATGCCTTCTTCGGTGTGAAGTATCTTGGGATAGCTGGCCATAGTGGGCTCCTTGGGGTGAACTGAACTAGGGAATGGAATAAATCCGGGCTTCTGACCTCGATGATCGGTGCAACACAATCTGCAACATGTCGGGTCCTCTCGCTTCGATGGGCACTGACCGCCTTCATCGTCCGTCTGCAGGAGAACGAAGCGTAAGAATAGCACAGGCTCACGGCTGCGGCTGACTGCCTGCCACACCGGGTGCGATTCACAGCCATGTGGAATTCAGGCAGCTTAAATCTGGTATAAGGATTGCATCGAAGGCTGGATAAAACGAAACCAGGAGAGGGCAATGACCCTGCACATCGGATACCTGCTGCCAACCCGCGAGTCGATCATGGAAGGCCGGCCCGAAGCTGAACCGCTGCTGGACCTGGCCGAGCGCGCGGAAGATCTCGGCTACGATTCGGTGTGGGTCGGCGACTCCCTGCTCGCACGCCCGCGCCACGAGCCGATCACACTCCTCGCCGGCGTCGCGGGAAGGACCCGGCGCGTAAAGCTCGGCACCGCCGTGCTGCTGCCGGCTCTGCGCAACCCCGTGCTGCTGGCCCATCAGGTCGCCACGCTCGATCAGGTTAGCTCGGGCCGGGTGATTCTCGGCATCGGCATCGCCACCGACGTTCCCAATATCCGTGCCGAGTTCCGCGCGGCCGGCGTACCGTTTGAAAAGCGTGTCGGTACGCTGATGGAAGGCATGCGGCTATGCAAGGCCCTGTGGAGCGGGAAACCGGTCGACTGGGACGGGCGCTGGCACGTCGAGCAGGGCGTGATCGGCCCGACACCGCACCAGCCGGGCGGCCCGCCTATCTGGGGCGGCGGCTCAGTGCCCGCCGCGCTGGAGCGGGCGGGTCGGCATTTCGATGGCTGGTTCCCGACCGGCCCCGATGCGAAAGGCTGGGGCGCACAGTGGCGTCAGGTGCAGGCCGTCGCGCGCGAGGCCGGGCGCAAGCCCGACGATCTGGCGGCGGCCATCTACCTGACCCTCGCCATCGACGAAAACGCGGCCACCGCGAGCCAGCGCATCGACGATTTCCTGTCGGCCTATTACGGCCAGCGCCCCGATGTATTGAAAAAGCGTCAGGCCTGTTTCGCCGGTTCGGCCGGCGCGGCGGCGGAATGGATCAACGGCTATGTACAGGAGGGCGCCCGCTACCTCGTGCTGCGCTTTGCCGGCGACCACCAGCGGCACCTGGAAATTCTCGCGAAGCTACGCGAGACACTGCCTACAATTTAGCCGTCCTCAGTGAGGACTTCCTTGCGCTTTTTCCGCAGTGCGGGCAACGTGAACAACAGCAACAGCACTGCGGTGGCCAGCATGAAGCCACCGCTAATGGGACGTGTAATGAAGACCATCGGGTCGCCATCCGATAACAGCATCGAGCGGCGCAGGTTCTCCTCCATTAATGGCCCCAGCACCATCGCAAGTATCAAGGGCGGGAACGAGCAGCCGAGCTTCACCAGGATGTAGCCCACAAAACCGAAAAACACCATCAACAAAACGTCAGTCCCGGAGGTATTCAGGCTGTAGATGCCGATTCCCATCATTGTCATGATGATCGGAAACAGCAGGCGATAAGGCACCTGCAGCAGCTTGACCCAGATGCCGATCAACGGCAGGTTCAGCAGCAGCAACATCAGGTTGCCGATCCACATGCTTGCAATCAGTCCCCAGAATAAATCGGGTCGCGAAGTCATGACCTGCGGCCCGGGTGTGATGCCGTGGACCATCATTGCACCCAACATTAGCGCCATCGACGCACTGCCGGGGATGCCCAGCGTTAGCATCGGTACAAACGTCGTCTGCGCACAGGCATTGTTGGCGGTTTCCGGCCCGGCCACACCTTCGATTGCGCCTTTGCCAAAGCGCGACGGGTCTTTAGCAAGCTTTTTCTCCGCCATGTAAGAGGTGAACGCACTGATGGTGCCGCCCAGACCCGGCAGCGGTCCGAACACAGCGCCTATGGAAGTAGCGCGCATCATGGGTCCGAAGCAGATCTTCAGGTCTTCCCACCTTGGCATCAACCCTTTGATTTCCCCCTTCAATATGGTGGGGGTCATCTGCGCGCCACCAAGATTCTTGACGATTTCGGTCAAGCCGAACACGCCCATCGCCACCACCGCGATGCCCACACCATCACTTAGCTCGGGAACACCGAAGGTGAAGCGTGACTTGCCCGAACTGACGTCTATACCGACGATCCCGATAATCAGTCCTGCAATTACCATTGCGAGCGATTTGAGCAAAGAGCCTGATCCCACCACCGAGGCACATACCAGGGCCATCACCATCAGCGAGAAATACTCCGGCGAGCCGAACTTCAGCGCTATATTGGCAAGTGGCGGGCCCAGCAGTGCAATGAGCAGAGTGCCTATGCAACCGGCAAAAAACGAGCCTATAGCTGCCATCGCCAAGGCGGGGCCTGCCCTGCCTTGCTGCGCCATTGGATGTCCATCGAGCAGGGTGACTACCGACGACCCTTCGCCCGGCAGATTGACCAGTATCGCCGTTGTCGAACCGCCGTAATCTGAGCCGTAATAAATTCCGGCCAGCATGATGAGGGCCGAAACCGGCGGCAGCGCGTAGGTCAGCGGCAGCAGCATTGCCATGGTGGCCAACGGGCCTATACCGGGCAATACACCGATCATCGTGCCGAGGAAAACCCCCAGAAAGCAATACGCCAAGTTCTGCAGCGTGAGCGCCACGCTGAATCCCAGTACGAGATTTTGCAGGAGTTGTTCCATCACTGGCTCCACCAGAACAGCGGGTACGGCAGACCGAGGCCGTAAGAGAATATGGCCACCGCGCCTGCGGTGACGACGATGCTGAGCAGGATGGTCTCCCGCCAATGCACATCTTTATGAGCGAGCGCACAACCAATGATCAGCACAAGCAAGGATGGCACAAAGCCAAAATCCGCCTCCATCAGTACTGCGAATAGTGCAAGTGTCGCTGTTAACACAAGCCAGGGACGGAACGCCCACGACTCCAGCCTCAGGCTCTGAGTGTCATCGCCCTGTATCTTGAACGACAAGCCGCCGATGACTACCCCGAAACCGATCATGATGCCACCCAGCCAGGTGGGGAAATACCCGGGGCCCATTTTCAACGAACTCCCCATTTCATAATCCCGCGACAAATAAATCGCCAGCGCCCCTAACGCACTGAAGAGTATCCCGCACCAAAAGTCCTGGGGATTCTTGATTTTCAAGCGCACAGTGTTTCCTTCCTGGTCCTGCAACCGAATGCGAATGGACGAGCGACGAAGCTTACCTCGTATCTACAATGCATGGAACATTTCCACTATTTGGCGCATTCGCAATCTCGCCTATCCTGTGGCTTTGGCTATGATACTCTTGGCAAAGTTTGAAGGTTCACGCAGAGCTTCGTCAGTAGCAATTCTTGATAAATCCCCCGCAACATCAGGAGGCAGCGGTGAGTCAAACCGGATCAACCGCAGCTCTGCCGACAAACATCGTGCGCAAACTTGGCCGCTTGGGCCGCTTTATCGTGTTCCTGTGTACTTCAGGTTGGCTGTTCCCGCACGCATGTACGGAAGGCATGGATCTGACGCAGATCCAAAAAGATCGTACGGCCAGAAAGACGTAGTCCGCGCCCCCCTACCGCACCGGTAACCGGTAACCGGTACCCCTAGAACTTCAGTCCGAGTTCCTTTACCTGCCGCTCGAATTCAACGTAGTTACGGCTCAGTTCTGCCTTGAGTTGCTCAGGCGTCATGCGCTCGGCGGGTTCACTGCCATCGGCCGCGAGCTTCTGCACCATCTGCGGGGTGTGCATACCCTCGCTCACCACACGATTGATCGCCAGCATGATCGGGCGCGGCGTTCCGGCGCGCACCCAAAGACCGTAGCGATTGGTAATCTGGAAACCGGGAAAGCCCTGTTCGCCGATGGTCGGCAGCTCGGGCAAGGACGATGTGCGCTTGAGGCCCAACGACGCCACGCCGCGCACCTTGCCGCTGCCTATCGCGGCGGTCGCGGACAGCGAAGCGGAGACACCCACACTGATCTCTCCGCCTATCAGCGCGAGTAGCGCCGGCGCACTCCCCTTGTAGGTGACGTGCTTCAACTGTATGCCGGATATCTTCGCCAGCTTTTCCATGCCCAGATGGACCGTACCGCCGACCCCGGTGCTGCCGGCGAACGTCAGCGGCTTGCTTGCCGAAAGCGCAATCAGCTCCTTGACCGTCTTGACAGGCACACTAATATTAACCATGAGTATGTAGGGCTGCTGAGTTGAGCTGACGACGGGATCGAACATCTTGAGGATGTCGAAAGCAACCCGTTTGGTCGCACTTTGAAGCAACAGCCCATCCCCCGACTGCAGTAGGGTGTACCCGTCAGGCGTCGATTTGGCCAACAACCCCGAAGCGATCACGCCACCACCACCTGGACGGGGGTCGACCACGACATTTTGGCCCCAACGATCGCTCAATATCTTCGCCGTCAACCGTGCGATCATGTCGCCACCCGCGCCCGGCTGTGCGCCAATGATGATTCGAATCGGCCGCACCGGATAGCCGGGCGGTTTGTCCTGCGCCAGCGCCATCGTGCAGCACGCGAGCAAGCCCGGCATTAGCCAACAACCCCATTTCCTGATCATGGTATTCATGAATACCTTCTCTCAGATGTCCAGCGCGATCATACGCCCAAGAAGAGACCCATGTGCTGCCCCAAGCTACTCACACGGGCGGCATAGCCGAGACCGCGAGGCCGCTGCTAGAACTTCAGACCGAGTTCCTTCACCTGCTGCTCGAGTTCAACGTAGCTGCGAGCCAGTTCTGACTTGAGTTGCTCAGGCGTCATGCGCTCGGCGGGTTCACTGCCATCGGCCGCAAGCCGCTGCACCATCTGAGGGGTATGCATACCTTCGCTCACCACACGATTAATCGCCAGAATAATCGGACGTGGCGTTCCGGCCCGCACCCAAAGATTGTAGCGATTGGTAATCTTGAAGCCGGAAAAGCCTTGTTCGCCGATCGTCGGCAGGTCAGGCAGGGACGATGCACGCGTCAGGCCCATTGAAGCCACGCCGCGCACCTTGCCGCTGCGTATCGCCGCAGTCGCGGACATCACACTGGTGACACCAATGCTGACCTCTCCCCCCATGAGTGCAAGGAGCGCGGGCGCGCTCCCTTTGTAGGCGACGTGCTTTAACTGCAAGCCGGATATTTTCACCAACCGTTCCATGCCCAAATGCACCGTGCCGCCTATCCCGGCGCTTCCGGCGTAGGTGATCGGTTTGGCTGCCGAAAGCGCAATAAGCTCCTTGACTGTTTTGGCGGGCACGCTCAAATTGGTGAGCAGGATGTAGGGCTGCTGCGTCGAACTGACAACAGGAACGAAGATCTTGAGGACGTCGAAGGACACCCGCTTGGTAGCGGTTTGAAACAACAGCCCATCCCCTGACTGCAGTATCGTATAGCCGTCGGGCGTGGATTTAGCCGTCAGCTCCGAAGCGATCACGCCACCGCCGCCCGGCCGCGGGTCGACCACGGCATTTTGGCCCCAGCGATCAGTTAACAATTGGGCTGTTGCGCGCGCAACCATGTCAGCGCCCGCGCCCGGCGCCACGCCTATGATGATTCGAATCGGCCGCACCGGATAGCCAGGCGGTTTATCTTGCGCAAGCACTGTCGCGCTGTACGCAAGCACGGCCGGCGTTAGCCAACAACCCAATTTCCCGATCATGGTAATCATTGCTACCCCTCGTTAGATGAAAGTTCTCTCCGGCGAGCGCCGTTTTTAGGCGTGGTGCGGCGGCGACATTGTTCTTCAAACAGTAGATGCCAGTGACTCCTGTTCAAGGAATCGATGGCATAGTAACGACGCATTCCACACAGCGTCAACTCGCATCAGCGAAATTTCCCGCGGTTGACGGCTCGACGCTACGGGGATACTGTTCCAGTTGGTAAAAAAATGGTGTATTAAATACGCCGGTCAATCACCGGAAGGGGAGCCGTGATGCGCTGCGTTATCCAGGCACGTCGAGGGGTGATCTTCTCAATCGCGGCTGCGCTGTGGCTATGCCCGCTCGCGTCATGGTCGCAGACCGCTGCGACGGGATCAGCACAAGGTTTTCCGAACAAGCTCGTGCGTTATGTCGTGCCGTTTGGTGCGGGCGCATCGCCCGACATCGTGGGCCGCATACTCGCCGACCGTCTCACCCGGCTGTGGGGCCAGCAGGTCCTCGTCGATAACCGAGTCGGCGCCGCCGGCGTGCTCGGCACTGCGTTTGTCGCCAAATCGACGCCCGATGGACACACTCTGATCCAGTGCAATATCGCATCGAGCGCAATTACCATGTCGCTATTCGCGAAAATGCCCTACGATCAGTTGCGCGATATAGCAGCGGTCACGCGTATCGGCCTGACGCCAAACATCCTGACCGTGCACCCGTCGATGCCGATACGCTCGATGAAGGAATTCATTGCCTATGCCAAAGCCCACCCGGGCAAGCTGAGCTACTCCTCCGGGCTTGCCGGCACCTCGCCGCAGCTGTCAATAGAGTTGCTCAAATTGTTAGCAAAGATCGACATCGTGAATATCCCATACAGGATCGGGGCGCAGGCGATCACCGACACCATCGGCGGTCAGGTTCCATTCAATATTTCGAATTTTCCGGCAATGGTGGCGCCGGTTCAGACGGGACGCGTGCGTCCGCTCGCAGTCACCAGCGCGAATCGTGCCACGCAGCTTCCTGAGGTACCGACGATACAGGAGTCAGGCTTTCCCGGCTACGACGTCCAGTCGTGGCAAGGCGTATGCGCACCCGCCGGCACGCCCGCAGCGGTGCTTGACAAACTGCATGCCGACTTCAACACGGTATTGCGTATGCCTGACGTTCGGCTGCGGCTGGACGAATTGGTGATGATAGCTGCACCGACCAGCCGCGAGGAGTTCGATCAGTTCATCCGCACGGAGATTGCGCGATGGGCGCAGGTGATCAAAGACGCCAAAATCCCGCAACAGTAGTGCACCGCAGAATAGCGGCGGCTCGCATCACAACGCAAGACCGGTGCTGCGTAATAAACATCCTTGCGTGGTTCCTACCACAGCCCCTTCAGGCGCCCGCCGTCGAGATTCAACGACACCCCGGTGATATAGCTTGACCGCTCTGAACACAAAAACACAATCGCGTTGGCGAGTTCCTCGGGTTTGCCGAAACGGTTGAGTGAATTCTTGCGCGCGGCGAGACGGCGTGCTTCTTCCTCGGTTTTCACTTGCAGGTCCTGCTTCAAACCCTCCGCATTGCGCTCCCACAGGTTGGTGGCCACCCAGCCGGGGCAGATGGCGTTGACCAGCACGTTGTCTTCGCCGAATTCAGTCGACAGCGACTTGGTGATGTTCAACAAGCCGCTGTTAGTGATGCCGCTGCCGAACATGTAGGGATCCGGCTCCTTGCCCGCGCCGCCGATGATGTTGACGATGCGCCCCCATTTTTGCGCTTTCATGATCGGATACACCAGGCGTATGGCACGCAGGAAGCCAAAAATTTTGGTCTCAAACTGTTCTTTTAATCCGGCATCGGTCATCGCGGCAAAGCGGCCGGAGTACATCTGGCCGGCGTTGTTGATAAGTATGTCGACCGTGCCGAATGCCTGTTTTGCGGTTTCAACCAACTTGGCAATGTCGGCCTCTTGGGTCATGTCCGCGACTACAGCATGCACTTCACCGCCCGTTTGCTGTGCCAGTTCGGCGCGCGTTTTCTCCAGCGTTCCGGCATTGCGGCCGCAAATCAACACACGCACGCCCTCCTCCAGAAACTGCCGCGCGCTTTCGCGCCCGATGCCGCGGCTGGCCCCGGTGACGATGGCGGCCCTGCCCTTGATACCTAAATCCATGTTGCCTCACTTCCGTGAACTCACTTCCGTAAACTCACTTCCGTAAACTCATTTCCGTAAATCTACCCTGTTAATCGATTTTTACACCTGAAGTGCGCACTATCTCGCCCCAACTGCGGGTTTCGCGCACCAGATAATCGGTGAATTCCTGCGTCGACATGCGTCCTGGAATGGCGGCGTTGACGGTGAGTATCTCTTTCACTTTCGCCTGTTCCATCGCACGCATGATCTCCACGTGCAACCGATCGACAATCGCGCGCGGCGTTCCCGCCGGCGCCCACAGTCCCGACAGGAAACCGAGATCGAAGTCACCTAGCGTTTCAGCGAGGGTCGGCACATCCGGAATCTGTGGCGCGCGTTTTGCGAAGGACTGCGCAATCATCACCAGCCGTCCGCTCCGGGTGTGCGCCAATGAGGCCGGTATGGTGGAGAACGACATGAAGGTCTCACCGCTCATCACCGAAGAAGCCGCCGGTATGCTGCCCTTGAACGGCACGTGCAAAAGTTCAACGCCACCCAATTTTTGCATGCGCACCGCCGCCAGATGCGTAATCGAACCCGCACCCGATGACGCGTAATTCAATTGACCCGGACGCGATTTTGCGAGCTTGATCAACTGCGGCAGCGTGCGCACCTGTGGCGCCGGGTTCGCCACCAGCACCATCGGCGACCCCGCAACCATCATGATCGGCTGCAAATCCTTAAGCGTGTCATAGGGCAGCTTGGACCCATACAGCGTCGCGGAAATACAATGACTGGCGATGTCGGTCATCAACAGCGTGTAGCCGTCCGCCGGCGCCCTGGCCGCGAGCGCCACGCCCAGCGTGCCGCCTGCGCCGGGCCGGTTGTCGATCACCAACTGCTGCGCGAAAACCTCGGACAAGTGCATGTTGATCGCGCGCATGATGACATCGGTAATGCCGCCCGCAGGCCACGGCAGCACGATGCGGATGCTGCGATTGGGATAACTCTGCGCAGTGGCTGGCCCCACAGACAACACCAACGCAGCTGCGGTAAAGATCAACCACGAAACCAATTTTTTCACGATGCCTTCCTCCGAAAAAGCGGAATCGCATTGTAACGCACCGGGCAAAGTGCGCTATCGTGATCGGCGCGTTTGCGACACAATCCGCACCTCAGACAGGAGCACGCAAGATGAAAATCGGATTTATCGGCCTGGGGCAGATGGGCCGTGGCATGGCATCGCGGCTGATCGATAGCGGGCATCAACTGCGGGTATGGAATCGCACGCGCGCAGCTGCAGATGCCTTTGCCGCGCGCGGCGCTGTGGTGGCCGAGTCACCCGTTGAAGCATTGGCCAGCGACGTGGTGATCACCATGCTTGCAGACGATGCGTCCGTTGAAGCGGTGTGGATTACCCCGGGCCTGACGCAAAAACTGGCGGCGGACACGGTGCATCTGAACATGGCATCGGTAAGCCTGCGCATGGGGCAGCGGCTTGAGCGCCTGCATCACCAACACGGCTCACCGTATGTGGCAGCGCCGGTATTCGGCCGCCCCGAATTTGCCGCGCGCGGCGAGCTCGACATCATCGCGGCGGGTGCGCCGTCGGCGATCGCACGCTGCGAACCGCTGTTCCGGGCGCTGGGCCGGCGCTGGTTCAACGTGGCCGCCGAAGCGCCCAAAGCCAATGCGGTAAAAATCGCGCGTAATTTTTTGCTGGCGACGATCATCGAAAGTCTCGGTGAAGCGTTTGCGCTGGTCGAAAAAGCCGGTGTTGAGCGACAGGTGTTTTACGACATCATCACCGGCACCTCGATGAATTCGCCCGCGCATAAAAATTACGGCAAGCTGATGCTGGAAAATCCCGGCAATCCGACTTTCCCCCTGAAGCTGGGGCTGAAGGATGTTGAACTCGCGCTGCAAACCGCCGCCGACCTCGCCGTGCCGCTGCCCACAGCGGAACTGTTACGCGATCAGCATTTGCAAGCCATCCAGTGCGGCTACGGCGATTGCGACTGGGCTGCGCTTGGCACTTACCTCATGGATAGCGCGGCGGGACGAACTAACGCACTAATAGTAACTTCGCGTGAATTCACGCCGCAAGCACGCCTATAATCCAGATCATGCAAGCCATACTTCAAAAAGCGGACACGCTCATTTTCGACAACCGCTTCGACAATCGCTTTGCGCGGTTGCCGCCGGCGTTTTACCGCAAGGTCGATCCGGTGCCGCTGGCAGCACCCTACCTGGTCAGCGTGAGCGACGATGCGGCTGCGCTGCTTGATCTCGATCCTGCCGACACCCGCAGCGAGCGTTTCCTGCACCTGCTCTCGGGCAATTTCGTACCGCAGGGCGCCGAGCCACTGGCGATGCTTTATGCCGGCCATCAATTCGGCACCTTCGTGCCGCAACTGGGCGATGGCCGCGCGATTTTACTGGGCGAAATTGTGAATGCCAGGCACGAGCGCTGGACCCTGCAGCTCAAAGGCGCGGGCATGACGCCGTTCTCTCGCACCGCCGACGGTCGCGCGGTGCTGCGTTCGACCATACGCGAATACTTGTGTTCGGAAGCGATGCACGCGCTGGGCATACCCACCACGCGCGCGCTCGGCATTGCGGGCGCCGATGAAACCGTGTACCGCGAAACGCCGGAAACTGCCGCGGTATTGCTGCGGCTGGCGCCTTCACATGTACGCTTCGGGTCGTTTGAGGTTTTTTACCACCGGCGCGAGCACGCGTATCTGAAACAACTGGCCGATCACGTCATCGAGGAACATTTTCCGCAGTACTTGGGCACGCCCGACAGCTTTGAGCGATTCCTCATCGAAGTCATCGAGCGCACCGCGCGGCTGATCGCACAGTGGCAGGCGGTGGGGTTTTGCCACGGCGTAATGAACACCGACAATATGTCGATACTGGGACTCACGCTCGACTACGGCCCCTTTGGCTTCATGGAAGCCTTCAACCCCGGCCATATTTGCAATCACTCGGATGACCAGGGCCGTTACGCATACCAGAATCAACCTTACATCGGTTTGTGGAATTGCTCGCGACTGGCGCAAGCGCTGACACCGTTGATCGATGCCGAAAAATGCAACGCGGCACTGGCGCGCTATGAAGGCGCGTTCATGGAAAAACACTCGGCGTTGATGCGCGCGAAACTCGGATTCACGCAAACCATGGATGGCGATGACACACTGATTAATGACGTGCTGGCGCTGCTCGCCGAACACCGCGTTGACTACACGATATTTTTTCGCACCCTGAGTGGCGGCAATTTGAATGCGGTGCGCGATCTGCTCATTAACCGCCCCGCCCTCGATGCATGGGCCGCGCGCTACACGGCGCGGCTTAAAGCCGAATTCAGTGATGACACCGTTCGCCGCGCACGCATGATCGCCGTCAATCCAAAATACGTGCTGCGCAACCACTTGGCGCAAGTTGCTATTGAAAAGGCCGAGAAACACAAAGACTTTTCAGAAATCGACCGGCTGCTCAGGCTGTTGCAACACCCGTTCGACGAACAGCCGGAATTCGAGGCCTACGCCGCCCCACCGCCGGATTGGGCGAAGGGTATCGAGGTCAGTTGTTCTTCGTAGTGCCGTAGGGCGCTTGGAGTAACCTCGGCACTGTCCGCTCTCAACTCCGAACTCTCAACGCCAAACCGGGCAATGTGATGCAAAGCAAATCAGTCCAGTGTCTAAGCCCTGCCGGCTTGCACAACATGCACTACACCGAATGGGGTGCGCGCGACAACCCGCGCATCGTGATCTGCGTCCACGGCCTTACGCGCAACTGCCGCGACTTTGATGATCTTGCGCGCAATCTGGAAAAAGATTTTCGCGTGGTGTGCCCGGATATTGCAGGGCGCGGGCAAAGCGAGTGGCTCGCTGACAAGCAGTACTACGGCCTGCAGCAGTACCTGGCCGACATCAACACACTGCTCGCGCGTCTCACCGCGGACGCTGAGCACGCAAGTGCGCGCGAAATCCTGTGGGTCGGCACCTCGATGGGTGGCATGATCGGCATGTTGTTCGCCAGCCTGCCGCGCACGCCGGTGTCCCGGCTGGTGTTAAACGATGTGGGCACGTTGATCCCGCAAGCGTCGCTGGAACGCCTGGGACGTTATGTGGGCAAGGCGCCGGCATGCAATACACTGCAAGAGCTGACTGTTTACCTCAGAACCGTGTCAGCAACGTTCGGACCGCTGAACGACGCGCAGTGGGAACATCTGACGCGCCATAACGCCAGGCAAAATGCCGACGGCACCTGGACCATGAATTACGATCCCGGCATCGCGTTGCCGTTTCAGGCAAAGCCGCTCAACGACATTGATTTGTGGAGCTACTATGACCGTATCACCTGCCCGACGCTGTTATTGCGCGGCGCCGAATCCGATCTGCTGCTGAAAGACACGGCGCTCGCAATGACGCAACGCGGGCCGCAAGCGCGATTGGTGGAGTTTGCCGGCGTCGGGCATGCGCCGATGTTGATGGCGGAGGATCAGATTGAAACTGTAAGAGCATTTTTAACAGCATAGAAAAGGAACGTCCATGACCACGATATACGGCATCCGTAACTGAAGCACCATGAAAAAAGCCTTCGCGTGGCTCGAGGGCAAGGGCATCGAATACACGTTTCACGATTACAAAAAGCTTGGCGTGCCAGACAAGCGCATCAAGGTGTGGATCCAACAAGCCGGCTGGGAGCGCGTGCTCAATACCAAGGGAAAGACGTTTCGAGATTTGCCCACGGCACGCAAGCTTGACCTCAACGCCGCTAAAGCGGCTGCTCTGGCGAGCGAATTTCCCAGTGTCATCAAGCGACCCGTGCTTGAAAGCGGCAACACCATAGTGCTGGGATTCGATGCCGATAAGTACCAAATTGTGCTCAAGTAACATCAAGTATTTCCTGTAAATCATTGAATTAACGGCCTTTTACAGAGTGGCATCGAGCTAAATTTATCGTTTACAATCAGCATATTAGAAAGTAAACTGCGCGTATGAGATTACGTTTCGCCATTATTCTGACATGTTGTCTGGCAGCGCCTGTCGCGCCAGCCCATGCGGACGACGAGGGTCTGCCGCCCGATCTGGCCACACGCCTGACCAGCACTTTTGGCGGCGTGCTGGCGAGCGCGCAGGAATTGGTGCTGAACGCGATGAGCTTCATGGGCACCCCCTTCCGCTGGGGCGGCTCGTCGCCGGAAACAGGTTTTGATTGCAGCGGTTTCGTGCAATACGTGTTCCGGCAAGCGGCAGGAATGGTGTTGCCGCGCTCGTCTTTTGACCAGATACGCCAAGGCGCCGTGGTATCGCGCCACGAGCTGCAGCCCGGTGACCTGGTGTTTTTCAATACTATGCGCGCCACCGCATCGCATGTCGGCATCTACATCGGCGAAAACCGTTTCATCCACGCGCCCAGTCGCGGCAAAACCGTGGAAATCGTCAATTTCGGCGACGCCTACTGGCAAGCACGCTATGACGGCGCGCGGCGGCTGATGTAAGCCTGCGGGTAGCAGCCCGCGAAGTACTCAGTTTCGTCATTTCAACGCGGTTCAAGTAGCAGCCCTGCGCGTATTACAGGCGACCGGCGTTGCTTAAGCTGCCTTCACAACTCCTTGTGATTTTCATTGCGCAGTGTTTGCGCCTTTGCGGTGACGCATTCGACATTTTGAGTTCCATTAGTAAATTCCGCAGTTGCTAATGCGAATGATTATCGTTACAATGCGAGTCAATGTTAAATAAACGGAGTACTTTGATGCCCATATATTTCCGTAACTATATGTTATTAAATACATTTCTAAAAACTATCGCGACTGTGGCCGCTATCGGCATCAGCCTGTCCGCGTATGCGCAAACCAGCGTCCTGAACCTTTATTCGTCACGCCACTACCAAACCGACGAAGCGCTCTACAGCAACTTCACCAAAGCCAGCGGCATTAAAGTGAACCGCATCGAAGCCGGCGAAGACCCTTTGATTGAACGCATACGCAACGAAGGCGCAGCCAGCCCCGCCGACGTGCTGATAACCGTGGATGCAGGCCGCTTGTGGCGTGCAGAGCAGTTGGGCTTGTTCCAACCCATCGAATCGAAGACGCTCGAATCGCGCCTGCCCGCCCACATGCGCGCCGGCAACAATCAGTGGTTTGGTTTTTCCACCCGCGCGCGCGTCATCATCTATAACAAATCGATGGTCAACGCCGCCGACGTCCAGAACTACGAAGACCTCGCCAACCCCAAGCTCAAGGGCAAGGTCTGCACGCGCTCGGGCAGCCATGTCTACAACCTGTCATTGATGAGTGCGCTGATTGAACACTGGGGCGAAGCCAAGGCCGAGGAATGGGCGCGCGGCGTGGTGGCAAACTTCGCGCGCGCGCCCAAGGGCGGCGACACCGATCAAATCACCGCAGTGGCCGCCGGCGAATGCGGCGTGGCGATCGCCAACACTTACTATTACGTGCGCCTGATGACCTCCGACAAGCCGGAAAACCGCAAACTCATGGAATCCGTCGCGCTGGTGTTGCCCAATCAAAAGAGCTTTGGCACACACCTGAACGTTTCCGGTGCGGGTGTGCTGAAAAACGCCCCGCACAAAGACGCCGCGATTCGCTATCTCGAATATCTCGCCAGCGACGCCGCGCAAAGCTACTTCGCCAGCGGCAACAACGAATGGCCGGCCGTCGCTGCGGCACCGCTGAATAATCGCGGACTCGAAGCGCTGGGTAAATTCAAGGCCGATACGCTGAACGTGGCCGCGCTGGGCAAAAATCAGCCTGCCGCACAAAAGATTTTTGACCGGGTTGGATACAAATAATGCACCTGGGTTTGCATCATGACTGAACACCCAACAAGGCCGTTGCAAAAGGCAGAACGCAAACCCGAAGCAACGGCTATCGACAAGCAAGGCGAAGTGGATAGCAAGCAACTCTTCGCCGACGCGAAAGAATTGTTTATCCGTCACGACGGTGAGCGCTACACCCTGCGCCGCACCAGCAAAGGCAAATTGATTCTGACGAAATAAATTACTGCGCTACTCGCCGCAGTGACGTGTTTTACCTGCCCAGCCAGCCAATACGCCCTCCCCTCCCGCGGGCGTCGGTAGCCAGCCACGGCATCCCCAATTCAGGACTGGTGATGATCGAAAACTGGCGCTTTATATGGGTAATGGCATTGCTGATTTCGCTGGGCGCGTTGTTGCCGTTTGCGTTTGAGACGGTGTGATGCAGCCTGCTTACCTGCGCGTCCTGCGCGACCCTTCCTCGCGTGCGGACAAAATCACCGGCGTCGCTGTCGCTATCGCGATGCACGTTGTGGTTATTTTCATGTTGCTGCAATACGCGCCGGCGCGCACGGCGTTAATCAACGCTGTGCCGCTGATGGTGAGCCTGATTACGCCCGCAGCGCCTAAGCCCGACGTGCTACCCAAGCCGCTGCCGGTTGAACGCTTGCCGCAGCAACCGCGCGTCGCACCGCCACAACCGGTGCTGGCTGCGGCAGCAGATGCGCCGTCAACAGTTACTGTGCCACCCGCACCGTCTGTGCCGCTGCCGCCGATTGAATCGGTTCCTACGCCTGTTGCAGCACCATCGCCGCCATCCGCCCCGCCGGTGGCACCGAAGCCCGCGCCAATCGTGCCGCCGAATTTCAATGCGAATTATCTTAACAACCCCGCGCCCGCCTACCCCCCGATTTCGCGCCGTCAAGGGCACCAGGGCAAGGTGATTCTGCGGGTGCTTGTTAACGCAGGCGGCGATGCCGATCAAGTTGAAATCCGCAATAGCAGCAGACACGATTTACTCGATCAAACGGCACTTGCAGCAGTGCGCCGCTGGCGATTCGTACCTGCGCGGCAAGGCGATCAGCCGGTCGCCGCGTGGGTGCTGGTTCCAATTACTTTTACTCTGGAAGGTTAAAAAATGGAAACACAAGCCGTAGGTATCGCGTCATTTTTGTCACAAACCGATGGCGTGGGCAAAGGCATACTCGTGCTGCTGCTGTTGATGTCGCTGGCGACATGGATTTTGATCATCACTAAAGCGATTCAATTCGTGGTGATGCGCAGACGTTCCGTGAGTTACATCAAAATCTTCTGGAATGCACCGTCGTTGCAGGCTGTGGGCAACCATCTGGACGCGCATCATCCCGTCGAACCGTTTTCACAACTCACCTGGCATGGCTTGGCTGCAGTGCGTCATCACCAGCAGCAGGGGGCCAACAAACTCGACGACGCCGGCAGTCCCGCCGAATTCATTACACGTGCGATGCGGCGGGTGGTGGACGAGGAAACCGCGCGCATGGAATCCGGCCTGACCGTGCTTGCATCGGTGGGCAGCACCGCGCCTTTCGTCGGTTTGTTCGGCACGGTGTGGGGGGTCTATCACGCGCTGATTTACATCGGCATGAGCGGCCAAGGCACGCTCGAAAAAGTGGCCGGGCCGGTGGGCGAAGCACTGGTGATGACTGCGCTGGGCCTCGCGGTGGCGATACCTGCGGTGCTGGCCTACAACGCGATGGTGCGTGGCAACCGTGTGGCGCTGGCGCAACTGGATTCGTTTGCGCACGATCTGTTTGCGTTTCTCACCACCGGTGCGCACCTAATCGAAAATGCCGCTACATCGCCATCAATGCCAGCGCCCCTCAAACCAGTGCTCGCGAGGAGCAACTAATCATGGCACTCGGCGGATTCAGCAAAAGCACCGGAAGCACACCCATGGCGGAAATCAACATGGTGCCGTTGATCGATGTGATGCTGGTGCTGCTGGTGATTTTTATCGTGACAGCACCGCTGCTCACGCACTCGGTCAAGATCGAGTTGCCCAAAGCGTCCAGCACGCCCAATCTCACCAAGCCGGACAACATTCAACTCGGCATCAAGGCCGACGGCAGTCTCTACTGGAACGGCGAAAGCGTAGACGACGCGGCGCTCGCCGAACGCATGGCGGCCGCGACGAAGCTTGATCCGCGCCCTGAAGTACATATACGCGCCGAGCGCACCACTGAATATCAAAAGGTTGCGGAGGTGATGTCGGCGGCGGCGAAAGCCGGGTTGGTGAAGATCGGGTTTATTACCGACCCTGCCGAGGTTAAGTAAGGCTAGGTAGGACTTGCTTCAACTCAAACATAAATATTAAAAACTTTAATAAAAACAAAACCTTATGAAATTTAACCAGCCAGCCAACAAGCTCACCGCTTGCCTAGCCAGCCAGCAATTAGCGCTCGTTCGACATCTCTTGAAGGGAGAATCTGGTGAAGCAACCGCAATTACAGCCGCTGGCTGCGGCAATACAAGGCCTGTTTCTGGACGCCACAAAATTTCGTGTTCGATCAAAACGCACGCCAACGCAATCCGCGCCATCGTCCTGCAGCAGTCGCCCCGTGCTCGGCGGGCTGTTACCGCTGGGTGCGGCGATCGCTGGCATGGCGTTTACGCAGGGCGACGCTTGTGCGCAAACTGCCCCAACCATTAAACCGCCAGCAGGAGAAGTCACGCTGCCGAGTGTCGATGTCAAAAGCAAACAAGACATCCCCGACGGCGTTCGCGCCACCACCTCGCGCGCCGGCAAAACGCTGCAGGATCCGCATGATATTCCGCAAGCCATAACCACCATCACCAACAGCCTGATGGAGCAACAGCAGGTGGGCAGTCTGCGCGAAGCGCTGCGCAATGTTTCCGGCCTGACGTTTAACGCCGCAGAAGGCGGGCGCTCCGGCGACAACATGAACCTGCGCAGCTTCTACACCTTCGGCGACTTGTATATGGACGGCATCCGCGATACCGCCCAGTACAATCGCGAGACCTTCAGCCTCGAACAGATCGACGTGCTGCGCGGCGCCGGTGCGATGCTGTTCGGGCGCGGCCAGGCAGGCGGCGTGATCAACCTGGTGAGCAAAACGCCGCTGCGTTTCGACCAGTACAAGTTCACCGGCAGCATCGGCACCTACGGTTACCGCGAAGCTACCGCTGATCTGAACAAGGCCTTCAATGCGGACACAGCGCTGCGCGTCAACCTGATGCAGCGCGATGAAGGCAGTTGGCGCAGCAATCCCGCCACGGGCACCGAAGCGGAAATTCATCGCAGAGGCGCCGCGTTCAGTCTCGCCCTGAATCAGAACTCCAACAGCCGATTCTGGATAAACCACTATTACGCGGAAACCAAAGACAACCCCGACTACGGCATCACCTTCGACAACGCAACACGCGCGCCGAACAAGCAGTTGCCCGCGAGCTATTTCTGGAACATCGACCGCAACTTCGACAAGAGCGAAACCAACGTCACCACGCTGGTGCACGAATATCAATTCTCGCCGCAAACCCAGTTGCGCACGCAATTACGCTTCGGCGACTACGAACGCAGTTACTGGGCAAAAACGCCCAACACAACCACACCCCCTAACGCGCTGGGCGGTGTTGGCGGCAATCAGGTGCGCGCCTCGGATTACGAAATCACCACCCTGCAATCCGACTTCACGACCAAATTCCAGGCGCTCGGCATGAAGCACGAGTTTCTCGCCGGGCTTGAATATCTCAAGGAAGACAGCCACCGCAAGGGTTTGCAAAACTACGGAACGGTCGCTGCGCCATCCTATTTCCCTTATGCGGAGGCGGTTGCCGGCGCTGCGACCGACTTCACCGGCAAATCCTACGCACTCTACGTGCAGGACGCTGTCGAGTTCATCCCGAAATGGAAGGTGACACTCGGCATCCGCCGCGACCAACTGGACGCCACTTACAGCAGCACCACCTCACCCCGGCTAAGTTACGGCGAGAACAGCTACCGCGGCGCGATATCGTTTCATCCCAATGCTGAAACGCACTACTACATCGGATGGAGCGATTCCTTCAGCCCCACCGCCGATCTTTACCAACTGACGGTGGCGCCGCTGCCGCCGGAGCGCAGCGATGTCATCGAACTTGGCGCCAAGTGGCTGCTGTTCAACGGCGACCTTGCCCTGCGCGCCGCGCTCTACCGTGCCACCAAGGACTGGGAGCGCAATGCCGACCTCGAATCGACCGCGGCTGTTCTGACAAAAAAGCGGCGCACCGATGGCTTTGAACTCGAAGCCGCCGGACGCATCACCGACAACTGGGAAGTGTTTTCGGGCCTCGCACTGATGGATGCGAAAATTCTCGAAGTCGCCCAGAACGTCAGCGCCACGACCGGCGTAATCACTTCCGGCAATCCCGAGTATGTGGGCAAGCGTGCGCGCAACACGCCCCGCTACACCTTCAACCTGTGGACCACCTACAAGCTTGCCGGCCCCTGGAAAATCGGCGGCGGTGTCGAAACCAAGGGTGACCGGCAGGCAGTCAACCCCAGCGGCGCCGGCGCCGTGCCAACCCTGAACGGCGTGTACTATCCCAACACTGCGCCATCCTATGTGCGTTGGGATGCGATGGCTGTCTACGCGCAGAAAAAATGGGCACTGCGCTTGAACATCAAAAATCTGTTCAACACGGTTTACTACGACGCGGTGTACGACAACGGCGGTTTTACGGTACCTGGCCCGCGCCGCACGGTAATTCTGAGCGCAGAGTCCAAGTTCTAGGTTGTGGTTTTCGCTTTTCCTCCCCCTCCCATCGGGACCAAGGCACACCTGGAGCGGAGCAGAGGGATCGGGGGTGAGCGAAAGCAGTATCGTAGCCGCAGCAGTGACCTGGTTTCGTAACTTTCACCAACCCAGAGCCGATAAATGTTGCTGCATGTCCCCGAAGTTCTACCTCACGACGCGTTGGCAAAGTTGCGTCAAATCACCGCCGACGCCGTATGGACAGACGGTCGCATCACCGCAGGCACGCAATCGGAAAAAACCAAAAATAATCTGCAAATCCCGGCGGAGGCGCCGGCATCACAAGAGGCAGGCAAGATCGTCCTGGACTGCCTGGGCAAGAGCGCGTTGTTTTTCACCGCGGCGTTACCGAAGCGTATTTTCCCGCCGCTATTTAATTGCTACACCGGCACGACCAACGTTTTCGGCAATCACGTAGACAACGCTGTGCGTACTTTTCGCGCAACCGGCGAGCACGTACGCACCGATCTTTCAGCGACGCTGTTCCTGAGCGATCCATCCGATTACGACGGCGGCGAACTCGTCATCGAAGGCAGCTTTGGCACGCAATCCATCAAACTGCCGGCGGGCGATCTGATTCTTTATCCGGGCACCAGTGTGCATCGTGTTGAACCTGTCACCCGTGGCGCGCGCGTGGCGTCGTTTTTCTGGATCGAAAGCATGGTGCGCGAAGACAGCCGCAGGCAGTTGTTGTTCGATCTCGATATGTCGATACTCGGTTTGCGCGGCGGCGTCGGCGACACGCCGGAAGTGGTGCGGCTCACCGGCTGTTATCACAACCTGTTGCGGATGTGGGCCAGCGTTTGAGCCGCAGCTACCTGCCCTTGATGCCGCGCTGCGCCACATCAAGCACAATGGCCAGGCCTTTGACCAACGCGGCAAGTTTTGCTTCACGCGCCGCCAGGCCGCGCGGCAACGCCGGCACATGCACAAAACCCGCGCGAATCGGCCCATGATTTATGGCAATGCTGTGCATCAGTTGGTAAAAAACAGCGTTGCAAACGAACGCGCCTGCGCTCATCGACGATTCTGCGCGCAGCCCGGCGCGGCCCAGCGCATTCACGATATCCAGCACCGGCAGCGTGGAAAAATAAGCTGCCGGCGCGCGCGCGATCACAGGCTTGTCGCGGGGCTGTGCGCCGTCGTTATCCACAATTCGCGCATCGCATAAATTAATCGCAACACGCTCAATACAAATCGCCGCCCGCTCCGCCGCCAGCCCCACGCACAGCACAATCTCAGGTTTTTCGCGCGCGATCAGCGCACGCAACTTGCGCGGCGCGCGCGCAAATGAAGTCGGCAGTTCCGCTGTAACCAGATCAAGATTGCCGCTGCGCGCCGCCATACACTTAGATAAGCGCCGCACCGCTGCATAGGAGGGGTTGATCGCATCGCCGCCGAAGGGGCTAAAACCGGTGACCAGCGCTTTCATACGTAACCATTTGTTTTTATTAACAATTTTTTAATCCTTACTGCGGCTTGATCCCCGCATCGCGCATCACCTTGCTCCAGCGCTGCGTTTCACTGCGTAAGAAATCGCCGAATACCGCGGGCGTTGACGCCAGCGCCTCCGCGCCCACACCTAATAAACGCTCCTGCACTTCGGGGAGCTTTAACACCTGCGTGAAGGCGCCGTTGAGTTTCGCCACGATTTCCCTGGGCGTGCCCTGTGGCGCGATGATGCCATACCAGCCATCCATCTCGAAACCTGGCACGGTCGCCGCGATCGCCGGCACACCCGGTGCGAGCTTGCTCGGTTCGCGCGAAGTTACGCCGAGCGGGCGTACCTTCGCCGCTTGTATCGTCGCATGCAAGGTGGGGATGGCCGAACACAGCAGGTGCACCTGTCCGCTTGCCAATTCGGTGACGGCAAAGATGCTGCTCTTGTACGGCACATGCAGCAAATCCACGCCAGCCATGCTCTTGAACATTTCCGCGCACATGTGCGGCGTCGAACCCTGCCCGCCCGAGGCATACAGCACCTGCCCGGGCCGTGCTTTGGCGTAGGCGATCAATTCCGCAATCGTTTTCACCGGCAGCGCCGGACTCGCCACGATGATGAAGGGCGTCGAAACCACGCGCGTCACCGGCACAAATTCCTTGTCCACCAAAAAACGCTGATACAACACCGTAGCCATCAACAGCGTCAGCGTCACCATGCCCAGCGTATATCCATCGGGTGCGGCCTTGGCGACGAGTTCGGCTGCGAGCAACCCGCTGACACCCGAGCGATTGTCCACCACGATTTGCCGCCCCAGCGTTTCAGAGAGTTTGACGCTGATGATGCGCGCCACCACGTCAGAACCTGAGCCGGCGGCGGTGGGCGTGACCAGGCGTATGGGGCGCCACGGATACACCTCTGTCTGCGCGAAAGCATGGGTCGCACACGCACATGACAGCGCCGCTACCGCCCAGGGTGCACTGATTCGCACCTTATTTGCCGACCTGATTGAGCAGCCGCGTAACTTCATAGTAGTGACTACACCCGTGCCGGGTATCAACGAAACCTCGTGTCATAGCTTTCTCGCTCTATTAAATTATTTTAAAACAGATACTTACGCTACCTTCTGAGCTGCACCACCTGCCGCTATCGCAGCATTCACGCGCGGCATGACTTCATTCGCCATCAACGCCATCGAGCGCTTCGCCAACTGCGGATCGACCCAATCCATGCCCGCATAAACCAGCTCGCCGAAGTCGCCGGCCTCCTCGCGCAGCCTGAGAATTTGATCGACCACGCTGTTCACGCTGCCATGCATCACCAGATTGTCGAGCACACGGTCTTCGGTGATCGCCGAATCCGGTTCCGACGGATCGTTCTTGAAAATGACCTGGCGCCTGGCATTGATCATTTTGTAGGTCAGCATTTTCCAGTAGTAACGGTAGGGGCTATTAGCGTCGTCGCGTCCGTAATTTTTCGCCACCTTGTCGTCGTCGGCAACGAATATCGTGCGCGCAATACGCCAGTCCGCCGGATCGGGTGCTTGGCCTGCCTTGCGCTTGCCTTCGCTGTAATTGGCCCAATGGCTCGGCAGCCATTTCGAAAACAAAAAATTCGCCGACAGCGGATGAAAATCACGCTGTCCCATCAAAGTGACACCCTTGGAATACGGTGCAACCACCGTGCCGACAATCTCCGGCCGCGGCTGCTGATAAGGCTTGTAGAGATGCCCGCGGCCGATGAGCAGATCCCGCGTGTTCTTGACTGTGACCTTGTAGCGGTTATCCGGAAGATCAATGTCGTACGGCGATTCGCCTTCCCAGATGGCGAGAATCACATCTATACATTCCGCAAACATTTTGTTGCGATCCTGATCGAGATTGCCCAGCGCCTCGGCATCGCAGCGCAGCGCACCCGCACTCACGCCGAAAATAAAGCGCCCCTTCGCCAGATGATCGAACATCGCCGCGTGGGAAGCGAACAGCACCGGATGCTGCTGCGACAGGTTCGAGGTGCCGGTGCCGAGCTTGATGGTTTTGGTATCGCTGATCAGCGTCGCCAGAAACAGCAGACTGTTGGTGACGTTTTCGGTTTTTTCGGTGAGATGCTCGCCGACGAAAGCATCGTAAAAGCCAAGCTTGTCGGCAAGAATGATCGCCTCGCGGTCTTCCTGCAAGGTGTCGGTGCAACTGCGCTCCATCGGGTGCAGCGGCATGGTGAAGTAGCCTAATCGCATTAAGTTCTCCTGAAGCAGTCAGTTATTTGCGTAAACGCTGCGCGTCCAACACGTCCGGGATGCGCGTAATTTCCACCAGAAAATCGATCATCACCCGCAGTTTGCGCGGCACATGGCGCGTCGGCGGATACACCACGCTGATCGGCTGGCCTTCCACCGCATAGGGCTTTAACACCTCGATCAAAGCGCCTGCGGCCAGATCATGGCGCAGCGTCCACCAGTTTGAATGCACCACGCCCAGCCCCAGCAGCCCGGCTTCGCGCACGGCGTCGCCGCCGGTTAACACCAGCGGTCCGCGCACCGCGACCTCGATGCGCTTGCCTTTGACACTATACGGCCATACCGGAAACAGCGCGCTGGCGATGCAACGATGCTGCATTAAATCTTCCGGCGTCTGCGGCCTGCCATACTGAGCAAAATACGCCGGCGACGCCGCGGTAACACGCGGCCCGCGATTCAACACACGCGTCACGTAACGTGGATTATTGATTTCACCGACCTGCACCGCAAGATCGAGGCCGCGCTCGATCAAATCCGCGTGACGGTCGTCCAGGCTCACATTCAGCACAATGTCAGGGTAGCGCTCGGTAAACTCCGCCGCGCGCGGCAGAAACGTCAGCCGCCCGAACAGCGCCGGAAACGACACCTTCAACTGGCCTTTGGGCACGTCGCCCGCGCCTTTCAGCGACGCTTCGGCATCTTCGATATCGTTGAGTATCTGCAGGCAGCGTGCGTAGTAGTCGCGGCCGTCATCGTTCAGCGCCAGCTTGCGCGTAGACCGCACCAGCAGCTGTATGCCCAGCTCTTCTTCCAGCCGCGCCACGGCCTTCGCCACCGCCGAAACCGACACCCCGAGTTGTGTCGCCGCCGAGGTAAAGCTGCCGCTTTCAGCAACCTTCACAAAGGCCAGCATGCCCAGCAGTTTGTTCACAACAATCCGATGTGGGACAAAAAATGCATTCTACAATTTTGGATCGCGCTGTGGGTTGTGCCTGGCGCGGTAAATTGCAGACCAGATTTTAGCCGGCGTCAGCGGCATGTCGAGGTGCGCGATGCCGAGTGGCCGCAACGCATCCATCACCGCGTTGGTCAATGCCGGCAAAGCGCCGGTGCAGCCAGCCTCCCCCATGCCTTTCACGCCCAACGGGCTTACCCGCGACGCCGTGGCGTGATGGTTCATATTAATGTCCCGTATCAGCCCCGCGCGTGGCAGGTAATAGTCGAGAAAGCTGCCGGTGAGCAGTTGCCCGCTGTTCGGGTCATACAACGCCTGCTCGCCAAACACCTGCCCCGCGCCTTGCAGGACCGCGCCATGCAGTTGGCCTTCGACGATAGTCTCATTAACCACCACACCGAAATCATCGGCGGTGACGTAGGACGCGATTGTCGTATGCCCGGTATCGGCATCGATCTCGACTTCGGCGATATGGCAATCGTTGGGGAACGTCGCGCCGAACGAGCCTTCACCGATGATGCTGAACTTCGCGTCGCCAGCCAGTGCATCAAGCGCAGTGATGCTCGCGGGTTCGCTGCATCGAAATTCCCCCGCGGCATAGTGTATCTGCGAAGGCTCAACGCCCAGTTGCTCGGCCACCCTCCCCTTGCCCTGCTCGATCAATTTCAGCGCGGTGAGATAACAGATGGTGCCGACGCCAACGGTATTGCGCGAACCGCCGGTGTGGTTCCCAACGAGTGGCGGCGCATTAAGACCCTGGCGCACCGTCACACGTTCGGCAGGAATCTCCAGCGCCCCGGCGACCAGCATGGCAAGCGTGGTTTCGTGCCCTTGTCCCTGCGAATGCGACACCGCGTGTACCGTCACGCGCCCTTCGCGATCCACTTCCAATGCAACTTGATCGCGGTTGTACATACCGGCATTGGTAGTCTCAATCACCGTGGCAATGCCGCGGCCTCGCAGCTTGCCTGCCTTTGCGGACGCCGCCTGGCGCGCAGGATAGCCATTGCTGTCGGCGGCTGCCAGTGCCTTGTCCATCAACCCCGCAAAGTCAGCAATTTCATACACCGAGCCAGTGGGTGTTTTATACGGAAATGCTGCCATGGGTATGTAGTTGCGCCGGCGCAATTCGACGGCATCCATGCCCACTTCAGCCGCCGCCTGACTCGCCAGCCGTTCGACCACATACGCGATATCCGGCCGCCCGGCGCCGCGATAGTTACCGATGGGCGCCGCATTGGTCAGCGCGACCCGCCAGCGACCATGCAACGCCGGTATGCGGTAAGCGCCGGTAAAGCTGACGATCGGATTGCGTATGGTCGCCGCTGCCGCGGGGGGCGTCATATAGGCGCCAACCTCGGCAATCCAGTCGAGGCGCATCGCCAAAAATTTCCCGTTCGCATCCAGCGCCAGTTCGCCGTCGATCACACTGCCACGGCCGTGGTTGTCCGCCAGAAAAGCTTCAGCGCGCGTCGAAATCCACTTTACCGGCCGCCCGCTGGCGCGCGCCGCCATCATCGCCACGCAATACTCCGGGTAACCCATGCTGCGGCAGCCAAAACCACCGCCTACATCGTGCGCCACGATTTTAAGTTTGTCCTCCGGCACTTGGGTATAGCCCGACAGTTGCATGCGCAGCATGTTCGCGCCTTGCACGCAGGCATGTATGGTGTAGCTTTCAGAACGAGCATCGAATGCGACCAGACACGCGCGCGGTTCCAGAGGGCTGGGCACCACCCGCGCGCTGGTAAGCCGCAGACGGGTCACATGCGACGCGATCGCGAAAGCTGCCTCTGTTGCGGCAGCGTCTCCTGCTTCGCATTCGAACGGCATGTTGCGGGGTATATGTTCGTGGAGCAGCGGCGCCTCTGGTGCAAGCGCGCCTTCGCCGTCAACCACACAAGGCAAATCTGCGTATTCAATATCGATCAGCGCGCAGGCATCCTGCGCCAGGTGCGCTGACGCGGCAACCACGAACGCCACCGGCTCGCCGGCAAAGCGCACGCGCTGATGAGCCAATACAGGCCACTGCGGCAGCAACGGCCGCGCGCCGTTCTTGCCAGTGAAAGTAAAAAAACTCACGGGCTGCACGTAGCCGGCGCGCACAGCATCATCGCCGGTGAGTACGACATGGACGCCGGGGAGCATTTTCGCCGCCGTGATGTTGACGGCAACAATGCGGGCATGCGCTCGCTCCGAGCGCAGGAAATGCCCATACAACTGCCCGGGCAAATTCCAGTCGGCGGCATATTTGCCGTTGCCGGTGATGAGGCGGTAGTCTTCCAGCCGCGACACCCGCGCGCCGCTTACGTCAAAGAAAGGTGAGTTCATTGCGTCTTTCATTTTCTGGAATACCCCGCCAGCAACCTGCTCATGCAGTCTTGGTAGAGTACCCATTCAAAGAAGGCGAATCCAGCCGCCTTATTTCAAACGTCGCCGACTATGAAGCGTATTTCATTTAAAAACAATCACTTACAATTTTTCATAAAATTCGTTTTCGGCGCTTGAATTCGGCAACTCCACCCCAATTTGGTAAAGGTTAATCGGAGACCCAGGCATGACTGAATCACCCCACAATGTATCCACTGCACAGCCGGAACCGGCGCCCGGAGCAGACGAGCAAGGGCAGCCGACGCTCGAAGAGTTGCTGCAAAAAGCCGAAGCCGCCGCGCAGGAACACCGCGACGCATTTTTGCGCGCCAAAGCCGAAACCGAAAACATGCGCAAGCGTGCGCAAACCGATGTCGCCGCCGCGCACAAATACGCGGTGGAAAATTTTGCCACCGAGTTGCTGGCAGTGAAAGACAGTCTTGAGGCCGCACTGTCGACTGAAAACGCTTCGGCGGAAAATCTTAGAAGCGGCGTCGAACTTACGCTAAAACAATTGAAGGCCGCATTCGACAAATACAATCTTGCCGAAGAAAATCCGGTCAGCCAAAAATTCGACCCGCATCGCCATCAGGCGATCAGCATGGTTGAAGCCGAAGCCGAGCCCAACACCGTGGTCAGCGTTTTGCAAAAAGGCTACAAGCTGAATGATCGCGTGATCCGCCCGGCGCTGGTTACTGTAGCCAAGGCTAAAGCGGAAGCGTGATTGAAACCGACGACTTTATCCCCATATAAATCACATCGAAAACTTTGCAGACTAGGGTAATAAAATGAGCAAAATCATAGGCATAGACTTGGGCACCACCAACTCCTGCGTGGCCATTATGGAAAACGGCGTACCGAAGGTGATTGAAAACTCGGAAGGCGCGCGCACCACGCCGTCGATCGTGGCGTACATGGACGATGGCGAAATTCTCACCGGCGCGCCGGGCAAGCGTCAGGCCGTTACCAACCCGAAGAACACCTTGTATGCGGTGAAGCGTCTGATCGGCCGCCGCTTCGAGGAAAAAGAGGTGCAGAAAGACCTCGACCTGATGCCCTACAAGATCGTCAAGGCCAGCAACGGCGACGCTTGGGTGGAAGTGCGCGGCAAGCAGATCGCCTCACAGGAAGTGTCCGCGCAAGTGCTGATCAAGATGAAAAAGACCGCCGAAGATTATCTCGGTGAGTCAGTCACTGAAGCCGTGATCACGGTGCCCGCTTACTTCAACGACTCGCAGCGTCAGGCCACCAAAGACGCGGGCCGCATCGCAGGTCTCGACGTCAAACGTATTATCAATGAGCCGACGGCGGCAGCTCTGGCCTTCGGCATGGACAAGAAAAAAGGCGACCGCAAGATCGCCGTGTATGACCTCGGCGGCGGCACCTTTGACGTGTCCATCATCGAGATCGCCGAAATCGATGGCGAACATCAATTCGAAGTGCTGTCCACCAACGGTGACACTTTCCTCGGCGGCGAAGATTTCGACCAGCGCCTGATGGATTACCTGTGCGACGAATTCAAAAAAGAATCCGGCGTCGATCTGCGCAAAGACATGCTGGCACTGCAGCGGCTGAAAGACGCAGCGGAGAAAGCGAAGATTGAGCTGTCGAGCTCGCAACAAACCGAAGTGAATCTGCCGTACATCACCGCGGATCAATCCGGACCGAAGCATCTGGCGATCAAGATTACCCGCGCGAAGTTTGAGTCACTGGTCGAGGAATTGATCGAACGCACCATCAAGCCCTGCGAAATCGCGATCAAGGACGCCGGTGTGAAGATTTCCGAAATCGAAGATGTAATTCTGGTTGGCGGCCAGACGCGCATGCCGAAGGTGCAGGAAAAGGTTAAAGAAGTGTTCGGTAAAGAGCCGCGCAAAGACGTGAACCCGGATGAAGCTGTCGCGGTGGGTGCTGCGATTCAGGCTGGCGTGTTAAAAGGCGACGTCAAGGACGTGCTGCTGCTCGACGTGACGCCGCTGTCGCTGGGCATCGAAACGCTGGGCAGTGTCATGACCAAGCTTATCCAGAAAAACACCACCATCCCGACCAAGGCAAATCAGGTGTTTTCGACCGCCGAAGACAATCAGACCGCGGTGACCATCCATGTGCTGCAAGGCGAGCGCGAAATCGCCAAGGCCAATAAGTCACTGGGCCAGTTCAACCTCACCGACATTCCGCCGTCGCAGCGCGGCATGCCGCAGATTGAAGTGACGTTCGACATTGACGCCAACGGCATTCTGCACGTGTCGGCCAAGGACAAAGCCACCGGCAAGGAAAACAAGATCAAGATTCAGGCAAGCTCCGGACTCAGCGAGGAAGAAATTCAGCGCATGGTTAAAGACGCCGAAGCGCATGCTGAAGAGGACAAAAAAGTGCTGGAACTGGTTACCGCGCGCAATCAGTGCGATGCGCTGGTGCATTCAGTGAAAAAAATGTTCAAGGATCACGGCGAGCAATTGTCGGCGGATGAGAAATCCAAGATTGAAGGCGCGCTGAAGGATGCCGAAGAGGCGCTGAAGTCCGACGACAAGGACAGTATCGAAGCCAAATCCAAATCACTCGCGGAAGCCTCGCAAAAACTGGCCGAAAAAATGTATGCGCAGGAGCAGGCGAAGCAGCAAGCGGAATCTGCCGCGGCGGGCAGCGCGGCGGGCGGCGGTGATGCAAAAGCCGAGTCAGCCAAGAAAGATGACAGCAACGTGGTGGATGCTGAATACACCGAGGTGAAGGACAAGAAATGATGCGTGAAGAGTGAAGGGTGAAGGGTGAAGCGTAACCACCGTAGTTTGCGAGCTTGGCAGCAATCGGTTGAGTTGGTTAGCGACATCTATCGCCTGACTGCCAATTTCCCCGATACCGAACGGTTTGGCCTTACCTCGCAGATGCGGCGCGCAGCCATATCCGCACCTGCAAATATAGCCGAAGGTTCGGCGCGCGCAGGCACAAAGGAGCTTCTTCATTTCCTTAGTATTTCAAGTGGATCATTATCCGAATTGGATACATTGCTGGAAGTGGCTAATCAACTGGGATACGTGAGAGACTCACTGGCGATTCAAACCAAGATCGATGCAGTTTCAGGGCTAATCATGGGGCTACGTGCATCGTTACTGAAAAAGGTTTGACCCTTCCCTCTTCTCTCTTCCCTCTTCACGCTCTAACAACATGGCTCAAAAAAAAGACTACTACGAAGTGCTCGACGTCAATCGTGACGCATCGGACGATGAGCTCAAAAAATCATACCGCAAGCTGGCGATGAAATGGCATCCGGATCGCAACCCGGATAACCCCAAGGCCGAGGAAAATTTCAAGCAAGCCAAGGAAGCCTACGAAATACTTTCAGACGCCAACAAGCGCGCGGCGTACGATCAGTATGGCCATGCGGGCGTTGACCCCGCGGTGGCCGGTGCGGGCGCCGGGTTCGGTAATTTCTCCGATGCCTTCGGCGACATATTTGGTGACATTTTTGGCGGCGGACGCCAGCGTTCAGGCGTGTATCGCGGCGCGGATTTGCGCTACAACCTCGAAGTGTCGCTGGAGGAAGCCGCGCGCGGCACCGAGACGCGCATCCGCATCCCGGCATTGGAAGAATGCGGCACCTGCAAAGGCTCGGGCGCGAAACCCGGCACGCAACCGGCCACCTGCTCCACCTGCAAAGGCCAGGGGCAGGTGCGCATGCAGCAGGGATTTTTTTCAATTCAGCAAACCTGCCCGAAATGCCACGGCAGCGGCAAAACGATCGCCAATCCGTGCAGCATATGCAGCGGCGCGGGTCGTGTGAAGCAGCACAAGACGCTGGCGGTGAAAATCCCCGCTGGCGTAGACGAGGGCGACCGCATACGCCTGTCCGGCGAGGGCGAGGCTGGCGCCAGCGGCGGCTCCTCGGGCGATTTGTATGTGGTGATTCATATCAAGCCGCACACGGTGTTCCAGCGCGAGCAAAATGATCTGCATTGCGAAATGCCGGTGAGCTTTACCACCGCCGCACTCGGCGGCGATATCGAAATCCCGACGCTCGACGGCTACGCCAAAATCAAGATACCCGCCGAAACCCAATCCGGAAAAATTTTCCGTCTGCGCGGCAAAGGCATCAAAGGCGTGCGCTCCAGCACGCATGGCGACCTGATGTGCCATGTGGTAGTTGAAACACCGGTGAATCTGACGGCGCGCCAGCGCGAACTGTTGCTGGAACTCGAAACCATCGACCAGAGCAGCGCAGGACAACACAACCCGCGCGCCAAAGGCTGGATGGACAAGGTTAAAGCGTTTTTTGGCACGTAACGCATGATATCCAGCCGTGTAAGCCGCTGGATGGCGTGGGGTTTTTCCGCCATCGCGCTGCTTGCCGGCTGTGATGCTACCGCCCCGCTGGTAGCGCGCGCCAAGCTCGGCAATATCAGCACGCCGTCCAGCGTCAGCGTGACGTTGGATCTGCGCTACCATTCCGAGTGGACACCCCCGCGCCAGGAGCGAGCACAAGCTGCTGCGCGCGTTCTGGAAAGTGTTTTGAATTCGCCGGAATTTTCGCACCGGCTGGCGGCGCGTCGTGATCTGCAACGCACCGAAGGTTTGTCGGGTGCTGAAATTCTGCAGCTCCTCCGCTCAGGCCAGTCACTGCAGGGGTTGCGCGCTGGCGGCACGGTGCACAGGCCTGTCACGCTTGCGCTATCCGTCGCGCCCGTCACACTTGAATTTGCCAATCACGAGGGGTTCACCGACCTCGATACCGGAATCATCTACGCGCGCAAGGATTGGCTGGACCACCAGTCGCTGTGCCGCCTGGCGGGCCTGTTGGCCCACGAACACATGCACGTGATCGGCTTCACGCACACTACGTACAATCACCCGTGGCGGGGGCTGTCAGTGCCCTATGCCATCGGCGAAATGGTGATCGAACTTTCCGCAGCCCGCCTGGGCGCGCAATGCCCCGCACCCAAAAAGTGAACCCCGGCGTTACGCGGTGCCGTGCTATTTAGAGCGCATTTCAGAATGAAACCCATGCGTCGCTGTGTCCAAAATCGGTGGTGGCGCGAAGGGCTCGGAAGCTCATATCGCGAATATGGGCGACGAGTCCGACAAAGCCAGCGCCGATTTTGGGCACAACCCGGAGGGCTGGCGCGAGTTTTGCCCCAGGGCTTTGTCGCGCGGCTTGCGAATATTCTCGATATTGGCTGCGCTGCGCTTCGCGCCCTGAAGCAAAATCGTGCCAGCGCCGCATGGGTTTCATGCTGAAATGCGCTCTTAGTCCTTCAAGACAAAACGTCACAACATTATCCCCACTACGGCGCCAGCGCTCATCGTCGCCAGTGTACCCGACACTATCGAGCGCATACCGAGAGCAACAATTTCATCGCGCCGCGCCGGCACCATGGTTGCAAGGCCGCCGATCATGATGCCGAGGCTGCCAAAATTCGCGAAGCCGCACAGCGCATAAGTCATGATCACGCGGCTGCGTTCCGATAACGCGTCCAGCGGCAACTGCGCCATTTCACGATAGGCGATGAATTCGTTGAGGATGGTTTTACTGCCCATCAGGGCGCCTGCGTGCGATGCTTCGTCCCACGGAATGCCCATCAGCCACACCAGCGGCGCCATTGCCGCACCCAGCACGCGCTGTAGCGTTACCGCCTTGCCGCCGATTTCAGGCAGCAGGCCCAGCGCAAGATTGCCCAGCGTCACCAGCGCAATCAACACAATCAACAGGGCGACGATGTTGAGCAGCAGCGTCAGGCCATCGACGGTGCCGCGCGTTATCGCATCCATCGCACTCCTGGATTCCTGCGCTGCATCCAGCGTGCCCGCGGTCGCCGCGCCCGCCGGCGGCACCATCAGCGCCGCGATCACAATCGCCGCCGGTGCGGTGATCAGCGACGCCGACAATATGTGCCCCATCGCTTCCGGCACCACTGCGCCGAGAATGCTGGCGTAGAGCACCATCATCGTGCCGGCGATACCTGCCATGCCGCCGGTCATCACCATAAAAAGCTCGCCGCGGCTCATCTGCTGCAGGTACGGGCGAATCACCAGCGGCGCTTCCACCATGCCGACAAATACGTTTGCCGCAGTGGACAAGCCCACCGCGCCGCCTACACCCATGGTCTTTTCCAGAAACGCGGAAATTGCACGCACGATGAACGGCAGCACGCGCCAGTAAAACAGCAATGACGAAAGCGCGCTGACCACAAGTATCAAGGGTAACGACCGAAAGGCCAGCACGAAACTGGACGTATTCAGCTGCTCCGCAAACGGCTGGGTGCCGCCAGCCAGATAGCCGAACACGAATGACGTACCGGCCTGCGTAGCTTTTTCCAGCGCAACCAGGCCGTCGTTCAATGAAAAGAAAAAGAGTTTGAAGATCGGTACTTTCAGCAGCAGCACCGTCATCGTCACCATCAGCAACACGCCGGAAAGCACGATACGCCACGAGACGGCACGGCGGTTTTCGCTGATCGCCCAGGTCAGGACGAGCAGTGCGATGAAGCCAAGAGCGCTATGTAATGCAAGCGTCATTTTGTTCTCACTTCTCAAACGTAACGTCGGCTCTTGGTGACCCACTGGCAGCTGACCGGTGTGCGCTACCGCACTAACGTCACCATCTGTTAAGGCCAATAATACCCTTGCATCAGCAGCACGACCGGCGTGCGCTACCGCACGGAAGACATCATCTGTTAGGGCAATAATAGCCTTGCATCATCAGCACGATTTGAAAAATCAACTTAATGGAGAATGGAAAATGAAAAACCTACTGTCAGTAGCTGTAATCGGCGTATCGCTTATCGGATGCGCCGCGATGGGACCCGGAATGTCGGAAAACGATGCAGGCGCCAAACTTATACAGGCTGGCGAATTTAGTCGGGCGGAAGTCCATCTTGTTAGAGCACTAGAAGCGGACTCCAAAAACCCTTACGCCCTTGCAAACCTTGGATACGTTTACGAGATGAGTGGTCGATATAGTCAATCGAGAGAAATGTACCAAAGGGTAGTTGATTTGCGCACGAACGAGAAGAAGCCGAACGTAGATCTCGGGGCCGAAACTGAAAGCGGGAATGCGGACGATAAGGAATCCTTCAATGATATAGCCGTAAAACATCTGGCTGGCTTGAAAGACCGCACAGATCGCACGGATTTAGCTTTTAAACAATGATTTATAAAGCTGGACGTCATTTACTATGCCGCTCCCGACCCTGTCATTGCGATAACGTAGATGGCCGGTGAGCGAATGTAGTTGGGGCAGCACAACCCGAAAATTGTGCTGTGCCCCAAAATATTCAAGTTATCAGCCCGACACAACCGATGACGAATTTCGCGCGAACTTAGGGCCTGCTAACAATCAATTCATGAGCCCGCTGCAGGCAATTGGGCGGGTATAAAATACCGCATTCAATCAATCATTTGTATGAATTTCAGCTCGCTTGCCCTGCAACACCCAATTGCCTTTGCCCTTCGGGTTGCTGTCCCAATCGCCGCTGGCCGCGTTGCTCGTCTTGGCAATATTCCCGATATTGCCTGTGCCGAGCGCCTCGCCAGCGACGATTGGGACAGCAACGCATCTCACGAATTGATTGTTAACAGGCCCTAGTCAAAACCTGCGCCATTAAACGTCACGTCTATCCCCTGCGCCAGACAGTGCCCTGCGCCGAATCTTCAAGCACTATGCCTGCTTCGGCCAGATACTTTCTTATACGGTCGGCCTCAGCATAGTTTCTTGCTTTCTTGGCTGCTGCACGTGCTGTGATTTGAACTTCGATTTGGCCCGATGTCATGTCATCCGCGGACCGCGTTCCAGCCTGTAGAAAGGCACTCGCATCCCGCTGCAACAACCCCAATATCCCCGCCAGAGACTTCAATAGCCGCGCCGTCTGCGCAGACTTTGATTTATTGATTTCATTGACGATTTCAAATAACGCTGCCACCGCCTCCGGCGTATTGAAATCATCATCCATCGCCGCACGAAACACTTTGGCATGGGAATTGTTCCAGTCGATATCACCCGCGGCAACATCAAAATCTTTCAACGCGGTGTACAAGCGCGTCAGACCCTGCCTGGCGTCGTCGAGATGATGATCGGAATAATTCAGCGGGCTGCGATACTGCGCACGAACAATAAAAAAGCGCACGACTTCCGGGTCATACTTCGTGAGAATTTCGCGCACGGTGAAAAAATTGCCCAACGACTTGGACATTTTTTCATTATCGACTCGCACAAAGCCGTTGTGCATCCAGGTATTGACGAAAGTGCACTGGTGCGCGCCTTCGGATTGCGCGATTTCGTTTTCGTGATGCGGAAACTGCAAATCCTGCCCGCCGCCGTGGATGTCAAAATGCTTGCCGAGCAATGAATTCGCCATCACCGAACATTCAATATGCCAGCCCGGACGGCCCTTGCCCCACGGGGAGTCCCACGCCGGTTCGTCCTCTTTGGCACGCTTCCACAGCACGAAGTCGAGAGGATCGTCTTTTGCCATATCGACTTGTACGCGCTCACCCGCGCGCAGATCGTCGAGCGATTTTCCCGACAACTTGCCATAACCTTCAAATTTGCGTACCGCGAAATTCACGTCGCCGTCACTCGCCTGATAGGCCAAACCGTTTTGGCGCAGTACTTCAATCATATCGAGCATGCCTTGCACGTATTGCGTGGCGCGCGGCTCGTGATCGGGCTTTTCGACCCCTAGCGCGGCGGCGTCTTCGTCCATCGCCTTGATAAACCGTTCGGTCAATGCGCCCATCGGCTCGTTATTCTCCTGAGCGCGCTTGATGATTTTGTCGTCAATGTCGGTGATGTTACGCACGAAGTTCACGTCATACCCTGACGAACGCAGCCAATGACGCACCACGTCGAACACCACCATCACCCGTGCATGTCCCAAGTGGCAATAATCGTAAACTGTCATGCCGCACACGTACATATTGACTTTGCCCTTTGTTAGCGGCACGAATTCCTGCTTGCTGCGCGTAAGGGTGTTGTAAATCTTGAGCATGTGATTGGCTTTATTCTTGCGCAGGGCGCCAACGCTTGCGCTGGCAGGATAAATACGCTGTTCTGGTAGAATCCGGACTGCGCTCGCTTTCCCAATAAAAGCGCTGTTGGATCGACGCCAAGTCCCTGAAATTCAGTAAAAATTATATCATGCCCCCTACGCTGAACCTGTCTGCACGCGTGCGCCGCACCGCTGTGCTCCGGCATAGGGTTGCGCGTGGGCTGGGGGTTCTTTTGCTGCTGCTCGGCGGCGCGCTGGCGCCGTGCGCGGCGCTGTCGCAAACCACAGTGCTTAAGCCCGCACCCCGGAACAATGATTTTCAGGAGGCTTCGCTGCTCTATCGCAACGGGCAATTCGAGCGCGCGCTGGGGCACGTCGATGCGTGGCTCAAAGAACGTCCGCAAGACGCCCGCGGACGTTTTTTGCGCGGCATGATATTCACGCAACTGAAAAAAACCGATCAGGCATTACGCATCTATACCGAACTCACGCAGGATTTTCCTGAACTGCCGGAGCCTTATAACAATCTCGCGGTGATTTACGCGGATCAGGGTGAACTCGAGCGCGCACGTGGCTTGCTCGAGTCTGCCGTGCGTGCCAATGCTTCGTTTACCGCAGCGCATGAAAATCTGGGCGATATTCACACCAGGCTGGCGGCGGCAGCTTACGCAAAAGCATTGCAGCTCGATGCATCGAACAAGGCGGTAGCCGCCAAGCTGAAGTCTGTTAACGACTTGATTCCGGCGCGTGCTGCGACGGCAAAATAAGCCACGTACTCCGGCCGGCGCGCCGCGCGTTTGATGAAGGTTGCTGTTCGTTTTAAAGTTAATTATTATTAATGGAATCAATATGTTAAAAACATTACTCGCCACCCTCACCCTGATCGCCGCTTGTGGCGCTCTGGCGCAGAACCCGCAGGTTGAAATGCGCACCAGCCTCGGCACAATTACGCTCGAGCTGCAACCTGAAAACGCGCCGGAAACCGTCAAAAACTTTTTGCAGTACGTGAAAGAGGGCTACTACAACGGCACGATTTTTCATCGCGTAATCGCCGACTTCATGATTCAGGGCGGCGGCTTCACGCCCGACCTGCAACAAAAGAAAACCCGCGATCCGGTTAAGCATGAAGGCGGCAACGGCCTGCGCAATCAAGTTGGCACCATCGCCATGGCGCGCACCGCCGATCCGCACACGGCCACTTCGCAGTTTTTCATTAACGTGGTGGACAACCAGATGCTCGATTTTCGCGGTCCCGGCCCGCAAGAGATTGGCTACACCGTGTTTGGCCGCGTCATCAACGGGCTCGATGTCGTCAGCAAGATACGCAGCGTGGAGACCTCGGCCCGCGGCCAATTTCGTAGCGATGTACCCGTAAGAACGGTTACCATTGAGCGCGTAACTCTCATCGATGCAGCAACAAAACCCACAGTCAAAAAATAAATACTCGAAAGCCAAAAATGATCAAACTTCAAACCAATCACGGTGATATCACCATCGAACTCAATGCCGAAAAAGCCCCCAAAACCGCGGCCAACTTCGAGCAGTACGTCAAAGACGGCCACTACGACAACACGGTTTTTCATCGCGTAATTGACAGCTTCATGATTCAGGGCGGCGGCTTCGAACCGGGCATGAAACAAAAATCCACGCGCGATAACGTGCAGAATGAAGCGACCAACGGCCTCAAGAACGACCACTACACGGTAGCGATGGCGCGCACTTCAGAGCCGCATTCGGCAAGCTCGCAGTTTTTTATCAACACCAGCGATAACGATTTCCTTAACCACAGCGCGCCCACCTCGCAAGGCTGGGGCTACTGCGTGTTCGGCAAAGTCACCGCCGGCATGGACGTGGTGGACAAAATCGGCAAAGTCAAAACCGGCCAAAGCGGGTTTCACCAGGATGTGCCGGTGGACGATGTGGTGATCATAAAAGCGACTGTAGTGTGACAGCCGGATTGAGTAACCCCGCGTGTTCGCAGTTACTCAATCCTGATGCTTCAGTCCTGCATGCCCCACACCCTGTTCATTTCGGATCTGCACCTCACGGTCGAACGACCGCACATCAATCTGCAGTTCTATGATTTTCTGGAAACAGTGGCGCCTGCAGCAGAAGCGCTCTACATCCTCGGCGACCTGTTCGAATACTGGCTCGGCGACGACGACACCGAAGACCCGCTGAACACCAGCGTCTCGGGCGCATTGGCACACCTGGCCCGACGCGGCGTGCCTGTGTATCTCATGCACGGCAATCGCGATTTATTGATCGGCCCGGCGTTCGCCGCGCGTTGCAACGCGCGAATCATCCCCGACCCCACCGTGCTCGACCTCTATGGCACACGCACCCTGCTGATGCACGGCGACACCCTTTGCACCGATGACCTCGAGTACCAAAAATTCCGCAGCTACGCCCACAACCCGCAAACCCAGTCGCAATTTCTTCAGCGACCGCTCGCCGTGCGCCATCAGCAAATGCGCACCATGCGCGCGCAAAGCGAAGCCAGCAAAAGCGTCAAAGCCGCTGCCATCATGGACGTGTCGACCGTCGCTGTGGAACAAGTGTTACGCCTGCACGACTATCCACGCTTGATCCACGGGCATACGCACCGGCCTGCGAAACACGCGCATGTCGTGGATGACCATGAATGCGAGCGCTGGGTGCTCAGTGACTGGTATGACCGCGGGCGCTATCTGCGCTGCGACGCAGGCGGCTGTGTGGCCGTATAGCTTTACGCCTTGAGGCCCGTCGCAACTGCGCCGCGGGAAGAGCGTTTTCTGGCTCGGCGATTGCGCGATGGTGGACGGTGGGAAATGCCCCAAAACAGCAAGCTTCGGCCGTGCATTATGTATAAAATCAACCAACAAAACGAAGACACCAAAATCTGTGACTTTCTCGCAACAAGCCGTATTATGATACAACACATTGTTTTTTAAAGGTTTTTTAGACTAAAGCGTGAAGATTTCGCGTGGAATTTCGATCTTTATTAATTACACAGTAATTGAATTAAGCACTTGATTTTTAAATCAATTTAATCCAACTACTAGCGTTCGCATAATTTTCTCTGCCGATGAATATTTCGTATGCATGTCATTGTGTTTAATGGGCGTTTTATGCTAATATTCTCGTGCAGTTACTGTACCCGTATGTGTGTGGCTGGGTGCGTTTAAAGAGAACCGCAGCAGAAATAGTTTCTAAAAACTTTCAATCCAATAAATTCGAGGTATTCGTCATGAAAAAAATATCGCTCAAGACCACAGTAGCTGCTGTCTCTTTGTCACTGGCACTGGTGCCGGTTGGATTTGCGCAGTCCCCCGCTGCAACGCCGGTTGCGGCCAACACGAAGCCGCTGCCCGGCGCGAGGATCGCATCGCAGGCAGAGGCGCTATTTGCGGGCGGTGCTCTAACGACGACCGGGATTGTTGTAGGCGTCGTAGCGATCGCAGCGATCGCAGGAGTTGTGGCTAACCAAAACTCGAATCAGGAAGACATCCTCCAACAGCTTCTGGCAAGCGGTCAATTTACGATCAATGCGTCGGGGCAACTGTCGCAAGTTCGCTAAGACCTTTAACACTGCCGGCAAGGCGTTGCTGTAGAGGTGCGTTAGTGTAGTTACAGCAGTCTGTGCAATCAAGGTTTGTCAAAACTCGCTGTACATCAGCGGGTTTTTTTTGGTTAATATTTGCTGTCGTGAAAAATCATGGCTCGCGCTGTCGTCATCCGCATCCCGCCCTGGAAGCCGTTTCGTTCTGCGTACCAGTTGCTGGAAACAGTGGGCGCCTGGCCCTGGAAATGCCAACGCTACAATACACGCTACTATCGACGAACAAGCAATGTGCGGGCCTTGAACTATCTCTGATGGTCACCGGTTAACTCGTCCCGCGTTGAAACCAACTGCAGACCATGCAAAACTCGCCATGTACTTGAATAGTCGCGCGCTGTTTGCTGCGCTTTTAGTGGCTTGCGTAATTTCCGGCTGCGAAGCGCTTGGCCCCGCCACATGGCAAATGCTGAAGACCAGCATCAAGCCACAGACGGACGACGTTAGCGCACGACTCAACCCTGCATACGAGCATTTAAGAATCTTCATCAAAGGTCGAAGCGTGTTCGTTACATTGGGTGACCGCGAAGACCATCCCGACGGCGCCATTGACGTTTACTATAGTACGGGCCGCGAGGTCGTTCGCCTTCAGAACGGAAGAATCGTGGGAACGGCCGGACTGCTGGCCGAATGGCGAAATGTTTCCGTGCAGAAAATGCCAATGTGGGCGGCCGTGGCTCAATCGAGAGAGCCGGTTTTGGGAGAGCGCGTGCGTGATGTAATGCCCGGTTATCGATATGGAATCCGCGACAAGCTCATCGTGAGTAGAATAGCCACCCCTGTCAAATCCCAGCTAGTGAATGTCAATGCGGAAAGTCTGACCTGGTTTGAGGAGCGACACGAAAATGCGCCTGCAACCGGCAATGCGAACTTGTTTTTCAAGCCTGCCATGCCAGCGGAGTCGCTTCCTCCGGCGCGCTACGCCGTGGATTTTACGGGAGACCGTGAAACGGTGGTATATGGCGAGCAATGTCTGGCGCCCGATTTGTGTTTTTCCTGGCAACGCTGGATACCCAGGAAACCGTAATTCATGCAACCAGCACGGCGCAGGAACGTGGCTCAACACCAGGCTGGCGGCACGCCGCCAGGTAGTCAGCAAAAACTGGGGCGACTGACACATTTTGCAGTTTCCGGTGGCGTCTGCATTTGCCTGGCGGCAGTTTCACCGCTCGCACTAGCGCAGGCAGCCCCCAAACGGCTGAGCGACTGGCTGCTGGAGCAGCCTTACATGCCAAACGCGTACTTCCTCGGGCTAAGCTGGCGGGTAGCCGACGAAGTGCCGACCCAGTACGCGTTGCGTCAGGAACTCCTGCAAGCGCTGGTAGCCGCCAGCCGTGCCACAGCCCATGCGCAAGCCGCCGATCGTATGCGCAAATGGGTAGCCACCCTGCCGGTTACCGGCAGGGTACCGGTTTCCAACGCCGACGCGCGGTGGTTACAGGCCAATCCCGTGCGCGACCCCATTTTGCTTGCCGGTCATAGTGTCGTTTTGCCACGACGCCCTGCGACGGTCACAGTAATCGCCGGAAACGCGACGCACTGCGCAGTGACCCATGTATCAGGTGTTGAGGCAAGAGCTTATCTGGAGGCTTGTGGTATTACCAAAGCGGACTGGGCCTGGATCGCGCAACCCGACGGACGCATGCAGCGTTTTGGCGTTGCGACCTGGAATCGCGAAATCCAGAATGATCCAGCGCCAGGTGCATGGATTTGGGCGCCATCACGCGATAGCGGATGGCCGGAGCTGTTCTCGCAGCAACTCATCGCCTTTCTCGCTACGCAGGGACCTGCGGAGGATCCCGTCGTCGCGCCGCAACGCAATTCAAAGAGGGCAACCAAGACACAACACGCGAAATCAAATCCCGGAGGCGCATCCCAAGGCTATCGTTATCCGACTGCCGAAAGCGCCAGCGTAGCGGCGAATGACACATCTGGACGACAAGACAGTACCCAGACTGTTGCGAGCATTTCACCATCGACACCAGCCTCAAGGTCCCGCAACGCAGAAGTCTCCTCCAGCAGTTGGGGTAACGTTGGTCTGATCGAAACACCTACCGCGCGCATGTACGAGGCGGGACATTTTTCATTCAGCTACAACCGGGCGGTACCGTACACCCGGGGCAATGTTTTTTTCCAGCCTTTGGACTGGTTTGAGGTCGGCTTTCGCTACACGGACATTAACAATCGCCTTTACGGCGACGTCGCTTTTAGTGGCACACAAACCTACAAGGATAAGGGCGTTGATCTTAAATTTCGTCTATGGCCGGAGTCAGCCTATGTGCCCCAGTTGGCCGTGGGCTTGCGTGATGCAGCCGGGACTGGACTGTTTTCTGCTGAATACCTGGTAGCCAGCAAACGCACGGATATGTTCGACTGGAGTCTGGGATTGGGGTGGGGATATCTGGCAGGTCAGACACGGAATGCCGCAGCAGTCGGCGCAGGTGGCAATTTCAGTGTAAAAAACTACTTTCGGGGCGCTGCAAAGCCATTCGGCGGTGTCCAGTACCAAACACCCTGGGAAAAAGTGGCGCTTAAACTCGAGTACGACAGCAATAATTACCAAAACGAACCGCTGGGGAACAATCAAAAACGCAACTCGCCGTGGAATTTTGGCGTGATATTTAAAGCCGCCAAATCTATCGACATTTCGTTGGGTGTTGAGCGCGGCAATACCGTAATGCTTGGACTGGCGCTTCATACGCAACTGGATGGCCTTTCCACACCAAAGCTCAACGACCCGCCGCGAGTCCCAGTGGTTGAAGCACGCCCAATACAACCCAGGCTGGACTGGGCTGCCACCGTGCAGGCCATCAGAACTCAAACCAATTGGAACGTAACCAGCATCGAAAGCGGCGCTCGGGAACTACGCTTGACACTGGAAAATGCTGGCGCTACCTATTGGCACGAAAGGATCGATAAACTGGCAGCGGTACTGCATCGCGATGCGCCACAGTCTGTCGACCGCTTTGTACTCAAATATCGTGCGCGTGGAAACGACATTGCAGAGCATGTCATCGACCGTGATGCCTGGATATGGCCACAGGCGCAGCCGTTGCCACCGCGCGAACAACAAGTCGCGGTGACTTCAAGGGCGCCATCCAAGTCTGAAGAACCGGCAAATGTTCTGCATAACAGCCCGCGGCCCAAGTTTACGCACGGCCTAAGAGTGGGCTATGGGCAAACACTCGGAGGCCCCGACGCCTTCGTGCTGTTTCAGGTCTATGCTCAGGAAACGGCACGCCTGTGGTTACGCGACGACACCTGGATAGACGGTAGTCTGCGTTTAAGGCTGGTCGATAATTACAGTAAATTCAAACAAGGCGGCGACAATGGCAGTTTACCCCGCGTCCGCACCTTCTTGCAGCAATATTTCACCGCCCCAGGAGTCAAGGTCCCGAATTTGCAGATAACACATGTCGGCAAACTTTCCGGTAATCAGTATTATAGCGTCTATGGCGGCTACCTCGAAGAAATGTTTGCCGGCATAGGCGGCGAATGGTTATACCGTCCATTCGCGAGCCGGCTTGCGCTTGGCATTGATGTGAACGAAGTGAAGCAGCGCGACTTCCGGCAGGATCTGAGCTTTGGAAATGCCGGGACGCAAACGGGATATCGCACCACCACGGGACATGCAACGCTGTACTGGGACACCGGTTGGAACGATGTGCACGCCTCGCTAGCCGTCGGACGTTATCTCGCAGGTGATACAGGCGCCACTGTTCTGTTGGCGCGCACATTCAAGAATGGCGTGAGCATGGGTGCATTTGCCACCAAGACCAATGTAACGGCGGCTCAGTTCGGCGAAGGCAGTTTCGACAAAGGTATTTTCCTGAATATTCCTTTTGACGCCATGGTATCCCGCACGACCGGGACGATAGCCAATTTTTTGTGGAAACCATTAACGCGCGACGGCGGCGCTTTTCTGTCTCGAAGCTCGTCGCTATACGGCGTCACCGGCGCAAGGGATAGCCGTATCCTGCAATTCAAGCCGGCGCCCGTACCGAATGAAACGTTAATCCCTGCTGACTACCGGGAATCCTGGACGCCCAAAACCACCGGTCCTGAACCCTACACCCGCATCACCCAAAAACCACCCGCCACGCAATTCGAGCCCGGTACGTCTCATGAGTACCGCATGGTTGAAGCGCTCTACCGCCAAGGCTACCGCAACATTATGGTCAACTACGACCAATCCAACCGGCTTACGATTGCACTATCAAACGACACGATCAGTCCGGTCAGCCGTGCGGTGGGTCGCGCTGCACGCACGGTATTGCCGCTGGCGCCGCTGGAAGCGCGCGAAATAAAAATCACTTACGCGGCACGCACCGATCCACTGGTAACCTATGAATTCATTGATCTGGAACGGCTCGGCCGCTATTTCGCAGGCACGGCCGGTGCCGCAGAACTCGCAAATTACGTTACCGTTGACTATCTCAATCCGGCAGCGCGCCAGGATGATCCGCTTGAGCGCTTGAACGATCTCGATCCCGAAGCCAAGCCCAAGATTTTGTCCACCGTGATACCCGAAACGGTATCAGTTTCGCGTGTCGCAACGGACTTCGCCAACGCGGGGCGAAAGGCAATGGACATGAACTGGGCGCAGGCGGGCGCGCTGGGTGCGGGCGCGATACTTGCGAGTAGCGCACTGGATAAACGCGCCTTCCAGTTTGCCAAAGACCACCAGACTAACCGCTGGGTTACCAACGGCACCAAGGTGGGCAATGCCCTGCCGTGGGTGGGCTTGGCGGGTGCGGCCTTGCTTGCACTGGATGGCAGTGATCCTAAACGCTCGCGCACCGGCTTTGCCGCTGCCGAGGCCGGCATGTCCGCTTTGTTGCTCACCACCGGCCTCAAATTCGCGGTAGGCCGCGCACGTCCCGAAGACGGCCTGGGCAACCATAGTTTTCAAAGCTTTAGTTCGGGTAACAATAACAGTGCCTTTCCCTCGCGTCACTCCGCGCTGGCGTGGGCAGTGGCGACACCGTTCGCGCTGGAATACGACGCGCCCTGGTTGTACGGCGTCGCCGCGCTGACCAATATGGCGCGCGTCGGCAGCCGCGAACATTGGGTATCTGACACGGTAGCGGGCAGCCTGATTGGCTACGGCTTGGGGCGAATCTTCTGGGAATCCTCCAAGTCGAATGGCAAGAATGACCCGCGCATCTCGGTCAGCCCAGGCGGCATAAATGTCGCGTGGAAACTGGATTGATCAATCATTTGATGAATAGAAATATTTTTCGACACCCCCGGCGCCGTAAGCGTATGCATACGCCTGTCTCCGTGATTTCATGCGCTCGCAAGCGTATTGTGTTGGGTACGGCACTGGTCTTTGCACTGGTAGCATCCGCGGTGTTCGCCCAAACTGGAGGTTATGGCTGCAAAGTGCTCGACCCCGAACTCCAGGGCACTTACGCGGGCGGGTGTATGAACGGCCTCGCCGACGGCAGCGGTGAAGCGGCAGGAACGGCGCGATACCAAGGCGTGTTCAAAGCCGGGAAAAAACACGGCAAAGGCATCAAAACCTGGCCTGATACCGGCGACCGCTATGAAGGCGATTTTGTCGAGGACCGCAAACAAGGCACCGGCACCTACGCCTGGGGCCCGCGGTCGGCATGGGCCGGAGAAAATTACCGCGGCGCCTATGTCGGCGATCAGCGCCACGGACCAGGCGTTTACCAATGGCACGCCGGGGATCGTTACAGCGGCCCATGGGAATACGATAATGCCACCGGCCCAGCCACACCCATGATGCTCGCACGGGCAAGGACGTATGTTGAGGCCAAGGCCGCCGTCGCGCGACCCGGCATCAAGGTGTGCCGTGAAATGACGGTGGGCATCGCCACACGCGAGTGGATCAGGGGCGTGGTGACGGGCTTTGACGATAATGGCGTCACAGTACGCATCGACGACGCCGGTCAGATGGGGCACGTGATTCGCGGCAACCCGATCAACAAGGGAACACTCGTCACCGATGACTTCCCGCACTGGATGCCGTGCTAAGCGCGCTCTATGCTTGATCCTGCGACCCTGCAGTACTGGCAGATCCTGCTGTTCAAGACGGTATTTTTTTTCACCAAAGCGGTTCTCGGTTTTTTGCAGCGCGATTCGTTTCTATATTGGCCGTTTCTGATTTCCACGCTGGCCATCGGCATGCTGGCGTGGCGTTTTGGCTACATCAAGGAACGCCTGCACGGTGGCGCATCGTGGAAAACTTTTTTCCAGCGATTCCTAGGAAAATCACTGTGGTGGCACCCCTCGGCCCGCCTCGACTACCGCTTTTATCTGGTGAATGCGGTACTTTTCCCGTTGCTGCTGGGGCCGTTTTTCTTTGGCGAAAACGCCATCTCCCGCGTGCTGGATGGCCTCACAGGTCTGGCAGCGAGCGGTGTCGGCAATACCGGCATCGCCACCAAAGTCGCCTATACCCTGTTGTTCTTTATCGCCTACGATTTTGGACGCTTTGTTGCTCACAGCCTGCTGCACGATGTGCCTTGGCTGTGGGAATTTCACAAGGTGCATCACTCCGCCGAGGTGCTCACACCGATGACCAGTTTCCGGGCACACCCGATTGATCTCGCGATAATGGCCTGGGCGCCCGCTGTCACCACCGGCATCCTGGCCTGGTTGTTCCACCGCTTCGTCGACAACAGCGTAGGGTTTTACACGTTTCTCGGTCTGCACATAGTGTTTTGGATAGGCAACCTTGTCGGCAACCTGCGGCACTGGCAAGTGTGGTTGTCTTATGGCCAGACCCTGAACCGGTGGCTCATCAGCCCTGCGCACCACCAGTTGCACCACAGTGCCGAACCGCGCCATTGGGGCTGCAATCGCGGTTTCGAACTGGCGGTGTGGGATCGGCTGTATGGCACGCTCTATGTTCCATCGAATCAACCCGAAACATTTCGCATGGGACTCGGTGACGAAACCGACGGCCGCTGGCGCAGCGTGGCGCGCCTGTATTTGTGGCCGTTTGGTCTGCTCTTTAAGCGCTTTAAACAGGCGCGCATCACGCCGCGCAAGATAAACGCTAAATAACTGCTTTATAAGATTTTTTTATTTCGTGGCGCTCCGCATACGCCAGCCACGCCACAGACAGCGCCTGCAACACCCAGCACAGCGCAAACGACGCGCGATAGCCCTCGACCGCATAGCGCCCATCGACCACCGGCCACAGGTTGATGATGGCGCCCACGCCAAATTGCACCACGAACGCCAGTGAAAACATCACCAGATTCACAGCCGTCACCACGCGCCCGGTAATTTCAGGAGGGAAGCGATTCGCCAGCAGCGGATACGACAATGATCCAAACGCCGAGAACCCGAGAAACAGCGCCCAGTACACCAACGCGCCACTGCGGTAGCCGAGTACGATAGGCAACATCGCCACCGTGCAAGCCACACAGCCCACGAAATAAATCAGCACCGGCGACACACCGCGCGACGTCAGCCGATCAGATAAGGTGCCGCATAACACACCGCCCACGCCGAACGCCGCTGCCAGGACCAACAATTGATCAGCCATGCCGGCACGATCCAGCCCCGCTACATCACGCATCCATGGGCCTGCCCACAGCCCCATCAAACCAATCGCCACACCCTGCACAAAGGTCGCCGCGAAACTGATGGACCAGAAGCCGCGGCTGCGAAATATCGTGCGCATTACCGCAATCTGCTCGCCTAGTGTCGTGCGCGTTTTTAGCGCAGGCTTCTCCGGCACAAACGCAAATATCGCGGCGCTCGCACCAATAGCAAGCAGCGCGAACAGCAGGAAAATCGAGCGCCAATCCATAACCCGCAACAACATCTCAATCGGCTTGGTGGCCGACAACGCGCCGGTTGACCCCACCAGCAGCATCCAGCCGAACAGTGTCGCGGTGCGCTCGCGCGGAAACCAGATCACAAACGCCGTCATCGACGACATCAGGCACACCGCCACGCCCATACCGAGCAGCAGGCGGCCGAGCAGCAAACCCGGGATTCCCGACGCCTGCGAGAACACCAGCGCACCTACCGCCGCCATCAGCAGCATAGTGGCATTAACCCGGCGCGGGCCGTAGCGATCCATCAACATGCCCAGCGGCAATTGCGCGCCGGCAAAGGTGATGAAATACGCACTGGTAAGCAGCCCCAGCATGCCGGGCGACAAGCCAAACTGCTGTGTGAGTTCCGGAAATACCACAGCGTTGACATTGCGATACAGGAACGAACAGTAGTAGCCCGCCGCGAACGGCAGGAACACCAAGGCCAGCAGACGTGCTCCCGTCGGCGCAGCGCGGTAAGAATTCGAGCGCAATACCCGTTCCTTGGCGAAAGCAGCAAGTGTAACCCAGCGCAATCGTGCGCCCGTTGCGGTGATCTGCCGCAACGCAAGGTAACTGTAGCAGGGACGCAGCGGGGCGCGAAGGAAATTTCGTGCGGTTGACCATTTACCGCGCAGGGCATAGATTGCTGCCTGGTGTGAAATGGTAGTTGAAAGTCCCAGCGCAGCCACTGACCGCAAACCCAGACTCAAACCAAACTTCTTTGCCCCATGCGAAGAAGTCATGACCATGGAATCTACACATCCGCCCGTTTAGGAGGAGCGTTCTGTGAAATTTCTGCTACGCTTGTCAGGTCTGATTGATGCGATGAATGAACGTCTGAGCACCATCGCCGACTGGCTGGTGCTGCTGTCGTGCGCTATCAGCGCCGGCAATGCCTTCTCGCGCTACGCGTTCAGCATCAGCTCCAACGCCTGGCTGGAAATTCAATGGTATATGTTCGGTGCACTGGTCATGCTCGGCGCATCCTATACACTTAAAAGGAACGAGCATGTACGGGTTGACATCGTCTACGCCAACGTATCGACGCGTCGCCAGATCGGCATCGACATATTCGGCACGATCCTGTTCCTGCTGCCCGCCACGTTGATCATGGCCTACCTGTCATGGCCCATATTCCACAATGCCTGGGTCGAAAACGAGATATCCAGCAATGCCGGCGGCCTCGTGCGCTGGCCGATCAAGATCTTCCTGCCACTGGGTTTTGCGCTGTTGAGCCTGCAAGGCGTCTCCGAGTTGATCAAGCGCATCGCCATGCTCACCGGGCACATGCAGGCTGACCTGCATTACGAAAGACCGCTGCAATGATCCCGCGCGAGATGATGGCGCCCCTGATGTTCGGGGGCCTGGTGGTGTTTATGCTGATCGGCTACCCGGTGGCGTTCTCGCTCTCCGCGGTAGGACTGTTTTTCGCCTTTATCGCCATTCAGGCGGGCTTCTTCGACTTCAGCCTGATGCAGGCGCTGCCCGAGCGCGTGTTCGGCATCCTGGCCAACGACATCCTGCTTGCGATCCCGTTTTTTACGCTGATGGGCGCAATCCTTGAGCGTTGCGGCCTCGCCGAGGACCTGCTTGACGGGCTCGGCCAGCTGTTCGGCCCGGTGCGCGGTGGCCTCGGCTATGCGGTGATTGTGGTCGGCGCGATTCTCGGCGCCATCACCGGGACAGTTGCCGCCTCGGTGATCGCAATGGGGCTGATATCGCTGCCGGTAATGATGCGTTATGGCTACGATATGAAGTTCGCGACCGGCGTGATCGCGGCATCGGGCACCATCACCCAGCTGATTCCGCCCTCACTGGTGCTGATCGTGCTTGCCGATCAGCTCGGCCGTTCGGTCGGCGACATGTATGCCGGCGCCTGGGGTCCGAGCCTGGTGCAGGTAATCCTGTTCAGCCTGTATGTGTTGGGCGTGAGCATCGTCAAGCCGCAGTGGGTGCCGGGAATTCCGCGGGAATCGCGCACTATCTCCGGCTGGCCGCTGGTGAAAAAGTGCCTGTGGGGAATCGTGCCGTCGATAGTGCTGATATTCCTCGTGCTCGGCACCATTTTCCTCGGCCTGGCGACACCTACCGAGGCCGGCGCCATGGGCATGGTCGGTTCGATTGTGCTGGCAGTGTTGCATCGCAAGGAATTCTCGCGGCGCGGCAAAATTGCCGCAGTGATTGCGGCAATCTCCATCACCCTGATTACCGTGCTGGCGGGGATAGTCTGGGCGCAGGCATCAATGCCCCCGGCGCTGGTGGCGGAGGCGCAGGGAATTTTCGCGACCACCCGCATACCGCTGTTCATCGTTTTCTACGCGGGGCTGGGAGTCCTGCTTTGGGAAGCCGTAGTCATCAAGGAACTGCGAGGCCTTGTCATGCAGGCCTCGCGCTCTACCATGCGCATCACCGCGATGGTGATCTTTATCCTGATCGGATCAACCATTTTTACGCTGGTGTTTCGCGGCGTGGACGGTGACCTGTGGATTGAACACCTGCTCTCCGGGTTGCCCGGTGGCAAGGTCGGCTTCCTGATCTTCGTAAACGTGTTTGTCTTTGTTCTCGCCTTCTTTCTTGATTTTTTCGAAATCGCCTTCATCATCGTCCCGCTGCTGGCGCCGGTCGCAGCCAAACTCGGCATCGACCTGATCTGGTTCGGCGTGCTGCTGTGCGTGAATATGCAGACTTCGTTCATGCATCCGCCATTCGGCTTCGCGCTGTTTTACCTGCGCGGGATTGCGCCCAAGGAAGTGAAAAGCTCTGCCATCTACTGGGGCGCGATACCCTGGGTGGTGCTGCAGTTGATCATGGTAGGCATCGTGATCGCATGGCCCGGCCTGGTCACGGGAATGCTCGACAAGGGTACGGGTGTGGATCCGGTCAAGATGCAGATGGAGATACCAAAGTCGGAATACCAGAACAAGGACCAGGATGAAGGGACGCCGCCGCCCGACTTCAGCAGTCCTGCCAAGAAATAAAAAACCCCGCTGCAGCGGGGTTTGAGGGGCGTTGGCGCTACGGCTACTTGATGGGCATGCTGCCCAGTTTCGAGTTGAAGGCGTAGTTGTCGTAGCTTTGTTCGGCCACCCGGAACCACAGAAATTGCTCGTCGCGGAACTTCTTCCACTCGGGGTAGATGCGCTTGAAATGCGCACTTTTTGCGGCCATTTCGCCGTACACCTCGTAGGAAGCCTTTTCCGCCGCTTCCATCACCGATCGCGGGAACGGCTTCAGGATGGTGCCGCTCGCCACCAGCCGGCGCAGTGCCGGCGGATTCAGCGCGTCGTACTTGGCCGGCATCCACTGGTTAACCTCGCCACAGGCTGCGGTTAACGCGGCCTGGTAGGGTTTCGGCAGTTCGTTCCACTTTTTTTCGTTTACCAGCGCCATCACCATCGGCCCGCCCTCCCAGAAGCCGGGGTAGCAGTAGTACTTGGCAACCTTGTGGAAACCGAGCTTCTCGTCATCGTACGGACCCACCCACTCCGCCGCGTCGAGCGTGCCCCTTTCGAGGGAGGGATAGATGTCGGGGGCGGCGAGTTGCTGTGGCACGACGCCCAGCTTGGCCATGATCAGCCCGGCCATGCCGCCAATGCGCATCTTGACGCCCTTCAGGTCGGCCAGCGACTTGATCTCCTTGCGCCACCAGCCGCCCATCTGGCAGCCCGTATTACCGGCCAGCAGCGCGATGCAGCCGTAGTCCTTGAATAACGGCGCCATTGCCTCTGCGCCCCCGCCAAAGTTCCACCAGGCGTTCTGCTGCCGGGTATTGCCGCCGAAACATACAGCCGTACCGAAGGCGAATGCGGGATCCTTGCCGAAGTAGTAGTAGGGCGCGGTGTGGCCCATCTCCACCGTGCCCGCCTGGACAGCATCCAGCACCTGCAACCCCGGCACGATTTCGCCGGCCGCAAACACACGGATCTGAAACCTGCCGTCGGTAATCTCGCCGACGCGCTTGGCAATCAACTCGACACCGCCGAACAGCGTGTCCAGGCTCTTCGGCCAGCTTGCCGCGAGGCGCCAGGTGACGCTCGCCGATTGTGCAGAGCCTGCCGGTGCCTGCGCTTTTACGATGGCCGGTGCGGCGGCCGCGCCGGCGGCTAAACCAAGGCCGGCCTTTTTAAGAAAAGAACGTCTTTGCATGTCAATCCTCCTCGCGATGTGGAAAACCAGGAAATGTTGCGCTGACAACTGCCGGTGATGGGTGCAGATTATCACGCTATTCGCGTCATCGTCGCAAGCTGCCGAGCGTCGTATTGCCGATCATTCAGCGCGTTATCACCCTATTTCTCATGCCAGTTCCCGGCTCAATAGCCGCGCGCCCGCCGCGAGCGCCTGTAACTTCGCTTCCGCAACCGGACGCGCCATCGGCGCCATGCCGCAGTTGGTGCAGCCATGCAGATGTTCGACCGGCACATACTTTAACGCCTCGCGCAGCGTCGCCGCTACCTGTTGCGGGGTCTCGACTACGCTCGATGCCACGTCAATTGCGCCTACCAGCACATCCTTGCCCCTCAACAGGCTGATCAACTCGATGGGCACATGGGAGTTCGCGCATTCGAGCGATACCTGCTTGATCGAACTTTTCGACAACAGCGGAAACGTTGATTCGTACTGCCGCCATTGTCCGCCCAGCGTTTTTTTCCAATCATCGTTGGCCTTGATGCCGTAGCCATAACAAATGTGTACCGCTGTGGTGCAAGTCAGATTAGCGGCAGCGCGTTCAAGCGCGGCAATACCCCAGTCGCGCACCTCTTCGAGATAAACGTTAAACGCAGGTTCGTCGAACTGTATGATGTCCGCACCGCATGCAACTAATTCTCTCGCTTCGGCGTTGAGCAATTCGGCCAGCGCGAACGCGAGCTTGGCGCGATCCTTGTAGTAGTCGTCAGCCAGGGTGTCGACCATGGTCATCGGCCCCGGCAGGGTGAATTTGAGCTTGTGCGTGGTATTGGCGCGAGCGAATCGCACATCGTCACCATGCACTGACTGCCGTCGCACCACCGGCGCAATCACCGTCGGACAATCTGCCTCATAGCGGTCGGCTCGTATGCCGATGCGCTTTAACTTACTGAAATCAACCCCCTCTATGCCCTGCAAAAAACCGTGCACAAAGTGCGTCCGCGTCTGTTCTCCGTCGCCCACGATATCGATGCCCGCGGTTTCCTGCATCTTGAGCGCGATGCGTACCGCGTCGCGCTTCCCTTCCGCGAGCCGTTCACCTTCAAGCTGCCATGGCGCCCACAACACCTGAGGCTGAGCCAGCCACGACGGCTTGGGCAAGCTGCCCGCGATAGTAGTTTTGATCAGTGTCACGGCAGCTCCTTTTGATGCGTTATATCATACGCCTCTACATTTCACCCCTAGAGGTATCCACCATGCCCAAAGCCCGGCTTCCCACCGGTATCGAAATGCATTACGAAATCGACGACTACACCGACCCGTGGAAAAAACCCGAAGCTGTGTTAATGCTCCACGGCAATCTTGAATGCGGCGCCTCGTGGTATGCGTGGGTGCCGGTGCTGGCGCGGCATTTCAGGGTGATACGGCCCGACATGCGCGGCTACGGGCAGTCGACGCCACCGGTGCCCGCTGATTTCCCGTGGACGATAGATGTGCCGATCGACGACTTTATCAAACTCATGGATCACCTGGGCATCGACAAATTTCATCTGATCGCCGCCAAAATCGGCGGCTTCATCGCGCGCCGTTTTGCCGCGCGCTTTCCCGAGCGCGTGCTGAGCCTGACCGTGATCGGCACGCCGCCGCCGGTTTACGACACCGCCGCGCGCGTCGAATCGCTGACCAAAGACATCTCCGAAAACGGCATTGAGCCGTGGGCGCGGCGTACCATGAGCGGCCGCCTCGGAAAAAACTTCCCGGCCGCCGGCGCAGAATGGTGGATACAGATGATGGCGCGCACCCCGGTGTCGACTCAGCTTTGTTTTGTGAAAAATATTCCGCAGGCTGATATTACCGCCGACCTGCCGCGCATCAAATGCCCCACACTGGTTATCACCACCGAAGGCAGCGCGCTGGGTTCTGTGGAATCGATGCGCCGGTGGCAGGTGACCATACCCGATTCACGCTTGCTGGTGCTGCCCGGCGACTCGTATCACGCTGCGGCGAGTGACGCTGATGTGTGCGCGCAAGCAACGCTGAAGTTCATGCGCGACACGAGCGCTACTTAACATCGACAGACAGGATTAACAGGATGGAGATTTTATCCTGTGCATCCTGAATCCTGTCGAAGTGTTCTTGGGGTTGGCTATTTAACCAGGCCGAGGTCGGCCATCGCTGCACGCGTCGTCGCATATTCTCCCTCAAGGTACTGCGCAAATTCGCGGCTGCGCAGGAATTGCTGTGTCAGATCGCCGTCTTCCAGATTCTTTCTCCACTCGGCGGAATCCGCTACCTTTGCCAACGCATCATCCCAAAACGCGATTTGCGCCGGGGTCAGCGACCGCGGCGCGTGGAATCCGCGCCATGCGGCAATGCCCGTGGTGTTGATGCCCTGCTCGCGAAACGTGGGCACGTTGGCAAAAGCGCCCCCCATGCGCTGCGGGGCAGCAACGGCAATTACGCGCATCTGCCCCGCCTGCAACTGCCCAAGCACCGACCCGGATGAGGACACCATCACGTCCACATGCCCGCCCAGCACGGCGGTGATCGACTCGCCACTGCCCTTGAACACCACCACCTTCATCCGGCGCGGATCGATGCCAGCAGCGCGTACCGCCGCGGCCGCTGACAGATGCGGCTGCCCGCCACGCGCCGGCATCGCGAACGACACCGAATCCGCATCCGCTTTGAGACGCTCGGCCAGATCGGCCATATTTTTGATGGTGGAAGCCGTGCGCACGGACAGCACGGTATTCTCGATTACCAGCAAAGCGAGCGGCGTCAATTCGGTGTAACGGCGGGTGCTGATGCCGTTCAACTCGTTGGTGAAAATCGCCGGGTTCGTCAACATCACGTAGTGCGCATCGCCCGCATGCTGAAGCATGTAAGTCAGCGCCAGCGTCTGATTGCCGCCGGTGCGGTTTAGCACCACCGCGGGCGTGGTCAGCAGCTTGCGCTCCTGCAGGATTTTCTGCGCCAGCCGCGTCAGCTTGTCACTGTTGCCGCCCGCGACAGTGGCGACTATGAATTCCACCGCCTTTTCCGGACGCCAGGCCGGCTGGGCGCTAACCGCAGTTGTGAACGATAAAGCGATGGTCAATACCGCAGCGTTCCACATCGGACTAGTTCGCTTTAAGCCCTGCGCTCTGTATCACCTTCGCCCACTTGTCGAATTCGGATTTCATATAGACGCCGAATTCCCCGGGCGAACTGGTGCGAACGTCGAGCCCCTGCGTGGTCAAGATTTGCCTGACATCGGCGGAATTCAGTGCGCGCGTGATTTCCGTGTGATAGCGCCTGATGATATCCGGCGGCGTTTTGGCCACGGTCACAATGCCATACCAGTTGTCGGCCTCGTAGCCCGGCAAGCCGGTCTCCGCAACAGTGGGCAAATCCGGCAATGCCGACGAACGCCGCGCGGTGGTTACCGCCAATGCGCGTATCTTGCCTGCCTTGGCCTGCGGCACCGCGGTTGCGGCCGACGCAAATACCACCTGCACCTGCCCCGCGATCAAGTCTATCATCACCGGCGCGCCGCCCTTGTACGGCACATGCACCATCTTGCCGCCCACCATATTCAGATAAAGCTCGGTCGCCAGATGACCGGCATTGCCCGCGCCGGACGATCCGTAACTCAATTTATCGGGATTGGCCTTCACAAAATGGCTCAGTTCCTGCAGCGTCTTGAACGGCGTGGAGGCATTGACCACTATGATGTTCCCCTGCGAACTGGCCAGCGTTATTGGCGCAAAATCACGCAACGGATGATAGGTGAGATCCTTGTAGAGATTGGTATTCACCGCCAATCCGCCCAGCGAACTGCACAACAGCGTGTAGCCGTCGGGCGTTGCTTTCGCAACGATCTCCGAGGCCACGCTGCCTGCGGCGCCGGCGCGATTATCCACAATCACCTGCTGACCAAACGCGGCGACGAGCTTCGGCGCGATCGCGCGTGAAACCATATCCAGCCCGCCACCGGCGGCACTCGCCCCTATCAAGCGGATCGGACGGGTGGGAAAATCCGCCGCCCATGCAGGGTTGATCAACACAGCCAACAACAGGCCCGGCATAACAGCCAACGACTTCATTTTCGATAGCAACATGGTACGTATCCTGTAACCAAAAAACGCGAATAGTGCAAGCCTACCGTGGGGCTGCCGGCCACGCAAGCGCCGCCGGGGCGCAGCGGATTGTGCCCTGAGCGGCGCAAATCATGGCACGTCACGGCAGCTTGTGCTATTAAAGCTGTAAAAATTCTCCGAGGACACACCATGAAAAATAAAACGACAACACTGCTTACGCTGCTGGCAACCAGCATCGCGCCGTTACCCGCGCTCGCGCAAACTTTCCCCACCAAACCCATACGCATGCTGGTGGGCTTCGCACCCGGCGGCGGCACCGATACCGCCGCGCGCGCCATCGCCGCCAAGCTCTCCGAGCGTGTCGGTCAATCGGTCATAATCGATAACCGTCCCGGCGCCGCCGGCAATATCGCAACTGAGCTCACCGTCAGCGCCGTGCCCGACGGCCACACGCTGCTACTCGGTTCCATCGCGTCGTTTTCGGTCAATCCCAGCCTTTACAAAAAGCTGCCGTTCGATCCGCTAAAGGATCTGGCGCCGCTCACGCGGGTGGCGGATTCAACCAACATTCTGGTTACGCATCCATCCGTTCAGGCCAAGAGTGTGAAGGAGCTCATTGCGCTGACCAAGACCCGCTCCCTGAACGCCGGCTCTTCGGGCATCGGCGGCACCGGCCACCTTGCGATTGAACTTTTCAATCTGCAAACTGGCGCGAAAATGACGCATGTGCCGTACAAGGGCGGCGGCCCCGCCATCATCGATCTGCTCGCCGGCAACATCCACCTCATTTTCGCCACCGCCGCGAGTGCGGTGCAGCACGTCAAAGCCGGAAAAATCAATGCGCTCGGCGTTACTACCTTGAAACGCTGGTCGTTCATGCCGGATATCCCGACCATCGCCGAAGCGGGCATTGCGGGATTTGAAACTAATAACTGGTACGGCTACATGGTGCCGCTGCAAACACCACGGCCCATCATCAACCACCTTAACAAGGAAATCACCACCATCCTGCTGCTGCCGGATGTGAAGGATTTTCTGTTTCGCCAGGGCATGGACGTCGCGCCCGGCACGCCGGAAGATTTCGCCAAATACATTAAATCCGAGACCGTGAAATGGGAAAAAGTGATCAAAGCTGCAGGACTGTACAAGTCGAACTGATGCGTCCCATTATTTACGCGTGCTGCGAATTGTGTCGAGCACTGGTAACAGATAGGTCAGGAACCGCTCGGGGTCCTCGCTCATCGGAAAATGTCCCAGTCCCTCCATGATCACGGCTTGCGTACCTTTGATGCGCCGCGCCAGATCACGGGTGTCGTCGGGCGTGCAGGAATAGTCGTATTCGCCTGACAGCAGATAAAGCGGACAGCGCGCAGTATCGATCTCTTCGACGCGCGCGCGGATGTCACCGTCCCTGGTGTAGAAATGAAGATCGCCCTTGAACACACCGGGCCCGCCCTGCATGTAGTGCCACAGCGTCTCCCAGCGCTCCGCCTGCGGGCTGCGCGGCCCCATCAGGCCTGAAACAATCCCCGCCGCGACTTCACCGCCGTGCACATCCGGACGATGCAGCCAATCGAGATCATAGTAAGGCTCGACGTGGGCGCCCGCCTGCAGGCCTATGATCGCGCCGAAACGCTCCGGATACTCCAGTGCCAGGTGCAATGCAATGCGCCCGCCGATCGAACAGCCCATCGCCACCGGACGCTCGAGTTGCAGTGCGTCCACTACCGTCATGATGATGTCGAGGTAATTACGCGACGTGAGCTGGTAATCGGTGTTGTGCCAGCCGGCGGGCGGCGATGACTTACCGTGCCATGGCAGGTCAAACGCAATCACGCGAAAGTGTTGCAGGATGCGCGGCGCGTTGAGGATACCCCGGTACTGGCGCGTGTCGGCGCCTGCCGTGTGCAGACACAGCAAGGGTATGCCCGCGCCTGCCTCCTCCACGTACAGGCGGTGCGGCTTACCCAGCAGGTCGAGGTGCAGGTAGCGGCCAGTGACCGGTTCGAAGCGCGCACTCATGGTGCCGCCTCGCTCGGCCGCAGCGCCGCCATCACGTCCTTGAAATAAAGCAGATTGGACATCAATGGATGCAGATTACCCTCCATGCGCAATGCGCGGCGCTTGACCAGCGCGAACAGGTCGTGAAAACCGGGCGCGGGGGACGCCTGCCAGAATTGTTCCCACGTCTCATGCGAAGCACGCAACGCAAACGTCCATGACGGCATCGCGAACGGGCCGCGTGTCACTGACATGATGCGTCCGGCACTGATTTTGACCAACCATGGAATATCACCCACTTCGACCAGAAAAGTAGTGTCCACGAAACGCCCGCGCCATACGAGCCTGTCGTTGGCGTTTACCCGTTGTGCGAGTTGCTCCATTGCGTTGCAGTCCGTTGCTGGGTGTCAGGGCGCAAAGTATACTCCCGGCCATTTCCACCACGAAGCTTCGGCGAAAGCTACACATGACCACACGCAGTGAATTGCGCCAGCGCGGCGAGGCCATGCGCACGCGCCTGTTCGGTGCGGAACCCTCCGCCTGTGCAAACAGCGACGCAGTACCCAACTTTCGCGATCTCATCTCCGAAACCGAATTCGGCAGCGTGTGGTGCCGCCCCGGCCTCGCGCTGCCGCAGCGCATGATCTGCACGCTGACGGCACTGGCTTCGGTGCAGCGCCAGCCGGCATTGCGCCGCTACGTCGGCGCCGCGCTCAACATCGGGCTCGAAGCCGTCGCCATTCAGGAAGTGCTCATCCAGATTGGCATCTACGCCGGCTTCACCGCATCCGAAGAAGCATTGGATAGCGCCGCCAGCGTGTTCACGCAGCGCGGCATAACCATTCCCGTGCAAGCGCCGCGCGACGACGCGCTCGACACACTGTCCGCGCAAGGCTACGCACTGCTCAAAACCCTGCACCGCGATGACGGCAACAAGGGCTATGCATCCCCTGACAACACCGTTACCGCTGCGCTGTATCCTGTCGCCATCCAGTATGGTTACGGTGAAATCTGGTTTCGACCCGGCCTCGATCAGCGCCAGCGCGTGCTGTGCTCGGTGGCAAGCTTCACCGCGCTGCGCCTTGAGGGCCAGGCCAGGAAATTCGGACAGGCCGCACTGAACCTCGGTTTCACCCGCAGCGAAGTCATCGAGGCGGTCATTCAGACCGCGCCGTTCAGCGGCTACGCGCCGGCACTCAACGCGCTGGCGGCGCTGAGCGAGGTACTGCGGCTGGCGTGACCATGCCTGTCGCAAATGGGGTTAGACTAGAATGTGCTGGAGCGTTCTAAATAAATTAAAAAACTTCAATAAAAACAATCGGTTATATAACTATATCGAGTCTGACCCCATTATTAACTTTCAGCCGCTGAAAGCCGAGGCGCCTGCTCCCACGCCTGCGGCAATCAGCAGCAACAGCACCGGAGACAAGCCAAAACGCTCTGCGCCAAAAACCATCGCCGCACCCGCCAGCAATGCGGGATGAATCTCGAACACCGGGCGCGCCAGCGATGTGGCAGTCACTGCCAGCAATCCGACAGCGGCAGCGCCGGCAAAACGCCCAAACGCGCGGAACCGCGGATAGCGATTCAGGCGCGTAACCACGCCCGCGGAGCCGGCTGCGAGCAGCACTGGAATGGCGAACACCGCAGCGGTCGCCGCCAGCGCGCCACTGATTCCCGCGACGAAGTATCCGACATACGCCGCCAGGATAAGCACCGGCCCCGGCGTCGCATGTGCAAAGCCCACGCCGAGCGCAAATTGTTGTGGCGTGAGCCAGCCGGTCTCGGCCACTGTGATGCGCTCGACCAAGGGCAACGCAGCGCCACCGCCGCCGAATGCCGTCGCGCCAACGACGAGAAACCTCGCGATCAGTTCGAAGATTTCAGCCATGGTCACTCTCCCCGCCCAGCAATGCGCCGACCAGCCCCGCGCCCACCACCAGCAGCACCGCATGCACAAAAAATCCCAGCACCGCGCCCGCGAGCAGCATCACCATCAGCAACGGTTGTTTGGCTTCGCTGCGCGCAAGCCGCCACATCGAAGCCGCCAGCAAGCCGACCACCGCAATCTGTATGCCGGTCAGCGCGCCCTGCACCCACGGCGTGCCCGGCAGCGCGGCGGCGCCTGCCGCCGCTACGATCATCATCAATGTTGCCGGTGCAATATAGGCCGTGGCGCCAAGCAGCGCACCCGGCCAGCCGCGCAGGCGCCAGCATAGGTAAGCCACCATCTGTATGCCGGTGGAACCCGGCAGTGTCTTGGTAAACGCCAGCGCTTCGCTGATATCGCTCTCCCGCAGCCACTGGCGCTGATCGACCAGACCACGCTGCAGCATGCTCACGGTCGCGCCCAACCCGCCAAAGGCGAGCGCACCCAGGCGCAATAACACCCAACTCATCTGCGCCAACCCCGGCTTGGTGTTCATCGCTGTCCTTTATTCAATAACAGCAACCTCATCACCCACTCGAATCTCGCCACCTGCACCCGACAACATCCCGACGCCAAACGTCGGCTCGCGCTGCGCAAACGCTTTGACCAGCGTTTGCATCACCTGCAAATCGCGCTCGCCGGTCAACGGATTGGCGTGCGTGGCAAGACAGCGCACTTTGGGCACTACGCTTTCAAACGCCACGTTGCCCACACGCAACCTGCGGCCCACCCACGCTTGTTCTTGCCACGCAGCCACACCTTCGATCACGATGTTATGACGAAAGCGAAGCTCGTTGAGATTCGCATCGCCCAGTGCCGCGCCTGCGGACGCCAAACTTTCGCGGCTGTGCAGCGTGACCTGCCCTGCCTGGTTGTCCTGATAACGTGGCGTCGCGCCATCACCCACCAGCTTCAACGGCAGGCGCGCGGGCTCGCCTTGCAAAGGATTTTCAGCGAGCGACAGGACGTAGCCGGTAATCGCATCCACCAGCCGCTGGCGCCCGGCCTCGTCCAGGGAGGCGTTCGCAAGTTCTTTATTTTCATAAGAAATTATTAGCCGTTGCAGATGATCGTCAAATCGCACGTGGAGGCGTGCAAGGCCTGGCGTGTTCGCCAGTACCACGCCGTGGTATTTACGGCACCATGCGGCGTCCGCCACCGGTGCATCCGCAAAACGGAAATTCAGCACTCGGTCACCTGCCACTCTTCCACCGGGCAACACCGCGATGCGCTCTACTGGCTCCGGCGTGAAACCTTTGACCGGGTAACGATACAGTGCGGTAACTTTTGGCATAGTGATTCCCACGAGGAATGCGGTCATTTTAGCGTAAACTTCCCTACCTGAATTCATTCATCAAGGAGCGAACATGGAACTGAACAACAGCATCGGCGTTACCAGCACCGGCGACATGGGACAAGGTGTGGCCATGTGCATCAAAGCCATGGGTTTTAACGTGTGCATGGCCACGGATGGCCGCAGCTCGCGCACCCGGGCACTCGGCGAAAAAGCCGGTCTCACCGACTGCGGCTCGCTGGAAAAACTGGTACAGACCTGCGACATGGTGCTGTCAGTGCTCGACCCCGGCGCCGCCGTCACCAACGCGCGCGCCATCGCCGCCGCATGCAAAGCAACTTCGCGCAAAATCGTATTCGTCGAATGCAACGCCGTCGCACCGCAAACCATGACTGAAATCACCGGCATCATGGATGCTGTGGGCTGCACCGTCGTCGACGCCGGCATCGTCGGCCCGCCGCCGCGCGGCACCGCCAAGCAACGCTTTTATGTATCAGGCCCGCACGCGCACCTGATGAACCGCATCAACAGCGCGCAAATCAACGTGCGCGTGGCCGGCGAAAAAATCGGCGACGCTTCCGCGGTGAAAATGTGTTACGCCGCTCTCACCAAAGGCAGTGTCGCACTCGGCACCGAGCTGCTCATCGCCGCGCGCAAGTTGGGTGTTGACAAGACGCTCGAAGCGGAATTCAAGAGCAGCCAGGCTGAGCTGCACGAATCCGTGTTGAGCCGTTCGTCCCGCATGCCATTCAAGGCTTATCGCTGGGTGCCCGAAATGAATGAAATTGCAAAAACCTTTGAAGGTGTAGGACTGACGCCGCGCATGTTCCAGGGCGCAGCGGACATGTACGCCCAAATCGCCACCACGTCCCAGGGTAAAGAATCCCCCGAAGAAGCACGCGACAAAAACCGCAGCGGTAGCGACGTGATTAACGGATTGGCGGATTCCATAAAATAGGAGTGGGCGGTCAGCATCAAAATCCGCCCAGCGCTACTCGCCGTCACCATCGCCGTGGCGCCGCCGGCCTCGTACGCCGCGCGTCCGCTGATCACCGACGATGCGCGCACGGTGGACGCCAAGGCCTGTCAGGTTGAATCGTGGGTACGCACCAACAAAGACAGCAAGGAATACTGGGCGCTGCCGGCCTGCAATTTCACCGGCAATCTGGAACTCACCTTCGGCGGCGCACGCACTTCCGACGCTGCGGGCGCCAGCACGACTGACATCGTGCTGCAGGGCAAAACGCTGTTCAAAACGCTGGAACCCAACGGCTGGAGCGTGGGACTCGCCGCCGGCGCGGTGCGTCATCCGGGTGACGGCAAACGCGTCAGCGAACTCTACTCTTATGTGCCGGCGAGCTTTTCGTATCTGAACGACAAAGTGGTGTTGCATACTAACGCGGGGGTGCTGCACAACACGGTGACCTCATCCACGCGAGCAACCTGGGGGCTGGCCACGGAAACCGCGCTCAACGAACGCACCTGGTTGATCGCGGAAACCTTCCAGCAAAAGCGCGGCAGGCCTTTTTATCAGGCCGGTGTGCGGTACTGGATCGTGCCCAATCACGTGCAGATCGACGCAACCTATGGCAATCGCTTCGGCGTCGGCAATGACGAACGCTGGTTTTCGATCGGCCTGCGGCTGCTGTCGCCGGCGTTTTTGCCGTGACACGCGAAATTCAGACTGAAAACCTCGCACACTATGCAGGGCCCTGCCGCAATCCCGTACACCCTCTGCGAATTTAATATAAACTGCTGTTTCGACTGAGAATTTCTATCACGCATACACTCTTTCGCATCACGGAAGGGCAGCAGTATGATTCGTGCACGCTCGCTAAAGCGCCAGATTATTGTGCAGTTCGTGGCAATTTTACTGCCACTGATAGCGGTGCTGTTCTATCAAACCACCGCGGATCACATGCGCGCGCAAGCCAGTGACCGCGTGGCGCAGCGGGCTGTGCTGACTATCCAGGCCTCCACCCAATACCAGCATTTCGTCGACGGCACCGTGGAAGCGGTGGATAGCGGCAGCCTCGCACCCAATGCCCGGCTCGCTCTGGATTCGTCGCTGCATAAAGTCGAGGCGCTGGGCCTGTTCGGCAACCGGCCCGAAGTCACTACCGCGCGCGATCATTTGCTGACTATTCAATCGCTGATACCGGCAAACGCGCCGCTGGCACAGCTGCGGCCGCACCGCGCTCGCGTCAATGCGGCTGGCGCACACATTACGGCGCTCGCAAAAATTGCTCAGGCCGAAGAGGCCGCCCTGGTGCGCGAGGCTGTGGATGCGGCGCGCCGGCAAATTTACAACGTCGTCGGCGCCGCACTGCTGTCATTGCTGCTAACGCTGCTCTTCATCGTGCGCATGATACGGGGCCTGACCAATCCCCTGCAGCGCGCCGTCTTCGCGGCGCGCGCCATTGCGAACGGGGATCTCGACGACAGTCTGCCTCTAGACACACGCGGCGATATCGACGGCTTGATCGCTTCGCTTGATCACATGCGCTCAAGCCTCAGGCAAAACCGCGCCGCATTGCTGGATCATCAACACGAGCTGGAATCACGCGTCGAAGAAAGAACACTCAAGCTCAACGAAAAATTCCAGGAACTCGAGGAAAGCCAGTCCAGCCTGGCCGAAGCACAACATCTCGCGCAATTGGGTAATTGGTCCTGGGATCCGTCTCTACGCAGTGGGCGATGGTCGGACGAAATGTACCATGTGCTGGGTTATGCGCCGGGCGCCTGCGCGCCGGACTGGGAGAATATGCTGGCACTGGCGGACGTGCGCGAACACGCGCTGTTACGCGAACAAATACGCGGATTGTTGGCCGCGCCCGGATCGTTTTCGTCGGATATTCACGTCACCACGCCCGAAGGTCTGCAGCGGGTGATACACAGTCAAACCACCTCCACGGCAAATGCAGACGGTACCATTGCGCGCTTATATGGCACGATACACGACATCACGGAGCGCAAGAACGCCGAGGACAAAATGCACTACCTCGCCATGTACGATGCGCTCACCGGCTTGCCGAATCGACAGCTGTTTCATCAGCAGCTGGAAAAAACGGTGGCGCGCGCGCATCGCAACAGCGAGCATATCGCCATCATGTTCATCGATCTGGATCGCTTCAAGCGCATCAACGACACGCTGGGACATGCGACCGGCGATATGTTGCTGCGCGAAGTTGCAGCACGGCTGAACCAGTGCGTGCGCACCACCGACACCGTGAGCCGTGACAGCGAAGCGGATTTGCACGAAGGCAGCGTGGCGCGGCTCGCGGGCGACGAGTTCACCGTGACCCTGGACAAGTTGGCCGCACCGCAGGACGCGGCGCGTGTGGCGCGGCGCATCATTGCCGAGATAGCACGCCCTTTCATGCTGAGCGGACAAGAGGTGGTGGTGACCACCAGCATCGGTGTGTCGGTGTATCCCGAAGATGGCGAGGAAGCGGAAATTCTGCTGAAGAACGCCGACGTGGCGATGTATCAGGCCAAGAACCTGGGACGCAATGCCTATCAATTTTTCGCCGGTGAAATGAACAACACCGCGGTGGAGCGGTTGCGGCTCGAAAATGATCTTCGCAACGCCATGGCACGCCGGCAGCTTTCGCTGCACTACCAGGTCAAAATTGATGTGCGCAATGGCGGCATCGCCGGTGTGGAGGCGTTGATGCGCTGGCAGCATCCGCAACTGGGCATGGTGCCGCCGGTGACCTTCATCCCGATTGCCGAGGATATCGGCTTGATCGTAAACTTCGGTGAATGGGCGCTTGAAGAAGCGTGCTGCCAGATCAAGGCATGGAAGGATGCCGGGTTGCCGAGCGTGGCCATGGCGGTCAATCTGGCCAGCCCGAGTTTTCGCCAGGCGGACCTCGTTGCGCAGGTGACTTCGGCCCTGCACCGCCACAACGTACCGCCCGCTGAATTGTGCATCGAAGCCACCGAAAGCATATTGATGCGCGATGCCGGCGCCACTCTGTCGACGTTAAAACAGTTGCGCGAACTTGGTGTGAAAATATCTATCGACGACTTCGGTACCGGCTATTCCTCGTTGAGCTATTTGCGGCGGTTTCCGATAAACCAGCTCAAAATAGACCGCTCGTTCGTCAACGATCTCGTGATGAACAGTGACGATGCCGCCATTATCGACGCGATTGTCTCGCTGACGCGCAGCCTGCATCTTGAGGTAGTCGCCGAAGGCGTGGAAACCGTGGAACAAGCGCGTCTGCTGGCGCGCCAGGGATGCCACATCATGCAGGGTTATTTTTTCAGTGAGGCTGTGCCTGCGGAAACATTGACGCAGATGCTTGAGCAGGGCGCAGCGTTCAACCAGCGCATGCTGGAATCACTGGGTAATACCTGAAACGATCGCCGCGGCACTACTGTCCAGGATCGGAACTAACCCTTGGTGCGGCTGCGATACTCGCCCGTGCGGGTGTCAATTTCAATCTTGTCACCTGTGGCGCAAAACAGCGGCACCGAAATTTCGTAACCGGTTTTTAATTTGGCGGGCTTTAACACCTTGCCCGAGGTATCACCGCGCACCGCCGGCTCAGTGTAAATAATTTCGCGCACCAGGGTTTGCGGAATCTCCACGGAAATCGGCGCCTCGTTGTATAGCACCACCGCGACCGGCATGCCCTCTTCCAGGTAATTCAGTGCGTCACCCATGTTTTCCTGATCCACTTCGAACTGATTGAATTCGGCATCCATGAACACATACGAGGGCTCGGCAAAATAGGAATAAGTGACCTCCTTGCGCTCAAGCACCACCATGTCGAATTTTTCATCCGCACGATAGACGGTTTCCGTGCCAGTGCCTGTGAGCAGATTCTTGAGCTTCATTTTAACCACCGAGGCGTTGCGCCCCGATTTGCTGAACTCGGCCTTTTGCACCACCATCGGGTCTTTGCCGACCATCAGCACATTACCCGCCCTGATTTCCTGAGCTATTTTCATCACTACCCCCGCGTACCGCAAAAATGTTTGTGGAAAGCCTTGAATTATATCCTTTTTTGGCTAAATTTGACGAGATTGCCGGCGACCTCACCCAGGCGCAGGAGGCGCTTCTGCCACTCACCGAGCGCGCGCTGCTGCACCAGACGAACGCCGGCAATGGCATGCCACGCCTCAGCAAGTGGTGGCGCGCCTTCTACGCCATTCCATGCCCGCCAAAAATCTCCCACCGCCTGCGCGACAGGTTGCGGCAACCCTTCGCCGTATAGCGCCAAAAATGCATTCAGCTTCACCACATGCGCTTTTTCTTCCTGCGGATAGATGTGCCACACAAACGGCCGCCCCGCCCACTGCGCGCGCACAAAAGAATCTTCGCCGCGTACGAAATTGATATCACAGGCCCACAATAGCGCATCGTACTGCGGTTGCGGGACGAACGGTATGAAGCGTAATTCGAGGTTGCCGAGAGTGTAACGGTCTCCCGCGCCTGCATCGAAATCGTCACGCACACGCAACGCCAGCGGCCCTTCGGGAATCGCCACCACTGCCGGCACGGCACCCTGCGCCAGGGTATCCAGCAGCACCCGATACGGCGCGTGCGGGTAGGCGAATAGCGACACTGTCAGTGCAGCAGGCGGCGCAGGGTCAAACCCCAGGCGCGTCCAGTACTGGTGTCGCGCGTGCGCGTCAAATGCGTCACGCTGCTCCAGCAAATCGCGCTCACGCAGCACCCCGCCCGAGCCTTCGGTGACGCCCGGGAAAAAAAAATATCGCGGCAAATCCAATCGCGGATGAGGCGAAGGCAGCCCGTGGTGTGCAGGCACCCACGGCTCCGCGCTTAAATACTCCAGCACGATCCACAGTGGCTTTTTTTCCCGCGCCGCCATCGCGGCCAAATAGCGCGGCGGCAAACCGCAGCCGAAGGCTTCGATCACGACCTCGGCGGGTTGCGCAAAGTCCGCTGCTTCTCCGCTTTGAAAAACCGTAACCCCCTGCACGGTTTGACACGGCGCGACAAGATCAATTTCGGAACACAAGGCGCGCAGGCTTTCGATGCCATCCACCCACAGCCGCACCGCCGCTCCGTGCTCTTGCGCCAACTGCCGCGCCAGACGCCAGCTCACGCCGATATCGCCGAAGTTATCGATGACGCGGCAAAAAATATCCCAGCTACGCGGAACCATGCGCTACAAAGGCCGGCAGGGGTTTGGAACTTTGGAACGCACAGCCGCCGAACGCTCAGGCGCCCAGCACCAGCGCCCGCAACGCGTCGCGCTCGATGGGCGCTGGCGGCGAGATTTCCACCCAACGCACGCCAGCGGATGCCACGCACGCCGCCGCGAATGCAGTGGCGTCAGCCGCTGCGCCGCTGCGCGCGCCGCATCGCACCGCCGCCAGCGGCGTGAGCGATTGATCACAAATCAAATAATCGACGAACGCGTCCGCCAGCCGGCGCTGCTGCACCTCGCGTGCGAAGCCGGTCATATTTTCAGCTGACTGCAGGAAGGCCGCGAGACTCATGCGCGGCAATACTTCGTATTCAGGTAATGCGCTTTTCAGCGACTGATAAATCGGCAACTGATCCGCATCGATGAGTTGTGCGCGCGCGCTAACACCGGAAACGACGAGCGGCGATGCAGCGGGCAGCGCCGTTTTGGGCGGCGCTGCGCGCGCCGCTGGCGATGCCACCGGTGCTTGCGCGGGGTTTGCGTTGGCGCCACCCCCCTTCTGCTCCATAAATGCCTTCATGCGCTCGGCGCTGGCAGCTTCGCGCGCAGCCGCCTGACGACGGTAATTCCACACCAGCGCGCCAATGAACACCACCGGTATCAGCCATAACAACGTGTTCAACATGGCCTGTCCTTCGCGCGCTACGCACCGGTGGCCGGTGTGCGCTCGCGCAGGCGTCGCCGGTCCAGCCACCACGCCAGCGCGGGCAGCACCAGAAAACCGCCGGGCATCAGCAGCAGCACCAGATAGGGGCTTAGCGCGGAAATGCGCTTGAGGTGCAGCGTGAGTTGCGCCTTGTCTTCGCTCGACCATTGCTGATTATTGCGCGGCTTCATCAGCAATGGCATCAAGCCGCGCACTGCGCTCATCTCGCTCACCAGGCGGCGTTTCTCGCGCCCTGTCAGCTCACGTATGCTGTGTATGACGCGGAACGTTCCCTTGCTCAGACTCCCGATACTCGGCATGATTATTGTACTTATTTTTTCAGACTGGCTTCAAATAACCGTTGTGCTGCAGCCATTGGCGCGCAAAGCGCCAGCCGCGCCAAAGCGCCCAGCCTCTGCCGGTCCAGCGCCACAGGTTGCGCCGGCCCAGCACCACCACCGACAGTGCCGCCACTGCTGCGATCCACGGCCGTTCTTTAACAAAACGCACTGCCATTACAGCTTTGTCGGCCACTGCGAAGGGTTTTTCAAGCTGGGCGCCGTACAAGGCGAGTTGATCGCGTTGTGTTTCGATGCGCGTGAGCAAGCGTTCTTTACGTAGCGCGAGCGCCAGGGTTTGAGCAGTGGGCATTTCAGGGTTGAGACGCAGGCGAGGACAAACGTTCGCTGTCCTTGCGTAATTGCGCGAGGCTGGCCGCGAACAATTTCGATTTCACCTTCGCGCGGCTGCGCGCCGCCAGCATGCAAGCCACGCCGCCGATCAGATATACCAGCGCGATCAATCCCGTGACCAGCACGCGGTGGGATTCCCAATAAAGCAGGATCACAAACAATGTCAGCACCATCACTGCCAGCGCCAGAAAAAACGCACCCGCCACGGCAAATGCCGTGATGCCGACGACCCGCAGCTTTTCTTCTTCGAGCTCAACCTGCAACAACTCGCCGCGTGTGCGCACTGTCGCCAGCAAGGTCGCCAGCAAGGTGCGCAGCGAGCGCAACAGGCCGCTGTGCGGGCCAGACGTGTTTTGTGCTGCGCTGTCGCGCGCGGAAGATTCCATGCAGGCGGCGTGCTAGCGGCGGCTGATCAACAGGCCAATGATCAACCCCACGCCGGCGGCGATGCCCACCGCGCGCCATGGATTGTCGTGCACGTATTCGTCGGTCGCGCGCGCGGCTTCCTTGGTTTTGTCGACGACGATTTCTTTGGTGTCGACAAGGCGATCCTTGGCTTTATGCATATGGTCCTGCAAGCGCTCGCGGAGCACGCCGAGTTTTTCGCCGGTTTGACTGGCGGTGGCGCGCAGATATTCTTCCATATCCGCAAGCACGGTTTTGAGATCGCCCTTGATTTTGTCTTTGGAAATTTCAGTGTCTGCTACTTGTGCGTCAGTGGTCATGATGGCTCCGTGCCGGGTAGGTGATGGTTATTACAAAATGCATGGTGTCTGCGTGGGTTAACAGAACAAATTCAAGCAACGCCTGCAAATCTCACAGTAGCTATTTTTCCTTGGGAAATCAATGCATTTTACGCAAAAAACGGTATATTAGTGACTGCACTACCGTTTACACCCAACCAAGGAGTTTCCATGAGCGACTACAACAAACGTCGAAAACGCGGTATGGCCCTGCTGAAAAAGATGGGCCGCGAAGAACTGATGCTGGATCAAAAAGCGCTCTATCCGGACCTTTACGAAATGTCGGTCGGGCACCTGTTTGGCGACGTGTGGGCGCGCCCGGGATTGAGCTTGCGCGACCGGCAACTGGTGACACTCGCCGCCAACATCGCGCTGGCGCGCCCCAGCGGCAACTACTCCCACTACCGCAGCGCCAAACACATCGGCATTACCCATAAGGAAATCTGCGAAGTGATGATCCAGGTCGGCCACTACGCTGGCTGGCCCACGGTATCGAATGCGGTACGCCAGTACACCGCCGTGCTCGACGAAGAAAAAGAAATCAAGGCCGGCAAAAAACGTAAGCCGACGCTGGTGTAGTAAACACGCGCGATGTCAAAATAACTGGCAGCCCTGCCGCGTCACGCGCCGCTTTGGCTTACGGCAGGACGTCTCCACCCGTTATGCTACAGCAACCACAGGCGATGTACATTTCCCTTTAATAACAAATAGTTACATTACTTTATCGCTATGCCAGAAAACATTCGGGTATTTACATCAGCCTAAAAAACGAGTTGCGCTGACTGGCCGCACTGCGCTACATTGATATTGGACACATTTGATGTGCGGGACCAACAACACAGGCGGACGACGATGCCAATCAATTCAGATGAAGGGATACGCGAAATTCTCAGCAGCACTAAAACGATCGCTCTGGTGGGGGCAAGTCCGAACCCGGAACGGGCCAGCCATGCGGTCATGCACTATATGCTCGACCGCGGCTATCGCGTGATCCCGGTCAATCCGAACGAGACGGAGATCCTCGGGCAGAAGGTCGTGGCCTCGCTCAAAGATATTCAGGAGCCGGTCGACATGGTAGATGTTTTCCGCACCTCAGAGGCAGCCGGGCCGCTGTGTGACGAGGCGATCGCAATCGGCGCCAAGTCGGTGTGGCTGCAGTTGGGGGTGATCAATGAGGAGGGCGCCAAGCGCGCCGAGGCGGCCGGATTGAAGGTCATCATGGATCGCTGCCCCGCGATCGACATGCCGCGCCTGGGCATGGGTCCCGCTAACCCGCACAAACCCAAGCGCGCCGCCAAGTAAGTAGCGGCCTATCCGCTTCATCGTGCCATTCCCGCAGGGAAGCGGCACCGATATTTACGCGCGCATCAGTCGAGCCTGATATTGGCGGACTTGATGACTTTGAGGTACAGGGCTATTTCCGATTTAAGCATCGCGCTGAATTGGTCAGGCGTAGAAATCATGGTGGTCGTCCCCAGCGCGTCCAGCTTTTCCTTGACGCTGGATGTCACCAGCATTGCGCCGATTTCCGCAGACAACTTGTCGACGATTGCTTTTGGCGTACCGGCGGGCGCAACCACGCCGTTCCACGTTTTTACGTCGAAGCCGGGCAGCCCAGCTTCCGTAAAGGTTGGCGTTTGGGGCAACGCTGGCACGCGATTTTTCCCGGTCACTGCGATGGCTCTGAGCTTGCCGCTATTGACGTGAGTAACTATGTTCACCGGGACCGAAAAGAACATCTGCACGTGCCCTCCCATCAGATCGATCATGGCCGGCCCCGCGCCTTTATAGGGAACATGCTGCGTCTTGACACCTGCAATGATGTTGAACAACTCTCCGGAAAGATGGGTCGGTCCACCGGCACCCGAGGAGGCAAAATTAAGTCGCCCTGGCTTGGACTTGGCCAGAGCAATAACCTCCTGCACGCTGTTAGCTGGTACTGCTGTATTCAGCACCAGCACTTGCGGGCTAACCCCGATCGTTGCAACCGGTGCGAAATCCTTGATCGGATCGTATGGTGTCTTTGTCAGACTGGAAAGAATGGAAAGCGTGCTGGTGACGAGCAGAATCGTGTAACCGTCGGGCCGGGATTTCGCCACCGTTTCGGTACCGATGATGGTATTGCCGCCGGGACGGTTGTCGACAATCACATTCTGGCCCCAGCGTTCGGTGAGATGCTGACCGACAAGACGGGCCATTACGGTAGTACTGCCGCCAGGCGCATAAGGGGTGATGAACCGGATCGGCTTATTCGGATAGGTCGGTTGGGCGCCTGCAGCGCCGGCGAGCGCCAGCAGCATGCCCGCGGCTATTATTGGCACAATCCCGGCACAAAACTTGAGCATGATACCTTTCTATAAATTCGCACGGCCATCGGAGCTAACGCATTGCGATGGGTAACCAGGGTGGTTGGCTGAATTTTCGCACGGTTGACCGTTTGCAGGGTGGCGGATACATTTCAGAATCGTAAAAACTTTTGTTTGGCACTCTGCTTAACCACGCGCGCCCTACCCTTCGCACTTTGGCAGCCACAATAATGCCTCAAGCTTTAGTAATCGGTGGATCGCTGGGCGGTCTGCTCGCAGCGAATCTGCTGCGATCGATCGGCTGGAAGGCGCTCGTCTTCGAACGCGTCGGTGACGATCTGGCCAGCCGCGGCGCCGGTATCGGGACGCACGAGGAGTTGCTCGACATCATGCACCGCGTCGGCATTCAGGTCGATGCCTCGATCGGCGTACACCCGGAATCGCGCACCTGTCTGGATCGGGCAGGCAAGGTCCAGCACACGATGCCGCGCCCGCGCATACTGAGTTCCTGGGGAAGGCTCTACCGCGCGCTGAAGGACGCGTTCCCGGCTGACGACTATTACTTCGACAAGACTCTGGTTTCTTTCAAGGATGATGCGTCGGGCATGACTGCTTTGTTCGCCGATGGCAGTACTGTGCGCGGCGATCTCATCATCGGCGCCGACGGCATCCGCTCCACGGTGCGGGCGCAGATCATGCCCGAGGTACAGCCTTGTTACGCCGGATATGTCGCGTGGCGCGGCCTCATCGCGGAATCGTCATTGCCCGCCGCTTTACATCGTGAGATTTTCGCGCACAACATGGTCTGCTATCCCGACGGCGACGCGGTGACTATGTATGCCGTGCCGGGTCCGAACAATGACGTGCGTCCCGGTCATCGCGCTTACAACTGGGTGTGGTATCACCCGCTTGATGGCGACGGGTTGGCGGCGCTCTGCACCGACGCCAGCGGTTTTTGCCATGGCACGTCGATTGCGCCGGTGTTGATTCGGCCTGAAGTGATTGCCGCCATGCTCGCCACTGCTCGCCAGGTGCTTGCGCCGCAGTGCGTGCAGGTGATTGAACTCACCGCACAGCCATTCTTCCAGGCCATCTTCGATCTGGAGTCCCCCTGCATGATGCACGGGCATGCAGCGCTAATCGGGGATGCCGCGTTCGTAGCCCGACCGCATGTGGGCATGGGCGTGACCAAAGCGGCGCTCGATGCGGAGTGCCTGGCTGCTGCACTGATCGAGACCGGCGCTATCGATGCCGCACTGGCGCACTTTAACCAACGCCAGCATCTGTTCGGCACGCGCCTCATTGCGCGCGCGCGCCGTGTTGGCGCACATCTCGGCGCACAAGCTACCAAACCACCCGAAACGTGGACACCGGAAGAGCGCCACCAGGATCCGCTACGCATGATGCGCGACAGCGGCGCCCGGCTGCGCGACATTCCGGAATTGATCGAGCTGGTGCGCGCAAATCGTGGTGAGCGTGGCGAGCGCGGCGAGGCAACGTCTGCCGCTACACCGGCGTGACGGCAAGTCCGATGAAGACGCCATTGCACTTGCGACAGAACCTGCAGCGCGTCCTGAGTGTCGCCTGCGGACTTATAGTCACAATCGCGACGCCGCCGGTGGCGGCGCAAAAAGACGCTGCGGTCTATCCCGCCCGCGTCGTTATCCTCATCAATCCTTTTGCGCCTGGCGCCAGCACCGATATCCTCGCGCGGGTGATTGCGCAGAAACTCAACGAAGCCTGGGGACAGTCCGTGGTCGTGGAGAACAGGCCCGGTGCGAGCGGAACCATCGGCCTCACCGCGGTGGCCCGCGCACCGGCGGATGGACACATGCTCGGCATGATCATCGTGTCGCACGCGACCAACGCGGCGCTGCAAGGCAGCAAGGCGGCGCTCGATCTGGTGCGCGATTTTGCGCCCATCATCCAAGTGGCATCGCAGCCCTATGTCATCTTGGTCAATCCGAGTCTGCCGGTCCGTTCGGTACGGGAGCTTGTCGCGCTCGCCAAAGCCAAACCGGGTGCGGTGACCTACGGCTCATCGGGCCTGGGCAGTGTGCTCCATCTCGCGGGCGAGCTGTTCGCTGTGCAGACCAAAGTGCAAATGACGCATGTCCCGTACAAGGGCGCGGCGCCGGCGCTGGCCGATGTTGCAGGCGGTCATATTGCGATGCTGTTCACGACGCGTTTGTCTGCGCAGCCGTTACTCGCAACAGGACGAGTGCGTGCGCTGGCCGTCACTTCATCCGAGCGTGTTCCCGCAGCGCCGGAACTTCCGACGGTGCAGGAATCCGGGATGACGGGGCCGTTTGAAGTGAACGGCTGGTACGGTATCGGCGCAGCGGCGGGCACGCCTGCCGCGATCATCGAACGGCTAAATCAGGACATCAACCGCGTGCTGAAACTTGCCGATGTGCGAGAGCGCATGACTGGCGAAGGCACATTGCTGGTCGGGGGCACACCAGCTCAATTCGGCGAACTGGTGCGCTCCGAAGTAGAAAAGTGGCGACGCATTATTCAGCAGGCATCGATCACGGCTGGTGCGTAATGCCCGCCTCTTTGATGATCTTCGCGTAGCGCGCCACCTCTTCCTTGATTACCCTGGCGGTCTGTTCAGGTGTCGAGATGAAGTGTTCCGCACCTTGTTTGACCAAAAAATCCTGGGTGCTGGGCATGGCCAGAACAGCGGCCACCTCGCCTGCAATTTTGCCGATCACCGGGCGCGGTGTCTTGGCGGGGGCAATGATCCCGCTCACGCTGGTCAAGCCGAAGCTGGGCAAACCTGCCTCGATGAAGGTAGGCACCTGGGCCAGAGCTTGCAGGCGCGTCTCCCCGCTAACTGCGATCGCTTTCAGTCTGCCGGCATTGATAAACGGGATCACCGTGATCGGCACCTGGAACGACATCTGCACCCGGCCGCCGAGCAGGTCAGTGCTGGCGGGGCCCGATCCTTTGTAGGGAATGTGTATGATTTTGGTTCCTGTCACCTGGTTAAAAAGCTCGCCCGACAAATGCGTATTGGTGCCTACGCCCGACGAGGCGAAATTGAACTCCCCCGGCTTCGCCTTGACCAGTGCAATAAGCTCCTGCAAATTGTTGGCGGGTACCGCGGGATGGAGCACGAGTACGCTGCGCGACTTGCCGATGGTCGTCACCCCGACAAAGTCCCTGAACGTGTCGTACGGAAGATTGGGAATCAGGCTGGGCGTGCTGAAAAATGACGCACTCAACCACCCGATCGTGTAGCCGTCAGGTGTGGCCTTGGCAAGGAACTCGGTACCGATGATGGTGTTGCCCCCCGGGCGGTTGTCCACAATCACCGTTTGCCCCCATCTTTCAGTCAGCCTCGTCGCGATCATGCGTCCCATCGGATCGGTGCTGCCGCCGGGCGGGTAGGGGATGATGAAGCGCACGGGTCTGCTGGGATAGGGATTGGGCTGCTGCGCAATCACCGTGCTGGCAGCAGCGAGCAGCAAGCCGAGCGACGCGACGCGCACCATCATGGGGTAAAAGTTCATTCGGGCGCCTCTCGGGCCAATGTCAGCTACCTGCGCCACACGCGCGAGGCCACCAACCTTCGACTGTTATATGCAAAGACTACAGAATCACAGCGCGCTTGCCAAGCGCCGTTGCAATCGGTGGAATGACGCGGCAATTACACCAGCGCGCGTCCTCGGCGTTAGCCGGTTTACACGTTCCGGCAGTGATCGCAGGTTGACTGCGGCAATCGATATCGGAATACTCGCAGGATACTTATCGAGAGCGAACTCATGAAAAAAAATTGCACCACACTGGCGCGGCGCGTCATCGCAGGCGTGCTGTTGGGCCTTGCCGCGTCGGCCGCCGCCCCACAGGTTTATCCAACCAAGCCAATCCGCATCATCAGCCCCTACCCGCCCGGGGGCACCACCGACATTTTGGCGCGGCTTGTCGGTCCCAAACTGACCGAGAGCTGGGGCCAGCCAGTCATTGTCGACAACCGGCCCGGCGGCAACACCATTATTGGCTCCGAAGTCATGGTCAAATCTCCACCCGACGGCTATACCCTGTTGTTGATACTCACCTCGCACGTGATCGTTCCGAACCTGGCGCCAACCCCCTATGACGCCGTCAAGGACTTCGCCGCTGTCGCCACTATCGCCGGCACTCAACTCGTGCTGGTGATCCATCCCTCAGTACCCGCCAAGAATCTGCAACAACTGATCGCACTCGCCAAAGGCAGGCCGGGGCAGCTCAATTACGGCTCCGGAGGCAGCGGCACCGTAACGCATCTGGCGGGTGAGTTCTTCAATATCCAGGCTGGCATCAAGACGCAGCACATCCCCTACAAAGGATCGGCACAGGCACTCACCGACGTTATAGGGGGTCAGATACACATGTACTTCAGCCCTCCGATTGTCGCCCTGTCGCACATCAAGAGCGGGCGGCTCAGGGCCATCATGCTTTCCGGCGACACCCGGCTTGCCGTGCTGCCGGAACTGCCCACCGCCAGCGAATCCAGCCTGAAAGGCTTCGCAGTCAACATCTGGTATGGATTGCTTGCGCCGGCTGCGACACCGCGCGCAATCGTCGGCAAATTGGGGGCCGAAATCGCCAAGGTGTTAACCCTGCCCGACATCAGGGAAAAGCTGTTGAGCCAGGGAATGGAACCGTTCATTTCCACGCCGGACCAGTTTGCGGCGCTGATCAAGACGGATCTCGCCAAATTCACCGGTATCATCAAAAGCGCAAATATCAAACTTGAACCGTGAGCGGCGGCAGGTTTTCCGCTGTGGCTGCGTCACGCAACGATTCAGTCGCCCTCGACCCACCGTTGCGCCAAGGCGGGCTGACAGTGACAGTTCTCCACCAACACGTTCACGCCGCTGCTTCCGCCGATGCTGAAATCTACGTCGCCCACGGCATTCAGATTACCCGTCACGAAATCACCGACTGCCACGTCTGCGGCCTGCAGCAACTCAAAGAGGGTGTAGTCACCGTCGTCGGTCAGCACGGCATAACGGCGACGTTGCGAGTTCGCAAACGCAATCTTCCCTTTCATTCGGCTTCCTTTCGTGCCGACACTATAAGTCCGGAGGGGACACCTGAAACATCATTTTGAATCGCTGGCCTCTTTGCCTGGAAGATCCGGGCCGCGTATGAGCGCTTTGTGCGCCAGGGCCGCCACCTCCTCTGCGGTGTAACCCAACTCCAGCAATATTTCACTGGTGTGCTTGCCCGGCTCCGCGGGTGCGTGGTGGCGTACCGAGAATTTATACTCGCTGCTTTCATAGGGTAGCGGCGGCAGGCGTCCGCTCTTGTCTCCAATCTGCGCCGGCAGCGTGCGTCCCTCGGCGGTCACATGCTCGTCTTCCATCACACTGAGTGGCGTATTGACGGGCGCCACGGTCACGCCGGCGCCCACCAGCGCGTCCACCACTTCTTTGCTCTCGCGATCGGCGACGGCTTTGCTGATGCGCGCCATCAGCATGTCACGCTGTGCGCCGCGGCCAGCGTTGTACTTCAGCGCAGGATCGTTCACCAGGTCTTCCATGCCGAGCACAGAACACGCGCGAACCCACTGCGGATCGCTCATGATGCCGATGAAGACCTGCTTGCCACCCTTGCACTTGAACAGATCATAGATCGCGGTGCGTCCGCCCTTGGCCGTTCGCGCGGCCGACATCGGCACAGGCTCCTCGCCGGAGAGTTGGGCGTTGGACATGTGCTGTCCCACAAAAAACAATGCGGTTTCGAACAATCCGCCCGTGATGTGCTGCCCTTTTCCTGTGGTTTGCCGTTCCAGCAAGGCAGCCATCACGCCGATGACTGCGTAGGTAGCGGCGCCGATATCCACCACCGACGCGCCAGCGCGCAGCGGCTGGCCGGGAAGACCCGTCATGTACGCGAGGCCCGACGCCATTTGTCCCGGCTCATCCATCAGCGTTCGCGACTGGTAAGGACCAGTCAGATAGCCCTTGATGCTGCAGTAGACGAGGCGCGGATTGTGTTCACGCATCCTGGCATAGCCCAGCCCCAATCGATCCATGGTGCCTGGCGCCATGTTCTCGATCAGTATGTCCGCACGCTTGATCAGCCGCAGCGCCACCTCGAGTCCCTCGGGCGTGGTGATGTTCACCGCGATACCGCGTTTGTTGCGATTGAAGTAAAAGAAGGAACCATTGCGCAGGTTGTTAGGCCGGCTCGGCGTCCCCGCATCTATCGGCTCCACTTTGACGACGTCGGCCCCCATGTCACCAAAAATCAGACCCGCCGTCGGCCCCGAGATGATCTGCCCAAATTCGACGACGCGCATACCCTCAAGCGGCAGCCGGCTCATAGCTTGACCTCGACATAGCGCTTCATACGGCTGACACCTATACCCCTTTGCTTCATAACCCCTCTCCTTCGGAAAATTCATAGCGCGGACTGACGCGCTCGCGCAGTCTCGGCGAATGTACGACTTGTGTGCATAGGATGCAACGTCAGTGCAGTCCGCAGCAACGCCGCATTGCGGAATTTCGCTCGCTGCATCGTGACTATAATCCACACAACGATATCCTGAACAAAGATACCCATGCCGAAACAAAAAGCTCTCATCGCAGGCGCCACCGGTGTCGTCGGCCGCAACCTGCTCAAGCATCTTCTTGCCAGCGACGGCTGGGAAATCGCAGCACTTTCGCGCCGCAAGCCCGATCTGCAAGGCGATTACGAATACATCGCCACCGATTTGATGGACGCCGCGCAGTGCAAGGCCAAACTCGGCCACCTGACGGATGTCACGCACATATTCTACGCTGCGGTGGCCACCAATCCGGACCCGTTGGCGCCGACGCTAATCAACAGCAATCTCACGATGCTGCGCAATGTGGTGGACACCGTCGAGCCTATCGCGGCCAATCTGCAACATATCCATTTCATGCAGGGCACCAAGTGGTACGGCTCTCACCTCGGCGCATTCAAGACGCCTGCGCGTGAAGATCACCCGCGCCACATGCCGCCCAATTTTTATTACAACCAGTGGGATTACATGGTTGAGCGGCAAAAAGGCAAACGCTGGACGTACTCATCGGCGCGGCCGCATGCGATCAGCGGTTTTGCCATCGGCAACCACAGCAATCTGACGATGGTAATCGCGATTTACGCCGTGATCAGCAAGGAACTGGGGCTGCCGCTGTGCCATACCGGCACGCCCGAAAACTACCGTGCGCTTTATCAATGCACCGATTCGGACATGCTCGCACGCGCGATGGTGTGGATGGCGACCACGCCCCATTGTGCGAATCAGGCCTTCAATGTCACCAACGGCGATTTGATTCGCTGGGAAGACACGTGGCCGAAAATCGCGAAGCACTTCAACATGGCGCTGGGTGCGCGCCGTCATATCAATCTGTTCAGGACGATGACGGATAAAGCGCCGGTTTGGGATCGCATGGTTCAAAAGTACGGCCTGCGTCCGATCGGCTACACGGACATCGTGCAATGGCCATACGGCGATTTTGTGTTCGCGGCAGGGTTCGACGTGATTTCAAGTCTGAGCAAGTTGCGGCGGTTTGGCTTTCACGAGCACATAGACACTGAAGAAATGTTTTTCCGTATGTGGGACGAGATGCGCACTGATAAAATCATTCCACCGGTAAATTGATATCAAAATTCGTCTTGGACGAACTGCGGTAAGCCCGCTACCTCGGCTGCGAACGTCTGGCAGTGTTGCTGCAGTAATTCCATACAGCACTATAAGCATAGCCCCGGCCACCCCGTGCGCGGGCGCGACGGGTGGATTTGTTCCAGCGGGATTGGCGCTGAAGCGGACAGTTTTTACCAGGCCGAGGGGATGGCTTGTTCTATCCATAGGCAAGGTCAAAAGTACTTAACTAAATCAAAGTATTAGTGCCGTTTTTCGGATGGCACTTCTGTGAGCTTTATGCGCTTCTTCGCCGACTTTACGGATGGGGCTGAATTGACCTCTTAGTGGAGCCGGGATACATTGGGGTTTATGCAAAAATGGTGTTTGAAAACCCTATACCCCACCTATGACCAGATGGACGCGGTGGGCTTTACCCGCTTGAACGCGTTGCACATGCGCATCGCCGCCAATTTGCGCGAACACCGGCGCTAAACGCTCCCAAGCCCTCATACGATGGACGACGCCCGGCAGCCCGGCGCTTCACTGCTCGCAAAGACGCTGGCCATTGTCATTGCCGCAACCGCGTTGCTGGTGGCGGTGATCTGCCTGCCCCTCCGCTCGGCGATGCTGGAACGCTTCGCGGCCATTGAGCGGGATGTCGGTCTGCGCGACCTGGAACGCGCGCGCAACACGCTCGCCGACCAGATGGCGGCGCTCGGCGCCATGGCGCGCGACTATGGCGTATGGGATGAAACATATGCGTACGCCGTGGGCAAGGGTCCAGCCAATTATCTCGATGTCAACTACGCCGACGCCACGCTGGCGCAAAACCGCGTCGGCCTGATCGTGATTGTCTCGGCGGCGGACAAAGTGCTGTGGTCGCAGGGCTTCGACCTGCGCGAGGGCAAGCGCATGCCGCCTCCCGCCGCCGGCGCCTTGATCACTACGCCCGCTCATCCGCTGCTCGCGCACAAGCGCAAGACGTTCGAGCCTGTGGCGGGACTGCTGCGCGCCGAAGGCCATATGTGGATGGTGGGCGCGCACCCCATCCTGACCAGCGCGCTGCAGGGTCCCGCGCGCGGCGCGATGATATTGGGCCGCAGGCTCGACGCCGCCGAGATCGAACGCCTGTCCAAACAATTGCGGCTGGATTTGTCGCTGATCACGCCGGGCGACGCCAAGGCCCCCGTCGATGTGGCCGCCGCCGAGCGCGTCCTCGATGCATCCGGCGTGTTGGTGCGGCCGCTGGATGAACAGACACTGGCCGGCTACGCGCGGCTGAGTGATCTGAATGGCGCTCCCGCCGCCATTTTGCGCGTGGTGTCGCCACGCACCGTCTATACGCAAGGCAAGTCCGACGCTAATACCATGGCACTGTCAGTGGCGCTGGCGTGTCTGGTATTCGGCGCGCTGGTGATGCTGCTCCTGCATCGCGTGATCATCCGCCGCGTCGCCGGCCTGGGACATGATGTCACGGCGGTGGGCGAGGCCAGGAATCACTCACTGAGGGTAGCCGTCAGCGGCCGCGATGAGATCGCGCGCCTCGCTACTGACGTGAACCGCATGCTGGCCGCGCTGGAACGTCTGAATAGCGAGCTTGACATTGAGCGCGCCAAGGGCGAACGGCTCTTGCGCAACATCCTGCCTGGCCCCATCGCCGACAGACTGAAGGAGAACGAAGGCACCATCGCCGACTCCTTCTCCGAAGTGAGCGTGCTGTTCGCCGATATCGTTGGCTTCACCGAACTCAGCAGTAGCGTCGATCCGCCGCAGTTGGTGTTCATGCTGAACGGCGTGTTCTCGCGATTCGACGCGCTCGCCGAGCGCCATGGGCTGGAGAAAATCAAGACCATCGGTGACGCCTACATGATCGTCGCGGGCGTGCCGGTGCCGCGCGCCGATCATGCGCAAGCGCTTGCCGCCATGGCGCTCGACATGATCGAGGCCATCGAGTCCTTTAACGCGACCCACGGCACTCAACTCAAGGTGCGCATCGGCATCAACAGCGGCCCGGTGGTGGCGGGTGTCATCGGCACCAAAAAATTCATCTACGACCTGTGGGGCGACGCGGTCAATATCGCAAGCCGCATGGAGTCCACCGGCATCCCCGGCCGCGTACATGTCACGGCGGATACGCACGCACTGCTCGAAGACACTTTCGTGATGGAGTCGCGCGGCACGATCACGGTAAAGGGCAAGGGTGAAATGCACACATGGCTGCTTGCCGAGCGCGCACACCCGCAACAGCCTTAGAGCGCCTAATATGATGGAACTGGGAGGGCTGGTGCGAGTTTTGCCCCAGGGCTTTGTCGCACGGCTTCATGCGCCTCACCTGCGAAGGCTGCGCAGGCGCAAAAACACGTGCGCGATCAAAGTGCCCCCGCTTGCGCTGGCGCCTCCAGCCCACTATCCTGACCGCCGTCCGCTACGCTGACCGTGCGACATACTGCTCATATCGTGGAGAAATCGATGGATCAAACCTTGCAGGATTTTCTCGGCATTCAATGGCCCGAACGCTCGAAAAAACCGCGCGCCGAAGGTATCACCATGGTGATGGATACCGGCTGGCCGACCACTTTTTGCGAAAGCATGCTGGCGCAGTACGGCGAATATCTCGACGTGGTGAAGCTGTGGGATCCGCACCTGCGCGCGCCCGAAAAAGAAATCCGCAAAAAGATCGAGGTCTACAACCACTACAACGTCAAAGTGCAGCCCGGCGGCATATTCATGGAAATCGCGCGCATTCAGGGCAACGAAAAAAAGGTCATGGAAAAAATGGCTGATCTCGGCTTTTCGGTGATCGAAGTCTCCAGCACCGCTACCACCGCGGCGCGCGACATGCAGCGCGAGACGGATTTCGTTAAATACGCCAAGGATCTCGATTTCACCGTGTTCGGCGAAGTGGGCAAGAAATTCATCGAGGGCGACACCACGCGCCGCAGCGAGAAGGTGGTGGACGAAGAAGTCACCGTCAAGGAAATGCTGGCGCTGCTCAATGCCGGCGCGTCTTACGTGTATTGGGAAGGCCACTTGCTGCGCCGCGTGATGGGCGAGACCGCCGAGGATTTGCTGGAAAGCCGCGAAACCGGCACACAACAAGTACTGCGCGTAGCGAAAGAAGTTGGCCAGCAGCGCATCATTTTCGAAGTGTCACCGCTGCGTGAAATGGTGCCGCGCCGCACGCTGCAATTCTGGCTGGTATCGCTGTTCGGTACCGAGGTCAATCTCGGCAACGTGCGCCTCGAAGAGCTCGGCTTTCTCGAAGCGCTACGCTCCGGCAGCCACCCGGTGCATGGCTTCGGGCAGGCCGGCGATTATCCGTGGATACGCGCGGTGGAAAGCGGCAAGCCGGCGGATTATCCGTGGTGGTCGGAAGCGCTCAAATCGTAGGATGGGTCTCTCAACAAAGTTCTGAATCATGAATATCGAATCCGATTGTTGTGAAATTGCCATCCGTGCAATGGCTGAACTGGGAGCACACCGCGCATGACCCGTACGCCTCTCATGCGGCTTACCACCGTTGCGCTGCTCGCCGCTTGCAGCGCCGCCGCGAACGCACTCGCCGCCGAAAGCTTTCCGCTGCGCCCGATGCGTATTATCGTGCCGTTTCCGCCCGGCGGCGGTACCGACATCATGGGGCGCATGGTGGCGCAGCGGTTCACCGATGTTTTTCGCATGCAAGTGGTGGTCGATAATCGCGGCGGCGCCGGCGGCATTATCGGCACCGAAATGGCCGTCAGGGCCAATGCCGACGGCCACACCCTGCTGATCGGCACGGTGAGCACCCTTTGCATCAATGCCAGCCTGCACAAAAAATTGCCGTTCGACACCGTAAAAGACCTGGCGCCCTTGAGCCTGCTGGCATCGACACCCAGCATGCTGGTGGTAGGCAACTCTATCGCCGCAAAGTCCGTCAAGGAGTTGATCGCGCTCGCCAAGACCAAGCCGGGCCAACTGCATTTTGCCTCTCCGGGCAGCGGTTCTTCGGCACATCTCGGTGGCGAACTCTTAAAGCAGGCGGCGGGTATCGATATTCAGCACGTGCCTTACAAAGGCACGGGGCCGGCGATAACAGATGTGGTGAGCGGACAAGTGGCGATGTTTATCACCAACATGCCCTCGGTAATGCCGATGATAAAAGCCAACCGTCTGCGCGCGCTGGCGGTGACCTCGTTGCAGCGCTCGGTGCTGGTGCCGGACTTGCCGACAGTGGCCGAATCGGGCATACCCGGTTTTGACATCACCGTGTGGTACGGCCTGCTCGCCCCCGCTGCCACGCCCAAGCCGCTCATCAGTCGCCTGAATCAGGAACTGCGCACGATGGCGGAAATAGCGGACGTGAAGGAGCGCCTCGCGGCACAAGGCGCCGAAGCCATGAGCAGCACGCCGGAAGAATTTGCAAAACGCATACGCGATGACCTGGCGAAGTGGGGCAAGATTGTTAAGGCTTCGGGGGCGCGGGTGGACTAATCTTCTCACCCCTATGCGACTCGAATGCCCGCCACCCGCACCAGGGGATAGAATTTATATACTGCCTTACAAGCAAAGCCCCGGCCATCCTTGGCGCCGAAGCAAGCATCGCCGCAATGTGCAAGCACGCGCCGCGCTTTCCTCGCACCACCGGCCCACGTATTATGCGCATACTGATCTTGCGAAACCGCGCGAGGAGCCCTGCATGGACGCTGCCATGCCCTTTCGACACCGCTCGTTCCCCTTCATCATCCACGCCGGCAAGGGCGCGCTAAAGTTGCTGCGCGGGGAGGTGAATCGCACCAAAGCAAAGCGTGCTTTCGTGGTGTGCGGCAAATCGGTTGCGCACGAGACCGATCTTGTTAACCGCGTCAAGGCGAATCTCGGTGACTATTACGCAGGTATTTTCGATGGCGTAGAAGTATCGTCACCGCTGCCGTCGGTGCATAAAGGTGTCGCCGCCGCGCGCGAAGCCGGAGCCGATCTCATCGTGGCCGTCGGTGGAGGCAGTGCAATGGTGACTGCCCGCGCGATCATTATCCTGCTCGCCGAGAAAGGTGATATCCACGAGATTTGTACGCAATACCCGCCCGGTCAGCCGCCTGTGAGCCCAAAGCTGATGGCGCGCAAGATTCCGAACATCCTGGTGTTGACCACGCCGAGCACGGCGATGACGCAGGCGGGCACGGCGGTCAAGGATGTCGAACGAAGTCATCGCCTGGAATTGTTCGACCCCAAGACGCGCCCTGCCGCGATGATCTGGGATGGCGATGCCATGCTGACGGCGCCGGCTGATCTTTATTTGAGCACGGCCGCATCGGCGTTAAGCGGCATCGTTGCTGGCGCGGCATCGCCCGCAAGTCCCACGCGGGGGTTTACTACTTGCGGGGATGCAGGTCAAAATGCAGCCACGCCGTGCCTCTGCGGCATCGGGAGATAAGTCATGCTGCGACGGCACTTGGCTGCAATTGTGTTTGCTGCGCTATGGTTACCCCCGCACCTCACGGTGGCCCAGGTGCCCCCCGGGCAAGTGCCTACTCTCGACGAGCAGCGTTGCCAACAATACGCCGACACCATGGAAAACCTGTGCCGGAACTGGTGTGCCTCGGGCTGCGTCGCCGACAGCGACCCCTGCATGCCCTTCGAATGGGATCGCGAAGCACGAATGACGCAGTGCCGTAGGTTTGTCGACACTGCCCGGGAAACCGCTCGCTGGCAGCAATTATTGGAAGGGCGAGTGGCCTCGTGCACGCAACGTGACAGGCCCGGACCCGCCCGCGCCTGCGCAGGCCCTTCGGCACTCGGCGCCGGGCTCGGAGCCATTGCAGCGACGCCCCTAGGGGCGACGTCGGCAATTCTTCGTTGCGCCGAGTTGCAGTCCACGCACGAGCGGCTCGTGAATGAAGCTGCCGCTTTGCGAGCGCAGATTGCGGCTCTGCGCAATCTTTCGGCGCTTGACGTCGTACGCACCTCGCTGGCGCCCGTTGCGCAACGGCTGGAGGCGTCTGCGGCGTCTGCGAGCGCCGCCTTGGCCACCGCAGCCATGAACCATCCACAGGTCTCGACCAATTTGTCGCGCCGCATGGGTTCTGTTAGTGACAGCATGCGATCCATCCGTCGTGCCTTGTCATCGCCCAACCCGCTGGCCGCGAGAGTTGATGCGCTTGAAGTCGAGCGTACCGCGGTCGCTCAAAGCATATCGGGCGTGCGGGACCGGGCGGATGCCGGAGGTTGCAAGTTGACCACGCCCCCAGTTCCTGCCGACCGGCCTGCCTCAGTTGCGGTGATCGGTACGACAGGGACCAAACCATCGATTCAACAGGACGCAAACGGCGACATGCGCTTGATCACGGCGAATGACTCGGCGGTCGTCCTGGCCTTTGGATTGAATGCGATGGCGTTTGCCACCGGCGATTTAGCTGGCATAAGTGCGTTGAATCCGGATGCAATAATCATTCGGGGCGGCGCGCTCAGCATCGCCTCCACCGCGGGCGCGACTCGAAGCCCGCCGACGGTTACCACCGCTGAGGCACGGATCACGCCCCGGCGCACCGCCTACACGGTGGATCGAGACCCCGCGTCCAATGTCACATTGATCTACGTCAGCGAAGGCTCAGTGGAGGTGCAGGCCTTGGGCACCGGCCAGCGCCTGACGCTGTCAGCGGGACAATGGGCAGCCGTTACGCCGGGCAATGTCCAAACGTCCGCGACGCTACCGGCCACAGCCGGCGCACAGCCCACCGTAACTGCTGCTGCGGCCGCAGCGACGCCCACGACCACCGGTTTGCTCCCGGACATCGATATCAATGGCCCAATGATCCGGAACTTCGGCATGGATCAGCCGCGGCCGGAACTGTGTATGCAAGCCTGCCAGAGCAATCCAGCCTGCGTGGCCTACACGTACGTCAAGCCGGGCGCCTATCAGCCGCGTGATCCACCGGTCTGCTATCTCAAGTCGAGGGTGGACAGCACTTATGCGAACAATCGTGTCATCTCGGGGATTGTTCGGGGAGCTTTGCCGGTACCCCAGCAAGCGGTGCTACCGCCGGCTGTTCAGCCGCCTCCGCCTCCCGGACTCGCACCACCGCCGATCGCAACCGGCACGCCGTCCAACATGGCGAATTGCACCAAGGGCGCCCTGGTATCGCGCGGCAAGCCTGCCAGCATGAGCAGCAAAGGCGGCTACGCCGATAACCCGCAGGGTGGGGTCGATGGGATCATAAACGGAGGCTTTGGCTTTCATACCGCTCAGGAAATGGCCCCGTGGTGGGACGTCGATTTAGGGGCGCCGATGCCATTGCACTCGGTGGAAATATACAACAGCAGTTACAGCGCGCCGCATCGTGCCCGGACGCTGCGGGTGCTCGTTTCCGCCGACCGCGCGAACTGGCGCACGATCTACACGCACGATGGCAGCACCTTCGGCGGCATCGCCGACCTTGCGCCAGCTAATCCCCTCGTCGTGCCGCTTCGGGGCGAGGCGTCGCGCTACGTCCGCCTCCAGCTTGCCGAAATGAGCTACCTGCACCTTGATGAAGTGGAGGTGTTTGGCTGCGGCGCTGGAACGACTCACCCTCCTGTGATCGCTCCACCCGGACCGCCTGTTCAGCCTGCGCCGGAATCCATCGACGTTTTGGGACAAACATGGAACGAATCCGAGGTTGCCAGCTGGAGAGGGGTATGGACGCGCATCGGAACCAGCAACGAGTTCGATGCGAGGTTCACCCATCCCAGCGGCTCGTCTATCGGTGGCAAACTGCGGATGGATGTTGACCGCAGAAACCTGCGTATATTCCGCTGGAACCCCGGCACGTGGGGCATCTGCAGCTACATTGGAACGTTTTCCGCGGATTTTTCGTCGGTGGCGGGAACCTATCAGTGTACTGACGCCAGAGAAATTTGGTCCGCGCCGTATGCCTGGAGTGCGACCATTGCATCTACGCGCGTCGATGCAAATCCCCCCGGACATTTACCACCTCCAGCAGTTGACCTGTCGGCGCTGGCCGGTGACTGGACGGGCTACTTCACTGCCAGGCCCGGCGAACGCTATCCCGAAAGAATAACCATGGAATATGGCCGGTTGGTGTTGTACGCGGCACAACGCCCGAACGACAGCAGTTCAATGACAAGAAGTGCTGCCACGATTGAAAGCGGCGGCGCTATTGTTGCATTCGGCGGTATCCGCGGCGCCATCTCCGCAGATCGCAACCGCATCGACTGGTCTAACGGCGCCGTCTGGGTGCGCGGAGGCATGCCGGTAACGCCGCCGCCCTCGACTCAGGGTGCGCCTGCGGGATACACCCTTTGCGCTCAGGAAAACCAGCGCTGCAATTTCAGCGGCCAAAGGGATGTAGCCTACGGGGCCAACGGCAAATTCATCTTCAAACCGGGGCTGCAAAACGGAGTCGACTGCAATAATGGTGTTTTCGGTGATCCTATCTTTGGCACAGTCAAGGCCTGCTACATAAAGTAAAGCGGCCGCGCAGCACCGCGTGAGGGAGGCTCTTGACGTTGCCGTCAAGCTGAATAGACACGACTATTTTGCCCACCCCTGTGTCTATTTTTCCAGCGGTGGCAACTGCGGCACATTCACTTCAACCGCGGATCGAGCGCATCACTCAGCAACAGTAGATAAACTGAACGCCGTAACCAGCACCGCCATCGCTGCTGTCGCTGCCGCAAGCCTGCGAGCATGAGCAGCAAAGGCGGCTACGCCGATAACCCGCAGGGCGGGGTCGATGGGATCATGAACGGAGGCGTCGGCTTTCATACCGGCGCGAAATTGGCCGCGTGGCGGGAGGTCGATTTGGGTGCATCGATGCCGCTGCGCGGGCAGGCATCACGCTACGTGCGCCTACAGCTGGGGATAGGAATTTTGTTGATCAGCGTTAGCAGTTGCTTGATGCTTGGGGCTGCTGCCGCATGGAACACCGGCTCACCCTCGTCTGTGATGCAATAGACGCCATCCAACACCAGCCCATGCAGGTGAATGATCAGATTAGCGGCGGAGTAGATCGCGCAATCCCTATTGCGCCGAATGCGTATCGCGGATCAATCATGCGGCGCAATAGGATTGCGCCCTAGTGTGCCCGGCATGGGCATTGTACTAGTTATCTGAAAGGAGATAACCGGAAGGAGTGACACCAACCGTAGAGAACTCCAAGGTGGACGCCGCGAGGCCAAGCTGAAAGAAGAGGGTATCAAAGACACGACCGTACAAACAGGAACAAGCAGCGAGGCCGTATGTGGGCGATAAGCGTGCTAGCAAACGCGAAATCCAACTGTCACCGAAAGACACATTAGGTAGAGCTCGACGGCGCGGGTCGAAAGTACATGCAACTTACCCGGGGAGATCTCGCGCATGAGAGTGAGCGAGAAGTCAGCAAAGTCCGTAGTAGTGACGAGGCCTGCTGAAAGGCGGGCGGAGCGAAGGGACGAAGAGTCACGAGAGCGGGGCACGACCCGAACTCACTGCAAGAGGCGAGCAGGCGGTCGAAAGCAAGGGGCGTTGCAACTGCGGCAGCCACCCCTTGCGGCGCGGGATGCCGGATGAGTGGATTCTCATCCGGGAGACAGGGCTGGCCGTCGAGTCGAAAGCGGTGGCGTGAAGGAACGAGACGCAACGTAATGAGCACCCGTGTTGGCTTCCGCTTACACTGTTGCTCGCGAGCAGGCCGAGAGGCTGCGCTTGCCGGACTCAACCGCCGTATGCGGAAAACCGCACGTACGGTGGTGTGGGAGGGCTGACGGGCGAAATCCCGTCAGCTCCACCCGATCAATATTGACATGCGCTTGTTTGATGAGGAAGGTGTTGAGGACGCGATGAATGATCTGCAACACCAGTGCCAGCAGTTCGGGATACACGGCGAAGAGGCTGCGTAGCGGTAGCGGGAACGACAGCACCCACTGGCGCACCGGCACGCGCGGGATGATGCTGTCCACCAGATCAGCGGCCGTTTGCGCCGCGTGCCGCATGAGCCCACACTATCCTCGCGCAGCCGGCCCACGTATTATGCGCATACTGATCAATCGAACCCCTGCAAGGAACGCCCTATGGAAGCCGCCCTCCCCTTTAAACACCGCTCGTTCCCTTTGAGCATCCACTCTGGCAAAGGCGCCCTGGATGAACTGCGTGGAGAAGTGAATCGCACCAAAGCAAAGCGCGCTTTCGTGGTGTGCGGCAAATCGGTTGCACACAAGACCGATCTTATTGACCGCGTCAGGGCGAATCTTGGTGACTATTACGCAGGCATTTTCGATGGCGTGGAAGTATCGTCACCGCTGCCGTCGGTGCATAAAGGTGTCGCCGCCGCGCGCGAAGCCGGGGCCGATCTCATCGTGGCCGTCGGTGGCGGCAGTGCGATGGTGACTGCCCGCGCGATCGTTATCCTGCTCGCCGAAAAGGGCGATATCCACGAGATTTGTACGCAATACCCGCCCGGTCAGCCGCCGGTGAGTCCAAAGCTGATGGCGCGCAAGATTCCGAACATTCTGGTGCTGACCACGCCGAGCACGGCGATGACGCGGGGAGGCACCGCGGTCAAGGATGTCGAACGAAGTCACCGCCTGGAATTGTTCGACCCCAAGACGCGCCCTGCCGCGATGATCTGGGATGACGATGCTCTGCTCACTGCACCGGCTGATCTTTTCCTGAGCACATCTGCATCCGCACTCAGCGGCATCCTTGCCAGCACGGCATCGCCGCGCATCAATCCCCTTGCGCTCTCGGATTTACTGCATGCGCTGCGGCTGTCGCTGGAGAGCCTGCCGCTCATGCGCAGCGATCCGAACAACACGACGGCACGCATGAATCTGGTCGCAGCTTCATTTCTGAGCAATCGCGCGCTCGACAGCATGCGCGGGCGCGCGTTCGGGCTGATTTCGTCGCTGGGACATGTCATCGACACGTTGTATGCGAATATCAGTCACGGCGACGCCAGTTCGCTGACCACTGCCTGGAGCATGCGATTTAATCTTGAGCAGACTTCAGGCGGATTGGCGCGCCTGGCGCAGGCGCTGGGCGTTGCTGACGGACTGCCGGAAATTGCAGCGGCAAATCGCGCACCGGATTTCATCGAGGATTTCTATCGCAAGCTAGGCCTGCCCGTGCGTCTGCGTGATGTCGGCATTCCGGAGGAGGACATCGATCACATTGCAGAGGAAGCGATGGGTGACTTCTACCTGCATCAGAATGCGCGCAAAGTGAAAAGCAAGACGGAGCTGACCGAACTGCTCACAAAAATGTGGTGATTCGCGTTGTCTGTGACGGCGCTAAAAAAACTTCAAGTTGAGTTGCTTCACCTGCTGCTCGATTTCGACATATTCGCGCGCCATTGACGCCCTCAGCTCGTCGGACGTCATGCGCTCACCGGGTTGCGCACCTTCGGACGCGAGCCGCTGCGCCATCTGTGGGGAATGCATCCCATCACCCACGACGCGACGAATCGCGGCAACAATCGGGGGTGGGGTGCCCGCCGGCGCAAACAGGATGTAGCGATTGGTGATCTTGAAGCCGGGCACGCCTTGCTCGGCGATTGTCGGCAGATCAGGCAAGGCCGGTATGCGCGTGAGACCCATCGCAGCCAGCGCACGCACCTTGCCGGTCTTGATCGCAGTGGTCGCTGCGATCGAACTTCCGGCAACCATATGAATCTCTCCTCCCATGACTGCAACAATGGACGGCGCTGTGCCCTTATAGGGAACGTGCCTTAACTTCGCGCCGGTAGCGACTGCCAGCCGTTCCATCCCCAGATGGACTGTGCCGCCGATGCCCGAGCTTCCATACGTCAGCGGTTGCTTTGCCGAATAAGCAACAAGCTCCTTCAATGACTCGACGGGCAGGTTCAGACCGATGACGAGAATGTAGGGCTGAGCGGTCATCATGACTATGGGATCGAAGGCTTTGAGAACGTCAAAAGGCACGCGCTTGGTCGCGCCGAGAAACAACAGGCTGTCCGCGTAACTGAGAAGCGTGTAACCGTCAGGCGCCGCCCTTGCAACCAACTCGGTGGCGATTACGCCACTACCGCCGGCACGGTTATCGACCACGACAGTTTGGCCCCAACGCTCGGTCAACATCTGTGCTGCGGAGCGCGCGATCGCATCGGCGCCGGCGCCGGGGGATACGGTCACAACGATGCGGATCGGTCGCAGCGGATAGTTGGCCGGCTTCTCCTGCGCCAGTGCCGCCGTGTTGCATGCGAGCACAACGGGCGTTAGCCAACAACACAATCTTCTGAGTACGTCATGCATGGGGTTTTCTCCTCGGACTTGGTACGCACCGCACCTGAGCACAACGCTAAGCGGCCGCGGCAATCAAACACGCTACTGCTTGAACGCCTCGATCTGAATTGTGATCTTCACTTCGTCGCCGATTCCAACCGCGCCGCGCTTGATGCCAAACTCGCTGCGCTTGATCGCGGTGTCGGCTTCGGCCCCGCACATCTCGCGCTTGTAAACCGGATGCAACTGGCAACGGAATGAGCTCACGTTAAGACTTACCGCTTTAGTGATTCCCATGATCGTCAAATCCCCATCGGCGCCGGCGAACACATCCCCATTGAAGCGCAGGCGATTGGACTTGAACGTCATCGTCGGATGCCGCTCGACGTCAAGATAATCCTCGCTGCGCAAATGCTTGTCACGGGCTTCGTGCCCGGTGTCCACCGAAGTCATGGCGATTGCGACATCGATGGTTCCCGTTTTCGCGGCACGGTCCAGCGCTATTTTCGCCTCGGTCCGGTTGAATCGTCCGCGCAGCCAGGAGATGCCCAGGTGTCCGGTAGCAAAATAGGCATAGGTGTGGTTGGGATCAGCCACATAGACTTCCTGTGATTGCGCAGGAAACGCGGCGGCAGCGGCGGCAAGCAGTAGCAGGGAACGAATCATGGAAATCCTCTCAGTGTCGATTGCGAACATCGATCCAGTGCACTGGATCGGACTATTTTTTCACGGCCGCGGGCGCTTTCGCGATCAGCAGCCGAAATTTGACCAGCACTTCATCAGCCACGGTATCCGTGTCCTTCCACACACCCTCGCCGATGTTATACAACAGGCGCCTGATCGGAAACTGGCCTTCGTAAACACCCGTGCCGCCCTCCTCCTTCCAGGTAAACGGCGCCGTCACCTCCAGCGTTTTGCCCTTGATCGTCAGCGGACCGCGCGCTTCGAAACGCCCGCCGCCCAGCGCGCGCACGGTCGACGCCACGAACGTCGCCTTGGGATGGGTCTTGGCGTCGAACCACTGCCGTCCCTTCACGTCATCGTTGATTTCAGCATTGCCGATGTCGAAGCTGCCGACCTCGATCTCGATGCGCGCTTTGCTCGTTTCTGGTTTCGCCGCATCGAACACGATCTCCGCGCTGAACTTTCTGAACTGCGCCTCGACCGGAATGTTCATCTGCCGCGATACGGCGCTGACGCGGCTCTTGTCATAAAGCACCGGCTGCGCGCTTGCCTGCGGAATCACAGCAAGCCCGCCACTCAGCAACAGCAGGCTCAGAAGCATTCCGTGAGTGCGTGTTTTTAATCTGTGCATGCGCGATTCATCCCTTTCCGGTAAACAGCATTCTGGTCAGCACGTTATCGCGATCGACTACATGATGCTTGATTGCCGCCAGCACATGCAACACCACCAGCGTCAGCAAGGTATAGTTCAAAAAGACATGCACGCTGCGCAATAGTTCCGCCAGCGCCTTGTCCGCCGCAAGCGGATTGGGCAACGGCACCAGCCCAAGATAAAGCGTGGCCACGCCGAAAGCCGAGCTCATCAGCCATCCCGTCAGCGGTATCACCAGAATGAGCGCATAGAGCGCCAGGTGACTCACCGCAGCGGCGCGCCGTTGCCACGCCGGCATTGCGGCAGGAAGTGGCGGCGGCGGATGCGTCATGCGCCACGCGAGCCGCACAACCGCCAGCAGGAACACCGTGACACCGATCCACTTGTGCCAGGCGACGAGTTTCAGCTTCAGCGGCGAGAACTTGAGTCCCGTCATATAGACTGCCAGCGCGAAACCGCACGCGATCAGGATGAATATCACCCAATGCAATGCGATCGCGGTAGCGGTGTAGCGCTCGACAGGAGCATTCATGGATGGGCAGGGAAACGACGCGAAAATGGACGATGCGCACAGCGTATCATGGGCGGGCGAATCGCGGCCCGCTGACGGCCGCTTCCGGGTGCGATTCAAACTGATGTGGAAGCACGAAAATTTATTCGAATCAAAGAAACTCCCTCGCCCGCCCTGGGGCGGGAGAGGGCGGGGGTGAGGGTAGGGGAAGCACAATGTTTGCTCTGCAGACAGCCCTACCCTCACCCCAACCCTCTCCCGCCCAGGCGGGCGAGGGAGCCGAGTTGCGACGATGCGTAGGCACCCGTGCTTCCACATCAGTTTGAATCGCACCCGCCGCTTCCACCATGCGTTCACGTTCACTCTGACGATCCACCACTTCTGCACCGGGCACGGAATGGTTTACTATAAGGCTGGTAAGTCTGCTCAAAGAAAGGAAGCCAACATGGCGCAGCCGCACGGAGAACACAATACCAGGTTACTCGATTGGGAGGCGCTCGTGATCGGCGAGAAACTGCCCACCTTGTCCTATGTTTTAACGCAGGAGATGGTCGACGAATTCCGCAAGGGCGTCATGGATCCGGAGGCGGCCTTTCCCACGATCTCACAAAAAGTGGATGTGCGCCCGTATCACCTGGTGTACCACGACGACGGTTCGGTGAATGCGCGCTGCGCGTTTTACTGCTACAACGCGCCCATCCCCGGCAAGCGTATTACGGTCCAGGCATGGATTGCCGACAAGTATGCGCGTCGCGGCAAAAATTACATCGTCACCCAGGCAGTGTCGGTTGACGAGGATGGCCGTCTGCTGGATCGCGTCATCACCCATGAGCTTAAGCAGCCTTCGGAGGTAGGAAAAAAATGGCAATAGTGCGCAACTACACAGTGGGCGACCCGTTGCCGCCGCTGACCAAGCATATGACGCAAGACGCCATTAATGCGTTTGAGAAGAGCGGCGGCGCAACCGGCCCGAGTCAGTTTACCGATTTGGAAACCGCCAAGAGTACGCTGGGCACGGCCAGCACGGTTGCTTCCGGTCGCATGTCGCTGACGTTTGCCACAGAGCTGTTGCGGCGTTACTTTGGCGCGGACGTATACAACGGCGGGGGCATGGTGGATCTGCGATTTCTGCGTCCGGTGCGGCCGGGAGATTCCGTCACTTTTACCGGCAAGGTCACCGCGACTGCCAAGGAAGCCGATGGCACCCGTGTCACCGTGGAGGTGAGCGCCACCAACCAGAAGGGCGCCGTCACTGCGGCAGGCATGGGCGCATGCATCGTGCCCAGCGGCTACATGCCCGCGGAAGAGTAAAAAGCTGGAGTGGCAGCCCGCCGCTGCGCGGGCTACCTGCATTTGCAACAAAAACGCTTAGATATCCCGAAGCCGGATCCCCGCTACTTCATCACCTGCAGCAATCATGCGCAGCAATGCTGCTAGCGGACTGCATCGTAACCGCCCCGCCCTCCATACTCTGCCTGCGCTATCGCGCGCTGTAGCGCAACCGAAAGTTCCTTCGCGGCAGCGAGCGAAATCTCCAGCGCAATTCGTGAACCCGGCCCCAGGGCCGAATTCACGAAGTCCAACGTGATGGCGTCTTCGAACATGGCGTGGTTCGGATGGTCGTAGGACACCACGGCATGCGTGAGGTCTATCCATCCTTCGCCACCCTTGCCCATGCCATCGGTCTTAACAATCTCAAGAATGGAGGTACACATCGCTACTTCGAGAGATGTTTTTCGAAGAACGCAAACACCTTCTGCCAGCCGTCCAGCGCCTGCTCCGTGCGATACATCGGCCGGTGGTAGTAGAAGAAGCCGTGGCCTGCGCCATCGTAGCGATGGAAAGTGTAGTTCTTGCCATGCTTCTTGAGCTCGGCCTCGTGCTGGTTAACCTGCTCCGGCGACGGCGCCTTGTCATCGTTGCCAAACAGGCCTAGCAGCGGGCACGACAGGCCGGCGGTGAGATCGACAGGCGCGACCGGCATCTTTGGATTCAAGTCCTCCTTGGCCATCACCACGCGTCCGCCCCACAACTCAACCGCGCAGTCGATGTCCTTGTGCGTGCACGCGTAGAGGAAGGTTTGGCGACCGGCCGAACACGAGCCGATCATGCCGACCTTGCCGGTCACGTAGGACTGGGAGCGCAGCCACTTCACCGCACCCTCGGTATCGCCCATCGCCTGCGCGTCAGGGACGCCACCCTCGGCACGCACCTTGGCCGCGATGTCGTCCGATTCGCCTTCGCCCGCGCGGTGAAACAGGTTGTGGCAGATCGCCGCGTAGCCGTGATGCGCGAAGCGGCGCGTGGCCTCGAAATACCACTCGCTCCAGCCGGGAATGTGGTGTACCAACACAACGCCGGGGAACGGCCCTGCACCCTGAGGCCGCGCAACATAGGCTGAAATGGGTTCACCGTTGTTGCCTTTTATGGAAATGGTTTCTGCAATCATGCCTTGATGGGCCATAGTAGATTTCTCCTGTCGATGAAAATGTGGAATTGGATGCTTTGGTTTGCCCTACCCAGCGCAACGCGCCGTGTATTATCACGATTGTGACTCAGAAAGCAAAGCCCATAATTTGCAATCCCCAACCTAACGCAGCATGAGTTTCATTGTGTTAGGAAGTCTTGGTCACTTCAGACCGACCGCGAGGCCCGTTAGCCTGACCTGCCTGCGCGCTGCCCCGGGAATCCGTTCGATGAAAAACTGAATAACCCCTTTCGCAACAGGTGGTCAGCCGCCGCGCCAGATTTTTCAGTCGGCTTTAGCCCCGGTCGCTTTAATCAGTTGCGCGCTGCGCGAAATTTCGCTGCGGATGAACATCGCGAACTGCTCGGGCGTGCTGGTCCGCGGCTCCAGCCCCAGTTTGGCCAGCGCATTCCGCATCTCGGGCGAAGCCGCCGCTTTGACGATCAGGCCGTTGAGTCTTGCGACGATATCCTTTGGCACACCCGCCGGTGCGAGCATGCCGAACCAGCCTGACAAATCATATCGAGGCAGGCCGGATTCGGCGATCGTTGGAACCAATGGCAGCACCTGTGCGCGTTTGGCGCTGGTGACGGCAATGGCGCGCAGCTTGTTCGCCGTGAGCAGCGGCAGCACCGCAGGAATGCTGTTGAATGTCATGTCGACTTCGCCGCCGGCCGTGGCGACCACGGCATCCGAACCGCCCTTGTACGGAACATGCACAACGTTGACCTTGGCCATTGATTTGAACAGTTCGGCCGCCAGATGCGGCGTACCGCCGACGCCGGCGGACGAATAATTTAGCTTCCCCGGCTGCGAGCGCGATAATGCAATCACTTCTTTGACGGTGTTTGCCGGCACCGACGGATGCACGACCAGCATGAAGGCGCCACTTGCGACCAGCGAAACCGGCGCCAGGTCGCGTGCGAGATCATAGCCGAGCTTGCTGCGCAATGCGCCCTGCGCCGGCTCGGCGGCCGAGATCACCTCGAGCGTATAACCATCGGCAGGCGCTTTCGCCGTCGCCTCGGTGGCGATAGTGCCACCCGCGCCGGCGCGGTTTTCGACCGTCACTGGCTGGCCCAGCGCCTCCGCCAATTTCTGCGCCAGTATGCGCGCCACCGAATCGGCACCACCACCAGGGCTGAAGCCGACCAGGATGCGAACCGGCTTGACCGGATAGCCTTGCGCCATCACAGCGCCGCTCCATAAAGCAGCACAAATGAAGAATGCTACGAGCGGTCCAGTCAATTTTCTCAAACATCAGTTCCTGAATTGCCGATATGGTCACAAAATATTTTCTGCCTAAACTGCTGCATCGGCGAGACAACGGTGCCTAGGAAGTGGCAGTCTTGCCACGTGTCGTTTTGTCGGTAACAAACGCAATAAATTCTTCGTCTCTGAGGCAATCGGTCAGCCGCCAAATCCCTAGAAGGCGATGACGGTCTATTACAGAACACCCTTGAAGGATAGTCCTATACCGTTTTAAATATGATTCTACCAACCTATCGATTTTCTGATCCAATCCGTGCCTAATACCATCATCAGTGCAAAATGAATATGTGTTCCCCCAACCACGGATCGTTTCACCGATCTTCCATAAGGTATGAGTGAGCGTTCGTCGAGAACGCAGTGCATCAAGGGAATCCGAGTATGATTTTAGACTGTGATCCGTAATTCCATGCAGCTTATCTAGTAGACGACCTCGATTCTTGCCGGAAGGAATGACGCGGTCTGGTCGGATATTACATCCTAGAAAATCGAATCCGTTTGAAGTTAATCCTCGCGCTGCTTTTTCTGAGTGTTCCCTGGGATCATAAATTTTTAGCCCGCTCGCGCTTAGATAGTTACTAGCACTTGCCAGTGCTGCATTAAGTTTTCGTTCGCTCGATGCAAAAATAACAAAATCATCAATATAACGAACGCAGTTTATGCCTCGCCCATTCATCAATTTATCGAACTCATCTAAGTAGAGATTACATACCAACGGCGAGAGACAAGAACCTTGAGCGAGTCCGATATTTTCCAGAGGGAATAGCGATGTATGGTGAGCCAGCAACGCGAAATTTTCCAGTTCCGTAATAGTCGCTGCATGCAATAGCGCAGATAGTTCGGGGCAATCGGAATATTTTAAGAGGACATTTACTGCTTTATCTCGTGGCACATTATCAAAAAACTTAATGATGTCCGTTCGTATGAAATGTGAATATGTCTTTGCATACTGGTTGGCCAGTTTGGCCGCACCTGGTACCCCTACATCTTCATCATCATTAATGCGGGGCACCCCACCAAAATTTAGACCCGCATTGAGACGTTCACGAATCGCCGGATGCGCTTGCAGTACATCAAGTAACGCACGCTGCACAATTCGATTTGGTATTGGAGCTACAACTACGCCCCGGTATTTGCCGGGAGATTTTTTTATTGGCGCGCCGCGCTGCGGAGCAAATTGAAAAACCTGCTTTCTTAATTCCCGCGATATTCGGTCAATTCGCGGCTCGGCATGTGGCGAGAATGCCAGCGCCTCAGCATAAGTTCTTTCAGCGGCATTTGGCTTGGTAGCGTTGGCTAATACGGAACGCCACGCCTTTCGCAGCTGTGGAACAGAGCGAACTCGGTCAAACAGTGTTTTATATGAGCGCGGCACTTTGTATGGAGGGGTTCCACTGGCAAGCTTAACCCGACCGCTTTAACAATTAGCTGCTTCCCTCAGGCGCGACACTTAAATCGCTAACCCATCCAACGCAAGCGTTACTTGCGCCAGTCTCATCTACATCCCTTGCAGCCCCGGAATCCGGCCTGCTCAGTGAGATGAACAGAGACAACGTGCCCGACAATAAGACGGCGAGCCACCCTGATAACCTGGCACGTTTTTGCAGTCACCTACTATCATGGCCTTAACCTCCAACTTTATCGTGAACGATACCGTTTTTGGCCTCGTCCGCAACAATTCGGCTCCCGCATCGCCCTCGACCTGAAATAATGCTCTCCAACCGTCCAGTGATGCCCCTTATGAAGCGAAGCGCCGGTTACAGGCAGAGCAGTCGGGCAAAGGCTGCTTCCCTCAGGCGCGACACTTAAATCGCTAACCCATCCAACGCAAGCGTTACTTGCGCCAGTCTCATCTACATCCCTTGCAGCCCCGGAATCCGGCCTGCTCAGTGAGATGAGAAGGAAACATCTAGATATTACTACATTTTGTGGTATTTGCAAATCCGTCCCCTAGATGTAGCGTAATTGCAACCGGACATATAGCGGTCGTGTTTTCTTTGGCGACAGGTTTACGCCGAAGCAATGTGACCGGGTTGCAATGGCCTATGGTGGACGTAGTGCGACGGCTTACATGGATACATCCGGTTAGGCCAAAGCGCGGAAGGCACCAACATCAACTTTATCTACTCGACCCCCAGCGCCTTAAAAACCGCATCCACCGGATCGGAATAGAAGCTGGTCTGGAATTTCGCAAACAACTCTCCCGGCACTGAGGGGATGTCTGTCACGCTAGACATCGGCAGCAAAATGCGTTTAGCTCCTGCATCAAACGCGACCTGCATAGCCGTGACTCTATCCGCAGCGAGCGCGCGCAGATCGCGAAGCGCGTGAAGTTCGTGGCCATCAAGATCGAATAACGGAGGAGAGTGAACATGGCAAGACGTGTGGAATACGTTCCCGTGGAAGAAGCCCGGCGTCTGGGGCGCGAATTCGGTATCGGCGAAGCACAGGCGGGTCGCAGCGCTTTTCGCATGCTTGCGAACCATCCCGACCTCGTGAAGCACGTCTATGGATTGCTGACGATGCTTTCCAGCCGCAACAAGCTCCCGACGCGGCTGCGCGAGCTCACCATCATGCGCCTCGCGTGGAGGGCGGGCAGCGAGTATGCCTGGTTCCAGCATTACCGCATCGCGGTGCAGGCCGGGGTTACCCTCGAGGAGATCGTTGCGGTTCGCGATTGGAGGAAATCGGATCTCTTCGGCCCCGTGGAGCGGGCGGTACTCGCGGCGGCCGACGACACTTGCGAGCGGGGGAAGATTTCCGACGCCGTGTGGGCGGAATGTGCGCGGGAGCTCAAGGAACCCGCCGTGCTCGTGGAAATGGTCGTCGCGATCGGGAACTGGACGATGTTCGCGCAGTTGCTCCAGTCACTGGAGGTCCAGATCGAAGAAGGCGCCGCGCCGTGGCCGCCGGATGGCAAGGCGCCAAAGTGATGCGGTGGATCGGCGCCGGCATGAAAAGCAGAGAGGCCGCTGCACTTGTGCTGCATCAGATGGACGCGGTCAGCCGAGTCCTTAATACGGAAAAAATCAAACTCGGGTAAGAGTGCCGAACAAAATGACCGTTCACCCTTCGACAGGCTCAGGGCGAACGGTCATTTTAGAGCCGTTCGTGGTGATGCTGAGCATTGTCGAAGCATCGAACCACCAGCGATGCTGCAACGCATTTTGTTAGGCACTCTAAGCCTCAACGCGCCATGCCCGTCGCGCCGGCCGGCACGTCGTAGAAGGCGAGCATCATCGAGGCGCTGGTGTAGTGGCCCATCAGGGTGATCACGTCAGTGATGCCCACATGGCCGAGGGCTTCAACCGCGCGGTCATAAAGTCCCCTGGACACCCAGCGCACGTTGGTGAGGCATATCGCCATTTCGTAGACGACCTGCTCGCGTTTGTCGTCGAACGAGGTTGGCAGACCCGAAAGTATGGCCTCGACCTTGTCGTTCGGTAGCCCGGCGGTCTTGGCGTGCCGTTCGTGAGCACCGGTCGGGTAAGCCGAATGCCATTTGCTGTTGATCACGCACACGGCGATCTCGCGCTCGCGCTCGCTGAGCGAATAGCCCTTGCGAAAGTGCGCCCCGAACGGTCCGATCGCCTTCGCAAGCTTCGGGTTGTGTATATAGATCTTGTTCGGACCGGACAACCGGCCCCGCGCCTCGAGCAGTGCGTGATAGCCTTCCTGCTGCTCCGGCGTCATCTGATCGTACGGAATTTCGGTATAGCGTCCGAAAGTGGGGGTGTCGGCCATACTCATAGCATTTCTTTCCTTGTATAAGAGCACTACTGCGGCTTGATCCCCGCCCTGCGTGCAAGCCCGGCAATGCGCGTGATCTCCGCGTCGACGAACCTGTCGAAATCAGCCGGCGTGGTGGGGAACGCGTCCACGCCGAGCATTGCGTAGCGGCTCTGAACGTCGGGCATCTTGAGCGCCGTCAGCACAGCGCGGTTAAGCTTGTCGATGATGGGCCGCGGCGTCCTGGCCGGCACGAACATCCCACCCCACGATTCCCAGAAGTAACCGGGTAGGCCCGCTTCCGCGACCGTCGGCGTATCGGGATATACCGGCGAGCGCTGTCTGCCAGTGGTGGCGAGCGCGCGGAGCCTGCCTTCCTGTATCGGGGTGCCCACCGTCGAAGGCGCCGACATCAGCAACTGCACGCGGGCGGTCATCGTGTCGAGAACTGCCTCTGCTATGCCTTTGTAAGGGACGTGCACGATGTCGATCTGCGCGGTCGCCTTGAAAAGCTCCGCCGCGAAATGGGTGGCGCTGCCGACACCCGCCGAGCCGAAGTTGAGCTGACCGGGTTTCGATTTGGCGAGGGCGATCAGCTCCTGAACGCTTTTGACGCCCAGCGAACTCGGCACGGTCACCACGTATGCTGAGCTGTATATTCCCGTGATTCCCGCGAGGTCCTTGCGCGGATCGAATGGGAGCTTTGCGTAGAGCGCCGGAACCACTGCATAAGAGGCCGACACTACCAGTAGAGTGTGTCCGTCTGGAGTCGCTTCCGCTACGATTTTCGTGCCCGTCGTTCCGCCCGCACCCGGTCGATTGTCGACGATGCCCTGCTGGCCGAGCAGTTCAGTCAGCTTGGCCGCAAGTATGCGTCCGATGGCGTCGGGTGGACCCCCTGACGTAAAACCGCTGACGAGACGTAGAGGCCGCCACGGAAAGGTCGCCGCGGAATCAGAGGAAGATGCGCAAAGCGCCGCAGTGCTGCTGAGACAGAAAACCGCGGCAAGCGGAACTATCGTCCTTAAGCGCATGAGGTATTCCTCCAGCAGACTTTATTCAATCAACTCCTCCAATTTGACTAGCATGAATAGAAATCGGTCAGGCGCTGACCCGTTGCCAATGGCTGCGTAGCTGTTCCAGCATCGCGTCAGGCGTACCGTTATTGTCAATGACCACATCGCCGCGGGCAATGCGCTCGGCATTCGAGAGCTGGGCGTCGAGCCGGCTCTCCACTGTCGCCAGCGGAATGCTGTCGCGCTCCATCGCGCGGGCGATGGCGACTGGGCGGTCAACTATATGCACCCAAACTTCGTCACCGATGTCCTGCCAGCCGGCTTCGAACAGCACTGCGGCCTCGAACACGATGACTCGTGCAGTACCAGCAGTCCGCACCTGAGCAATCTCGTCTTCGGCCAGCCCGCGTATAGCAGGCCAAACGATGTCGGTCAGCTTTTTCAGTTCCGCCGGCTTGCCGAACACCTTGCCGCCGAGCACCTTGCGATCGATCCTGCCGTCGGCCGCCACCACGTCCTGGCCGAAGGCAGCCACCACCTGCACATGGGCAGGCGAACCCATCTCGTAGCTGCGATGACCCAGCACGTCGGCATCGATTACGTGCGCGCCCAGTTCCTTTAGAAATCGCGCTGCTGTGGACTTGCCGGACGCCAGCCCGCCGGTAAGGCAGATCACCTTGGTCATGGCTCACCTGTGAGAGTCGTGCATGGATAGGGCATATTCTCATTCAGGCGCGCGATGCTGCGCTCAACCTCGCTTGAGATCACGATAAAAATTTTCGTGGCTGCCCAGCAAGAGCAACACTCGCGTACCCGGATTCCATTCATAGGCAAGCAGCATCTGCTGGCGGTTGAGCGGAAACTTGTGGACGTATACGCCGGCCAGGTCTCCCTTTTTCGCCTCGCCAATCTCTGGCTTGGCGACGATCGAACGCACCGCGTCGTCCACCACAGCTTGGTGGCTGGCGGCGAGCTTTTTGTATACCCGCTTGAATGCGGGCATTTGCAGTATGGCGACGTCAGGCATGCCTGCGCGGCGAGCGCGTCTTGGACGCAGCCTTCTTCGCCGGCTTGAGATCGAACGGCTCGGCGAGCGCCCGGTCGGTGTGTTTGCTGATCAACAACTCACGCACGAAGTCGACTGGCAGATCGGGATTTTCCAGAGCCGTCTTGCCGACCAGCGCCCAGAACTCGATCTGCTGTGGAATCGAACGGCGCTCCGCACTGGCCACGCGCTGCGCGGCGAGATAAATGTCGTCGTCGATGCGGATTGCTGTGCCCATGTCGCCACCTCAATATATAGTAAATTGCTACAATTGTAGCAAATCGATACACTCGCGTCCATCGGATCAAGGAGTCAACGCTTTGCAACAGCACTTTTATTGCTGGTCGTTTTAGTCCCTGTCCGCCGCTTAACTGCTGATTTGCCAGGCGCAGGAGTCTTCCGTGCCAACAGTTTCGAATTGGACGCGCTGCGCCTTGCCTTGGGTGTCGCATCGCGCGCGGGCGCGAGCCGGCTGCGTGTTCCACCTTCGGACATGCAATGACCGCCTCCCTGGTAGATGTCCGCAGGCGATGTTCCCGGGGGACCTTCCCGCTTCAAGATTTCATCAGCGTACTGTTCACTCCGATCCTGTGGCCGATAGCCCAGGCGATGGGCATTGGCGTTGTCGAACCAGGCGCGGGCGTTCTCCGAAATGCCATAGACGACTTCGAAGCGCAGATCCGGTTGTTCGATGCCGATGGTGACCAGCTGAGCCATATCGCGCGCGCTGATCCAGATGGCGAGCCGGCGCCGATCAATCGGCTCTGAATTCACGTTGCCTATGCGCATGCAGAACATCTGCATGCCATAGCGGTCGGCGTAGAGACTGGCGAGCGCCTCGTTGAATACCTTGGATACACCATAGCGACTGTCCGGCTTGGGATAGACGCGGTGGTCGATGACCTGATCGCAGCGGTAAAACCCGACCGCATGATTCGAAGTCGCAACCAGAAATCGCTTAACTCCGTTTCTGCGCGCCGCTTCCAGCGCGTTATAAAAACCAATGATATTTGCCGAAAGAATATGGTCCCAGTCGTGTTCGCCCGACTGCCCGCCGAAGTGCACCACGGCATCTACACCTTTGGTGACCTTGAGCATGTCGGAGAGTTTGGTGATGTCCGCGCGCATGAAAGTCTCGCCGGGCTGCAGGTCACGGATCGGCTTGTTATCCGACAGCCGCAGCTTGTACTTTCCAGCCAACTCGGGCCGCAGAAAGGTACCGATGCGCCCGGCGGCGCCCGTGATCAGGATCGTCTTCATAGGGTGTACTCCCGAAACATTGTCAGAACCAATTCTCTTTGTCAACGATGTTGCGCAGCGGTTTGCCCTGCATAAACCGGCGGCAGTTATCCAAAATGATTTCGTAGCGTCGCTCGTTTACGTGCGGTCCGAAGCCTGCCATGTGCGGCGTGATGATGACGCCCGGCATGGTCCACAAGGGGTGTTCTGCGGGCAGCGGCTCGTTCTCGAACACGTCAAGGCCCGCGCCTGCGATATCGCCGTCCTTGAGCGCGTTCGTCAGGTCATCGAGCCGAACGGTTTTACCGCGGCCGATGTTGATGAAAAACGCCGCAGGCTTCATGCGGCGGAACCGCGAGCGATCGAAAAACCCTTCCGTGGCGGGCGTGTGTGGAACGGTCAGGATGACGAAGTCCGCCCTTGGCAGCAATTCGTCCAAATCTTCCGGGGGGTGCAGTTCTGCCACGCCGGTCGGCGGGCTTTCGCGACGCGCATCGGTTCCGAGTACGCGCATGCCAAATGCGCTGGCAAGTCGAGCAGCTTCGGCCCCGATGCCACCCACACCCACGATGAGTGCAGTCGCTTCGGCCAGCGCGATGACGCCGGTGTCCCTGGATGGACGCGCCCACTCGCGCCGCAGTTGCTGCGGAAAAAAACGCTGCATGCCACGGCTGAAATTGAGCACATACATCATGATGTGCGCGGCGATATGGTCGTTGTAGATTTCCCGGAAGTTTGTCACCACCACGGGATGCGCAATGAGCGCCGGGTAGTAATAGCCCGCCGGTGGCGCCGCATGCGGCGCCTGAATCCAGCGCAGCTTCTGCGCTTTGGGCAATATTTCCGGCGTCAGCGTACCGAACGCCGCATCGGCATCCCGGATAGCCACCCCGGCTTCATCGAGGTCTTCACTTACGACTACAGAAATTTCTGGTACCGTGACAGCGAGTCGCGCGGCCCACTCTCGTGTGAATTCGGTTTGCGGCGGCAACATGACAATCTTCACAAAATGACTCCTCTGTGACTTTCGAATTTACCAATACTAAAGCAGGTGGCGTTCCAGCTACACTGGGGCACAAAGAAAAAAGATTCCTGACGCAAGCCTTTGATGTGATGGGTCGGGGCGAGAGGTTTTGAAGCACCGACCACCGGCGCTTAAAAATGGTTTAGACTAGAACGTAACATATTGATTTTATGAATATTTTTCATACCTGATTTGAAAGCACTACTGAAGTGTTTAAGCTCACGCTGACTTTTGATAACGGCCCCGACCCTGCCACCACGCCTGCTGTACTGGACCTGCTTGCGCGTGAGAACATTCGCAGCACCTTCTTCGTACTCGGCGACAAGATCAGCGAGCCGAAATGCAGACGCATTGCCGAACGTGCGGTAGTCGAAGGCCACTGGATCGGCAATCACTCGATGCACCACAAAGTGCCGCTCGGTGAAGCGCTTGATCCAGCCGCCGCGGCGTTCGAGGAAATCGACGGGACGCAGGCGCTGCTCGGCGATCTGATCCGACCGGATCGCCTGTTTCGCCCTTTCGGACGCGGCGGTGCAATCGGCCCGCATTTACTCTCACGCCCGGCGCGCGATCGTCTCATAGCCGGCGGCTACACGATGGTGCTGTGGAACTCGATTCCGCGCGACTGGGCAGAGCCCGACGCCTGGGTCGAGACGGCGCTCGTGCATTGCAAGGCGCAACCCTGGACACTCATGGTGTTGCACGATCTGCCCACTGGCGCCATGCGGCACCTGCAGCGTTTTATCAGCCTCACACGCGAAGCCGGCGGCAATTTCCAGCAGGATTTTCCGAGCACCTGTGTGCCGATTCTGCGCGGCAAGACGATGCTGCCTCTCGATGCGTATGTCAATCAGGCACGCTAATATTCCGCCTGACCCTGTATCACTCAACCGGAATCCGAAACGATGACCAACGCCGCAACGCGCCCGCTGTTATTTGATTCACACGCCCATCTGGTCGCCGATGACCAGGTGCGTTATCCGCGCAACCCGATGCAGCGCGCGGCTGACGCGCCTTATCGGCCGCCGGGGGTTATTGGCAATCCAGGCGGCCACCATGGGCCAAACCCAGTGCATGAAGTGCCCGATGCCTTGCGCATGCTGCGCTGGATGGAGGAAGAAAACGTTGACAGTATCGTGGCGGTGCAAAAGCGCATGATTTACCGGTACGACAACAGCTACATCCTTGACTCGTCGGACAAATATCCGCGCCTGTTCAGTGCCGTGGTTATCCTTGACGCGGAGGACGATGCAACGCCGCCGCTGGTGCGGCAGTACGTGCGCGACAATGGTCTGGCAGGCGTGCGATTTTTCGGCGGACGCAAGCCGGACGGCAGCATGCCGTGGCTCAACTCACCCAAGGCACTAAAGACCTGGGAGGTAGCCCAGGAATTTGGATTGGTGATTGATCTGGAAGTGCTGTCACAAGGTGGCGGCGGGCCGTCGATTCCGGCCATCATCGAGCTGGCGAGGCGCTATCCGGACATTCGTATTGTGCTCGATCATCTACTCGAACCGGAGATGCTGCACGCCGGAAAAGGAGGCGAAGAACACTTCGGGCTCGACCAGCGCTATGAAGCACTGGCGCGCGAGAAAAATATTTACTTCAAGTTCACTTCAATCAATCTCGACATCTGCCGCGAAGAGAACATCCCGGCGGATCGGCTGCTGCGCCGCGCGGTGGATCTGTACGGCGCCGATCATGTGATGTGGGGCTCCGACATAGGCACCTCGTCCGGCACTTACAACGAGATGGTGCGGCGCTTTCTCAACTCAGCAGTGTTGCTGACGCCAGAAGAACAGCGCTGGGTATTTCACGACACCGGAAAGCGCGTGTTCATCAAGGGCGGCATCAAGCCCGCGTTGGTGCCGTCAGTTTCGCTTTGAGTCTGGTTAATAAAAACGTTTACACGGGAAACGCCTGTAACTGCTGCGCCATGCGTGCCAGTACTTGTTCGCGGCCGATGAGTTCGAGCGTGGCGTCAATCGAGGGTGTTTGTGCCGTGCCGGTGACCATTACACGCAGCGGCATCGCCAGTTTGGGCATTTTGAGTTTGTGTGCGGCGACGACTGATTTGACTGCCTCGTTGATCGTGGCGCGATTCCATTCAATGGCGGCCAGACGCGACTGCAAATCCACCAGTGCGGGTTTGACATCAGCAGCGTAGTGCTGCTGTTTCAATTCCGCGGCAGGCTCCAGCGCGCGGTAAAAATACACCGCGGCATCTGCGAGTTCCACTACTGTTGAAACACGTTCTTTAAGCAGTCCCACCACGCTTGCCAGCGGCGCGCCCTGCCCCTCGGTAACTGCGCAGCCGTCGCGCTCCAGAAACGGCTGCGCAAGATCCGCCAGGCGCTGGTTGTCCGCCTGTTTCATGTATTGCTGATTCAGCCAGCGCAATTTGTCCGGATCAAAACGCGCAGGCGAGCCGCTGATATGCTCGAAATCAAACCATTGCACCAGTTGCTCGCGTGAAAATTTCTCGTTGTCACCGTGCGACCAACCCAGCCGCGCAAGGTAATTGACCAGCGCCTCCGGCAAAAAACCTTCGTCGCAATATTGCATCACACTCACCGCGCCATGGCGTTTTGAAAGCCGCTCGCCGTCCTGCCCCAATATCATCGGCACATGGCCAAACAGCGGCAGCGTCTTGCCCAGCGCGTGGTAGATATTGATCTGCCGCGGCGTGTTATTCACATGATCGTCGCCGCGAATCACGTGGGTCATCTGCATATCGATATCGTCCACCACCACACCGAAGTTGTAGGTGGGTATGCCATCCGCGCGCAGAATCACCAGGTCATCCAGTTCGCCATTGGCGATAGTGATCGGGCCTTTGACCACATCGTTCCAGGTCACTGCACCAGTATCGGGATTGCGAAAACGGATGACCGGCTGCACCCCTGCTGCCGGCGTCAATCCCGCACGCTGCGCGTTCTCCGGCCGCCAGCGGCCGTCATAGCGCGGCTTTTCGTTGCGTGCGCGCTGCGCTTCGCGCATGGTGTCGAGTTCTTCCCGGGTGGCGTAACACGGATAGGCGTGGCCGCTGCGCAACAATTCGTCGGCAACCTGCCGGTAGCGTGCGAGCCGCTGCATCTGGAAATACGGCCCTTCGCAATCGAGGCCCAGCCATCGCATACTATCCACTATGGCCTGCACCGAGGCGTCGGTGGAACGTTCGCGGTCGGTGTCTTCAACACGCAGCACGAAGGCGCCGCCGTGCCTTTTGGCAAACGCCCAGCAGTAAAGCGCGGTGCGTGCGCCGCCGATGTGCAGGTAACCGGTGGGGCTGGGAGCGAAGCGGGTGCGAATCATGATGCGGCTCAGCGAAAAGCGCGCATTCTACGCGATGGGTAAAATATTGTCTTGCGATAAAACTAAAATACTATTTAAAAACAAATACTTATCTGTTCTATCGTCATACGCCACATCAGCTTGAGTCGCACCCGAAGTCACTGCGTGCGTGCTTGCGGATTTACGCCTTCTTTTTCCGGCCATCGAAAAACGCTCGCAGTCGCTTATTCGGCGCATCGCTCAGGAACGTCGCACCAAACGCGTCGATGCTGGTCTGAATGCTGGTGGCAATATCGGTGTCGAGCCAACCTTCGATCAGGCGCTTTTGCGTGCGAATGGCAGCAGGGTCGGCGCGCAGGATGTCGTCCAGCCACGGCTGCATTGCGGCGTCCAGATCCGCGCCGGGCGCGACGCGCTGTAAAAATCCGATGCGCTGCGCTTCGCTGGCATCGATGACGTGCCCTCGATACAACAGTTCGCGAGTGTTCCCCCAGCCGATCAGCCCCGGCAACAGTGTCGCCTCGATCACTGACGGCAATCCTACCTGCACTTCCGGCATGCCGTAGCGGCTGGCCGTTGATCCCAGGCGCAGGTCGCACGCTGCGGCCAGTTCCATCCCCGCCCCCAGGCACGGCCCGTCCACGCGCGCGATGCTGGGTACCGGCAGAGCGCGGAACAAGTGACAGACGGCGTGCAACTGGGTGATGAACGCCCGCGCCGTCTCCGGCGTGAATGCCTGCATCTCTGCGATATCAGCGCCGCCGATGAAGCCCTTGCCGTCAGCCCCCGTCAGCACGATCAGGCGTAACGCCGGATCGTTTCGCAAGGCTGCGCCTGCTTCCAGCAACTCGCCCATCATGGCGCGGTCAATCAGATTTACCGACTTGTGGCCATGCATCGTCACCGTGGCAACGCCCTGTTTTCGGGTCATCTCCACGCGTGGCAGGGAAAGCGTCATCACAGAATCTCCTGTAGCAAGTGAAACATCATACGCGCCGCAGCAGGCATACAGGACAGTTTGAGGTATCCTCATGTTTACGCAGTGCCTCGAGCCTCTATTCCGCCTGGCGCCCGAAATATTATCTGCACAACCACGCATGTCTTCGATGCATCCCGCACACAACCTTGGCGACCTCCTTGACCGCAGCCTTCCGGCTGACAAAGTCGCGTTGATCGATTGTGTCAACTGGGAACAGCCGCGCGAGTACACGCATGGCGAGATCGACCGGCTGGCGAATGCCTGTGCCCGCGGCTTGCTTGCACGAGGACTGCGGCGCGGCGACAGCGTGGCCATCCTGTCGGCGAACCGGGCCGAGTTTCTGATTGCCTACTTCGGCACCATGCGCGCAGGCCTGGTGTCGGTGCCCGTCAACTATAAGTTTCCTCGCGACACGGTTGATTTTGTGCTGCGTGATTGCGCTGCAAAACTGGTGTTGTGTGATGACCCAAGGCGTGAGCTGGTGCCGCACGATATTGCCGCGGTAAGCTTCGACGACAGCGGCGGCTACGGCGCAATGCTCGATCCCGGACCCTTCGAGGCGGTGCATCCGCAAGGGGATGAAACAGCAATGGTGCTGTACACCTCTGGTTCGACCGGGCGGCCTAAGGGCGTGCCGTTGTCACACCGCGCACATTTGTGGGGTGTCAAGGCGCGCCTGAGCGGCGCAGGACTCGACCGGCATCGGCTGCTGGTGGCAGCGCCGCTGTTTCACATGAATGGGTTGGGCACCAGCAAGTTTGCGTTTGCGGCACATGCATCGATAGTGCTGCTGCCGCAGTTCGACACCCGCCGCTATATCGAGGCCATCGGCCGCTTCGGCGTCACCTGGCTTACCGCCGTGCCAACCATGATGGCGATGGTGTCGCGCGAGAAGGCGCTGCTCGCGGCGACCGATATTTCAAGCGTTAAGCTGGTGCGGATGGGTTCAGCGCCGGTGACGCAAAAACTGATCGATAACGTCAAAGCCGAATTTCCCGGCGCGGTGGTGTCGATCGTTTACGGCACTACCGAAGCGGGTGCGGTGATGTTCGGCGCGCATCCCGACGGACGGGCAAAACCCGATCTCGCGTTAGGCTGGCCGCAACCGGGCGTCGAGGTGCGCATCCTGAATGCCGAAGGACAGGAAGCCGACGAAGGCGTGCTCCACATACGCACACCGGCGATGATGCGTGGATATCTCAACCTGCCTGAAAAAACACGAAGTGTGCTGAGCGAGGACGGCTGGTATTTTTCGGGAGACATATTCCGGCGTGACGCGGCGGGCGCCTACTGGTTCGTGGGCCGCGCCGATGACATGTTTGTGTGTGGCGGAGAGAACATCTTTCCTGGCGAAGTAGAATCGATGCTGGAGCGCCATCCCGATATCATGCAAAGCTGCGTGGTGCCGGTGCCGGACGAACTGAAGCACGAGAAACCATTCGCCTTTGTCATTCGCCGCAGCGGCAGCGCGTTGGATGAGGCGTCGGTGAAACGTTATGCGCTTGAACATGCGCCGGCCTACCAGCATCCGCGCCAAGTGGTGTTTCTGGATGAGTTTCCGCTGGCCGGGACCGACAAGGTCGATCGTAAAGCACTGGCTGAACTTGCACGCAGCCATTGGCAGGCTGCGGCAGTGTAGTTGCGTCAACACTAACCCCGTCATTCCGGCGCAAGCCGGTATCCCCTTCCCTTGGGGGAAGGTAGGATGGGGGGCGTCTCGTTATGCGAAGCATCTTGAATCTTGATCCTTCGGATTGGATTTACGTACTGGATACCGGCCTTCGCCGGAATGACGAGAGTGGGAAAGGTTCATTTTAAGTACTCGTTAGTGCGGAACACTACGCTAACGCATATTCAGAGGAGAATTTATGAAGGCAGCAGTGATTCATCAGCACGGCGGACCAGGGTCAATTCAGATCGACAATAATTTTCCCGATCCGGTGCCGGGCGAGGATGACGTGGTGCTGCGGGTGCGGGCGACCACGCTCAACTACCACGATATCTTTACGCGGCGCGGCATGCCTGGCATCAAGGTGCCCATGCCTTGCATCATGGGCCTCGATTTCGCCGGCGACATCGCGGCGGTCGGTGCCAATGTCAGGGACTGGAAAGTCGGTCAGCGCGTCCTGGTCGACCCGGTTGATCGCGTGGGACCGGGCGGGCTGATCGGAGAAATGTGGCACGGCGGGCTGGCCGAGTACTGCAAAGTACCTGCACACCATCTGGTGAGCTTGCCCGACGATGTGTCCTATGAGCAGGCAGCCTGCCTGCCGGTGGCGTATGGCACGGCGCTACGCATGATGTACACCATCGGCGAAGTGAAAAGCGGCGACAAGGTGCTGATACTGGGCGCTTCCGGTGGCGTAGGCACAGGGTGCGTGCAGCTCGCCAAAGCAGTGGGCGCGGAAGTGATCGCCTGCGCCAGTTCCGAATCGAAACTCGCGCGCCTGAAGGCACTGGGCGCTGACCATGTGCTCGACTACACCAAACAGGATTTCGTCAAGTGGACCTACGAAAAATTCAGCAAGCCGCAGCGGCGGCAATTCACCGGCGGCCTCGACGTGGTGGTCAATTTCACCGGCGGCGATACCTGGGTGCCTTCGCTCAAAGTACTGCACCGGCAGGGGAAATTACTCACCTGTGGCGCAACCGCGAGCTTCGATCCCAAGGAGGATATTCGTTACATCTGGACCTTCGAGCTGCGCATTCTGGGTTCGAACGGCTGGATGCGCGAAGACCTCGGCAAGCTATTTGAAATGATACAGAAAGGTACGCTCAAGCCCGTTATCGACCGTGAACTGCCGCTCGAAGATGTCAATGAAGCGTTCCGCCTGATTGAGGAGCGCGAAGTGTACGGCAAGGTGCTGCTCAAGCCTTGATCGAATCCGGCCAGGCGCTGAATACTCACTGATGTGGACGCACGGACTTTCGCATACGGCGGCCGGCGCGGCGCCTACGCCCCCTGGCTCGGCGGCGCAACAGGCATATCCCCGGGATCGCGAAAGCGCTCACGGATAGTCAGAATTTCTGGAAGTATTTTCACAAACAATTCGATCAGATGCGGGTCGAAATGCTGCCCCGCCTCATGTTGTAAAAATTCAATCGCGGATTCCACCGTCCATGCCACTTTGTACGGCCGCACCGAGGTCAAGGCATCGAACACATCGCAGATGGCAACGATGCGCGCTTCAATCGGAATAGCCGCGCCCGCGAGCGCGTTCGGGTAGCCGCTGCCATCCCACTTTTCATGGTGATTCTGCGCGATGGTGCACGCCACCTGCAGCACCGGCGCGGGGTGATTACCCAGCATCGCAACGCCAAACTCGACGTGCTGGCGCATGATCACCTGCTCCGCCTCATTGAGGCGCCCCTTCTTCAGCAGTATGTGATCCGCGACGCCAATCTTGCCGATGTCGTGCAGCGGGCTGGCCATGTAAATCATTTCCATGCCATGCTCATCCATCCCCGCTGCCCGCGCCAGCGCACGGCAACTGTGACTGACGCGCGTCACATGGTTACCGGTGTCGGTATCCCGGAACTCACCAGCCTTGGCGAGACGGCGCAGAATTTCCGCCTGCGATTCTATTAATTCCTGGGTGCGTTCGGCGACCTTGATCTCGAGGATTTCATTCTGCATCTCGCGTTCACGGTAGAGCATGCGCACTTCAAGATAGTTGTGTATGCGGTGTGCGAACTCGCTAGCCACAAACGGCTTGGAAATATAATCGCGCGCGCCTTCATGCAGCGCCAGCAGACGCACGTCGGCGCCTTCGTGTGCGGTCAACACAATCACCGGCATGAAGGCGCCGCGCAGCTCGCCTTTTAATTGGCGCATGACTTCAATGCCATTCATAACCGGCATTTCCATATCGAGCAATATCAAATCATACGGCCGGGACGCGTAAGCAGACGCAACCGATGTGGGATCAGCAGTCAATTCCACGTTGGGATAACCCTGCCTGCTCAGCATGACTGCTATCAAATCAAGCTGGTCGGGATTGTCGTCCACCACCAGAATACGCGCCGCGCGAATTCTGGATTCGAGATCCCCGGTGACATTGGGCTGGGAAATAATGCTGCTCATGCATTGCGCCTTTCTGTTTCGCAACTGGCGGATACATTATGCATTATTAGCAAGGTGCTGCATCGGATATTCGCGATTCTCCCCAAATAGTTAGGGATATTTACCAGCAGCATCGCGCACCCCGCCGCGTCTCGCCGTGTCAAGTGTTGGATTAAAGCCACAACCTAAGCAGCTGCCACTGGCACTATCCGCCGTTCAGTTATGCTTTGCAAAATCGCGTTGGTCACCGCCACTGTATAGGCGCCGTCATCACCGTCGGCGAGGTTGCTGCGCTTACCGCGCAATTCGCCTTCAAACGCCTGCACTTGAAACTCATATGCGGGGCTGGCGGGAAAACGTTCCTCGGTCGCGCCGTTTTTGTCGCGCACGGTAACGATGTGCTCCTGCGCCCAGCGCAACGGCGATGTCACCAGCGTCGCTTCTGTGCCTTCGATCAGCAGATTGTTTTCGCCCTGCGGTACTTCGCGCGTGGCGCGCACCTGCGCGTGGCAGCCGCCCGACAAGCGGCCCAGCACGGTAAAGGTGTCATCCGCATGGCCGTCGCGGCGATCAGGATGGGTGTACGCGCTGACTTCAACAAACTTTTGCCCACTGACCCATTGCACCAGATCGAGCAGATGCACGCCGACGTCGTACATCACGCCGCTTTGCGCATTGTCGAGCCGCCAGGTTTTGCGCGGCGGCATGGCCGAGGTGCGTTCCAGTGTCATCGCAACAATTTTTCCGAGCCGCCCCGACTGCACGATTTCCCGCGCGCGCGTCACCGCCGCATCCATGCGTATCTGGTGCGCAATGCGCAATATCACGCCTGCCTTTTTGCACGCATCCGCCATCTCGCGCGCGTGATCGGCGCGCATCGCAAAAGGTTTTTCGCACAGCATGTGTTTCTGCGCTTTGGCGCCCGCCAGTACCGCTTCGTGATGCAGGGCATTCGGCAATGCGATATAAACCGCGTCGATGCCGGGATCATGCAGCAGCGCATGCAAATCCGTGTGCGCGCGCGCAACCTTAAATCGATGTGCAAACGCCTGCGTTTTTTCCAGTGTGCTGCCCAGGCAAGCGGCGATTTCCGAGCCCGGACTGTTAATCATTGCAGGCGCAACAAAATCCGATGCCGCCCAGCCCAGACCGACGATGCCCCAGCGCACCGGCGTGGTCACTTCACTCATGTTCAATAACTCCAAAGTTTATTAGGAACCCCCGCACAACCGGCGCCGCGCCTCCACATACTCCCGCTCCAGCCGATCCACCAACGCCGCAACACTCGGCACGTCGTCGATGTTGCCCACACCCTGCCCCGCCCCCCAGATCTCTTTCCAGGTTTTCGGGCGATCTTCGCGATTGCGGTATAGCCCCGGCGTTTCGATCATCGGCAAATTATTGGGGTCCAGCCCCGCATTGCGTATGCTGCCTGCGAGGTAGCTGCCATGCACGCCTGAAAACAGCGGCGTGTAGACCACGTCCCCGGAATTCGAATCGACGATCATTTTCTTGTAACCCTCCACCGCCAGCGATTCCTGAGTGGCAATGAAGCGCGTGCCCAGGTAGGCGAGATCGCAGCCCATGGCTTCCGCAGCCAATATGGCGGAGCCATTGGTGATCGCCCCCGACAGCACCAGCGGACCGTCATGGATACGCCGCAATTCATTCATCAGCGCGAACGGATTGAGCGTGCCCGCGTGCCCACCGGCGCCGCCGCACACCGCAATCAGGCCGTCGACGCCGGCTTCCAGCGCTTTTTCCGCGTGCCGCACTTTGATCACGTCATGAAACACCATGCCGCCATAGGCATGCACCCGCGGCACTATGGCGGTGGGCGCGGACAGCGAGGTAATCACTATTGGCACCTTGTGCGCGAGCACGACTTCGGTATCCTGCTCAAGGCGCGTGTTGGCCTTGTTCACGATCAGGTTCACCGCGAAGGGTGAGACTTTCTTGCCGGGATTCTGCTGCTGATGCAGCGCCAGTTCGGTTTCGATGCGTGTCAGCCACTTGTCGAGTTCTTCCGCTGGCCGTGCGTTCAGTGCGGGAAACGAGCCGATCACGCCCGCTTTGCACTGCTCAATCACCAGTTCCGGGCCCGATACCACAAACATCGGCGCGGCCAACACCGGCAGGCGTAAACGTTGACTGACGCTGATCGGAAGACTCATGTGTAACCTTTTGTTTATAAACACTTATTTTTAAAAACACGTCGCTGGAATTTTATCGGCGCGCGTTCACTCAAGGTTTCCAGAAACGCCACCACGTCACTGATTTCCTGGTCACTCAGTTTCAGCGGCTGCAATACGTTATCGGTAGGCACCGCTTCTGCCGTCACGTCGCCGGCGTAGATGTGCGCCTGATGCAGCAGCGTCACGTTAATCTCGGAATAGTGCTTTACCACATCGCGCAACGTCGCCAGGTGACCATTATGCATGTAGGGTGCGCTGAGCGCGACATTGCGTAAACCGGGCGCCTTGAATTGTTCGAAGGTCTGCGGCGCAAGATCGACAAAACGCGTGGATTGCCCGGTGGCTTTGGTTCTGTCATCGTTATATGCGCCCAGCAAATTAAAGCGGCTCGCGCGCAAGCTTTTGATGCCTTGATAACGTCCCCAATCGATGCCACCGGATTTTTTGACAATCGGAATACCGATTTCGTGAAACTCGCCATTCGAAAAATTCGGCCCGAAATGACACAAGCTGCAATTGCCCTTGCCCATGAAAATACGCGCACCGCGCCGCGCGTTCTCCGGGTAACCTGCGGCCGCTTTCCAGTCGTTGCGCATTACCGCGTCGCGAAAATCATCGAACAGCGTGCGGCTTGTGATCAGCGTTTCCTGAAACGCAGCGAGCGCCTTGCCCACATCAATCATCAACATTTCGTCGTCGGGCAGCGGCGCACGCGCGAACACCTTGCGGTAACGGCACGCAAGATCAGGGTCGCCGCGCACCAACTGCGCCACATGGCGCCCGCTCGCCCCCATCTCTTTCGCATCCAGCAGCGGCCGCACACTCTGCGACCACAAATTATCGTTCGCGCCGTCCCAGCCAAACCAGCGCTGATAGCGCACATTCAGCACGCTCGGCGTATTGCGATCCATCTCCCCCAGTGCCACACCGAGCTTGCGGCCGTCAGCCCAGTTTTTGTCAGGCACATGGCAGGTTGCGCACGACACGCTGTTGGTAGTGGAAAGAGCGGGCTCGAAAAAAAGCCGTTCGCCAAATGCAATCGCCTCCGGCTTGCCCGACACCCTGTTACTGACATCGCGCGTCCACGGCGCGGGCCACGGGCCGTGACGCTGTATCAGGCGGATTTCCTCGGCATTCAGCCCCAGCGGGTTGCCTTGCGCAATCGCCGTCAGCGGCAACGCCAATGCCGAAACAACGGCAATGATCGAACGGAATTTAAGCATTCGGTGGAAGTTGCGCGCAATTGCGTAAAACAGAGTTGGATTATGGCATTAAATGGGCGAAAATCCACTGTCGTAGCTGCCGCAAACAGATCGGCCACTCAACGCAGATCAACAGGATTCAACATGAGCAAAGAGTATCTCCCGCATTTCAAAGCACCGGAAACACGCAGCAGCAGCGCTTTATGGTTCGCCTTTGAAAGCGGTCGCGTGATGGTGCGCATGATAGACGACCGCCCGGTGCTGCTCACCTGCGCGCACCCCGCCGAACACGGTCTTGAAACGCTGCAGGAACACTACCTCGGCACTTACGGCGGCGAGCATTGCTACGCCGCTGAACTTGCCACGGCGCAGACCGCGCCGAACGGCCATGCGATGCTGGGGCTGCGCGACCTACTTGGCCACATGGATGACACACTCGCCGGCGTATCCGGCCGCGCGATTCAAATCCTCGAGTGGAACCGCAACCATCGATACTGCGGGCGCTGCGGTGGCGAAACCGTGCCGCGCGAAAATGAACGCGCGCGCATCTGTGTTCCGTGCAAGCGCACGAGTTACCCGCCGGTGGCGCCGGTGATCATGATACTGATTACGCACGGCCGCAAACTGTTGCTGGCGCGTAAAGTCGGCTGGGGCAACACGCGTTATTCCGCGCTGGCAGGCTTCGTCGAGCCGGGCGAGACGCTGGAATCGACGGTGATACGCGAAACCCGTGAAGAAGTCGGCGTCGAAATCAAAAACATCCGCTACTTCGGCAGCCAGCCGTGGCCTTTCCCCAATAACCTGATGATCGCTTTTACCGCGGAGTACGCCGGTGGCGCGGTCACACCCGATGGCGTCGAAATCGAGGAAGCGGCATTTTTCGATGTCGATGATATGCCGACCCTGCCGCCGGGCATCAGCATTTCACGGCGCATGATTAACACCATCGCAGCAGAACTGAAAAAAATGCCCAGGACCTGATGAATTCCATCCATAAACCTCCCCGCTCGGGCGGGGACTCGACGCCCCCGGCTTCGCCACCCTCGCTTCGCTCTCCCTCCGGGAGAAGGGATGGGGATGAGGGAAGAGACGCCACGCTCACGGCGTCAAATCGCGACGCACCGGTCGTGGCGTCTCTCCAGCAAACCAAACAACTCGGGCAGAGCGTCTGGCTCGACAATCTGTCGCGCACACTGATTCAGGAAGGCGGCCTGCAACGGCTGATCAGCGAAGACGGCGTCAGCGGCGTCACTTCCAATCCGGCGATTTTTTTCAAGGCCATCAGTGAAAGCCCTTACTATCGTGTCGACGTGCAGCGCCTGAAGGCGGCAAAAACGCCCGCCGAGCCGCTGTATGAGGCGCTGGTAATTCCCGACATACAGGCGGCCTGCGATTTGATGCAGCCCGAGTACCGGCGCACGGGTGGACGCGATGGTTATGTCAGCCTCGAAGTCTCACCCGCACTCGCGCACGACGCCGCAGGCACGGTAGCGGCAGGGTTGCGGCTCAAGGCCGCGGTGCAACGCGAAAATCTGCTGATCAAAGTACCGGCGACCGCTGCCGGGCTGCAGGCCCTTGAAGAACTGATCGCGCACGGCTGCTCAGTCAATGTCACTTTGATGTTCTCGCTTGCGCATGTGCATGCGGTAGCACTTGCCTATGTGCGCGGCCTGCAACGGCTGGTAGACGCCGGTGGTGATCCGCGTCCGGTCAAATCGGTTGCGAGTTTGTTTTTAAGCCGCGTCGATACGCTCATCGACAAGCAACTTGACGGCATTGGCGGCGTGGCGTTGTTGCTGCGCGGAAAAGCGGGCGTTGCGCTGGCGAAACTGGCGTATCGTGACTATCAAAAAACCTTTAAGTCCAGCATGTTTGCGCCCCTCGCCGCGCGCGGCGCTCAACCGCAATTCATGCTGTGGGCCAGCACCGGTACCAAGAACCCGGCGTACAGCGACGTGCTCTACGTCGAGTCATTGATTGGTGCGGACACGGTCAACACCGTGCCCGATGCCACACTCGCCGCGTTTCGCGATCACGGCAAAGCCGCAGCCACACTCGAGCGTGGAACGAACGAAGCGCAGGCGCATTTCGACGCGCTGGCCATGGCCGGCATCGACCTGCAGCAGGCCGGAGAAACGCTGCAAGCGGAAGGCGTTAAACAGTTTGCGCAGGCGTTTGATCAGTTGTTGCAACTGCTGTCGTAACCTAACGGTATGTTTTTAAAATTTTTTAAGACACCGAAAAACCACAGGGAAAATACCATGCGAGTGCTTGGGTGCTTCACACAATTCGGCGCAGCCGCTGCTCTGCTGACGCTGCTCGGCGGCTGCGAAGTGGCGCCGCATCATCCACAACCGGCGCCGGCGCCCGCGCCCTATCCGGCGGTGATCTACCCGAGTCCGCCGCCCGACTACGCCTACGAAGAGCTGCGCCGCTGCCATGCCGACAACCGGCGCGCGCATGCCGAAGTGGTTGCCGTCTATGAACGCGCGCGCAATGCGGGCCGCATCAGCGCAGCAGAGGCACAGCAATTCTCCGAGATGGATACACGCCTCAGAATCATCGCCGGGCAGTTGGGACGAGACGGTCTGACCTTGCCGGAGTGCCAGCACATCAGCACTATGCTGGCGAATAACCGCAACGAGGTGCTGAGAATGTCGCGTTTCGATGCGGCAGTCGCGCGCTGCATTGCCGACAATCAGCGCGCGCATCAGGACACGGTCAACATTTACGAGAATGCCCGGCGCGCCGGGCGCATCAATCCCGCCGAAGCGCAGCGATTCAATGCGATGGATGCGCGGCTGCAAAACCTGCGCGCCGATCTTTCGCGCGACGGCCTGAGCCTGCAAGACTGCCAGCGCATAAGTGGCGCCATCAACAATGAGCGCAACGAAGTCATCCGCATGTCACGCTACGACCCGGCCACCGCGCGCTGCATCGCCGATAACCGCCGCGCGCACGACGATGTTTATGCGGTCTACACCAACGCCCAGCGTGCGGGGCGCATTCGGCCGGATGAGGCGCAACGGTTTCAGGCAATAGAAAGGCGGCTGCTTGGTTTCCAGAGCGATCTCAAGCGCGATGGCTTGACCCTCGCGGAGTGCCAGGCCATCAGCCGCACCATCGCCAACGAACGGGCTGTGGTGGAGCAGATGGTGGTGCGATAGCGAGGGCGGGTATGGCCGGTTAATTATTTTTTACACGTTTTTCCACACACATTTGCCGCCACTGGCTTTATCGATATCCGCCAGTTGCTGCTGGTGTGCGGCGAGTTCTCCGGCACTGGCGTGTAGAACCAGAATCGAAACTTTCTCGCGCGCGCTAATTTCGACCGGCGTTGCGATGGCAGGCGCGGTATCGATCAGCAGACTATTCTGCCCGCGGGTCATTGCGAGATAAACCTCGGCCAGCAACTGCGCGTCGAGCAGCGCGCCGTGCAGAGTGCGGCCCGCGTTGTCAATCTGATAACGTTCACACAGCGCGTCGAGGTTATTGCGTTTGCCGGGATGCAGCTCGCGCGCCTGCTTCAGAGTGTCGATCACGTCCGGGCAATATTCCTTCATCGGTTGCATGTCGAGCAAGCGCAACTCGTGATTCAAAAACGCGATGTCAAAAGGCGCGTTGTGTATCACCAGTTCGGCGCCGGCGACGTAATCCAGAAATTCACGCGCGATCTCGCGAAACTTCGGTTTGTCCGCGAGAAACTCGCTGGTAATGCCGTGAACCTGCAGCGCGCCTTCCTCGCTCTCGCGCTCGGGATTGATATAGCGGTGAAAATGTTTACCCGTCGGTTGCCGGTTCACAATTTCCACGCCGCCGATTTCGATAATGCGATTGCCCAGCGCCGGGTCAAGGCCGGTGGTTTCGGTGTCGAGAATGATTTGGCGCATGTTTTTTTAGTTGAGAGTTCGGAGTGACTGCGCGCACGGGCTGACGCTCAGCGCCCACCGCTAGATTCCACGCTGCACTTGGTCCACCCCGCGATTCGCCAACTGATCCGCGCGTTCATTGCCCTCGTGTCCAGCGTGACCCTTGACCCACAGCCATTGGATATCGTGCTGCTGCGCGAGCTGGTCGAGTTGTTTCCATAGATCGTCATTCTTAACCGGCTTTTTGTCCGCCGTGCGCCAGCCGTTTTTTTTCCAGCCGTGTATCCAGGCCGTGATGCCCTGTTGCACGTATTTGGAGTCGGTGTGCAATTGCACCGTGCAGCGGCGCTTTAACGCTTCAAGGGCACGGATCACCGCAGTAAGTTCCATGCGATTGTTGGTGGTTTGCGCCTCGCCCCCGAACAGTTCTTTTTCCTGGCCGCCCACTTTGAGCCAGACACCCCAGCCGCCGATGCCGGGGTTTCCTTTGCAGGCGCCGTCGGTATAAATTTGCACCATGCCGCTCACTACCTCCTCACTGCGCCTCTGGCGGCTTGGCGCCGCGCGCGGCGAGTTGATCTTCCTGTTTTTGCGGCACGGTGGCGAGTTGTTTGCTGCGCAGCGGTTGGGGCCACTGCGGTGTGATTACCCGCATGCCGCGCACGCGCTTCACCGCGTGCAGAAAAGTCACTGCGCCGCTGATCGGCCACCAGCGGTCGCCGGCGGATTCCATGAACTGAAAGCGTGCAAGCCATTTTTCGCTCGCACACGGCGGCACATAACAGCCCATCGCACCGCCCGCCACTTCAAAACCCAGTAAAGCCAGCCAGTCTTTCAAGCGCATGAGATGAATAAAACGTCCGCGCCACGGATAACTGTCGCGTTTGGCGAAGGAGTGCCATGCGCCCCACAGACTGACCGGGTTAAAACAGCTCACCACCAGATGGCCCTCCGGCACCAGCACGCGCTCGACTTCGCGCAGGATCTGGTGCGGCTTATCCGAGAATTCAAGTACATGCGGCAGCAATACCAGATCGACACTGGCGCTGATCACCGGCAGTTCGGCGCTATCCGCGCGCAGGCACGCAGGCGCGAGAGGATCAACGGTGGCCCGCAACGGCATACGGTTGGCGCGCAATAAGTCAAATGTCGGCCAGCCGATCTGCAACGCGTTGTAACCAAAAATATCGGCTACGGTTTTGTCGATGTAGGCGCGTTCACGCGCCAGCAGATACTGCCCCAGCGGCGTTTGCAGCCATGCCGCGGCGCCGGAATTGGCGGAAATGGGCGTTTCGATTGACACGCGCCGAGTTTAAATCAAATAATCGGGCTGCAGAAATCGGCGGATTCAAGTCTGAAGTGATGGATTGGGAATCACACGCGAAAGCTATTTGCGACAGAGGCGTACCGGCGCTGCCGGCAAGCATTGCGGTGGAACACGCCACGATTCCTTTCGTGTGCTGGTCAGCGTCAGCGCACAGGCATATAGACTTAGCCAGTCCACGGGCGATTTTGATTTTTTCAGTTACGTGAAGCCGCTTGTGCTGATGCATTAAAGTATCATTATAAGTGATTGATTTTAAATAACTATTTAACTTGACGCCACAGCGCTCGCGCGCTACTATGCGGCAGTTAATTTGAGCGGAGGAACGGTGATGATACGACCCGTGCGTAACACTCAGTGGTTGCTGGTTGTAGCTCTCTTCAACGCTGGTTGCGCTCAAATGGGTGGAACTCACACCGCAGGACAAAACACTGCCGGGACCACTGCCGTCGATTGGCCGGCGCCTACGATAGACAACTCGATGGCGCCGATACCCGCCGAACCCACTGTGCTGCCGGACGCGATCATGCCGGCAACGGCGGCGCGACAGGCTGCAGAAGTAACCGTCCCGCGCGCCGTGGCGCCGCGCCGTGCTGCTGCTCCCCGTGCCGCCGCGCCTGCGGTTGCAGCGGCTGCCGCCCCGCGCGATGTGTGGCAGCGCGTGCGCGACGGATTCCAGATGAATACCGCGCACCATGCACTGGTCAACGACTGGGAAAAATATTATTCCAGCCGCCCTGAATATTTCGCACAGATGATCAATAACAGCGGCCACTTCCTGTATCACATCGCCAACGAAGTCGAGCGCCGCGGCATGCCGCTGGAAATCGCGCTGCTGCCGATGATCGAATCGGCCTACAACCCGGTGGCCTATTCCAGCGCGCACGCCTCCGGTATCTGGCAGTTCATACCCGCCACCGGCAAGACCTACGGACTCAAGCAAAACTGGTGGTACGACGGCCGCCGCGACGTGATTGCCGCCACCGGCGCAGCACTCGACTATCTGCAAACCCTGCATCGCATGTTCAACGATTGGGAACTGGCGCTCGCCGCTTACAACTGGGGCGAAGGCGCGGTGCAACGCGCGATAGAGCGCAATCAGGCACGCGGGCTGCCCACCGATTACGCTGGAATCGCCGCCGCCAATATGCCCGCCGAGACGCGCAACTACGTGCCCAAGCTGATGGCGGTTAAAAACATTATCGCCAACCCGGCGCGCTTCGGCTTGACGCTGGCGCATGTGCCCAACGAGCCTTACTTTGAAACCGTAACCGTACGCCGCCACATTGATGTCACGCTGGCCGCACGCTTTGCCGGCATGTCGCTCGACGAATTCAAATTTCTTAATCCGGCGCACAACAAACCGGTGATCAACGCCGACAGTGCGGAGACGATTGTGCTGCCCATGCACAAAGTATCAGTGTTCATGGCCAACATGGATCAATATTCCGACAAACCGCTGGTATCGATGAAAACGCACCGGGTAAACGCCGGTGAGCGCGCGGAAACCATTGCCGCGAAATACAGCATCTCGGTAGCCGAACTCAATAATCTGAACGGCATCGGCGGCCGCCGGCACATCACCACCGGCCAAACCCTGATGGTGCCAAATCGCGACGACCTGCATCCCGTGCTGGCGGATATTCCCGCTGCCGCCACGCTGATTGCCGCGGCTATGCGCCCGGTCTACAACCGCGGCAATGTCACGCGCGTCGTCAACCGCGGCGGCGTGCGCCGCACCGTGGCCGCACCCGCTCAACGCGTGAATGCGCGCGTGACAGTGCGCGCAGCAGCGAAACCGGTTGCGCGTAAAGTGGCTTATGCCAAGCCGGTGGTGACGATTCGCAATCGGTAGTTCGTATCATTGCGCGTCAAAAGATACCGGGCACTGATGTGCCCCGGTTTTATTGTTCATGCGTTCCGCGTGTGGATCAATACCAACTTTGTCATTCCCGTGCAGGCGGGAACCCATGCAGCGGTGCCTATGGAAAATTTGTTATGGGTTCCCGCCTGCGCGGGAACGACAGGGATACTTTAATTGGTTTTGTGTGAACTTTACACGGCGCCTTCACCCCAAACTCACCTGCATCAGCGTGCGCGTGTACACCGACTGCGTGTTGTTGAACACATTTTCAATGGTGCCGCTTTCGATTACTTCGCTGTCTTTCATCACCATGATACGGTGCGCCATAGCGCGCAGCACATCGATGTCGTGCGTCACCAGGACGTAGCGCAGGCTGTACTTGCGTTGCAGCTCGCCTATAAGTTCCAGCACCTGCTTTTTTATTGTCACATCCAGCGCACTGGTGGGTTCATCCAGCACCACCACCAGCGATTTTACAATCAACGCGCGGGCGATGGCGATACGCTGCCGTTGCCACCGGAAAACTCTTACAGGTAACGATTGAGCAGAAGGCCGATCACGTCATGGGCCGGTGTATTCGCGCTGGCGTACGCCCAAAGCGGCAGTGGAAAAGCTCAACCGCGAATTCAACACCGCATTGATGCGCACCAATATTCGAGACCAGTTCGACACAACAGGCGTTTGCCGGGCGAACGCTCAACGCCCGAAGCGCTTAATGCATGGGTGTAGGATCAATACCAGGTGCGGGGCGTAGCCATGCGCAAAGCGAAGATACAGCCAGAGTGATTCAAACGTCTTTTACGGTACGGATGTGATGTGGTCCTGCACCGCCAGTGACACAATGCGAAGCGAATTGGCGTGATAGGCATCTTGGTTCGTCTGATTGAAGTACTGGTGTATCCGTGTGTCACTTCCGCGGTTTGGAGAAACGCAGCCAAACCCAGGCGACGATTTCCCGGCCGAGAGGGGATGCCGCTGTCGCCGCAGTAAACGCAAACAACAATGCCAGCGCTACAACAATCAAATTCGTCCAGTGTTCGTGGGCTGTGCGGACCGGCGCCAGAAAATGAACGGCATAGGTCGCCGCGAGTGCCGCCAAACCCGGAAATGCGACATCTTGCCGGTACCAGCGCCACTGCTCCCGTGGTAGCAGTTTTGTGTGCATCAGCGGAACGGCAAGCGCGACACAGCATGCGTTAACTGATATCCAAGCATATGCCGCCGCTACTGCACCATACTCAGACACGCCGACATAAACGGCGGGCACGAATACAAGAACGAAGACGCTGTACAAAAGGATCATGAACGTAGTATTGCCGTAAGCGAGTAGCAGACTGTTCGGGATGTTCATAAATCCGCTCAACATCGCGCCGACTGCCAGCAGGCTAACCAACTGCGCAGTCGCGACAACCGTAGCATCGTCCTGAATCCAGAGCATCAAAATTCGGTCTGAAAACAAGGCCAAGACAAGCGCGCTTGGCGCCAATGTCAAAGTCAGCATTTGCGCGAAGCGGTGATACGCCTTCGCCAGCGCGGCGGTATTTCCGTGTGCGACCAACTCTGTTAGTCGAAGGTAAGCAACACCGCTAATCGGTCCAATTAGGAGATTCAAACTTCCGGCCACCGAACTTGCCAGAGCGTAGTAGCCGAATGCCTTGAGCGCGAGCATTTTCGACAGCAACATCTTGTCAGTGTGCATCATAAGCACACCGAGCAATGAAATCATCGTCAAGCCCGCAGAAAACCGCCAGATCCGACGCAGGGCCACTATGGAAAAACGTGGCTTATCCTGCCCGGGCAAAAAAAACCACGCCTTCCAATGTACTACCGCGAGCTCTATCAGGGTGATGCAACCTTGGTAGAGAAAAAATGCTTCGATGGTCGGCGATATCCAGAGTAGCACTAACACGACACCTGCCCCGCGCAACGTATCGAACGCGGCATTCGTACCATTCAGCCAAACCAGGCGTTGCGTGCCCGTTAAAACACCACGATACAAACCGACGAGCCAGCGCAGGATAATAATCGCGCCCATAAGGTAGAACGCCCAGACTATGGTGGGAATGCGCAGGGTCTCAACCTTCAGCCAATTCTCAGCTAACCATGGCGCGCTAAACACAACGGCGCCGAAAATCAGCAGGCCTAAGCCGAGGAAAAAAAGTTCAACGGTTCCAAGAAGCGTTCGGACCTGGCCGACCGAACGCGCGCCCGCCATGAAGCGTGCCATTTCTCTGGTGAGGGTCGGGGTCAATCCCATATCCAGCAAAGACATCAACACTTGCAGCAAGGCGTATGCGCTGATCAACCCGTAGGCTTCTATCCCGAGGTATTTGATATATACCGGAACAAAGGCAATCTGTATAAGTACAGCCCAAGCATTGCCGAGATAACTGGCGACGATGTTGCGGTTGATGGACACGCTATTACGTCGAGCAAGGTGCCATAGCCATGTGGAGGCCACGAATCAGGGTCAAATCTGACCGTTCACCGCGCTCGATCGCACTCCTCCCACACCAGTTCAACATCATGGCATTCCCGAAAGCATTAGAAGTTCAACAAACTGTTAGTGACTGCGCCACCGTACGCGGATGCAGAGATGCTAGCATAGACTACTTTTGTACTAACAACATCGGTGGAGTTCTTTCAGGAAATTCGATATGCTCTACTGGGTGGTGGCGAAGCCATGAATGGTGAATACCAGAATCTGTACTACGGGAACGCGGGGCATCCGCTTCTACTGGAATTACTCGAGCATGATCGGAAGATCATTCTCGATGTTGGTTGCGGGACCGGGGATCATGCTGCGCTGTTAGGGCACCGTGACCCGGCGCCGCAGGTTTACGGCGTCACAATGTTTCCTGACGAGGCGCGTGTCGCAGCAACATACTTGGAAAATGTATGGGTGTGTGACATAGAAAAGGGTTTTCCTGCGGAACTTCTTCAGCGCCGCTTTGATACCATCATTTTCTCGCATGTTCTGCAACATTTACGTGAACCCGCAAAAACGGTTGCGCAGGCAACCGAGTTGCTCATTGATGGCGGTGATCTGCTCATTGCCGTGCCGAACGTGGTGAGTTGGCGCCAGCGCTGGAAACTGATGTTGAGGCAGTTCCAGTACGAACAGACGGGAATTATGGACGAAGTGCGTCTGCGCTTTTTTACCTTTATGACCGCGGACAAATTCCTATTGGCACAAGCGTCGAAACTCGACTGCCTAGAGAAGCGAGCCGAAGGCAGCGTTCCGCTATGGATTCTGAGACGTTACCTGTTTCCAGCGTCATTAAGTGCGGCGATAGACAAACTTGGCGTCCGGTTGTGGCCTAATCTTTTCGGGTTGCAGGTTTTTATAAAGGCCCGAAAGCGTATGACGAGTCAGAATTGAAGTGTCTGGCAAATTGAAACGCCACAGTGCGCGCAGATGCAGATCGATGGACGCCATGCTAAACACGTCTTCAGTCTCTTAAGTCGTGAACTCGATTGGAGCGGAATCTTCTTGGTGGCACAGCACCACGGCCAGATTCTGTGGTTGTCCGAACGATTTCAGGCTTGGGATCGAGACAAGTCCCACCGGACATCCTTGGCACAGTTGTGGTTTCAGTTCGGGCGCACTCTATGCTTCACTCCCAAGACGGGCTATTTCCTGTTCGGTAAAGCCTGCAGCGAGTCTATCGACCAGGTTGACCTTGATCTGGGCCCGCAATCCTTCAAGTGCAAGTCCATTTGCGCTCAGATCGCCTGGACGGGATACCAGCGCTGCCATCATCCGCTTTGCGTGATCGATTCCCGCAGCGATTTCCAATAAGACTCGCGGATTGCCGGCAACCAACTGCCGCAGCCAGTCGTTGCCGAATCGAACGTGCTGGATCTCATCGACCAAAATGGCGTCCGTCACTTCAGCAGTTCGCTCATCCCCGGCTTTTTTCCATTCGTCTATGGTCGCGCGCAACACGTCCAGTGATCCGCCCTCGAACAGCCGGTTTTGTACCGCGAGTCGTGCGGCCAGTGAATCGAGCATACATACGATGCCCCACTCCTGATTGATGATGGGAAACTCTCCCTTGCAACCACCGATTTCAATGAGCCGTTGCCATCGAAGTTGAGCATGTCGAGACTCGTCCCAGCATTGACGCGCCAGGTTAAGGCGTAATTCCCAAGGCGCTTCCGGAAAATCTACAAGGCATTGCGCAGCTATCTCAACACTGAGGACTTCCTGGTTGCACTCCCGATGCAGCCGGTCGCGTTGAGAGCTCAAGGAATCGTCATTGGAAAGGCGCATTTCCGTGTGCAGATGGGCAATGGTAAAGCAGTGCTCTCGAGCGGGATCGCTTCGAAGCGTCACCCCGCGCACCACTTTCGTATCGAAATTGGTACTACCCGTCATGCAGTACTTGGTGCAACCGGCTGTTCCAAACGGTGAATGACAAACGACTCGATGCCGGACTCTCGGGCTGCGAGGTGTGTGGCCCATTCATCCTTGGCAATTCGCAGAACTGGCAATTTTCCGTACATATCTTGGGCGTCCCGCAGCATTCGTGCCTGATCAGCGAGAATTCGCTCCATGATGCGAACCGAGGGTGCATCCATGAGTGAGTCAGTCCTCTCAATATACTGGCTATACCGTTTGTCCAGTGCCGGAATAATCACGTCGTACATTCCTGCCAGTCGGCGCATGGTGTCAGTGGTGTTCTTTAGTTCCGTGAGCACTTCACTTCAATCACCATGTGGCTGTTGGCACGCAAAATCATCGAATTTCCACCCACTACAAAGACCAACTCGCTATTGGCCGCCGTTTTTACGGTATCCCCTGGGTTAATGCGCGTTTTCAAAGTCGCGGGCACATCGTTAACCGTAGCCGAGCCTTCAATCCGGTATATGGATTGACCTTCCGGCATTTTCGTCGGCCCACCGCTGAAGACGCTTTGGGCAAGCGCGGCAAAAGACTGCGGGAGCAACAATCCGGCGCTTAGGTAGCGCACTAAAATGCGTCGGCGTGGATCATCTATTTCGCTAAAACGTGCCATTGATGCTCCTGAAGGTTTTGCTTCTGATTTTTTCTGACGGCTTTTACCCGCCGCTGTATGGTACAGGAATTCTTAATCGAAATTTTGCACGAATCAGGAATGTACCCCCCAACCCGCAATCGGTCAACCGCGCGAACTTTCCCTGCAAGGAAAGGCGTGTGCGCGCTGCGCCACCACGATTCACCCTAAACTTGCCTGCATCAACGTGCGTGTATACTCCGATTGCGTGTTGTTGAACACGTTTTCAATAGTGCCGCTTTCGATAACCTCGCTGTCTTTCATCACAATGATGCGGTGTGCCATCGCGCGCACCACGTCGATGTCGTGCGTCACCAGGATGTAGCTCAGGCTGTACTTGAGTTGCAGCTCGCCTAAAAGTTCCAGCACCTGCTTTTGTATCGTCACATCCAGCGCGCTGGTGGGTTCATCCAGCACCACCACCTGCGGTTTGACGATCAGCGCACGGGCGATGGCGATACGTTGCCGCTGCCCACCCGAAAATTCATGCGGATAACGACTGAGCAGCGGCTCGATCTCGCCGTTTTCGCTCAAGCCCACATCCTGCAAAGACTGTATCACCCTTTCGCGGCGCTGCGCTTCGGTTAAATCAGGCTCATGGATTTCGAGGCCCTCGCCGATAATGGCCTCCACCGTCAGGCGCGGCGACAACGACGACAACGGATCCTGAAACACCACTTGTATCTTGCGGCGCAGTGCGCGGCGCGCGTGGGCATCCGCACCCAGCCACGGTGCGCCGCCGATGTGAATTTCACCCTGCGCTGCCACCAGATTCAGCACCGCCAGCGCCAGCGTGGTTTTGCCGGAACCGGATTCGCCGATCACACCCAGCGTTTCACCCGGCGCCAGTTCAAAATCCACCGCGCGCACCGCGGTGAACTTCCCTTTTTTGAACCAGCCCTTAAACCCCGGCAGATGCTGCGGATAATCGACCTGCACCTGTTTCGCGGAAACCACACAGCCTGCGCCCGGCGGCGACACTCTACGCTGCGGGCGACTGTTGATTAGTTTTTGCGTGTAGGCATGTTGCGGCCGTTGCGTCACATCATCGGTGCCGCCCTGCTCCACAATCACCCCGCGCTCCATCACCGCCACGCGATCGGAATAACGCTTCACCAGATTCAGATCATGCGTGATCAGCAGCAAAGCCAAACCGGATTCAGAGCGTAATTTATCAATTAAATCAAGAATTTGCAGTCGAATCGTCACATCCAGGGCGGTGGTCGGCTCATCCGCGATCAACAAACGGGGTTTACACGCGAGCGCAATCGCGATCATGGCACGCTGGCGCTGCCCGCCAGACAGTTGGTGCGGATAACTGCGCGCGCGCACGTCCGGCTCGGTAATTCCCACGCGCTCAAGCGCGGCAATCGCTCCGTCACTCGCCTCAGCGCCGCTCATGCCCATATGCAGTTGCAGCGACTCGGCGATCTGGAGGCCCACGGTGTAGATGGGATTCAACGCCGTCATCGGCTCCTGAAAAATTACCGCGATGTCGTGCCCGCGCATGCTTTGCAGCGCCGCGGCCTGCATCTGCAACACGTTCCTGCCGTCAAAAACAATTTCGCCGGACAAGCGCGCGGTATCGATCAGCCGCAGCAAGGACAACGCGGTGACCGTTTTACCGGAACCGGATTCGCCCACCAGCGCCAGTTTCTCGCCGGCATCCAGCGTAAATGACACGTGATCCACCACACGGCGCGTGCCAAACTCGATACTCAGGTCGCGTACTTCCAGCAGGCTCATTGCTGATCCCCTTCCAGCACCTTGCGCGGATCCAGCGCATCGCGCAACGCATCGCCGATCAAAATCAACAGCAGCAGCATGATCACCAGCACACCAAACGTGGAAATGGAAATCCACCATGCGTCAAGATTTTCCTTGCCCTGATTGAGTAACTCGCCGAGGCTGGGCGTACCGGGCGGCACGCCCAGTCCCAGAAAATCCAGGCTGGTCAAGGCGCCGATAGCACCCGCCATTTCAAACGGGATCAGCGTCACTACCGGGGTAAGGCTGTTGGGTAAAATGTGCCGCCACATGATCTTCCAGTCACTCTGCCCCAGCGCCCTGGCTGCGCGCACGTAGTCGAGTGTGCGGTTCTTCAAAAACTCCGCGCGCACGTAGGCAGCGATCCCCAGCCATCCGAACAGCGACAGCAAAATCACCAGTAACGAAAAACTGGGCGCAAACAGCGCCGACAAAATGATCAGCAGATACAACTTGGGCATCGCGCCCCAGATTTCGTTGAAGCGCTCCATCGCGATGTCCATCCATCCCGCGAAATACCCCTGTATCGCGCCATACAACACGCCCAGCACCGTACACACCGCTGCCACGATCAGCGCGAAAAAAACCGAGATGCGAAAACCGTAAAGCAGGCGCGCAAACAGGTCGCGGCCCTTGTCATCCGTGCCGAATATGTTGTCGCGGTCGGGCGCTGAAGGATTGGGGTTCCTGGCGAAGTAGTTGATGGTTTTGTAGTGATAGGGATTCGGCGGATACAGCGCAAAGTTGCCGGGCGCGGACAGGTTTTTGCGTATCAGCGGATCCAGATAATCGGTAGGGCTCGGAAAATCTCCGCCAAAGGTCGTTTCCGGCAGTGTTTGCAGCAGCGGGAAATACCATTTGCCCTCATAACGAACAACCAGCGGCTGGTCGTTGGAGATTACTTCAGCGCACAGGCTCACCGCGAATATAACCAGGAACATCATCAGGCTGCGATACCCCAGCCGGTTGCTACGAAAACGCCGCCAGGCGCGCCGGGTGGGGCTCTCAGCCTTGGCGGCCAGTGGCAGTGTTGCGGATTCAGCCACGATCAATCGAACTTCACGCGCGGGTCTACCCACAGATAGCTCAAGTCGCGCAACAAATGTGCGATGAGCCCGATCAGTGTGAACATAAACAGGTTGGCGAACACCACGGGGTAATCACGCCGGATCACAGACTCGTAGGACAGAAGTCCCAGTCCATCCAGCGAAAACAACGTCTCAATCAACAGCGAGCCGGCAAAGAATGCGCCGAGAAACGCGGCTGGAAAACCCGTGGCTATCGGTATTAACGCATTGCGAAACACATGCCGCCACAATACCGTTGATTCCGGCAATCCCTTGGCACGTGCGGTCAGCACGTATTGCTTGCGGATTTCTTCGAGCATTGAATTCTTGGTGAGAATGGTAATGATCGCAAACCCGCCCAATACCATGGCCGTCACCGGCAGCGTGATATGCCACAGGTAATCGCTTAGCTTGCCCCACATGCTTAACTCGGCCCAATGGGTCGAGGTAATGCCACGCAGCGGAAACCATTGCACAAACGTGCCGCCCGCGAAATACACCAGTAACACCACACCCAGGACAAAGCTGGGTATCGCATAGCCCAGCAGAATGACAAAGGTCGTCGCCGTATCGAAGGGCGTGCCCGCGCGCACCGCCTTGGCAATGCCCAGCGGGATGGAAATCAGGTAGGTCAGAAAAAACGTCCACAGCCCCAGAGTGATCGACACCGGCAGCTTTTCCTTGATCAACTGCCACACATCCTTATTGTGAAAAAAGCTCTTGCCCAGATCAAAGCGGGCAAACTGCCCGAGCATCTGGAAAAAGCGTTCGTGCGCGGGCTTGTCAAAACCGTAGAGTTTTCTGATTTCCTCGACCTTGGCCGCATCGACACCCTGCCGGCCACGATAATTGCTCTCGGAGGGGGCCGCCCCCGCTTCGCCGCCCGCATCGCGCCCCTGCAATTGCGACACCATTTGTTCCACCGGCCCGCCTGGCACGAACTGGATGATGGTGAACGTGATCAGCAGTATGCCAAACAGCGTCGGAATCATCAGCAACAAGCGCTTCAGGATATAAACCCACATGGCTACTGTTTTCTCCACCAGGTTCTAAGCACCCAGTCTTCGGGGTGATAATACTGCGGCGCTACCGGCGGCTGCTCAAATTTACCCGCGCGATAGGCGACGCGGAAACCCTCGGCATACCACTGTGGCACGGTGTAGTGACCGTGCCGCAGCACGCGATCCAGCGCCCGCAGGCGCGCGACCAACTCCGCCCGCGTGGTGGATGCGACCGCCAGATCCAGTAGCTGATCGACAGCGGGGTCCTTCACACCGATCATGTTGCTCGAACCTTGCGTCACTGCGGATTGGGAACCATAACGGTCGAGCAACTCGCTGCCGGGCGCCTCCGAGCCGCGCAGGCGCAAGGAAGTCAGATCAAAATCAAACACATCCCAGCGCTTTTGAATCAACGCAAAATCCGCGCGCCGGTAGCGCGCATCGATACCCAGTTTCGCCAGCGCCTGCATATAGGGCGCAAATGTGCGTTCGCCCGAGCCGCCATCGAGATACTCCATCACAAAGGGCTCGCCTTTGGCATTACGCAATGCGTTGTCACGGTAAGTCCACCCCGCTGCATCCAGCAGCGCCTTGGCCTTGCGCAAATTATCACGCAAGCTGCCGGGCGTCGCGGTTGAAGGCGGCTGCGGCACCGGCTCGGCAAATACTTTCGCGGGGAGCTTGTCGCGCAGTGGTTCCAGCACCGGCAATTCATCCGCGCCGGGCAGCCCCTTGGCCTCGAAATCGCTGCCCACAAAAAAACCGCGTATGCGCACATAGGAGTTGTAAAACAACTGCCGGTTCATCCATTCGTAATCCATCGCCAGTGCAATCGCCTCGCGCACGCGCGGGTCCTTGAATTTGTCGCGCCGGGTATTGATCAGATAGCCCTGAAAATCACCTGCGTTGCGGGATTTCAGGTGCGTGCGGATCAACTCGCCGCTGTCGAACTTCTTGCCCGTATACGCACGCGCCCAGTCGCGCGCCGAGAAAACCTGCACGTAATCGAACTCGCCGGCCTTGAACGCCTCGGTCTGTGCGGTATTGTCCCTGTAGATTTTGAAGGTAATGCGGTCGAAGTTGAACATGCCGCGGCGCACGTTCAGATCACGCGCCCAATAATTGGGATCGCGCTCATAGGTGATGTCACGCCCGAAATTCATGCGGCCTATCTTGTAAGGGCCGCTGGCAACCGGCTTGTCGGCGATGACTTCGGTAAATGGTTTTCCTGCACCCCATGCTTTACTGAATACGGGCAAGCTCCCCAACAGCAATGGCAACTCCGCACTTGCGCGTTTGAAATCAAAACGCACGCTAAGCGGACCGCTCACCACCGCTTGTTTCACATCGCCAAAGATCACGCGATACTGCGGCGCCGCGGCTTTGCTCATCAGCGTATCAAAGGTATGCTTGACATCCGCCGCCGTCACCGGCGTGCCATCCTGAAACTTTGCCAGGGCGTTGATGCGAAACGTTACCGACAGCAGGTCGCTCGCGACTTCGATATCCTCGGCGAGCAGGCCATAGGCGGTGTTGGGTTCATCGTAAGTACCTGTCATCAGCGTCTCGAACACCAACGCACCCAGCGCCGGGGCAGCTGCTCCCTTTAATGTAAACGGGTTGAATTTGTCGAAGTTGGTCAGCCGCGTCGGCGCCACCAGCGAAATCTCGCCGCGTTTGGGCGCCTTCGGATTCACCCACTCGAAGTGCGCGAACCCCGCCGGATATTTGATATCGCCGAATTGCGCGTAGGCGTGCGCCGCATGCGCAGCACCTGCCAGCGCCTGCGCCGCTACAAACAGGCACGGGAGTAGCGCGCGCATCATCACGCAGCGTGCCCCTGCACCTTGGCGCTTAGTTGCGGCATTGCCATAAGTAATTGTTTTGTATAGCTATTTTGTGGATTAGCGTAAATCGCATCGGCGTCATTCATTTCAACAATCTCACCGTCTTTCATCACCATGACTTCGTCGGACATATATTTCACCACCGCCAAATCGTGCGAAATAAAGATGTAGCTCATAGCAAACTCATCCTGCAAATCCTGCAACAGATTCAGCAACTGCGCCTGCACCGACAAATCCAGCGCTGACACCGCTTCATCGCAAATCAGCACATCCGGCTTCATGGTCAAACAGCGCGCGATCGCGATGCGCTGGCGCTGTCCGCCCGAGAACTCGTGAGGATACTTGAAGAACGCCGCTTCCGGCAGCCCTGTTTTACGCAGCAGTTCCAGCGCCAGCTCGACACGCGCCGGCTGATCCGCGCCGATGGCGTGGATTTGCAGCGGCTCCAGGATTATCTGCCCGGCGGTAAAGCGCGGATTGAGCGAGGCATAGGGATTTTGAAACACGATCTGTATGCGCCGTTTGTAGGGCATGGCTTGCGCGGGCGTGAGCGACAACAAATCTCGGCCATCGAACAACGCTCTACCACCCGAGGCTGGCGTCAGGCGCATCAGCGTCAGCGCCATGGTGGTTTTGCCCGACCCGGATTCGCCCACCACGCCCAGCGTCTTACCCCTGGCGAGCTTGAACGACGCATTACTCAGCGCTTTGAATTCGCGTTTACGCAGCAGACCTTCGCGAAAATGAAACGTTTTTGACAACCCGCTGACTTCGAGAATAATTTCTTCGTCACCGCGCAGGCCGCGTGGCCGCTCCGCCGCATTAACGGCCGCGGGCGGGTCAACGACAAAATCTTCCACCACCGGCAAGCGTTGCGGACGCCGATCCAGCGGCGGACGGCACGCCAGCAGCGCCTGGGTATACCGGTCTTTCGCTGCCGAAAAAATGTGTACAACACTGCCCTGCTCGCGAACTTCACCATCGCGCATCACCACCACCTGATCCGCCACTTCCGCCACCAGACCAAGATCGTGGGTGATAAACAGCATCGACATCTGGCGCCGTTGCCGCAACTCGGCAAGCAACGCCAGTATTTGTTTTTGCACGGTAACGTCCAGCGCCGTGGTCGGCTCGTCGGCGATCAACAAACGCGGTTCGCAGGCAATCGCCATCGCGATCATCACGCGCTGCTGTTGCCCGCCTGAGAGCTGATGCGGATAGGCATTGATGCGCGTTTGCGGATCAGGTATGCCGACTTCATTCAGCAACTCAATCGCGCGCGCACGCACCTGTTTGCCGCTGAGCCCCAAATGTTTTTTCAGCACTTCCACTAACTGAAAGCCGATGCTGAACACAGGGTTCAGCGAACTCATCGGCTCCTGAAACACCATCGAGATTTCCGCGCCGCGCAGTGCGGTGATTTCGCGTCGCGTCATGCGCAGCAAATCGCGATTGCGGTAAGTGATTGTGGAACCTGCAAGCACGCTGGCATTTTCGGCAGGCAGCAAACCCAGAATCGCCAGCGCGCTCACCGACTTGCCGCTGCCCGATTCACCCACCAGCGCCACCGTGCCATTCGCGGGCACATCAAAACTCACGCCCTTCACCGCGTGCAATACCGCGCCGTCATCGAGCCTGAAATCGACTTTCAGGTTGCGCACGCTGAGCAGGATTTGTTGTGAGTTCATCTGCTATTTAATAAGGGGTCAGAGTGAATTAAAGTAATAAAATACAATTAAAACAATAGGTTATAAAAACGCTTTTAACTCACAAGGCAAAGCTCAAGCGTCTTGCGCTTATTTCGGCCGCGATCGGAGGGCTACTTCCAAAATTGCCACCACTGCTTTCTCAGCGGCAGCGCTACTGGAGCTTGCCCATGGTCATCGCGCGCCGGTGAATCTATTTCTAAAGTCAGCGCTGCACCATCGGAGGGTTGCGACACTAACTGAAAGCTCCGCATACCAGCTGACAACTCTCCTGTGCGCGCCCACGAGTAGCCGCAATCCGGGCATTGCCAGGATACTGTAGCGTCTGTTGCGTCATCGTAGACGCCGATCACACGGCTGTAGTGCGTCTCGCCACCAAACGATGCACGGTTAGCAGGTGGGATATCCTCACCACGAAAATTCGCCTGACATTGTGGACAAACCGATGGGACTGGCATGTTTTCTCCTGCAATGAACTTCCGAAACACGGGCTATCAGGCCACCGAAAATCGGGCGTTTAGATCACGATCTCCGGTGTCCGTGTAGCAGCCCAGCTATCCGCCTGCCGTCGGAGGCGGAACGACTGCGCCTGGAGGCTACGGTGAAGTCCCAGCGGGAAAGACGTATCCCTCGATCCACGTAAAGACATAGCCCGAGTCTCGCGCGTTCTGCTCGCCAATTGCGGTTGCCGTAGAAAAGTTGTCTCCTCGCGCCTGGTTCCAGTAGTTCTTAAGCGGAACAGTGCCGGGCTGCTGCGTGGGATAGATATACGCCTCCACGCGCACGAACACGTAGCCGCTGGCGAGCGCGGCCTGCTCGCCTTGCGCCGATGCCGTGGTGAAGTTGTCTCCGCGCGCAGCATTCCAGTAAAGCTTGAGCGGAACAGTGCCGGGCTGCGGGTCGCGGAAGCCATAACCTTCGATGCGTGCAAAGCCATAGCCGGAGCTTTGTGCGCTTTGCTCACCGACGGAGGTGCCAGTGGTGAAATTATCGCCACGTGCCGAGCTGTAGTAGAGATTGAGCGGAACGCGCCCCAACGCCGGGCGCGGCGGTGGAATCCCGCCAGCCGCTGCTGCGCCGAAGCGGATGCGAATGGAGGACACCAGCCGGGGCGGCTTCTGCTGCGGGCCTTGGCTGGCAAAAAGCTGGTGCCAGCCGGACGACACCGGGGACGCAATGCCCGGCCACACGGCCGGATTGCTCAGGATGGAAGCAGTATGCGCCGTGGTAAACACATTTTCCGGCATCGGGTCTGCATTGCCTGCCCGCGCAGGAAGACGATTCACGAGAAAGGTCGGCACCTGCTCGGGAAGGATGGCGCCGCCCGGCCCGAACATGTTGACGCCGCTGCCGGAGAGTTCGACTGCGGTGGGCGGCACCGGGATAAAGAACAGCGCCGGGTGGACTTGGGTTGAAGTGCCCGATGTCGCGTAGAAACCGCGATCAACGTCGCGGAAGGTGAGCTCCGGGCGGGCGATCGGGGGCAATTGAGCCGGGCCCTCACCCCGCCATTTTATCAATGCCTCCGCTTCGATACTGACAAGGACCGTTGCGGGAAACTGGAAGACCTGGTCGAGCCGTCCTTGATCCAGAAAAGTGATCTGTCCCAACGGCAGCGCGGGCAGGACACCGGGCTTGACGCTGGGTTGCCAGAATATGCCCTTGTTAACTCTTCTTTCACCCGTCGCAGTGACCCACGTGATCGTGACATGGGTGGACCAGGCGCTCATTGCAGAGCCCGCCGGAGGCAGTGCCCCCTGGAACGTTTGAACCACTACCGCACCGGTGTGGGGCGGGGTGTACGGGGGCGGCGGGGGCGGCGCGGAGATTGCCGTCGATGAAAAATTATCAATCGTGAAGTCGCCCCTTGGTCCGCACAAACTTCCATAGTACGTCCCAACAATCCTGTTTCCCGCGACCTTGCCCGTATAACCTATTATCTTGCAGCCATGTGAATCTTTACTGAAGTTTACGGTGAACGAAAACGATTGGCCTTCCTTGTAGTGAGCATTTGCGAGATTAGTTACCTGCCCATCAATTCCGTCTTGATTCCTGGCACTCCAGGAATTGCCTGTCTTCGTCAACGTTATTACGAATTTAGGAAGTGCTGGATGCCTGACGATCAAAGTATTCGGCAGTTGGGCCTGTGCGGTGGCGCTGATCAGCACGGCCATGGTCGCGATGAAAAAAGCAAGGGCCAGGCCGCGCATCGTTAGCCACTTCGAATTGTGAAACCAGTATCCAGGTAAGTGCAGTGCGATTCTCATCGTATTTCTCCCGAGTCAAGAACCGGGTGTCACCACGGGCGTAGTAGTGCGCCGGCACGTCTAAGAGCATTCAATGTTGCAGTGCGCTGGAAACAGGTAACTTTAGTTCAATATCCGGCGTGAATGCTAGCACCGATTGCCGCGCACAGTCGATGGGCGTTTCGCAAACAGCATCGGGAAGAAATGCGGTTTGGTAGGCCAATACCTAAGCCGGACAAGCCCGCGAAGGGCGCAATCCCAACAACATTGCGACAGGATTAACAGGATGCACAGGATAAAAGCGCCATCCTGTAAATCCTGTCTATCGATGTTTAATCGTCGGCGCCGAACGATGGTCGGTTAGCGGACGGGATGTCCTCTGCACGGAAGTCCGCCAGACACTGTGAACAAGGCAATGGAACTGGCATGTTTGCTTCCGCAATGAACTTGCGAACCCAAGGTACCGAAGGCAGCGGTATATTGACACGAAAAATGCAGAAGCCTACCATTCCTTCGGCAAACTCCCGGCGTAAACCCTGCTCGCAGTAACCAGGAGCGGCCCGCCGTTGATTACCAAAATACTGAAAGCGAGGAGACGCATGGCGACATTTTCTGGTTTTCGATTTTTCGGTCACCGACGCTTAATCCTGGCGTCCATGGTGTTAATGTTGTCGGCCGTTTGTGCGCACATTTTTTACCCTCTAAACAATGCTAACGCGCAAAACATCGCCCCTGCCGACGTTTTGGGACAAACATGGAACGAATCCGAGGTTGCTGGCTGGAGAGGAGTATGGACGCGCATCGGAACCAGTAACGAGTTCGACGCGCGATTCACTCACCCTAACGGCACCTCTATCGGTGGCAAACTGCGGATGGAAGTTGACCGTAGAAACGTGAGCATCTTCCGCTGGAACCCCGGAACGTGGGGCATCTGCAGCTACATTGGAACCTTTTCCGCAGGATTCACATCGGTGTCAGGCACCTATCAATGCACGGATGCGAATGAAAACTGGACTCAGCCTTACCCCTGGAACGCAACCATATTGTCGACACGCGTCAGCGTGGATCCACCGCCCGCAGGCCGGATTCAAGTGATTGCAGGAACCTATGGTGCAAATTGCAAGCAGCCGCGTGGCAACAGGACAGCGCACTTGTCGCAGTCGTGTAACGGACGCGATGTCTGCGAGTATGTGGTGAATTATCAGGTGATCGGCGATCCTGCGGTGGGTTGTGTAAAGAACTACATCGCCGAATGGCAATGCGGCGATGGCAGATTGCGTCAGGCAAGTGCCGGGCCGCCGGAAGCGGGATTTGGCTCCAAGATAATGCTGACGTGTAATCAAGGCCCGGTGACCCCGCCGCCGCCCGGCAGTCTGGGTGCGCCTGCGGGATACACCCTTTGCGCTCAGGAAAACGGGCGCTGCAATTTCAGCGGTCAAAGGGATGTAGCCTACGGGGCCAACGGCAAATTCACCTTCAAACCGGCGCTGCTAAACGGAGTCGACTGCAACAATGGCGTTTTCGGTGATCCTATCTTTGGCACGGTCAAGGCGTGCTATATAAGATAAAGCCCGCAGCATGACGCCGATGCGTGTGGCGGGCGCTTTTATCCTGGCGCTGGTGTGCGGCGTGTCGGCGTACTTCTGGTTCAGACCGGTCGCCGCCCCACTCAGCCCGGACGCACAGCACGCGTTTTTTCAGCACTATGAAAACGGGCGCTATGCGGAGGCCTTTGCGGTACTTCCCCCGACGCTGAGAGACTGGTCTCCTTACGAAAAGGACCAACAGCAGCTCACACCCATGAAACGCGATGAAAGCGTTTTTACCGATATCTGGAAAAAGGAATCGGGCGCAAGGGCGCTCCCTCGACAGCATGCGTTGGAAAAAGAGATCCTCTACTACCAGGGTGTGATGCATTTCCGCATGAACCGCCTGGATGCGGCGAAAGAGAAACTGCTGAAGTGCCTGCAGCTCGATCCGTCATACCGCATGGCGCATGTGTATTTGTTTCGGATTCTTGCGAGGCTTGAATCCGATGTCATGAAGCAAAACAAGGACCCCAACCGGAGCCTTGACAGTGAAATGCAACTGATGTTTAGCCATTTCAGATTCTTCAACAGCGAATACCATCTCGCGATGGCAGCCCAACTCCTCAAATTAACCAGCAATGAAACCTTGAGCGTCTTACGTCTGTCGCTTCTGAAGGAGGACGCCGCGATCAAGAATCTCGCAGCCGAGAAGATCGCGAACGTTGCAAATCCAAAGAGCCGGGGCGTCATGAATGAAGAAATTGACTTTGCAAAGCTCTATCGAGTCGAATTGGTAACTTCACAGCGGCATTGCATCGACGAAGTGTTTTTCCCGCCCGAACAAATCATGCATTGGGACGGCCGTAACGCATCGGGGCGCATGACCGGCGGCCAGAAGGTTTTGACAACCTTCACCGAGTCGATGGTTCTCGCTACCGGGCCTGATGCAGAGCGTATCATCGTCTATAGCCCGCGGGGAGTGAACGTCGCTGAACTTCGGGTCGCGAACCGATAGGCTCAGGTACAGCTAATACAATTTGGGGTCAGAGTGGAATTATTCAATAAATTTTAATTAAAACAATAAGTTACACTACAGCGTTTAACTATAAGCACAAATCCTGAAGGGCAGGCGGATACCATGCGAAGGGAAATTCTTCGCTTCTGGGACGAGCGTCACTTCAGCCGCGGATCCAGCGCATCCCGCAACGCATCGGTAAATAAACTGAACGCCGTAACCAGCACTGCCATCGCTGCTGTCGCTGCCGCAAGCTGCCACCATTTGCCCAGTATCAATTCCGATTGCGATTCATTGAGCATGCTGCCCCACGACACCGTATCCACGCCCACGCCGAAACCAAGAAAACTTAAAATCACTTCCATTTTGATGAACAGCACCACGTGCAGCGACAACTGCACCAGCACCACGTGGCTCACGTTGGGAAATATATGTGTGAACATACGGCGGACATTCGAAGTGCCTATGGCGTCCGCCGCCAGCACGTATTCGCGCGTGCGATGTTTGATGTATTCGGCGCGTACCAGCCGGAATATGCCGGTCCATCCGGTCAGGCCCAGAATCAGAATCACCGTCAGCGTGCCTTTCTGATTCAGCACCGCCGCTATCGCCAGCACCAGCAGCAGATACGGAATGGCGGTAAACACGCTGTATACCCAATTCAAAAAATCGTCGATGCGGCCGCCGTAATAGCCGGCATACGCCCCCATGACGGTTGCGATAAAAACCGCCAGCAATGCGGCAACCAGCCCCACCACCAGCGACGTCTCGGTGCCTTTGACGGCCTTTTTAAGCACGTCGCGACCCCATTTGTCGCCGCCCAGTGGCAGCGTGCTAGCCCGGGCTGCCGCGGCGGGTGCGGCGGCCAGGCCCTTGCGCAGTTCGCTCAACACATCGGCGAGCGGATCGACGATACCCGGCTCAGTTGTCAAAGCCTCCTTCGATGGCGCCTGCACCGCGGCGGCCGCGGGCGCGGGTGCATCGGCTCCCGCGAATCCGGGTGGCGCATAGTTCTCCCCCGCTTCCCGTGACCAATCCGCTGCGATCCATCCTGCGACCGCCGCAATCACCACCACAAGATACGCGCCCACGATCACCAGCGACACCATCCCCACGCGATCACGGCGCAAGCGCCGCCACGCCAGCGCCCACAGGCCCGGCGAAGTTTCCCGCGCCAATGTCGCGCTCATTTGAGTTGCACCCGCGGATCGATGGCTTTATACATTATGTCCGTTACCAGGTTAATCACCAGCGTCGCCATCGCCACGTAAACCGTCACCGCCTTGATCAAGGGGAAGTCGCTGCGCTCCACCGCCAGCAAGACTTCGCGGCCGATGCCGGGGATCGAAAAGAAGCGCTCGATCAGAAACGCGCCCGCCAGCAGCGCCGGCAGTTGAATCATCACGTTGGTGACTATCGGTATCGCCGCATTGCGCAGCACATGCACGCCCATCACGCGCGCTTCGCTCATGCCTTTGGCGCGCGCGGTGCGCACATAGTCCTGATGAATTTCATCCAGAAAAAATGTGCGATACAGCCGCGTATCCGGCGCCAACGAAACCGCCACACCCACCACAATGGGCAGCGCGCTGAATTTCAGCAGATTGGTGACAAAGTCCTGGCCCCAACCCTGCACCGGAAACCAGCCCAGTTGATAGGCAAAAACATATTGAAACACAATGATATAGACCAGGATGCTGATCGACTGCCCGACAGTGCAGCCGATCATGATGGCGCGGTCGGTGAGCGAGCCGCGCACATAGGCCACCAGCAGCGCCAGGCCCATCGCCAGCAGCGTGCTGATAATCAGCATGGGCACCAGCACCGTCAACGAGGGCATCAGGCGCGTGGCGAATATCGCGGATACTTTTTCGTTGGTGGCCCAGCTCACGCCGAAATCGCCGGTGACGATCTGCGTGATGAAGATCCACAATTGCACGTAATACGGCTGATCGACGCCCAACTGTTTGCGGATGTTCGCGATCTGCTCCGGGTTGGAGATCTTGCCCGCCAGCATGTAGGCGGGATCGCCGCCGATCCAGTTGAACAGGATAAACACCAGCAACACCACGCCCAGCAGCGTCGGCACGAACTGCAGCAAGCGGCGCAGGATGTAGGCGGTCACGGACGAGAATCCTTCGCGTCCAAATCCATATACAAAAATTCGTGTGCGTATACCGGATGCTTTTTAAAGCCCGCCACGTATGGTTGCACTAGTACATTGCGATAGCGGCTGTCGGTCAGCAGCCACGCAGTATCGGCTTCCATTTGCCGCGTCATCTCGCGGTAGAGTTGATTGCGCTCGGGGCCATGCGGCAAGCGCCGCGATTTTTCATAGCGCTTGTCAAACGCCGGCGAGCGGTAACATGCGGAATTGGTCTGCCCGGAATTCGGACCATACAGCAACTGCATGAAATTATCGCCGTCGGGATAGTCCGCTATCCACGCCGAGTGACGCATCGTCAGGCGGCATTGATCGGCCAGTTTGTTCAGTTCGGCAAAGCGCTCTTTCTGGATTTCAACACGCACGCCGATCTTGTCCAGCGAACGTTTCATCAATTCGTCGAATTGCCGATCACGTTCTGTAGGTTGAGAAAAATACTTTAAAATCAATAAGTTACCATTTGGTTGCGCACGGTAGCCGTCGGCGCCGCGCTGATAGCCAAACTTGTCGAGCAGCGCGTTGGCAAGGCGCACATCGTACGGGATGCTGTTGCGGTAGGCAGGCTCGTGTCCCGCGACACCCGGCGGTATCGGATACTGCGCACGTATCGCCTGCCCTTTGCGGATGACCTTGATTTGTTCATCGACGTTATACGACATCGCAATCGCGCGCCGCAGCGCGATTTTTTCGTTGCTGAAACCACCGAGCGGATTGGACTGGTCGCCGATGCGTTCCTGCGTGTTAAAGAATAGATAAATGATTTCCGGATCGACGCTGCGATCCATGCGGATGCCCTGCTGCGTGAACTCCGGTTTCAGTTTGCCGTCCGCCGTCATGAACTTGGGCGCGAGTTCTTCCAACTGATATTCGATATCGGTTTCGCGCCGCCGAAACGCCAGCCAGCGGCTTTGCGCCTCGTCCATCACGCTGATTTCCACACGCTCGATCAGCGGCAACTTCCTGCCCTGCATGCGTGCGACGATGCGTTGATCCGCGGGATCGTTAGTGGGTTCGGCGCTCCAGATCATCTCGCGAAAATCGGGATTCCTTTCCAGCACCATCTTCGACGAGCGCACATAACGCTTTAACACATAAGGCCCGGTGCCGACCGGATGTGCGTTGGTGTCGTCGCCGTACGCCGCGATAGCTTCGCGCGCCACCGCACCCACCATAAAAAACGCCAGCACGTGCGAGAAATTAAAATCCGTTTCATTCAAGCGTATGCGCAGGGTATAGCGATCGGGCGTTTCCAGACCGGCGACCGGGGCATCGTAGTCAAAACGTCCGGATTTTTTGGCATCCGTGACCAGTTTGTCGAGCCCCGCGATTTTGCCTTCAAACAAAAACGCGTAGGGCGAACGATTCCTGGGATCGAGAAAACGCTTGATCGAATACGCGTAGTCCGCCGCGGTCAGTTCGCGGGGCTGGCCTTTGAACGCGGGGTCATTGCTGAAACGGATGCCCGTCTTTAACCTGAGCGTATAGGTCTTGCCGCCGTCCGTAATCTGCGGCAGCGCTACCGCAACGTTGGGCACCAGCTTCGCGGGACGCGCAAGGTAATCGTAGGTCAGCAACGGATCAAAAATCGCCGCGATCACAACACCTGAATAGTAGTCCGCCACTTTGACCGGATCAAAGCCGGTTTCCGCCGCCTGAAAGGTGAAGCGCAGCACTTTCTCCGGCTTGCCGCTGCCGGCTGTAGCGGCGGGCGGCGCGGCACGTTCACCGCAACCCAGCACGCCTGCAGCCAACAGCACAGCAATGAAAACCCTGGCACTTGTCATCGCGTGCCAGTGTAGCCGAAACGCCCTGCCCGCGTCAGCCCGCCGTCTGCTGCCGGCCCCTTGCTATAATCCTAGAAATCAAAGGAACGCTCATGGCGCTGCTGCAAGACAAAAAAATTCTGATCACCGGTCTGCTGTCGAACCGTTCCATAGCCTACGGCATCGCACGCGCGGCGCATCGCGAAGGTGCGCAGCTTGCCTTCACTTATCAAAGCGAAGATATCAAAAATCGCGTGCTTGATCTCGCAAAAGACTTTGACACAGCGCCCGTGCTGCCCTGTGATGTTGCCGATGACGCGCAAATCGCCAGGTTGTTCGATGATTTGCGCGGCCAGTGGGATGGCTTGGACGGACTGGTGCATTCCATCGCCTTTGCGCCGCGTGAGTCATTGAAAGGCGATTTGCTCGAAGGCCTGTCGCGCGAAGCGTTTCGCCTGGCGCACGACGTCAGCTCCTACAGCCTTGCAGCACTCACCAAAGCCGCGCTGCCGATGCTGGAAAATCGTAAGTCAGCGGTGCTGACGTTAACCTATCTGGGCGCGCAGCGCGCAGTGCCCAACTACAACGTGATGGGGCTGGCCAAGGCCAGCCTCGAAGCCAATGTGCGCTATCTCGCGCAGGCTCTCGGCCCCAAAGGCATCCGGGTGAACGGCATCTCTGCCGGGCCGATAAAAACCCTGGCGGCAGCAGGCATCGGCGGCTTTGGAAAAATATTGAAATTTGTCGAGGAAAATGCGCCGCTACGGCGCAATGTGACGATAGATGACGTCGGCAACGCAGCGGCGTTTTTGCTGTCGGAGCTGGCGGGCGGCATTACCGGCGAGATTACTTATGTGGATGCCGGGTTTAATACGGTGGTGGGCGGGCTGAGTTCGTGACGGGTGAAGGGTGAAGGGGTACCCCAGGCGCGGCTGACGGTTCACTCTTCACCCTTCACCCTTCACCCTTCACCCTTCACAGGCAGTACATCTACTTTTCCTTCTTCTCGCTCAACTGTTCCTTGCGAATATTGATGTCGGCCTTCTGCTTCAGGCTGGCCAGTAATGCAGCGTTCTGCTCCTGACCTTGCGCCTGCTGCATCGCGGCGGCGAGACTCTTTTCTTTTTCCGCGTCCAGCTTTTCCGGATCTATGGTGCGCGTGATACGAATCAAGGCGTAACCCGCGGCGGTTTCCGCACCGGCATAGGCAGGCAACTTTGACACATCGGTGCGTAAAATAAGTTTGCGCACATCGTCATGCAAGTCTTTTATCTGGCTTGAAAAATTAACCAGTTGCGGCGCACTCCAGGTCACCGTGGCAGGCTCACCTTTACGCAGACTGGCCAGAGCGGCACGCCCTTCCTGCGCCGCCAGTTGGCCGGCGCGGCTGCGTGTCAGCTGGGCGACGATTGCAGCCTGCACTTCATCAAACGGGCGCACCACGGCGGGCTTATGCTCCAGCAGGCGTGCTGCCACCAGCGTACCGGGCGCGACTTCAACCGCTTCGCTGTTGCGCTTGTTCTTCAGCACTTCATCCGAAAAAATGGCCTGCAACAATTTGGGATTGTTCAGGCGCATATCGCTCGCCGGCCCATTGCGCCCCATCCAGCCGCTCTGCAACACGCTGGATTTGGTGAACTCCGCCACCGCTTTGAGACTCTCCGACTGCTCAAACACCATATTGTTAAACTGCTCCGCCATCGCCGCGAATTCCTTGCCGGCACGCTGGCGTTTGAGGTCGGTTTCGATGGCCCCTTTCATGGCTTCGAACGAAGGCGGTTTGGTGGCCATAATGCCGGTGAGCTTGATGATGTGCAAACCGAATTCGGATTCCACCACGCCTGAAATATCCCCCACTTTCATGCTGAATGCCGCATCGGAAAACGGCTTCACCATATCGGCGCGCTTGAATGAACCCACGTCGCCGCCGTTGACCGCCGAGCCGGGGTCCTGCGAGTTGGCCTTGGCGATTTGCGCAAACGCCGCCGGTTTGGCTTTAATCTGCGCCAGCAGTTCCTCGGCGCGCGCCCTGGCCTTTTGTTTTTCTTCAGCCGATGCTTTGGCCTCCAGCGTGATCAGGATGTGACTGGCCTGACGCGCCTCTTGCCCGCTGCTGCGCTTGGCTTGCTCGTCAAAGACTTTTTTGACATCTTCCGGATCCACCGTTGTGGTTGGCAGCAGCGCATCGATGGTCAGCACCACGTATTCGACGCGCACCTGTTCCGGTGTGCGAAATTCGTCCTGCCGGCTGTCGTAATATTTTTTTGCGGCATCGCCGTCGACGCTGACCCTGGATTCAAAACTGCCCGGCAGCAAGATGGTCATGCTGACTTCACGCTGGGTTTCCATCAGTCGCGACAAACGCTGCACCACGCTGCGCGGCAGAAAATTCGAATCGCCATACGCATCGTTCACCTGCTGCAGCACCAGGTCGCGCCGCAGACTGTTCTCGAATTCGACCGCGGTTTTACTGCGAACCCTGAGAAATTGCTCGTACATTTCATTCGAAAATTTGCCGTCCGCCTGAAACGCCGGCGCCTGCCCCAACAGCGCCTGCAATTGCTGATCGGTGGCGACCAGGCGCGAACGATCAGCGTACTGCAACAACAACCTCTGATGCACCAGTCCTTCGGCCACGCTAAAACGCATTTCCGGATTATCCAGCAGCGCGGGATCCATTTTTCCCCCGCTCATGTTTTGCAACATTTCCTGGCGCTCGCGCAGGGCAATGTTGAATTCCTGCTGATTGATCTTCTGTCCGTCCACCGAAGCCACCGGCGTACTGGCATCTGAACTACGGAAATAGGAATCTATGCCGAAAAATGCGAACGGCAGGGTGATCAGCGCCAGAATGATCTGGGCAAAGCGCTTATTATTTTGCAGCCAATCAAACATGATGCATTGCTCTCAACAAAAAGGGCGAACCGCGGTTCGCCCTTTTAACAGTATTGGCGGAGTGGACACGACTCGAACCCGCGACCTCCGGCAGCACACGCCGGGCATAAAATATATAGAAATCAAACAGTTACGAATTTCGAGCGATGATACCCGATTTTCACTGAAAACTCCAGAGCGCAGCGAACTGATAACAGCGCGCCGCCGGATTTCGCAGTTCTCACTTACCCCTGATGAATCCCTGTTCCCTTAATTTCCCAGGGACGTGGCGATCCCTAAAAGTTTAGCCGGGTTGTCGCACAATATCATTTCGCGTTCGCGATGCGTCAGGCCGGGAATGGATTCGACAAAATCGACAGGCTGCTTGACCGACATGGCCTGTGGAAAGTCGGTGCCGGTGACAATGCGGTCGACACCCACCAGATCGATGAGGTTGCGCATGATCTGCGGATGATGCGTGATCAGGTCGTAATAGAAGCGCCGCAGGTATTCTTCTGCGGGTTTCTTCATGTGCTTGAGCGTAGGACTGACCTTGAACCCCAGTTCCATCCGTCCGATAAGCCAAGGGAAGGTGCCTCCTGCGTGCGGCAGGAAGACGTCGAGCTTGGGAAACGCGTCGAGCACGCCACCACACATCAGGCTGGTAGCGGCGTAACCGGCTTCCTGCGGATTGCCGAGCGTGTTGATCATGAAATAATCTTTCATGCGCTCCGGGCCGGAGGGATACAGGTTGGTCAGAAACAGCGGCAAACCGAGCGCTTCGACCCTTTCGTAAATAGGCCAGAATTCTTTTTCGTGCAGGTTCTTGCCCAGGATGTGTTCGGCAATGAACACCGCGCGCATGCAGGGGTGTTTGGCCATGCGCTCCAGTTCCTGCGCGGCGAGCTTGACGTCCTGCATCGGCAGGATAATGCAGCCGTAAAATCGATCCGGATACTTGCGGTGGGCCTCGACGCAGGCATCGTTGTGCGCGGCGGCCAGTTCAAGTCCGAAGCCCGCCGGCGCCCAGTACATCAGCGGGTTGGTCATCGACAGCGCGTAGGTATCGCACTTGCGCTTTTCCATGTCGAGAATGATGTCGTCGAGATGGGTCATGGTCTTGCGCATCACCGAGCGCTGTGTGCAGTCGGGTACCGACACCACCACGGGATTGCCGTTCGAGTCCGCACCCATCACTGCGCCGTTGGCCGGACCTTTCTTGATCATCAGATCGACAAACGCCTGCGGATACCAGTGCATATGGGCATCGATGACGCGGCGGTAGCGGCGCGCACCGGCGGTGTTTGCAGCGTTCTCACCGAGGGTCGGATAGCTTAGTTCGGACAAAGCGTGCTCCTTTCGTGGACGAAGTGCATAGTAATAAAACGATTTTCATTGTTGCCTGCTAAATCAGCGCATCGATATGTTTCGGATCTTGCTTCAATTCTCCTCTATCGATACGACTGACCAGCGCGGTTAGCGCCGCGTGCGTGGGCGCCGGCACCCCAACCTCCGCGCCCTTCTCCGCCACCAGGCCATTGGTAAAGTCGATCTCCGAACGCCGGCCCCTGGCCACATCGCGACCGACCGAAGATTGGGAAGGCTCGAGCAGCCTCAGCATCCAGGCGCTCAGACCGTCCTGCACCGACTTGAGGGCTGCGGCGTCGCCACGCGCTGCACCCACCCAGTCGTCGGGAATAATGCCAAGTATGCTTCCAAGCGCATAGCCCTGGGCACGCCCTACGGCAATGGCCTCGGCCGCCAGTTTTATGCCCAGGCGATGCGCGGCGCCGCGTTCGACGTATACGATACGGTTGTCGAGCCCGGTAGCGCCGAGCATGCCGTGGGTGATGGTGTTGGCAGTGAGCTTGGTCCAGCGCTCACCCCATAAATTGGTGGTGACATTGGCGCTGTCTACGGCCCCCAGAATAGCCGCGAGTTCGGTTGCGCGCGTGGTCACCCTGCCGTGCACTTCTCCCACCCGGAACACGGTGTGTTTATCGCCGCCGGGCATTTGGTAGCGGCTGATGTGTGCAGGCTTGTAGCAGTTGACACTGATGGTGCTGACGATGCATCCCACCGTCTTTCCCCAACCCGCAACGCTGGCGATGCGCTCTTCGTTGATACTGTTCTGCATGGAAACGATAAATCCCTGCGGCGACAAATACTGTTTGATCATCAGCGCCGCCCACTCGGTGTCGTAGGACTTGGTGCAGATGATGGCGATGTCGACTGGTTTGCGCACAAAACTTTGCACTTCATTTATGTGCAGTGCTTTAACCCGCACCACATGCTCGCCCTGCGAGCCGCCCAGATGCATACCATCGCGGTTGATCGCGTTCACATGCTCCGGCCACGGGTCGACCAGTGCGATGTCCTCGCCGGCGCGCGCCAGGTGCGCGCCCACATAGCCGCCGACCGCGCCGGCGCCTACGAAGACGATGTGTTTGTTGCTGTGCTTTTCCATGTGTCCGCCTTGAGAAAACCCTCGAGATTGTGCATGCCGCGCTTGAGTTCACCGCGTTCAACCCGCTTTACCATGGCGGCCAGCGCTGCATGCGTGGGCGCCGGCTGCCCTGCCCGTTCACCCATCGCGGCGACATAGCCGCAGGTGTAATCGATCTCCGTGCGCCGCCCCTTGACCAGATCATGCCCGACGGAGCCGTAATGCGGTTCATGCGAACGCTCCATCCACTTACCCCACCCCGCCTCAATCTGACGCAACGCATCCGTATCACCGTCCGCCGCGGCACACCACAAGGTTGCCGGCATGCGCAGTATCGCTTCGAGGTCGTGTCCCAGCGCCTGCGCCACGCGTATGGCCTCGCCCGCGCACTGGATGGCCAGCGCACGTGTTTGGGCGCTCTGCATCAGCTGATGGTCGTGGATGCCGGTAGCACCAAGAATACCGTGATGCATCGAGTTGGTGACCAGCTTCGCCCATCGCTCACCCCACAAGTTGGTGGTCACCTTGGCGCTATCAACCGCGGAAAGTATTTCCGCGATTTCAAGCGCGCGTGGCGTGACACGCCCGTGCATTTCACCCACGCGAAAAACCGTATAGGCGTCGCCGCCCGGTGTGCGCGCCCGCTCGATCACGCCGGGCCCGGTGGCGCTCACGCTGATGGTGCTGGCGATGCAACCCATCGTTCTGTCGGCACCGACGATGGCGGCAATTTCATCCTCGTTGATGCTGTTTTGCACCGACACCACGCAACCGCTGGCGCGTAAGTACGGCTTGATCATTCTGGTGTTCCAGGCCGTGTCGTACGATTTGGTGCACACCAGCGCTATATCGATAGGATCGCGGATAAAAGCCTGCACCTGATGCAGGTGCAGCGCCTCGGCCGGAATGACCAGCGATCCCAGCGGATCGCTGAGGCAGATGCCATGAGCGTTGATGTGTTCGACGTGTTCGGGCCAGCCATCCACCAGCGCCACCCGATAACCTGCATGCGTCAGGTAGCCGCCTATATAGCCACCCACCGCACCGGCGCCCAGCACCGCGATACGCAATTTTTTTAGATCAGTCACGTTCTTTTTCTTCCTTAATTCAGACCGCCCTTGCTGACAGCATGTAGCGTGCGCTGTGCGCACGTTCCCGCACAGATGCCATCGTGCGCACAGCGCACGCTACTCAATTCGGCTTCAGGCCGATGTCCTTGATCACCTTGGCGTATGCCGCTCGTTGAAAAGTATGCCTATACGCTCCCGGAACATGAAGTGCGGATTATGCGACGTTCTGCATTTTGTTGGCGTAGTCACGGCCAGACGTTGGTGGCGGCAGCGATTTTCCGTCCTGGTGATAAAGAACGATTGCTTCTTCAAGGATTTGGCACAGTTCGTTAAACACGGCCTTTTCATCCTGACCGTGGCATCCCCCATAGATCAAACCCGGGGAGCTTCCGACGAAACATTGATCTTCTTCAGACCACTCGACGATTTTTGCGTACCTTGTACTTTCATTCATGGCTTCAACTCCTCAATACCGAGTTTTACAGCGCGGCTTTGGTAATGTTTTGCATCTTCACCAAGCTGCTAAAAATGTAGTCGCACAATCAATGTTGATCATAGAATTCGCTGCTAAAATATCCAAGAGATTATTACAATAACTCATTATAAAACAATAGCTTACAAATTATTTCAGTAATTTCAATACAACTAAGTTTAAAATGAAAGGCGATGGCGGTGCGCCAGCGAAAGCATAGCCGAAATCCACTCCGATCACACGGCGCCTTATCCTTTCTTTCGTTCTGGTTTCGGCCATCGAATTCCGGTATGCCCTACTCGATGCTATAAGAGCACACGCAGCACTTGCCGTTTTGGAGTAGCAATGTATTTTGACCTACAGCTCTGGCGAATGACCGAAGGTTTGCGCGGACGCATCGCTCTTGCCGTGGTGCTGGGATTGTTCGCGCTGGCCGCGGGCATTGCGCGTTTCGCATTTCTGGGCTGGCTGCTCGCCTTGGTGTTCCAGGGTGCGCCATTCAGCCAGCTGGCACTGCCGCTCACCTGCATCGCGTTTGCGATCGTCCTGCGCGCGCTGCTCGAGCAAACGCGAATCATGGTGGCACACCGCACCGCGGCGCGGGTTCAGGAAACACTGCGCGGGCGCCTCTACGACAAGATCGTCACGCTCGGTCCCGGCTGGTTCGCGGGCGAACGCACCGGCGGCGTGATGCTATCGATGGTCGATGGCGTTGAACAGTTGCAAACTTTTTTCGGCCAGTACCTGCCGCAAGTGATGATCTCGGCGTGCGCACCGTTCGCCATTTTCGCCTTCATGCTGTGGTGGGACCTGCCGGTGGCGAGCGTGATGCTCGCGGCGGCCATATTCACGCTCATCCTGCCCGCCTTCGTGCACCGCCGGAACCAGCGCGCGGCGATCGCGCGGCAAAGGGCGTTCAAGGCCTATGGCGAAGAATTCCTCGACGCCATGCAGGGCTTGCCAACCTTGAAGGCCTTCGGCCAGGGCAAGGCGTATGGCCGCATGCTGGCAAAAAAAGCGCGCGCGCTTTCCGACGAGACTATGTGGGTGCTCGCCGCCAGCATACTCACGCGTGGCTTCACGGATCTGGGTATGGCGCTCGGCGCGGCCCTCGCTCTGGCGCTGGGGGCTTATCGCGTGACGCAGGGCTTGATGGGCATGGAAGCACTGCTGGTCATACTCATGGCCGGCACTGAGATCTTTCGCCCGCTGCGTGATTTGCGCACCGTACTGCATCAGGGCATGACCGGCCAATCCGCAGCGGCGGGAATACGCGCGCTGCTCGGCGAGCAGGGAAATGCGCCGGCGGGCGGTGCTACCACCATCGCCGAACCCAGCCGGCAGCCGTCGATCTCGTTCGAACAGGTACGTTTTGCTTACCCCGGTGTGCGCAATGCTGCGCTTGAAGACCTGAGCTTTACAGTGGCGCCGGGCGAGCGGGTGGGCATCGTTGGGCCGAGTGGCGCCGGCAAGTCGTCTATCGTGCGCCTGCTGTTGCGCGCCTACGATCCGCAGTCGGGAAGCGTGCGTATCGGCGCTCACGATCTGCGCGGCCTCGACCCGGAACAGGTACGCCAGCAGATTGCCGTGGTGGCGCAGGATACCTATCTCTTCTACGGCACTATCGATGACAATCTGCGGCTGGGCCGGCCCGATGCAAGCGTGCAAGAGGTCGAGGCGGCTGCGCGTGCCGCCAACGCGCACGACTTTATTCAGGCGCTGCCCGACGGTTATCAAACGATGATCGGCGAACGCGGCACACGCTTGTCCGGCGGCCAGCGCCAGCGTCTGGCGATTGCGCGGGCGGTGCTGCGTGACGCGCCCATACTCATACTGGATGAAGCGCTGTCCTCCGTCGATGCGGAGAACGAAGCATTGATTCAGGAGGCGCTCGACCGACTGATGCGCGGCCGCACCACACTGATCCTCGCGCATCGCTTATCCAGTGTGATCGATGCCGACCGGATACTGGTGCTCGAAGGTGGACGCGTCGTGCAAAGCGGCCGGCACGATGAGCTGATCCACCGCGACGGACCGTATCGCCGCCTCATGGGTTCGCAGGCGACGAATGAAAAGCGTAGTGCCTTGAATATCGCGGACCTCGAAATCGCGTTTGATGTGATAGCAGATCGCGCCAAGCCAGCGACGAGTGCTGAAAGTCACGATGAAACCCGCATCGAAGTCCGCGATATTGGTAGCGACGCGGCGGTGGTCGGTTGGCGCGATACTATTTTCATGCTGATGCGCGTGATTCGCCCCTGGTGGCGGCAGCTTACGGTAACTGTAGTCTGCGGCATCGGCCGCGTCGCTGCTTTCATCGGCGTCGGAATTCTGGGCGCACTCATCATTGCGGCGGTCAAAGACGGTGCTTCCACGCAAGCGCTGGTGATCGCGCTGCTCATCGTCGCGCCGCTGGCTGGGTTGCTGCACTGGCTCGAATCGTGGCTCGCCCACGACATGGCGTATCGGTTGCTGGCGGAGATGCGCATCGATCTTTTCGTCAAGCTCGAAGCGCTAGCGCCGGCATACCTGCTGGAACGCCGCTCCGGCGACCTGGTGGCGCTGGCGACCCAGGATGTCGAGACCGTGGAGTATTTCTTTGCGCACACCGTGGCACCGGCCTTTGTGGCGCTGCTGGTGCCCGCTGCGGTGCTGGCGATGCTGGGCATGACGGCGTGGCCCCTCGCCGTCGCCCTGCTGCCGTTCCTCGCGTACGCGGCTCTCACGCCCGTGCTCGGCCGGCGGCGCATCGATGACCTGGGGTCACAGGCGCGCGCGGCGCTGGGACAACTCGGCGCGCATGTCACCGAGACCATCCAGGGGCTATCCGATCTGATCGCGTTTCAGGCAACGGCGCGACGGCGCGCGGAGTTCATGACGCTGGTGCGCCATTACCAGGAAACACGGCTTGCGCTGCTCGATGATCTGGCGCGGCAAAGCGAAAAACTGGAGCTCGCGACGGGCCTGGGCGGATTAGCGATTGCGATAGTGGGCGCCCATGCCGTGGCAAGCGGCTGGATCGCACCGACGTTGCTGCCGCTGCTCATCCTCATTTCCGTAGCCGCGTTTCTGCCGATATCGGAGATCGCGCAGGTCGGCCGCCAACTCGCGGACACCATCGCCTCGACCCGGCGGCTGCACGTCGTGCACGCCGAACCGGTGCGTATTGCCGATGGTCCGCTCGAACCATCCATGCCTGACGGCGGCTCTTCGCTGCAGTTTGACCAGGTGCGCTTCACCTACCCGCGGCGGGCAAGACCGGCGCTGTCAGCGGTGTCGTTCGAGGTCTCCGCCGGATCGACTGTCGCGTTGGTGGGGCCTTCCGGCGCGGGCAAGACCACCGTTGCAAATCTCCTTCTGCGTTTCTGGGATCCCGACAGCGGATCGGTTCGTCTTAAAGGCACGGACCTGCGGCAGCTGTCGCTCGACGGCTTGCGGCAGCACATCGCGCTAGTGGCGCAGGACACCTACCTCTTCAACGATACCCTCGAAGCCAATATCCGTCTGGCTCGCCCCGACGCATCAACAGCCGAGCTCGAACGCGCACTGCAGCAGGCCGCATTGTCCGAGTTCGTCGCGACCCTGCCGCAGGGCCTGCAAACGCGCGTCGGAGAACGTGGTGTGCAGCTTTCCGGCGGCCAGCGCCAGCGCATCGCGATCGCGCGCGCTTTCCTCAAGGACGCGCCGATACTGGTGCTGGACGAAGCCACCTCGCATCTCGACACCGTGAGCGAGAATCATGTTCGCAGCGCGCTCAACGCCCTGATGGTCGATCGCACCACCATCGTCATTGCGCACCGCCTGTCGACGATCCGTGCGGCCAACCTGATTCTGGTACTGGACGGCAGCCGCATCGTCGAAAGCGGCAACCACACGGAACTGGTGGCGCGCCGCGGTTTCTACGCGCGACTGGTAGAACGGCAGATGACCAGCGTGCAACAGCGCGAGGCGAGTGTGACGGTATAGTCAGTACCAATCAACAGTCCGTAAGCCAGCGACCCGAGAGAATTCACTGGCATTGCGGGTGACCAGCGTAGCGTCCTGCGCAAGGGCAATTCCTGCGATGAGAAAATCCATAGGCCCCAGCGGCGTGCCAGCCTTCTCCAGCGTGGCGCGCAGGCCTGCACTCCGACGCGCGGCGGCGCGATCAAACGGCAGAATTTTTGTGACTGCCAGCAGCGCATCAAGCTGCTTACGCCGTTTTTGTGGTTGTTGTGATTTCGCAATGCCCGTTTCAATCTCATAAAGCACGACTACAGGAATCCCGATTTCAGAGGGTGCGCGGGCACTCATCCACGCCATCACGCGCCCTTCACCCTTGAAGTAATAGATCAGCGTGTTGGAGTCGAGAGCGAACATGCGTGTCCCGCAATAGTGTCAGAACGTCTCGCGCGGCAAATCCTTGCCTTTGGTCCTGCGAATATCTTCAAGCGATGGAAATTCCTTCCACGCTCCCGAGAGTGCGAGTACCTCGTCCGGCCATTCGCTGGCGGTCTTCTCACGCACCAGGGCAGACACCCACTTTGAAAGCGAAACGCCGGCTGCCTTTGCCGATCTTTTGATGTGCAAATGCGTGGTTTCGTCGACGTACAGATTGAGTTGAGGCATGGCCGCTCTCCTGAGATTTCAATCCAAGTATATCACACGTATAGCGTGCCGGTCTTTTTCCGCCAGACCGCAGTACAACTCGCCCGCGCCCTTACGCGCCGTCAATATTGAGTTCCATGCCCTGCATTTTCCGATGAAGCGCCTGGCGCAGCGTTGACCCCGGTGACTATATCCGAAATAATTGGGCACGCGCGCCATCGCCGCCCAAGCGTACAATGAAGGAGTGCTTCACTTGAAAGACATCACCCGTATTCTGTCGCGTTACATCTGCGCGTCCCGCTTCGAGGAATTGCCGGCTGCGGTGCGCCACGAGGGCGTGCGCGCTTTCGTCAATTACGTCGGCTGTGCGGCGGGCGGTTCGCGCGAGGAAGATGTCGAGCTGATGCTGGGCTTTCTCGCGGAGTTTAACGGTGCCGCTACAGCGACTATCGTAGGCCGTCACGAACGGCTGGATGCATTGAATGCGGCTTTCATTAATTCCATGAGTTCCAGCGCGCTGGCGTTCAACGACACGCATTTCACATCCGTGGCGCACCCCACCAGCCCGGTCGCGGCTGCGCTGCTGGCGCAGGCGGAATATCAGGAGGTTTCGGGCAGGGAGATGCTGCACGCACTCATACTCGGCGTTGAAATCCAGTGCCGCGTGGGCAACATTCTGTGTGTTCCACCCGCTGAGAGCGCAGTCGGATTGTCGGTGCAGGGTCTGGTAGGCGCGATCGGTGCGGCGGTTGCCGCTGGCAAAGTGCTGGCGCTGGACGAAACGCGCATGGCAACCGCCATCGGTCTTGCGGCCAACCAAGCGAGCGGATTGCGGCAGGCACAATCCACCATGGGAAGCCACTTCACCCCCGGCCACGCCGCACGCTGCGGACTGACGGCGGCGCTATTGGCGGCACGCGGCTTTGAATGCTCGGATTCGATGATCGAAGGCGCAAAGGGCTTTGCGCTGTCGTTTGCACAGCAACCCAATCTGGATGCGGCTGTCGACGGGCTCGGACAGGTGTTCGAGATTTCAACGCTCGCCTACAAGCCATATCCTTGTGGCGTGGTGATTCATCCGATCATCGATGCGTGCCTGGAAATTGTGCAGCACCCTGCCTTCGACGCGGCACACATCGAGCGTATTGAACTGGCCTTGAATCCACTGGCCGCCAAGCTCACCGATCTGGTGGAACCCAAGGATCGCGGTCAGGCACTGGTCAGTCTGCAGCACTGGGCGGCGGCGACACTCGTATACAAGGCGGCGGGCATTGCGCAAGTTGCCAACGCGGTTGTGCGCGATCCGGCTATCAGCGCGCTGCGCCGCAGGGTTACCTTCGTCAATGACGACACCGTTGGGCGTGAAGCAGCACACCTTCGCGTGGTGCTGGCGGATGGCAAATCCATGGCGGCGCACGTGCTGCATTGCCGCGGCAGCGCCGAGCGTCCGCTGAATGACAACGACATCACGGACAAAACACGAGGGCAGTTACAAACCGTCTATCCGCAGCACAAGGCCGAGCAGATACTGGCGCAATGCTGGCGCATTGAAGACTGCGCGCGCGTCGATGTGTTGTGCAAAACGCTGGCACACGGCGACACGGTATGACACCCCTTGTTTGGCTGCGCTCCCAAACTTGCGGGAAATTTACTTCTCGCCCTGCAACTGCGCAATCAGCTCGGCCATGAATTGCGGGTTTGCAGCTGCATCGATGTACTGTACCTTGCGCAAATAGCGTTCCGGTATGCCGGCAACGGTACGGGCGACTGGGAACATGCGCAAACGCCCCTCGATACGCAACTGGTCGGCGATTTCGATCTCTTCGCGGCAGTACGGGCGCTCGAAGTAGCGCTCCGAATACACCGGAACGAAGCATCGGCTACCCAGCAGCGCGAGCTCGATCTCGGTCTTCCATTGCCTGCCGACCTTGATCGATGCTTCGTCAAAAAATATACGATAGGGCTTGCCGTCGGCGTGACGCAGGGCGGCGAGCGGCCCCACGATCGTCTCTTTGATCCACGCCTTGTTCGCGGGCGGGTCATGGGCGTAGCTCACGAAGACATCGTATTGCAGGGCGCGCTCTTCGCCCTGGCTGCCTAATTCGCGCCGCACCTGTTGGTTGGTGATCCAGTCCCGCGCGCCGTACCATGCAAACGCCGCAGCGAGCGCCGCGCATGCGATCGGGAATGCGAGCGGGATGACGCGGCCTGCCAGCAGCACGATGCCGCCGGCGCACAAGAGCAACACTGCCGAGAACAGAAACGCAGCGGGCGCGAGCCCGCGTGCGAGAGTGCTCCAGCGCGAGGGCGCCACGCCAGCGCGTAACATGCGAAACGCGAGCTGGAAAGCACTCCACGCCAGCAACGCAGCGAGCGCAGACAGGCCCAGCAGCGCCAGCGGATGGTTGAGCGGCTCGCGCGCAACGCTGGCTCTACCGGCGGTCAAGTCGGAGAGCGCCCACGCCAGCAGCAACGGGCCCGGCCGCTTGAGCACGTTGTCGCTGTCCTCGGCAAAGCTGCCGACGATGACGTAGGTGGGCGGCTCCGCGGCGGGTATGCCCGGGTTGATGGTCGCGGCCGCGCCGGTCAGCCGATGCGTGAAGGGCTTGAACGCCGCGTCGGCGCCGAGCGGAATCACCAGCGATGCCGGCAGCGCATCCGCTCGTTCGGTCGCGATTGCCGCGCGCACGGGCAGCGCGGTGAGGCGAATCTCCCCCCCCGCCACCGGCAGCACGAGCTCGCGTTCGTATTTGAGCACGCCAAAGCCATACTCCAGTTGCGTGTGGCCGTAGCCGTCGAGCGCGGAGGAATAAATCGCCTCGTGGTGCGATTTCATGAAGTCGCCGGCGTTCTTACCATGACGGTCTTTGGGGTCGACGGCGGCGTACACTTTTGCGCCTTTGACACGCAACGCGGCTATCCCTTGCATCACCGCCTCAGCGCCTGCCGGATTGCTCGATAGCCAGATGTCGATCACTACCGTGCGCGGCGGAACAGGCAGTGCTGCAAGCTGGAGCAGCGCTGAACCGAGCGTCTCTCGGTAGCGCTGCGGCTGCTCGCGCTTGACTTCCTCCGGGTAGTCGATATCGATCAGCCGTATCGCAGCTCCAGGTGTGGGTGTCTGCGTCAGGTAGAGCGAGCGGAATACCAGGTGGTCGGCCATCTGCCAGATGCCGAACACGCCGCCCGCCAACGCCATGCACATCGCCACACCCACGAACAACAGCGGGGCAAGGAGCCTGCGCGCCATCTATTGTGATTTAAGGCGGCTGTTCATCGCAGTCGCGCGCTCGCGGTAGCGGCGCGCTTCCACTTTGTTGCCGGCTGCGGCGTTAGCGGCTGCGAGACCGCCGAGCGCCTGCGCCACACTTTCATGATCGCGGCCGGGATAAAGCCGTTCGCGCATGGCCAGCGCTTTTTCGTGATACTCGATCGCCTTGCGCGGGTCGCCGGCCAGACGGGTGCTGCGGCCGAGGTTGATCAGGCTGGCGGCGATTTCAAGGTGATCGGCGGCGTAGACGCGTTGCCGTATCGCCAAGCCTTTCTCGAAATATTCAATCGCCTTGCGGTAATCGCCCATCGCATCATAAGTTCTTCCAAGAATGTGAAGACTCGCGCCTATGAACCAGTGGTCGCGGCCGGCAAAAAGCCGCTCTCGCATCGCCAGCCCTTTTTCCGCATATTCGATCGCCTTGCGATAGTCGCCCAGCATGAAGGAGGCAGAGCCAATATTGTTGTAGCTGGTGGCGGTGTGATGATGATCGCGGCCCGCATACAGCCGCTCGCGCATGGCAAGCGCTTTCTCGTGCGATTCCACCGCGCGGCGGTGCTCTCCGAGGGCGGCGTACGCGATGCCCAGATGGTTAAAGCTCATCGCGATAGCAGGATGATCGCGTCCTGCGTTAAGGCGTTCCGACATCGCCAGCGCCTTCTGGTAATAGTCGATCGCTTTACTCTGATCGCCCAGCGCGCCGTGGGAACGACCGACATGGTTGTAGCTCACCGCAACAAACTGACGATCTCGACCAGCGGCAAGCCGCTCGCCCATCGCCAGCGCCTGCCCGCCATAGTCCAGGGCTTTGCGGTACTCGCCCAGCGTGCCGTAGGAAAGGGCGAGGTTGTAGAGGTTTGCTGCGATAATTTTATGGTCAGGCTGCGCGTGGAAACCCTTGATCATCGCGAGGGATTTTTCGAAGTACCCGATCGCCTTGCGCAGATCGCCCAGTATGTGGTACGCGAACCCTGCGAGGCGCAGGCAGGCGGCCTCGCCCGCCGCATCCGCCAAGGCTTGCGCCAGCGCGACGCATTTGGCCTCGAGCTCGGGCGTTGCAGCGAGCTTGCCGGCCTTCCAGTTCAGTTCCATCAAATTCAGCACACTGCGCAGCGTGCCATGCCGGTCTTTGCTACCCTCGGCCTCGCTGAGCGCTTTCCTGAAGTAGGCTTCTGCTTCGCCATAATTCTTGAATTCGGCCAGGTATTCCTCGACATCAAGCTGATAACGCTTACGCTGTCCGGCCCTCAGGACTTCGGCGATGCGGATGCCGCTGCCCTGTGCGTTTTCGCTATCTTCCAATTCCGCGGCAACTGCGCCCGACTCGTCTGTGATGCGGATCTGCACCTCGCGCTCGACTTCGACCGCACCTTCGGTCACCGCCAGCGTGAAGGTCTGTCCGGGATCGATTTCCACACTGTACTCGGTGCCTTTGACCGCCGCGGTGATGCGCTCGTACTGGATATTGAAAAAGTCCAGCGCTTTCCTGACCTGGAAATCGATGCGCCCGCCGAGCGGCTGGTGGGATTCGCCCTGCGAGGTGACGGTGCCGGCCACGAATCGGGCGCCGCCGTGCAGTGTGATCTTGTTGCCGTTGCTGCTGGTCAGCTCGATGCGCGCGTCGCGCGGCACCGTGATTTCGGCCCCGGCAGTAATGGCCTGCCCCGCAGTGAAGGTTTGCGGCTGGCTGCTACTCGCGCCGGGCGCACGCACCTGCACGCCTGCTATGCTCTGCGCGGGCTGGCTGGCAACAGTGATGGCAGTCAGCGTAAGGCCTTGAGCATGAATGGTGGCGATACCATTCAACGCCAGGCCCAACGCTGCAATGAGCGCCCAGCGCACACCGCGAAGAAGTATTCGGATCGGCTTCATTTTTTTTCTTGTGTTACCTTTGATGCCTGCGAAGCCTGGGCAGGGCATAGTTTCTCCAGTCGCGACTTCTTTGCATCCGCCAAAGAAATTTCGTCTGCTATTGGGTCGCGGCCCGAGGCCGCGCTGGGGATTTCAAAAGCCATTTTCAAGCAGCCCGCACTCTATCCCTCGTACGACGAAAGGTCAATCGCGCAGAAGTGCGCGAAATTTTTCTCAAGCGCAACCTGCGCGCCAATTGCCTACAATGCCGTCTCTTGCCAGCAACCACCACTGACACGGCCCGCCATGCAAAACTGCACACGCGTGAATTCAGCAAAAGCGCCCTGGATACACAGGCTTGCCCGCACTATGGTGTGCCTGCTTGCGCTGACTGGCGCAGCGGCGCACGCGCAAAGCTGGAAGCCGGAAAAGAACGTCGAAATTTTTATCGGGCTCACTGCCGGCAGTTCGCAGGACCGCACCGGACGCGCGCTGCAAAAAGTCTGGCAGGAAACAAAAGCACTGAGCGTGCCAGTTAATGTCGTCAATCGTCCCGGCGGCGGCGGCCAGGTCGCGTTGACCGCGCTCGCGCAACACACGGGCGACCCGCACTATCTGCACATCGTGTCGCCAACCATCGTCGCGCGCTACATCACCGGACTCGGCACATTTCAGTTCAGCGATTTCACACCGCTGGCACTGTTCGGCAACCAGTACCTCGCCGCCGCAGTACGTCCTGAATCATCCATCAAATCCGCACGCGATTTGATGGAGCGGTTAAAGCGCGATCCCTATACCTTCAGCCTTGGTATCAACAGCGCCGGCGGCACTCTGCACATCATGGCGGGGATGCTGGTGCGCGGCGCGGGTGGCGATCCCCGCAAGGCGCGCATCACCGCGTTTCAGGGCGGCGAACTGATGACTGCAGGCATCGGCGGCCACGTCGACGCCATCGTCACTGTGGCCTCCAACATTCTGCCGCATGTCGAATCCGGCAGACTCAACATGCTTGCGGTGGCGGCGCCCAAGCGGCTCTCAGGCGCGCTGGCCGCCGTGCCCACTTTCAGGGAACAGGGCATCGAGCTGGTGGTGCAAAACTGGGCTGGAATGTTCGGCGCCAAAGGACTCAACCCGCAGCAGATCTTCTACTGGGACCGCGTGCTCGCAACTACCGTGGCGTCACCGGCATGGAAGACCTTCGTCGAGGCTAACCAGTGGGAACCTGAATACCTCAACAGCTCGGAGTTCATCAAACATCTGCACGCGGAAGAAAAACGCCTGCGCGCGGCGCTGACTGATTTGGGGCTGGCCAAGCAGTAGCGCTAACGCAGTCGCACATGTTTCACGATGCGCCGGCGCCGTCCCCACGATCCCGCGCGCACCACATACAAATCGCCGTGAGAGTCGCCCCAGACGCCATGGCACGAGCGGAACGCGGGGTCACCCCATTGCGCGAGGCGCTCGCCCTCCAATGTCAGCACGCTGACCTGGCCGCTGTTATGCTCAACGATATAGACAATATCGTCAGCATCGACATAGATCACCGCCGGCCCGATCAGCAGCGTGGGCCACACGTGCAGCAGATTGCCATTTTGATCGAACACCTGAACACGGTTGTTCTCGCGGTCGGCAACGAGCAGGCGACCGCGCCGGTCGATCCACACCGCATGCGGCAAATTGAATTCGCCGGGGGCCGTGCCCGGCTCGCCCCAGGAAAAAAGGTGGGTGCCATCGGCGGCAAACTTATGCACTCGCGCGTTGCCATAGCCATCGGTGACGAACATTTCACCCGAGGGCGCTACATCGATGTCGGTGGGCAGATTGAACGGGCCGCCGCCGTGCGTCACGTTTTTGTACGCTTCCGACCTGAAATCATCGGGCGCCACGCCGGTGTCGGAACGCATACCCTTGACACCAATGGTGCGTAACAGTTGGCCTGACGTGGTAAACAGCATCATTTGCGCATGGTCGCGATCAACCAGCCACAGCTGGCCATCCTTGCTCGCGCGTATGGTGTGCGGAAACGCAAACAAGCCAACACCCCAGGACGAGAGGTAGTTTCCGTCGCGGTCGAAGACCATCACCGGATGTTGCTTGCCGCGATTGAAACAGTAGACACGGTCTTGCGCGTCTACGGTAACCGACGCTGCCATCATCTCGCAATCCTGCGGTGGCCGCGCCCAGTCTTCATGCACTTCATAGCGGTGGCGGCCACTGCCGACCACGGAAATTGCCGCTGACATAATGCCTCCTGTGCGGGTGATCTGCGCTAACGCAGGGGTAGGCGGGAACTATACGTCAAACTCGCAGGCGTGAGGTTCGCGACCAGCACACCACCCCGGCCTTGAATTCAAGCGTAAATACGGCGCCCTCCAACGGCCCTTTCTTGATGCTGGCCAGTGCGTTATGCTGCTTGTCCATGTAGATGATTTTGCTGTTGTTAAGTCCTCAACGAAACGCTTACAGGATCATAACTGATGAACGTCGCAAATCTACCGGCTTTCGAGATGCCCGCCGTCCACTCCGAGCAGGAACTTGTCGAGCAGTGGCTTGAGCAGCTCAGTATCGCCCTTCACAGCGGAAGCCGGGCTTCTGTTGCATCCCTGTTTGCGCCAGACGGACACTGGCGCGACCTGCTCGCATTTACCTGGTCCATCACACCGTGCCAGGGCGCCGATGACATTGCCGCCTTGATGGTGGCGCAGCAGGGAAGCACCAAAGCGCGCGGATTTGCCATCGCGCAAGGACGCACGCCACCCCGCCGCGTTCGTAGGACCGGGATCGATATCATCGAAGGAATCTTCCAGTATGAGACGGAGATTGGGCGCGGTTTCGGTGTGGTCAGGCTGTTGGCGAATGAACCCACGAAAGCGTTTCAACTCATGACCAATCTGCATGAACTCAAGGGCTTCGAGGAAAAAGTCGGCAGGCGGCGCCCGACCGGAGAGGCCTATTCACGCAACTTCGGCGGGACCAACTGGAAAGAGCAGCGCATGGCTTACCAGTCCTATGCGGACCGGGAACCCGCAGTCCTGGTCGTCGGCGGTGGTCAGGCCGGACTGACTGTGGCGGCCTCGCTGGGCCACCTCGGTGTGGATACGCTGGTGATCGACAGGCATGAGCGGGTTGGCGACAACTGGCGCAAGCGTTACCACTCGCTCGCGCTGCACAACCCTACCGATATCAACCACCTGCCGTACATGCCCTTTCCGCCGAACTGGCCTACCTATCTGCCCAAGGACATGATTGCCGACTGGTTCGAAGCCTATGCCTGGGCCATGGAAATCAACTTCTGGACCAGCACCGAACTGGCAAGCGGGACTTACGATGCGTCTGCGGGACGATGGCAAGCAGTGGTTCGCCATGCCGATGGCAGCGAGCGGACCGTGCATCCCAAGCATCTGATCTTCGCCAACGGACTGGTGGGATTCCCGCGCATTCCGGAGCTGCCCGGACTGAAAGATTTCAAGGGCGATGTAATGCACACCGCCGAATTCACCAACGGCGCCCACTGGCGCGGCAAAAAAGCGCTGGTGCTGGGCACAGGAACCAGCGCTCACGATGTCGCCCAGGACCTGCACAGCAACGGCGTAGCCACCACTATCATCCAGCGCGGACCGACCACGGTGGTGAGCATTAATCCCGCTGCCAAGCTGGCTTACGGTCTCTACGAAGGCGTTGCGGTAGACGACGGGGATCTGTTTGTGACCACGAACACGCTGCCGGTCACCAGACGCAATTTTCAACAGGTCACTGCGCGCATGGTCGAGGTTGATAAGAAGATGATCGATGGCCTGATTGCGCGCGGGTTCAAGTGGGACGCCGGCGAAGACATGGCTGGACACCAGATGAAGATACGCACCCGCTACGGCGGCTACTACCTGGATGCGGGTTGCGCCGAACTGATCATCAACGGCGAAGTTGGGCTACTGCAGTTCAACCTGATCGAACGCTTCGTTGCCGAGGGCGTGCGGCTCAAGGACGGATCGGTCAAGCCTGCAGACCTGGTGGTACTGGCGACGGGCTTTGTCACCCAGGAAGTACTGGTGGGAAAACTGCTGGGCGAAGAAGTCGCGCGGCAGGTGGGCCCGGTGTGGGGCATCGGCGCGGACGGCGAGATGAATAATATGTGGAAGCGTACCGCGCAGGAGGGCCTCTGGTTTGTGGGCGGCAGCTTTGCAAACTGCCGTATCTACTCGCGTTATGTGGCGCTGCAAATAAAAGCGATTGAGGAAAGGCTGTTGTCGAAGGGGTAATTTGCAGGCCTCATGATGTCTACACCTTAGTCGGCTGGGCGCTCGTACCACACGCGCCCGTCCTTCACCGTCAACTGCGCCAGCAGGCGGCGCTTGGCAGTGATGGTGTCGCCGTCGCTGTCGCGCAATTCGTAACTGCCGTCGCGCAGCTCGAACACCGACACATCCGCGTTGGCCCCCGGCTTCAATGTGCCCACCGTACCGGCGTAGCCCATGAGGCGTGCCGGCGTCGCGGTAACCCGGCGCACGATTTCCTCGAGCGGCATGCCGAAATGCAGCAGCTTGGTCATCGTCGTGGGTAAATCCCAAACCGGGCCGCGGGTTGCGCTGGTCATGGTGAGGTCGGTCGAAATCGTATCCGGCAGGAAACCCTGATCCAGGGCTTTCTCGATCATACGGAAGTTGAAATGGCTGCGGCCGTGCGCGCAATCGAAAATAATGCCGGCGCGCTGCGCTTCCACCACTTCCTTCAGCACAAATTGTTTCTCCTGCCCCATGATGCCGTGGTTGCGGCCGTGATAGCAGTGGGTGACGATGTCGCCCGGCTTCATGTGCGCGATTAAATCAGGCAGCGGCACCGGAGAATCGGTGATGTGCATCATCATTGGCACGCCACCCGCCATGTCCGCCGTCTTGCGCGCGAGCTTGACCGGCTCAGCCGAGTACTCCCACACCAGACCGGGGCCAAAGCGCAGTTTCACACCGATCGCCAGATCGGGATTTTCGGTAATGATGCGTGCGCACCCTTCCGGATCGGCGTACGGGAAATGCGACAACTCGCCACCGCGTGAGGTGCCGGTGATGCCGATTGCCGACAGATTGACGAAGGCCCTCACGCGCGTGCGCACATGGTGATCGAGGACATTGCGCAAGCCCGCAAAGTTCGCGGAGCCGGTACTGCCGGCGTCGCAGACCGTGGTCACGCCACTGCTGCGGCAGAACAAGTCAGTGTGTATGCCCATATCGTGTCCATTAATGAACACATGGGCATGCATGTCGACCAGCCCCGGCATCACCAGCCGGCCCTTGGCGCTGATGGTTCGCAGCGCCTGATTGGCCGGCAGCGATGGCGCAACCGCGGCGATCTTGCCGCCGGCGATGGCGACATCCATCACACCGCGCAGGCCAGCCCCCGGATCAATCACTTCACCGCCGGTCAACAAAAGATCATATTGCATAGGCCCCTCCCCTTCCATCTGGTGGCTTGCGAATTGGCATATCTTAACGCCCCTTGCTCATCCGGTGCTGTACTGTGGAGGCTCACGCCGATGGGTAAAAAAACTACCGTTAAATATCCTGTGTTCGAAGCAGGAGAGTATATTATCTCGAGCAGCCACGCGTACCTTACGCTAATCCTCCAACAGAAAGGCGCAGCATGACCCGTCATTTTGGTGTCCTCATTCCATCCACCAACACCACCGTCGAGACCGAACTGGCGCAGTTGCCTTCAGGTTATCAGGCGCACTATGCGCGGCTGCTGACGAGCACGCCGGGACAGCCGTTCTCGCCCAGCCGTGACGACGATATCGACTACCAATCGAAGTTGCTGGGCACCGCCAGGGTCGAGATGGTGATATTGATGCAGACCTCGGCAAGCCTGTTTGCCGAGGATTACGACGAGAGCGTGACGCGGCGCATGAGCGCCGCCGCCAACGGTGTACCGGCGATCACCTCCGCTCAAGCGGTGGGTCGCTCGCTGCGCGCGCTCGGCGCGCGCAGGATCGGGCTCGTCTCGCCCTATTCGGCGGAGGTCAACGAGCGCGCGCGGCATTATTTTGCCGGCAAACACGGGCTCGAAATAATGGTCGTCGAAGGATTCGCAGCCACGGATTCGTATGTGATCGGCAATCTCGGACCGGAAAAGGCGCGCGATGCCTTCGCCCGGATCGACCGCCCGGAGATAGACGCTTTTATGGTGCCTGGCGCCAATTTCCCGACGATGGCGTCGATCGCAGCCTGGGAGCGCGAATTCAACAAGCCCGTGGTGACCTCCACTCAGGCGTCGCTGTGGGCGATGGCGCGCCAGCTCGGCGGTGAACGCATATCAGGTTTCGGCCGCCTGCTCGAGCAGATGCCGCCGGATTGATTTTTTAATCGTTCAGCGGCGCGCCTGCCGCAACGGACCGCCTAGACGCAACCTCGGGCAGCGCCGAACTTAGCTGTGCGCCTTATTCGTTGGCGTCCCGACCCAACCGGTTTGCGACACGTCGAAGGTCACATTGTCTGGGCCGCTGTAGCGAACCTCGACATTACCGTGCCCGGCCGGCGCGCCACCCGCGCCCAGTCCCAGCGCCACGTTGATGTCATCCCGCGGTTTTGCGCCGGACGCAGCCAGCTTTTCGGCGGTCTCTTCCAGGCTCTCAACCTGAAATCCGATGTGATGAATGCCGCTCCAGCCTGTGCCACGCTCGGCGCCGGCGATCACGTCGTTCTTGAAGCGCAGAATCGCAAGATTGATATGGCCGTCGGTGAGGAAGTAGCCCGCGGTGCGTGCACTATCAAGCCTCCTCACTTCCTTGAGACCGAAGTTCTCGATGTAGAAACGCGCGGTTGCCTCTTCGTCCTGTGTCTGAATCGCAATATGCCTGATCTGTGCCATGATGGAGTTTCCTTTGGGTCAAGTTTCTTTCGGATCGGACTGGCTCAACTCTGAATAAACTACCGGAATTTCAAATACCCTTTTTCACTTAGCTACAATCTATCCCTCGACCGGCAAACAGTCAATCGCGTGCGCAATCCTGATGCCGGTTGCAAGGCATACTATGCGTCCTGGAACTACAATGACGGATCGGTTCTGCCTGTGGCAGCGGTAAATTTTATCGAACGAATGGGGGTAATTTAATGCTTGCTGGCGTGTACTACTTTCCGACCGACTACGGGATCGATATCTCGGAGCTCGCCCGCGCCCTTGAAGAACGCGGCTACGATGCGCTGTTCGTGTGCGAACACACGCATATTCCTACCAGTCGCCGCACGCCGTTTCCCGCTGGCGGCGAACTCCCGAAAAAATATAAACACACCTACGATCCGTTCGTCGCGCTGTCATTTGCCGCGGCCGCGACGCGTAAGCTTAAGCTCGGGACAGGCATAGCCCTCATTCCGCAACGCGAACCGATTGTTACGGCCAAGTCGGTTGCCAGTCTCGATAAATTGTCCAAGGGGCGGTTCATCTTCGCTATCGGCGGCGGATGGAACGTTGACGAGATGGAAAATCACGGCGCCCGCTATGAAACACGATTCAAGCTGCTGCGCGAGCGCGTGCTGGCGATGAAGGCGCTGTGGACGCAGGAAGAAGCGCAGTTTCACGGCGAGTTCGTCAATTTCGATCCGGTTTGGATGTACCCCAAGCCGCATCAACGGCCGCACCCGCCGGTGCTGATCGGTGGTGAATCCGATCACACGATCAAGCGCGTGGTCGAGTTCGGAGATGGTTGGTTCCCGCGCCCGCGCAAGGGCTGGGAACCCAAAAACGCGGTGGCCCGCCTGAATGAAGCGGCGCGAGTGGCAGGGCGTGACCCGGCGTCACTACCGATCACGGTATTTGCAGCACCGGCGGATCGCGAAAAGCTGGCGCCCTATTGCGAGGCAGGCATCCATCGCGTGCTGTTCGAAGTGCCGGATGTAAGCCGCGACGAGATACTTCGCATACTCGACAAGAACGCGCCACTGGTGGCGGAGCTTGCGGCGGCGCATTGAGGCGGCGACAGCACCGGCAGGAGGCCTGGATGAGCCCGTTGGGGGAGTCGTCCAGCCGGTTCAGAAAAAACCTCTTGACGAGCGAGTAAGCCTGGGTGTTGACTACGGTCCTATGAAGCCTATCCCTATCAAAACAATCATTTCTGCCGCGGCCATCGCACTCGCACTTCAAGGTATCGTTGCCGGCCAGGCGGGCGCGCAAGGCCAGCCCCAGAGAGGCGGACAGGGCCAAGCGGTACTGGCGCCCGCCGATGCGAAGGTGCTGGCACAAGTCCGCGTGCCGACGACTCATGCCAACATCCACACCGGTCCGAGCTCAGGGAACGAGGTGATCGTGCTCGCGGCTATGGGCACGGTCATGCCCATGGTGGGACGCCGTGGCGAGTGGATCCAGGTGCAGCTCGCGCCTGAAATCCGCAAGACGGGCATTCCGATGCGCTGGTACAAGAATGAGAGCAGCGGCTGGATGCACGACTCCACGGTGGAGTTCCTCACCCCCGAATCAAAGTAAGAGAGCGGCAAGCGGCGCTTCCCGATCGGGCCATTCACACCAGCGGGACCGCGTCCACCGAGGGGGCGCCTGTCTCGGCTACTTGCGTGTGCGCACGGGATTCACCATGGCCATCGGCCCGATGATCCTGTTCGGATCGGCGTTGGGCTTCGGCCGGAATTTCTGCGAGCGGCTGTTTGCGACCTCGGTCACGTAGAGATTGCGATCCGAATCGACGTGTATTTGGTGGACCCCGTCGAATTGGCCGGGCAGCGCGCCCGGCCCGCCGATGTCGAGGATGTAGCGCCCCTCAAGGTCGTACTTCACCAACCGGTTGGTGGTCCATTCCGCCACCCAGACGTGATCATCGTGCGTCACGGTATGAGCGAGCACGGATGAGTTATAGCCGGTCGGCCACATCGCCAGAAACCTGCCGTCCTCGTCAAACACCTGCATCCGATGGTGCTGGCGGTCGGCAACGAAGAGCCGCCGATCGCGGCTGATGCCGATACTGTGCACCGACCAGAACTCGTTTGCCTTGGGATTGGCGGGATCCACCGGTGTCTGTCCCCAGTCCTTGATGAACTTGCCGTTCGGATCGAACTTCGCCACGCGCACGCCGGCATAACCATCGGCCACGAAGAACGTGCCATCGGGCAGCCATGCGATGTCCGTCGGGCGGTTGAAGTTGTTCGGCCCCCGCCCCGGAACGCCCCGCACGCCCATCGTCTTCAGCAGCTTGCCGTTATTGCTGAAGATGTTGATCTCGTGCATGTCGTCATCGACGATCCAGATGCGCTTTTCCGGGTCGTACGGGTTCATCAGTATCTTGTGAGGCCCGCGGCCCATCTCGCCGAGTCCCGAGCCGCGTGGCGGCGCCAGATAATGGTCGTGCTGCAACCACTCTTCTATCGTATGGCCGTCGCGGTCGACCGCGAACAACAGGTGGTGCCGGCGCATCTGATACGGGTAGGGCTTGCCGGAGTAGTCGCGCCTGCCGGTATTCGTGCGACGAGGGTTGAGAAGGCAAGCGCACGTCCACGGCTCGGCGCCCGGCGGCAACTCAATCTCGCCGCGCTGCTGCACCCAGACCTTGTCCGGACTCTCGGCCCAAACGCCTGCGCCCGATCCCCATGTCCAGCCGGCATGCGGGAGATTATTGTTGGGCAACGGCTTTGGCCACGGAACAACGGGCTCGTAGTCGCCCATGTCAACCTTGCGGACCGGTTGCTGAGCGGGTAGCTGCTGGCCTTGTACGTTCGTGCTGATCGCCAGTTCCCCGACCGGCGCAAGCGAAACCAGCACCAAGGCAGCAGAGGTGATGAACAGTATCCTTGCGCGCATTGTGAGTCTCCTACGATGGGGCAATGCTGCTCCTGCGGTAACCCTATGTCAAATGCAGTTCCGTGTCAGCATCATGACTGCTGAATCCCATCGGCGTTACGATCCCACAACCATTGTTGCTGCGGTGAGCTCTTATCTACCGCTCACTTTGGCAACTGGATTTTTTTGCTCGTGGCGTAGCCCTGCTTGAAGTTCTGCCGGTAGATAGACGAGCGGTTTCTCAGCGGGTCGCCGGCGACGACGATCAGCCACTGCGTTTGCGGCAGCATCAGCGGAACGAGACGCTCGGTATCGTCGGAAAGGCGCCATGCGGCGGGAAGCTCGCCCTTCTCGACCAGGCCCGCGAGCGTGGTCTCGGGCGTATGGTGATCGGCGAGCATCATGTGCCACTCGTAGTAGCGCGCGGGCACTGTGGCGTGCTGCTTGAGGTGCTCCGAGACGTCGCGCTTGGAGTAGCCCGCTTTGGCGAGTATCGCGGCGATCACCGGCGTCAGCAGCAGCACGTGCGACTCGACGTAGCCGCGCGAGCTTTGGTACGGCTCAATCATGCGCTTGACCCAGTCGACAATCAGATCGAGATGGCGCTGCGCCGATTCGCCCGCGGTGGTAAAGGGGTCGCTCGCTGTCCTCACCGATGTAATCGTGACGACGCTGTCTTCAGGCTTGAAACCGCGGGTGACGTGCAACGGCTCCCAGCCCATTTCGACACATGCCTGATCGTTCTCGGCGACTACCGCCCGAAACATCTGGCCGAAAGTCGCCATGTCGGTGGTCCCCGGCAGAAAGCGCGGGACGTTCCTCGCGAACAGCCGGTAGAAGCGGCCGATGCTGGTATTGGCCTGGTTGCCCGGGCGTTGCGCGCCCTGCTTGTGGTCGAATCCGAGCTGCTCGCGAATCGGGCCGTTCACTATGATCATCGCTTCCCAGCCTGGCGTGCTGCCGCCGTGCTTCATGCCGTACTCGGGGTCGCACATGACTTCGACAATGGCAACCAGCACCGGCATGTATTCGGGACGGCACCCCGCCATCACGCCGTTGACCGCGATATTCCAGAGGGTCGCTTCAGCCTGACTCGGTTGCATGACCCCGAGCACTTCGCCGGACGCGCGGTCGGTGTAGCGCAGGAACGCTTCAATCTTTTCTATCGTGGGCGGAACGATCGGCAGTCCGTCGCTCCACTGGTTGCGCTGAAAGTGCTCGTTGACCTCCTCGAAAGTGCCCTTGAAGACAATCTCGCGATCGTCCGGCTCCACGCTATCGGCGGCTGCTTCTGTTGGCGCTTCCTGCGCCGTGAGCTGGCGCACGATCTGGTCGACCAGCACCTCTTCGATATTCTTCACCACCGTCGGGCGGTCGTGCGTCGAAATCACGCCGGGGTAGGTCGCCACGCGAAGATCGACGCCGGCCTGTTTACCGATCGCCTGCGCCGACTTCGTGAAGCCTTCGTCTATGGCGATCGTGACGGTCGGAATGCCGGCGTTTTCTGCTGCGATACTGGCGCGCGAACTCGCGGCCGTGCAGCTTCCTCACCCTGCAGTGCCGGAGATCACGAGATCGCATTCGAGCGCCTCGAGCCTCTGCGGCAATGCTTTTATGACTTCCGACTCGCGCGCGCCGTAGGTGTCGCCGAATTCCCGGTGCGACACGAACCTGATGTCAGGAAAGCGCTTGAGCAGCGCCTTCTCGATCACTTCGAACGTGAACTCACTGTCGAACTTGTGGTTGGAGAGCTCTCCGATGGTGAGCCCGTCCAATGAGTTCGGACGCACGGCCCGCGTCTTGCGCTGGGGCGCGCGCCGTCCCAGCGGATACACAACTTCGTAGGTTGACATCGATTCCTCCTTGACGATCAATCTGTCGCGGGCACGAAAAGTTGCTCGATCGGTGGCTGGTCGCGGATGAGCCCTTGCTCGTGACACAGCTGAACGACGGTTTCCAGCATCGCTCGATTCGCTCCGATGCCATAGGCAAAGGGATCGCCAACGAACGATGCGCACGTCCTCGCAAGCTGCTCGCTTCCGAACAAGTGGGCCAGCGTTCGTTCGCGAGGCAGCGACTGTTGAGCGAAGTGCTTTGATTCACGGAACGCCCGATAAAGATTAGCCACCAGCGCCGGGTGCTCACGCGCAAGACCGCCACGCACCATATACATGTGGTTCGCGGGAATATAGCCGTGCGTATCGTAAAAACGCTTGCCTTCGGCAACGGCGTCGCCGAAGAGTGGACGCAGCGCATTGTCCGCTCGCACCTGAGGGCTTCCGCCGACCAAGGCCATGTCGAGTTCTCTTGCGGCCAGCATCGCGAGCAGACTCTTGCCCCCCGGCGTCTGCTGCACGGAGATACCGTGAGGGGGCTTGAACCCAAGCACCTCGCCGGTGCTGCCCGAACCGGCGCGCTCGACGTACCACTGCACCATGCGGGGATCCAATCCAAAATCCTGTTCGAGGACTCCGCGCGCCCACAGGGTCGCGGATTGAACGTACTCGGCAACGCCTATGCGCTTGTTGGCAAGGTCGCGCGGGCCATCGATCCGACTCTCCGCATGACATTCGAAATTGGTGTGGAAGAACGCCCGCCGCGGAAATACGGGGATCGCCGTGACGTCGGCGCCTTGACTCCTTGCGATCAGGTAGGCGCCGAAGGCCATCTCACAAATGTCGAATTCCCAGCCCGTCAGCTGCCTGCGCATTGCCTCGGGCGAAGGGGAGCGCGTAACGACAAGCTCCATCCCTTCGGGTCGTATGGTCTTGTCGAACAGCGGTTTAACACAATCGTAGAACTCGCCGATGAGCGAAACGAGAATTTTGGCCACTACGCTCTCCTTTGGCTATTTTCGGTCGGCGGCATTCAGTCGCGCGAATTAATGGGGAATACAGAATCAAACAGCTCGCCGCCGTAGCCAGCTTCCAGCGGAATTCGCAGCACGCGCCTGCCGTCGCCGGTTTTCTCCTGTTTCGACATAACCGTTACTACCCGGCTTGCCCGCGCGGCGTCCATCGCCGCCGCCGACAATGTGTGGCGGCCAAGTTTCTGCAGGTTCATCTGCGTGGGGAACCGCACCTGGTAGATGCCCGTCCTGGCGCGTTCCAGCGCGGTCGCCGGCGCAATCCACACCGAATCCACCGCCTCGTGGCCGTCATGCAGGGCAACCTGGTCCGGCGGCGCAGCGGCAATAAAAAAATGCACGTCGAAACGCTTGGTGGAACGCTCCGGCGTAATCCAATTCGCAAAGTAAATCATCGTTTCGGACGCGATGACCAGATTCTCCGCTGCGAGGATGGCGCCAAAAGTCCGCTCTCCGCAGGTCATCGCGATGCGATGCGCGGCCTCGATGTCACGCAGGCGAGTGGCACTGACCAAAGCCTCATCTCCGCGCGCGCGCGCAAGCAGCACACCGCATTCCTCGAACGTCTCGCGCACCGCAGCCACACGCAATGCCGCCATGCTAACGTCCACACCGATAAGCGGCGGGAACACGGCCGCGTCGGCCGCGAGCGCGTAATCCTCGTCGTCCACCCGGCCGCCCGGAAACACCAGCGCACCCGCATGCACATCACTGTTTTGATGACGCACGATCATGAATACCTCCATGCCGTCATCGCCATCGCGCAACAACATCACAGTTGCCGCCTTACGTGGCATTGGCGGCTTCGCAATCACATCGTGTTCCATGGGCCGAACCGGGCATTACCCTGCGTTGCCGATCATGTCAGGGAGTATAGCGTGACCACGAACTCGCACACGATGATAGAGGCCAATCACGCCCCTGTTTGAGGAGTGGAAGGAGATTACTGCTTCGGCAAAAGCCCTTCTTCTATCGCCTTGATCTGCATTGCCACATAGCGCGAGTAGGTGCGGCAGTTGTTAAAACCGCCGCCCGCAAACCACAAGCCGCGTTGCGGCGTGCGTTTCCACATATTACGCATCTCGCCATCCTCGCCGAAGCCCCAAATCTGGCCGACCTTCTTGCCGATAGCATCTCCCAGCAGCTTTTTGACCACCACTTCCTGCGGCAGAAAGCCTGTCGCCAGCACGATGAGATCCGCCGGCTTGACCGATCCATCCTTGAGCAATGCGCCGTTTTCGACGAAACGCTCGATCTGATCGTATTGCAGCAGGCCTATGTCGCCGTCGATGATGAGCTGTGAACAGCCGCCGTCCAGGTAGTAGCCGCCGTAACGTGTGCGCACCATCCACTGGTGGCCGGCGCCGTCCTCGCCATCGGTGAACTTGAACCCGCGCGCGATCAGGCCGTCGATGATCTTCTTGTCGTGTTCCAGCATGCGCTTGGTGATGGTCTGGAGGTTCTTCTTCACCATCGGTTTAGTGTTCGTGCTGGCCAGCAAATCGCCATCTTCGATGGGGATGCCGCTGTAGATGCCATAGGTCAGCTTCGCCGAGGGATCGATACTCAGGACCATGGTCGATCCGCGCTGCACGAGGGTGGTTTCGCAGCCGTTCGCGTGCAGATCCTGCGCAACATCATGACCGCTGGTGCCGGTGCCGATGACCAGCGCCTGCTTGCCCCGCCAGTTGGCGCCGTTGGTGAACGCGGCGGTGTGCATCGCATCGCCTTTGAAATCCTTGATCCCGGGCAGCTCCGGAATACGCGGCGAGCCCACCAGCCCGTTGGCGAAGACCAGGTGCCGTGGATGCAGCGTGCGCTCTGAGCCATCGCCGCGGCGAACCACCGCGTTCCATTGGCCGGTGGCTTCATCATATTCCCCGCGCAGAAATTCCGTGCTGGTCCAGAAATTGATCTCCATCGCCCACGCGTAGGCCTCGAACCAGTCGCCCACCATGTCCTTGGGCAGATAGGTTGGCCACGACGGCGGGAACGGCATATAGGGCAGGTGGTTGAGTTTGGTGTCGTTGTGCAGCGCCAGCGAGTGATAGCGCTGGCGCCAGCAATCGCCGACGCGCTCGAATTTATCAACGACGAGCGTGTCGACGCCGATGCGCCCGAGCGTGGCCGCGAGTGACAGTCCGCCCTGGCCGCCGCCAACGATAAGCACCACGGGTTCGCGATCGCTATATGCCTGGATGGCGTCACGCTGCTCCTTCCAGTTAGTGCCGCCGAAGTTGCGCGAAAAGGCCTCGCCGGTAGGGCAGCGCCTGCCGATGGTTTCCTCGAAGCCTTTCAGCTCGTGCAGGCTGGTCATGAGCTGAAACGCTTTTGAAGGCTCACTGGCCAACAACCTCAACACACCAAAGCCGCGTCCTACTTCCGTCTCGAATTGAAAGATGCCCTCGATGACATCGAACCCGGCGCGCTGTACGCGACGCGGTGGTGTGCGTCCCCCTGCCACGGCAAACCCGCGTGCCCTAGTGGCTGCCTGCCTAGTCACCATCAATGCGGCAATGTCGTGGGCGCCCTGGCTCGGCGTGATCGACCAGGTAAACGCCAGCAGGTCGCGCCAGTGACCGTCGTGCGCAAACAGCGCCTCGACAGAAGCCTGCTTCCCGCTCTGCAGCGCTGCGTCGAGCTGCACTAGCCATTGCGCGACAATCGCCGCGTCGGACTGGGCTGCAGACTTCTCTAAAACAGGTGGATTTGCATTGTCCATTAATTGGTCCTCGCTAGGTAGTCTATGGTATCTACGGGGGCGATCGGTTTTGAGATGCTAGCATAGGTTCCATTCATAACTATGAGTTCCGCTTAATGGAATCACGGCGCTATTGCCCATGCAGCCCGGCAAGACTATGCCCGACCTCGAACGGTTCGCGCGCATCTTCATGGCCATGCCGGCACCTCCGCTATATGTCCTGTTATTTTCTCCGCACGGGCGCGCCGAGGGAGGCGCCCGCATCCACCACCAGCACCTGACCGGTTACGGCATCCGCGCCCTCAATAAGCCAGACCACCGCGGACGCAACATCCTCGGGATTAATGCGGCGCTTGAGCGGCGTGGCGTTGGCTGCATTGGTGAACTGCGCCTCGTACTTTTCCTCGCCCAGATGTTCGAGGTGCCAGCGGCCGGTCACCATCGACGGGCACACCACGTTGGCGCGGATCTCCGGGCCGAGGTTGCGCGCGAACGACAGGGTCATCGCGTTGAGCGCCGCCTTCGAGGTCGCATAGGCCACCGAACTGCCGGTGCCGCGAATGCCAGCGCCCGAGGAGATGTTGACGATCGCGCCCCGGCCTGCGGCCTTCATGTGCGGCACCACGGCGCGCGCCATCTGCCACGGTCCCACCACGTTGACGCGGTAGACCTCGAGGAAATCGTCGCCGCTCAGCGCTTCGAGGTCGGCGTGGTCGGCAAAGCGCGTGGTGCCCGCCGAGTTGACCAGCGCGTCGATGCGTCCCCACCGCGCCATGGCCTCCGCGGCCATGCGCCGGCAATCCGCGTCCTCGGCGACATTGGCCTTGCACAGCAGGGTCTGCCCGCCGTGTTCCTCGCAGGCCTTCGCCACTTGCTTCGCGCTGTCGACGCGGCTCGCGTAGTTGATGACGACGTTCCAGCCGTGACGCGCGAGCAGCACCGCGCTTGCAGCGCCGATGCCGGAACCGGATCCGGTAATGATTGCGACGTTCCCTGTCATGACATTCACTCCTCGCTTGCTCTGTCCCTGAAACAAAAATGACCTACGCAAAATTTACGTAAGCCATTGATTTTATGGTCGGGGCGAAAGGATTTGAACCTCCGACCACCTGCACCCCATGGCGTGTATTTTACAGGAATTACTTATTTATCAACAACTAATTGCACGGCGCTCGCTGCCAACCGCGCATAACTAAGCAGGACGATGCACAACTCCTTCCCGCAAAACTCCCGCAAGAAATTTTGCGGTGACTTATTGCTCGCACCGTCGCCGCAACAGTACATCGTCGAATGATTCAAGGCTGCCCCGCAGTAGTCTGCGCAACGAGTTTTTGCAGGCGGTCTGCTTCCGCACGCGCCTCTGAGAGGAGTCGATCCCAATTGTCCGGGGGCTGGCCACCGCCCAGCATCTTGCGGAATATCCTATACGCGTCACCCCCGCTTTCGTAGGCGCGCTTGGTGTCCTCATCATTGACCCAAGCGTAAACGATCAGCTTGGTAGCCGCGTGATACCGGAAGAACAAGCGGTATTGCTGGAAGAACTTGGCACGAAACCAGTGCTTGTAATCATCCCCGAGGGTATTGCCTTGGCGGTAGTCAGACCTCGCCGGATCCTGCGGGATCACCTCGAACGCAAGCTTGGCGATTGCGGCAAGACGCTTGGTGAAATTCTTCTTGGTAAAACCCTTCGGGTTTTTCCGCTTCAAGCGTTCGACCTGCGGGATCAGCGCCGCAACCTGATTTAGAAACAGCGGATGCGCAAAAATCGTCCAGCCGTTGACGACCAGCGGCGCAGGCTTACCACCACTCATTCATCGTCTGCTGAGAGAGCTTCTTCGAGATCGACTTTGACGCCACCGACCAGAGACTGAATTCGTTTCACGAGGCCCCGATCTACCGCTTGTATCCGTTCCGGATGGCTGGCAATGTCGCGGGCGAGGAATTCCAGGAACTTCCCGAGCACCGGGTCGTCGCCTTCGGTGACTTCAGCGCGCGTGAGCACCACTTCGCCATTGCGGATGATGTAGTGGATTTTGTCGCGCTTACCGAGCTTGAGCGTACGGCGAACGGTTTCCGGCACGGTGGTCTGGTAGCGGTCGGTAAGCGTGGATTCGATTTCGTGGGATGCGGCCACGGCACTTTTCCTTGAAATGACTAGGCGTAGGAATGGTAATGCAATCGCCTTACCGTGTCAATGCACTTGCATTGTCTGCGCTCCTGGCTGTTACGCAGGCAGCCAACTTCGCGCGCGTCGGTACTGTCCAAATTCTCAATCAGTACGGTTAAGCTTGGGATATGTTTTTATTATTTTTTATCTCATCAACCCCTGCGCAGCGACTTCCAATTCGCCGGCAGCCGTACCGCTTTGCTCACCGGCGCGCCCTGAATGTGATTGCACAGGTAAGCCCGTGACTGGTTACGCCCTGCGTCCCCCGCGACCAATACGTCGATCATCTCAGGCTTTAGCACCGGTTGCACCAGGCGCGCCGGATCGCTCGAGGCCGTATAGGCCGGAGGCAGGATGCCTTCCGTCACGTAGCGCTCGAAACTGAAAGTCGGCGTACTGGCGATACGCGAGTAATGGGTCGCCTGCCCCGCGCTGACAAGAATGTGTTCCTGCAAATACCGCCGCACTTCGTCCTTGCTCCATTCAGATGCAATGACTTTTGCCACGCCCGGTCCGGCAACCACCAGCGGATACCACTGGCCGGTCTTGAACGCTGTGAAGGCCCAGTAGCCAAAGCTCTGGGTCATCATCTCGGCCCAGATACCCACGTGATCCAGAGCGCGTGTGCCGCCGGTATAGATCGGGCCGGAAACACTAATCACACTGCGCACGCTGACCACGTTGTCATCCGCTTTGAAACCCTTGTCCTCTGCATATGTGGGCCAGCCGATCGACTTTGCGCTCTCCTCGTCCTCGGCCATGGCGACGAGAAAACTCTGTCCGATACTACCTTTGTCCCCAGCACCCGGCGGCACGCGAAAGCCACAGATATTACGCAGGTACAAACGCACGAAGCGGCCGATACTGGTATTCGCCTGGCGGCCGAAACGCATCATGCCCTGACCGCAGTTGAAATCGAGTTCGCGCACCATGGGGCCGTTGACAATCACCACCGGCTCCCAGCCGGGTGTCGAGCCGCAATCCTCTATGCGGAACAGCGGGTCGGTCATGGCCTCGATAATGGCAATCAGCACGGGCATGTACTCCGGCCTGCAGCCGGCCATGGCGCCGTTAACCGCGATGCTGAGGATGGATGCCTCGCGCCCTTCCTGCGGGATGGCGCACAGCACCTCGTCTGGCTTGCACTCGGTAAAGCGCAGGAATTGATCCACAAGATCGCGCGTGGGCGGAATGACCGGCAGCCCGTCCGACCACAGCTGCTGATGGAAATGATCCTGCACTTCCTGCAAGGTACCGCTGAACACCACGCTCCCCGCTACCGTATCCGCTGCGGACTCCGCGGCAAGCTCACGCGGCGCGTCGCCAGTCAGTCCTGCAAGCAAGCCGGGGGCCAGCTCCTCTTCCACCTTGCGTTTCAGCTCATCATCGCTGTCGAGCAGTGGCACACCCGGGTACACGCCTATCGCCAACGGCACCGCCAGACCCCTCTTCACCACTTCTGCCTGCTTCAAAAAGGGCGATGCAATAATCGAGGCGGTCGGAATACCCATCCGTTCCGCCACCGCTGCAGCCCGCAACACGGCGGGCGTGCAGGCGCCTCAGGCGCCTATGCCGACTATGACGGCGTCGGCCTGAAAATGACGCAGCTTTTGCGGTAAAGCCGCGATCACATCCCGCTCGCGCGCCCCATGAAAATTGCCGAATTCCGTGTGATCTATGAACTTGACGCCAGGATAGCGCGCGCGGATATGCTCGCGCACCATCGGATAAATCGTGTCGCCGCGAAACAGAATGTCCCACAGCTCGACCACGGTCTTGCCGTTGAGATCGGGCACGCGCGGCGCAGCGGCAGTCGAAATTACCGCTTTGCGGCTCGACGGCCACAGCACCTGGTAGCGCGGCACACTGTCATTGGTTTTTAGATCGGCCATACTTTAGTACTCCTTGTCGTTCATTACACTGTGCAAGTGGCCAGCGGCCGCGGCCGTACGCGTTTATCCGGCAAAAAGCGTTTTCAGGATTTATTCACTGCGGCACCTTAACGCCCGCAGACTGAATAATGCGCGCGTACTTGGTCACTTCGCTTTTCAGAAAGGCATCGAACTGCTGAGCGGTGCCACCTTCGACCGACATGCCCGTCGCCGCCAGACTCTTGCGCGTTTCCGGCAAGTTAAGAATTCTGACAATCTCGGTATTGATAGTGGTAAGCAAATCCGCCGGCGTGGCGGCTGGCGCCAGCATGCCGTACCAGTTGGTCATATCAAAACCCGGCAAGCCGCTCTCGGCAATGGTTGGCAGGTCTGGCGCAAATTCGCTGCGGCGTGGCGAAGTCACGCTCAAAGCGCGTAACCTTTTTTGTGCCGCCAGCGGCAATGCCGTGGTGATGTTCATGAAATACAGCGGGACCTGGCCACTGATGAGATCAACCACCGCCGCAGCCGGGCCTTTGTAAGGCACGTGCGTCATGCGCACACCCGCCATAAACGTAAACAGCTCGGCCGACAAATGCGGCAGCGCGCCGTGACCTGGCGATCCAAAATTCAGCTCGCCCGGACGTTGGCGCGCGAGTGCAATCAGTGCCTGGGTGGATTGCACCGGCAGCGCGGGATTGACCACCAGCACCAGCGGCCCGGACGCCAGCAATGCGACCGCCGCCAAATCGCGCGTCTGCTCGTAGGGCAGGTTCTTGTAGAGACTGGGATTTGCCGCATGGCCCGCTGGCACCAGCACCAGCGTCAAGCCATCGCCAGCCGCCTTGGCCGCAAACGCGGTACCCAGCGTGCCGTTGCCACCGACGCGATTGTCCACGATTGCGGGCTGTGAAAATCGCTCGGTATAGCGTTGCGCGATCACACGCGCCACAGTGTCCGTGCCACCGCCGGGGGGAAAGGGCGAAATCAAGCGCAGTGCGCCACGCGGAAACACCTGTGCCGCCACAGGCAACGCAGCCGACAACAGAATCATCGCCGCAAGGCCAGCGCAGCGATTAAAAGCCAATTCGACGAACGCTTCGTAACTATTTGTTTTTATTGACATAAATCTATCTCCTCAGTCACTGCGTTAAGCGATGACCGAAGCCGTTCGCAATTGCGCCATTTTGCCCGCATCATAACCACGCAGCTTGGACAGCAGTTCATGGGTGTGCTGTCCGGCAACCGGTACGGGGCCGAGTCCGCCCGGCGTCTTGGAGAGTTTGATACTTAATCCCGGCACGTGCATTTCACCGGCGACGGGGTCCTGTACTTTGACCAGCATTTCGCGTTCCCACAAATGCGGATCCTTGACCACCTGCGGAATCGACAGCACCGGCGCGACCGGTATGCCGATTTCCAGCAGCATTCCGCAGATGTCGTGGACGGTGTGGCGCTTGCACCATTCGGTGAGCACCGGGTTATTATGGCCGAACAGCGAACCCCCTGCACCTTGCGATGCTTGTGTATCTTTGCCGATCAATGCAGCAAGCCGCTGCGTCAGCTTAGCCGTGACACCGCCGGTCACCACCACCCAGCCGTCTTTTGCCTGATACGGCAGGCGGCCGGATTCCCCTCCCTCCTCGCCGCTATCCAGGTAGTAACAGGCGGGAATTTCAACCATGGTCATGGCGGAATCCAGCAGACATACGTCAATGATCTGTCCCTCACCCGTCTGATCGCGATGGCGCAGCGCACCCAGCGCGCCTATGGTTGCGTGCAGCGCCGTGGTGCGATCCACCAGCGAAAATGCCGTGCCCACGGGTCTGCCCAACGGCTTGCCGGTCAGCGTCATCAGCCCGCTCATCGCCTGCCCCAGCGGATCAAACGAGGGCCGGTCTTTATACGGCCCCGTCTGTCCGAAGCCGCTGCAACGCACCAGAATAATGTCGGGCTTGACCCTGATCAGATCATCGTAGCCCAGGCCCATGTCCTCCAGGGTGCCGGGCCGGAAATTTTCAATCACAAAATCTGCGGTCTCGAGCAGATCGAAAAACACGGCCGTGCCTTCGGCTTTGCGCAGATCGAGGCAAACGCTTTTCTTGCCCCGGTTATACACACTGAAATAAACGCTCTGGCCTCTGACGATAGGCGCTGACTTGCGCGTTTCTTCGCCACCGATTTTTTCAATCTTTATGACCTCGGCCCCGAGGTCGGAAAGAATCATCCCTGCGCGCGGCCCTGCCTGAAACCGCGCGAGTTCCAAAACACGAATACCCTCCAAACAGCCAGCCATGATTCCCGTCCTTTCGTGATACTTGTTTTCAATCGATCTGTGCGCCTGAAACGCCGATCAGTCTTTTCCACTTTGCCATTTCAGCTTTCAGATAATTTTCACTGGCCTCGGCGGCGAGCTTGATGCCGATGCGATGCGCAGTGCCACGCTCGACGTAGACAACGCGATTATCAAGCCCCGTTGCGCCCAGTAAGCCGTGCGTGATGGTAGCTGCATCTACCCGCCGTGGCTTCATGCCGCGCTCTTTAAACAACCCCAACTGCCGCCGAAGGAAAAGGTTCTCAGCTTCTACCGATCGCGTCGAACGCAACTGCAGAACAGCGAACCGGGCCGCGTCGACGACGAGTTGGACAATGATTTTGATCAGCGCCACCCTGTGTCAATCATGACATGAACCGCGATATGATGACTACTATACCCGGATCGAATATTTGCGGAGTACAATAGGCGCAACGCACTATCCCCCGGGACTAGTGCCCGACGAATACAAACCGTGGCCGCTGGCGCAGATGGAACAATCGGGGCAGCAGGAAGTGCTCAACTGGCTATGCCTCGCCGGCGCCATGTCCGAGCTGAATTACAAGGCAGACATCGTCGACTGGGTGGAAACGTGGATGTTCAACGCACCCAAGTGCATGGCGGTGTTCAAGGCGGCTTAGTCGTACAACTATCTGCGTTTAACAATGGGGAATACATTATGAGCAGCATCATTACGCAAGCCGATCAGTCAGCCATCCGCGCCACCACCAGCGCGCGTCCAACAGTGGACATACCACGCCATCTCCGGGAACTACTATGTCTGGAGGATTTCGAAGCGCCAGCGCGCGGCTTCCTGCCGCGCCCCATCTTCGGCTTTATCTCGGGCGGCGTGGAATCAAACGCAGCGCGCGACGGCAACCGCGCGGCCTTCAGCGAATATGAATTCCTGCCGCGCGTGCTCGTCAACACCAAGGCGCGCCACCAAAAAACCACGCTGTTCGGGCACACCTACGATCTGCCATTCGGGTTCCCGCCGATGGGCGGCAGCGCGTTGGCGGCCTACCGTGGAGACCTCGTACTGGCCAAGGCGGCAGCGGATCTCAATACCGTAATGATCCAGAGCGGCGCGGCGCTGACAAAGATGGAAGACGTCAAGGCAGCCGGCGCGACGGCGTGGTTTCAGGCCTATCTGCCGGGCGATCCGGCGATCATCACACCGCTGGTGGAGCGCGCGCAGCGCACGGGATTCGAGGTGCTGGTGCTCACGGTGGACGTGCAGGTGTCGGGGAACCGCGAGAATAATGTGCGCTCCGGCTTCAGCTCGCCGCTAAAACCCACGCCGCGGCTGGCCTGGGACTGCATGCTGCGGCCGCAATGGACGCTTGGCACGTTTGCCCGCACAGTGCTCAAGCACGGCATGCCACACATCGAAAACATGGGCTTTGAGCGTATGCCGGTGCTCGGCAACATCGAGCGCCCGCGCCTGGCGCGCGACGCGCTGTCGTGGGAGCACGTCGAACTCATGCGCAAACTGTGGAAGGGCAAGCTCGTGCTGAAGGGCGTGCTGTCCCCACGGGACGTACGCATCGCGCGCGAGAGCGGTGTCGACGGCATCATGGTGTCGAACCACGGCGGCCGCCAACTCGATTACACGGTGGCGCCGCTGCGCATGCTGCCCGCGGTGGCCGCGGAAGCCGGCAACATGACCATCATGATGGACAGCGGCATCCGCCGCGGCACGGATGTGCTGAAGGCACTGGCGCTGGGCGCGCACTTTGTGTTCGTCGGCCGGCCGTTTCTCTACGCAGCGACCATCGGCGGCGAAGCCGGCGTGCACCACGCCGCCACCCTGCTGCGCGAGGAAATCAGCCGCAATATGGCGATGCTCGGCATCTCGACTCTCACCGAGATGAAGCGCGATCTGCTGGTGCCGAGCCGGGGGCCGATCCCGTGCTGAAATTCACGGACCAACGGTAGCTGGCGACCCCGAGTCAGATCAACTTGCCTGACGTCAACGCCTTCATTATTCCCAAGTCGCATGCGGCCTGCCCAGACCGAGCGCGCGGTGCTGCTGTTGCCGCCGCGCTATGGCTTGCGATCTTCTGCATCGGTGCGCACGCGCAGGCGTATCCGGTAAAGCCGCTACGCCTCATCGTAACGTTTCCACCGGGCGCATCAAGCGACGTCGTGGGCCGCATGCTCGGACAAAAATTAGCCGAATTTTTGGGCACGCCGGTGGTGCCCGACAATCGCGCCGGCGCAGGGGGAAACGTGGGGCTGGCAATGGCCGCCAAGACACCGCCTGACGGCTACACCATCGTGATCTCCACTGGAAGCATTGCCGTCAGTCCGTCGCTCTATCTGAATCCCGGCTACGACGCGCTGAAGGATCTCACGCCGGTTGCCCGGCTCACATCCATGTCGCTCATCATGCTGGTGCATCCCTCGGTGCCGACAAAGACTTTGCGCCAGTTTATCGACCTTGCGCGGGCAAATCCCGGCAAGCTTAACTTCGGTTCGGGGGGCGCCGGCACCACCAATCATCTTGCCAACGAATTGCTCAAGAACCTTGAAAAGATCAACATCGTGCACGTTCCCTACAAAGGCGTCACCCAGGCGATGACGGCAATGATGGGTGGCGAGGTAGACCAGGTGGTGATGCCGGTTAGCACGGCCATAACGCAGGTGCGCGCGGGAAAGGTGCGGGCATTGGCGGTGCTGGCGGAGAAACGCAGCACCACGCTTCCCGACGTGCCGACCGCAAAAGAGGCTGGCCTCGACGGCTTCGTCTTGCCGGTGTGGTACGGCATGTTCGCTCCTGCCGGCACGCCGCGCGATATGGTGCTGCGGCTAAACCGCGAATTGGTGAAAGTGCTGGAGGCCGCGGACATACGCGAGCGGCTTGCTGCCCTCGACATCGAGCCGTGGCCCGGCACGCCGGAGCAGCTAGGTGAATTGCTGCGCGCGGAAATTGCGCGCAATGAAACCATTGCGCGCAGCGCGCGCCTGACCAAGCAATAATCCTAGAAACGGCAGTTGACTGCTCGTAATGCTACCTACCTCTTGATGGCCTTATAGTTTTTCATGCTATCAACGATCACCCGTTTGGTGACAGCGCTACGGGGCGGATCGCACGGTTCTGGTGGCGCATGGCTGCGTTGCAACTCCTTGGAATGGAACAACCATTCCGCGTCGTCGCGCCTTGCCCTGCACCCCCATAACCGCACGCTCCACCCCGTCCAACTACCGTTTCTAGGATAATCCGCCGCGCCGGCCGGCGTCGAATGCGCTTACCTCACGCAACGCCGAACGCCCCCGAAATGCGATTCATGTAGGCGAGGAAGGCGCAGACGTGGACGGTTGCAACAATTTGCGGGTCGGTCCAGCTCGCTGCGCGCAAACCGTCGATGTCCGCCCGCGTCATTTCTCCGGGCGTCCTGGTTAACTTCCATACTTAAATTAATGCGTTAGTTATCCGGCGCGATGCAGCGGCGTTACGCTGGCCGTTTGGCCATCCAGAAAAATAGCGAACCCACCGCCGCCAGTGCCGCGATGAGCGTAAAGGCTATCGGTAGCGGAGTCGTCGCTCACAAATTGGCCCTAGGGCCTGTTAACAATTGATTCGCGAGCGCGCCAGGGACGATTGGGTTTGGTAAATAAGGAGCCACTGGAAATCATATCGCTGTGGCGTATCAAGGACACCGTGCTATCTACCACCCAATCGCCCTGGCCCTACGGGTTGCTGCCCCAATCGCCGCTTGCTGCGTTGCTTGCCTTGGCAATATTCGCGATATTGCCTGCGGCAAGCGCCTTGCCAGCGACGATTG
>CAMATZ010000005.1:0-164213 GCA_945861275.1 Bordetella parapertussis
GCGGTTATGGAGGTGCAGGGCAAGGCGCGACGACGCGGAATGGTTGTTCCATTCCAAGGAGTTGCAACGCAGCCATGCGCCGCCAGAACCGTGCGATCCGCCCCGTAGCGCTGTCACCAAACGGGTGATCGTTGATAGCATGAAAAACTATAAGGCCATCAAGAGGTTGGTAGCATCGCGAGCGGTCAACTGCCGTTTCTAGGTTTAAGTAAGGTGGCGTTGTATTTTTGGTGAGACAGCGTTTCGCTTTACTCGGATTTTGGGTCGCGCTCCAGCAGCCCTCGGGCGACCTGCGCTGCGGATTGTGGCGCATCCAGCACGCGGCATACGGCATCGGTGATTGGCACCTCGATCGCGTGCGCTTTGGCGATGCGTGCGACTTCGCGTGCGCTGTAGACGCCTTCGGCGACATGTCCCAAGTCGCCGAGTATCTGCGCCAGCGGTGTACCTTCGGCCAGGCGCAGACCCACGCGCCGGTTGCGCGACAGATCGCCGGTGCAGGTGAGTATCAAATCGCCCGCGCCGGCAAGTCCCATGAACGTCTCCGCGCGTCCGCCGAGTGCGACGCCGAGCCGCGTGATTTCTGCCAGGCCGCGGGTCATCAACGCCGCGCGCGCGTTCAGGCCCAGACGCAGTCCGTCGCAGATGCCGGTGGCGATGGCCATCACGTTTTTTACCGCACCCGCGACCTCAACGCCGACCACATCGCTGCTCGAATACACGCGCAGTGATCCGCCGTGCAACGCGCGTGCGGCAGTGCCGGCAAACGCCTCATCCGTGGAAGCCAGGGTCAGCGCCGTTGGCTGCCCGCGCGCGACTTCTTCGGCGAAGCTGGGGCCGGACAACACGCCACACACCGCCTGCGGCAAAATGCTCGCGCACACCTGATGCGGCAACAGTGCGTGCTCGCGCTCAAAGCCCTTGCACAGCCATAACAGCGGCGCACTGCTGCGCTCGGACTTGATATGTTGCAGGGTTTCACGCAACCCGCTGGTGGTCACTGCAACCAGCACCAGTGACGCATCGTGCAATGCGACGCTCGCGTCGGCGGTAAGGGTAACACCAGCCGGTAGCGTAACGCCTTGAAGGTAACGGCGGTTCTGGCGTTGCACCTGCATCGCCGCCGCCTGTGCAGGATCCCGCGCCCACAGCGTCACGCGGTGGCAGGCGGCAAGATGCACCGATATCGCGGTGCCCCACGCACCCGCACCGAGTACGGCGATGTTCATCCGCTTGCGGTCAGACGCCCCACACCTGCCCGACGCGCACGAAGCCGGCAACGCCGTCGCGATGACGTACGCGCAGCCACCCGCCGGCGACGACTTCGCTGAGCTCCATCACCACGTTTTGCTGCGCCTGAAATACCACCGGCGCATTGTCATCCGCTGCCTGGCGAATTTGCGCGACTGGCGCTTTCACCATCACGGTGCGCTGCTTGTTCGATACTTTACCCGCTTCGACCCAACTCACCTCGCCGCCGGCATCGCGCACCTTGATCCAGCCCGACAGCACATAGATGACTTCCAGCGGATAACCCTGGCTGACGATAAAGCGTTTTTGCGATTGCGCCGAGGGCGCATCGAAGAGCACCACGGCATCGGCGGCGGCCGCACGAAATTCCGCGGCTCTTGCAACGGTTGCAACGAGCGCGGCTGACGCCCCCAGCACCAGCAACAAAGTGAACGCGGCGCGGCGCAACATGTCAATTCACCTGTGCCGGCGCGGGCTGCTGGCCCGCCTGCTCTTGCACGGCTTGCGCGTAGACCTGGTTGAAATCCATGTGATGCAGAATCACCGGCGGGAACCCCGCGCGCGCGATGGTGCTCGACACCGCTTCGCGTGCGTACGGCAACAGCGTGGTGGGGCACAGTATGCCGAGCACGGCATCCAGATCCTGCGGTGGCAGATTGCGGATATGAAACAAACCTGCCTGCGCCACCTCAACCAGAAACACCGTGCGCTCGGGCAACTTCGCCGTGATGGTCGCGGTGAGCACGACTTCGTAGAGTGCGCCGGCTTCGACCACAGTGGCAGCGGTGTGTATGTTCACCTCGACCTGCGGTGTTTCGTTGAGCAAAAAAATCTTGGGCGTGCCGGGTGCTTCAAGCGACATGTCCTTCAGATAGATCTTTTCGATGCTGAATATCGGCTGCGTGGTGTCCTGCGGTGACAGCGGTTGCTGCGCTTGTTCGCTCATTACAAATACTTTCGCTTTTTTGAAGGGATAGTGGTGTTATGTCGCCAGCAGCGCGTCAAGCCCGCCGGCGCGATCCAGCGCGGACAGGTCGTCATAGCCACCCACATGGGTGTCGCCGATGTAGATTTGCGGCACCGTGCGCCGTCCGGTTTTTTCCATCATTTCGGTGCGGCGCGCGGGATCACGATCGATATACACCTTTTCGATTTCCTTCACGCCTTTGTTTGCCAGTAGCCGCTCCGCGGATACGCAGTACGGTCAAACCGCCGTGCTATACATCAAAACTTTAGCCATGACATCCCAGAGGGTAAGTGAGGGTAAGTAGATATTCGTTTAGAAATTATTTTTCGAGCGGCATGCCGGCTTGCACCCACGCGCCGATGCCCCCGCGCAATGCCACCACGTCGGTAAAGCCCTGTTTGCGCAAGCTGTCACTAACGGCCGCCGCCCGCCGTCCGCTGGCGCAACTGACAATCAAGGGTTTGGTTTTAAATTTTTCCAGCTCTTTAATGCGCCCGGCAAGCTGCTTTTCGGGTATATGGCGCGCGTTATTGATGTGGCCGCCGGCGAATTCGCCTTCGTCGCGCACGTCAATCACCGTCGCGTCTTTACGGTTAATCAGCGTTACCGCTTCCGTCGGCCCGACCTCGGCGCCAGGGCGCATGCCCCGCGTGAGCATCGGAAACAGCAGCATGCCGCCGGACGTAACCGCCAAACCGAACAACACCATATTAAGCGGACTTTTTTGCAGGTAGGTGAAAAACGTTGCGAAAAACTGCTCCAAGGCGAACTCCTGAAATGGGCTAGAATTATACCGTATGCGGTTGCTCAGTAATTTACCAACAAAAACATGAACCTATCGTGATCCCTGAGTAGTCAAAAAGTAATCAAATAGTGAACAAATAGTGACCACCACCCCGGTTTTGCTGCTCATACTCGATGGCTTCGGTTACCGCGAAGACTGCGAGTACAACGCCATTTGCCAGGCGCGTAAACCGCACTGGAATTTTTTGTGGCAGACCCATCCCCACACGCTTATCGACGCCTCGGAAAAAATGGTGGGCCTGCCCAGCGGGCAGATGGGCAACTCCGAAGTCGGCCACATGAACATCGGCGCCGGCCGCGTGGTGTATCAGGATTACACCAAGATCGAACACGCGATTGAAAGCGGCGAATTTCGCCGGAACCCGGCGCTGTTGAAGGCCATTGAAATCGGTAAGCGAAACGCGCTGCACGTGCTGGGCTTGTTATCGCCCGGCGGTGTACACAGCCACGAATCGCAGATACACGAACTGGTGGACATGGCTGCGCAAGCCGGCGTCAAAAACATTTACGTTCATGCATTTCTCGATGGCCGCGACACGCCGCCGAAAAGCGCCGCACCGTCGCTGGCGGCGCTGCAGCAGAAGTTCGAGGCGCTCAATGCCGGCCGCATCGCTACCGTTTGCGGCCGCTATTTCGCGATGGATCGCGATCAGCGCTGGGAGCGCGTCAAACCCGCGTATGACGTGATTACGCAGGGCAAATCAGAATTCTGGGCAGCCTCCGCCAGCGACGCCTATCTGCTCGCCGATCTGCGCGGGGAAAGCGATGAGTTCATGCAGGCTACCGCCATAGTGCCGCCGGGCAGTAAACCGGTGCGCATGCATGACGGCGACGCGGTGGTGTTCATGAATTTTCGCGCCGATCGTGCGCGGCAGATGACCCATGCGCTTGCAGATGCGACCTTCACCGGCTTTGCGCGCGAGCACGCGCCCCGGCTGGGGTATTTGTGCACGCTCACCGCCTATGGCGAGGATTTCGCCGCGCTTCCCGCGGCGTATCCGCCGCAGCAAATCAAACAAGGTTTGGGCGAATATTTGGCGGCGCGCGGATTAAAGCAGTTGCGTATCGCCGAAACGGAAAAGTATGCGCACGTGACTTACTTTTTCAACGGTGGCGTGGAAACGCCTTACGCCGGTGAAGACCGGGTGATGGTGCCGTCGCCCAAAGTCGCCACCTATGATTTGCAACCGGAGATGAGCGCGCGCGAAGTCACCGACAAACTGGTGGCGGCGATTCAAAGCCGCCAATACGCCGCCATCATCTGCAACTACGCCAACGGCGACATGGTGGGCCACACGGGCGATCTCGCCGCCGCAATCCGCGCGATAGAAGTGCTGGACGAATGCATCGGTCGCGCGGTCGAAGCCATGCAAGCCATCGGCGGCGAAGTGCTGATCACGGCGGATCACGGCAATGCCGAAACCATGCTCGACACCACTACCCGGCAAGCACACACTGCGCACACCCTCAACCGGGTGCCACTGCTCTACATCGGCCGCCGCGCCAAAGCCGGCAGCGGCGGCGCGCTGCAGGACGTGGCGCCCACGCTGCTCAAGATGATGGGCCTGCCGCAGCCCGTGGAGATGACCGGCAAGCCGCTGCTCGAATTCGTGTGAACGCAGAGTCAAAACCTCACCGCAAAGGCGCCATCCCGCCTTCGGCCCCCTCGCTGCGCTCTCCCCGACCCTTCTCCCGGAGGGAGAAGGAAGGCTCGAGCTTCCTCTCTCCCTTTGGGAGAGAGGTCAGGAGAGAGGGTTCGACGCAAAGGAAACGCAAAGAAGAACAAGGTTTTCTTTGTGTGCGGTTCTTTGCGTCTTTGCGTCTTTGCGGTGTGCTGTTGGGCTTGACGTTTTACAACCTGCCACTGACTTTCGCTGCCCCCAGCGCCGCCGGCGCCAAGGAAGAGCTGCAGCAACTGCGCAGTCGCATTGAGGCGCTGCAAAAGCGGCTGGCGGGTGCGGAAGATTCGCGCAATGAAGCCGCTGACGCACTGCGTGAATCGGAGCGCGCCATCTCCGACGCCAATCGTGATCTCGCCGACCTGGCGCAATCTTCCAGCGAAGTTTCACGGCGCACGGAAACCCTGCGTGGTGAGACGGGCAAGGTTTCCGCGACACTTGCGAGCCACCAGCAAAATTTCGCGCGCTTGCTGCACGATCAACATCTACGCCATGGTGGCGGTCCGCCCGAAACGCTGCGGTTGCTGTTGAGCGGTGAAAATCCCAACGACATCGCGCGTGCTTTGCACTATCTCGGCTATGTGGCGCGCGCGCGCGCCGACGCCATACGCGGCATGCGCGACAGCATGTCCCGGCTCAAAACGCTGAGCCAGGAAACCGCCGCCCAGGCCGCCGAACTGGCCGCCATAGGCGCGGAGCAAATTAACCAGCGCAAACGCCTTGAAGCCGAAAAACTCAAGCGTGCCAATGTGGTGACGCGCCTGTCGAGCGACATTGCCCGCCAGCGCAATGAAATCGGCGCCATGCAACGCAACGAAACACGTTTAAGCCGGCTGATCGAGCAGCTTGCGCGCGTCATTCCCCGCAGCGCGCCCGCAGCGCCGCCGGGCGCGGCCAAAGCGGCGGCGCCGCGCCAGCGTAACGAGCGCATACCGGAGCCCACCTCGATAGTAAGGGCATTTTCGCGGCTGCGCGGCCAATTGGCATTGCCGGTGCGTGGGGAACTTGCGGGCCGCTTTGGCACTCCACGTAGTGATGGCGGGTTAACCTGGAAGGGACTGTTTCTGGCGGCGGACAGCGGGGAATCGGTGCGTGCCGTCGCCGCCGGGCGGGTGGTTTATGCTGACTGGCTGCGGGGGTTTGGCAACCTGTTGATTATCGACCACGGCGAGAACTATATGAGTCTGTATGGCTACAACGAAACCCTGCTCAAGCGCGTGGGCGAGCACATTGGCGGCGGGGAAGCGGTAGCCACCGTTGGCAGCAGCGGCGGAAGCGCGGAATCAGGTTTATACTTTGAGCTTCGCCACCAAGGGAAGCCTTTTGACCCGTTATCCTGGGTCGGTGCACGGTAGTAAGTGACGGTAATGAGCGACGGTAGCTTTCAAGGTGGCAGGGCAATTTTGCTGGCAGTGCTTATATAAAGTGCATTTTTTACTGGAGTAGTCCATGCGTAACAAACTGGGGCAGTTTGGCCTCATCGTCGCCGGCATTGTAATTGGTGTCGCGATCAGCCTTAATTATTCTGCGGTGGCACAGCGTGACGGCGCCTCGCGCCAGCAGTTGCCGCTGCCGATCGAAGAGTTGCGCGCGTTCACCGAGGTGTTCGGCCGCGTCAAGCAGGATTACGTCGAGCCGGTCGAAGACAAAAAGCTCATCACCGAGGCCATCAACGGCATGTTGACCGGCCTGGATCCGCATTCGGCCTATCTCGATCAGGAAGCATTTCGTGAAATGCAGGTGGGCACGCAGGGCGAATTTGGCGGCCTCGGCATCGAAGTGGGCATGGAAGACGGCTTTGTGAAAGTGATTTCGCCTATCGACGACACTCCGGCGTCGCGCGCGGGCGTGATGGCGGGCGATTTAATCGTCAAGCTTGATGATACCGCGGTCAAAGGCATGACCTTGAACGATGCGGTCAAACAGATGCGCGGCAAACCCAACACGAATATACGGCTGACCATCGTGCGCAAGGGCGAACCCAATCCTATTGAGCTCACACTGACGCGTGCGGTCATCAAAATTCAAAGCGTTAAAGCCACCACCCTGGAGCCTGGCTATGCCTATTTCAGAGTGACGCAGTTTCAGGACGGCACCGGTGAGTTGCTCGCCAAGGCCATTGAAGCGCATGTCAAAGGCCCGATGAAAGGCATTATTCTCGACCTGCGCAACGATCCGGGCGGGTTGCTGAACAGCGCGGTGGCGGTAACCGCGATGTTTGTCGATTCCGGCAAGCTGGTGGTGTACACCGAAGGCCGCGCGGAGGATTCCAAGATGCGGCTGAACGCCAGCCCCGAACATTATCTGCGTGGCCGTAACCGGCAGGATTTCGTAAGCGGCCTGCCCGCCGCGATTAAAAAGCTGCCGATGGTGGTGCTGGTCAACAGCGGCTCCGCTTCCGCTTCGGAAATTGTCGCTGGTGCGCTGCAGGATCATGAGCGCGCCGTCGTGATGGGCCAGCAAACCTTCGGCAAAGGTTCGGTGCAAACCATATTGCCGCTGGGTAACAACACCGCGATCAAACTCACCACTGCGCGTTACTACACGCCGAACGGGCGTTCGATACAAGCCAAGGGCATTACGCCGGATATACCGCTGGAAAGCGCCATCGACAAAAACGCCAGCCTGCGACTGCGCGAAGCGGACTTGAGCAAACATCTGAATGACGGAAAATCCGCGGCACCCGCGGCACCGACTACGCCAGCGGCAAAAGATTTGGAGAAAGAAAATGCGCTCGCCGCCTCGCGCGCCAAATACAACTTCACGCCAGAGGCGCGGCCCGAAATCGATCCCAAGGAACTGCGTCCCGGTCCCGGTGAAGTGGTGTCGAAGAAAGACTATGAGTTGAATCAGGCGATGGCGTTTTTGAAGTCGCGCGGCGCTGCTGCCACAGGCGCGGACTAAAAATGATTTAGAAACAAATAATTATCTACAAACCACGCCCGGTTGCGCCATGCCCGACCGGGCGTTATCTTTTCGGCGCCATGAACGACGACCAATTATTGCGTTACAGCCGCCACATCCTGCTGCCGGAAATCGGCATCGAAGGGCAGGAAAAGCTGCGCGCCGCGCGCGCGCTGGTAATTGGCGCGGGCGGACTGGGTTCGCCCATCGCGCTGTATCTGGCGGCGGCCGGGGTGGGCACACTCACCTTGTGCGACGACGACAACGTGGATCTCACCAATCTGCAACGGCAGATCGTGCATCGCACGGACGCCATCGGCCGGCCCAAGGTGGCGTCCGCGCGCGACACGCTGGCGGGTGTGAACCCGGAAACCCGGGTGGAAATGATCGCCTCGCGCGTCGCCGGCGACGAACTCGATCAGCTGGTGGCGCGTGCCGATGTGGTGATCGATGGCTGCGACAACTTTGCCACGCGCCATGCCGTCAATCGCGCCTGCTTCAAACACAAAAAGGCGCTGGTCTCAGGCGCGGGCGTGCGTTTCGATGGACAGGTTGCGGTGTTCGACATGCGCGACGCAACAGCGCCGTGTTATGCGTGCCTGTTCCCGGAAGATGCGCAAAGCGAAGAAATGCGCTGCGCAGTGATGGGTGTCTTCGCGCCGCTGACCGGCATCATCGGCTGCATACAAGCCGCCGAAGCGCTGAAAGTGCTGACCGGCGCGGGAGAAATTCTCAGCGGTAAATTATTGCTGATCGATGCGCTGACGATGGATATCCGCACCATTCGGCTGAAACAAGACCCGCGGTGCGCAATATGCGCGATGCGCGCCGGCGCGTGAACGCTGCCGGCTTGGCGATTTCTACGACGTCATATCGAGCGAATCGCTGCCACCTTGCGCCGCCGCGCTGTGCCCCAAAAGCGCCTGCAAATCGCGCGTCACCATCGCTTGCGCCGGCGCATTGCGCCCAAGCATCTGCAGCAGCAGGCGCGACGGGAAATCGGAAAGCACCACCGGCCGGTTCATCTTGATGCGCGCGGCGCTTTCGACATTGGATCGAAGATGCGTGGCCTTGAAACCGGGTTTCGCGCTTTCAATGGCATCGGCCATCGCCAGTTGTGAACGCGCGATGCCTAGCAACAGTTCCGCCAACTGTTCGGTGGTGAGATCGGACATGATTGAGCTCCTTATGGTGCCTTACAATTAAAACCACTACGCCAGCACGCCTTCCATCAATTGCTTCCATTGCCGGCCCCACGATTCAGCCGGGTCGCGCTTGAAACCGCTTTTCGCGAACTGGTGCCAGCGGCCAACGGTGTAGCTCATGATGAGATTGGCGTGCGCTGCGGCATCGACGTCTTGCGCGATTTCATTCGCGCTGAGTGCGAAGCGCAGGGATTGGCGCAGCGTCGCCTCCAGGCGCTCATGCAGTTGATTGATACGCGTTTGCAATTTTTCATCTTCATTGACCAGCGCATCGCCGATCAGCACCCGCGTCATGCCGCGATTTTTTTGCGCGAACCCCAACAGCACGCCGATCACTGCCTCGGCCTGCCGCAGGCCGCTTTTTTCCTCGGAAGTGATTTTGTTGATGAGCGCGAACAAGGTCTGCTCGATAAACTCAATCAGTCCCTCGAACATCTGTGCCTTGCCGGAAAAATGCCGGTACAAGGCGGCCTCGGATACATCAAGACGCTTCGCCAGCGCAGCCGTGGTGATTTTTGCCGCAGCCGGGCCTTCGAGCATTTGCGCCAGCGTTTGCAGAATCTGATTCTTGCGGTCTGAAGATCTGGCCACGCTTTTCCCCTACGGATATTTTTCAAGCAACCCCGGCAGCTTTGCCACGCTGCGCACGGTATTGTCGACATAGCCCGGCGCTTTGCTTTTCAACACGGACGCGCCGGTTACCCATACCGTCTTCATCCCCAGCCGCTTGGCGGTGCGCAAATTATCCAGATTGTCTTCGACCATGATACAGCGGCGCGGACGCAAATGGTGGCTGCGGCACAAATGCAGAAATCCGAAGGCGTCGGGCTTGGGCCGGTAACCGGTGCGCTCTATGGTGTAGACCGCGGAAAACAGATCAAAGATGCCCAGCGCGCGCAACACGCTTTGCGCGTAATGCACCGGCGCGTTGGAGAACACAAACTTGCGTCCGGGCAGCCGGTTCAGGCTGGCGCGCAGCATGGGCTCGGCGATCAGCACGTTATGCAAATCCGGAAACTGGTGCGTGTGCCACAGAAAATGCGCAGGGTCGGTGTCATGATGCCGAATCAGGCCCAGTATCGTCGCGCCATAACGCCGCCAGTAGCTGTGGCGCAGGGCGTTGGCTTCCGCTTCATCGAGATGCAGATGCGTTTGCACATACTGGGTCATGGCGCGGTTGATGCGCGGAAACACATGCACCGTGGCATTGTGCAGCGTGTTGTCGAGATCGAAGATCCATGCGCCGCCTCGTTGCATCACACCCATCAGCGGCTTTTGATCAGCGTGCCCACACCTTCGGCGGTGAGTATCTCCAGCAACAGCGCATGCTCGACGCGGCCGTCGATGATGTGACAGGTGTTGACGCCGTTTTTCGCCGCATCCAGCACCGAGGCGATTTTCGGCAGCATGCCGCCGTGGATGGTGCCATCGGCGAACAACGCATCGATTTTTTTTGCGGTCAGGCCGGTCAAAAGCTTGCCGTTTTTATCCAGCACGCCCGGCGTGTTGGTCAGCACCACCAGCTTTTCCGCCTTGAGGATTTCGGCAACCTTGCCGGCCACCAGATCGGCATTGATATTGTAGGACTCATTATTTTTGCCCACACCCACCGGTGCAATCACCGGGATGAAATTCCGGGTGTGCAGCAACTGCACAATGCCCGGATCGATGCTCTCGACCTCGCCCACCATGCCGAGGTCGATAAACTGGCCGGGATTCGCCGCATCAGGCATCTTCATCTTGCGCGCGCGGATCAGCCCGCCATCCGCACCGGTAAGCCCCACCGCGCGGCCGCCGTGTTTGTTGATGAGGTTGACGATGTCTTTGTTAACCTGACCCCCGAGCACCATTTCCACCACATCCATGGTCTCAGCGTCGGTGACGCGCATGCCCTGGATGAACTCACCCTTCTTGCCGACTTTTTTCAGCCAGTCGTCGATCTGCGGACCGCCACCATGCACCACCACCGGGTGCATGCCCACCAGCTTGAGCAACACCACGTCGCGCGCGAAACCCTCTTGCAATGCGGGATCGGTCATCGCATTGCCGCCGTATTTCACGACGATGGTTTTGCCATGAAAACGCTGTATATACGGCAGCGCCTCGGCAAGAATATGGGCTTTAACTGTGGCGCTGGGCGTGTTTTCCGGATTTGTCATGGACAAATGGGTTGAAGGTGAGGACTCGCTTATTTTACACGAGCAAAAAACGGCGGGGCGCAATTCCTGCCGCCCCGCCGCCGCCGTGTGAACTACGTTACTGCACGGCTTACTGATTCGCTCACTGTATCGCTTACTGTATCGTCACCCGCTTGGCCGCCGGCGCAGCCTTCTTCGGCAGCGTCAACTCCAGCACACCATCGGTGTAGCGCGCGCTGGCCGCGTCTTCGTCGATGGCGCTGCCCAGGGCAAACGCGCGATAGACCTTGCCGCTGTAACGTTCGCTGCGTAACACGCGCTCGCCGTCCTTCACTTCTTTTTCAGCGCGGGTTTCGGCGCTGATCGCCACCTGATCACCGTCGATCGAAATCTGTATGTCTTCTTTCTTCACGCCCGGCAGCTCGGCATACACCGTGTAGGCCTTGTCGCTCTCGGCGATGTCGGCGAGAAACCTGACAGTGGTGTCCTGCGCTTGCGGGGTGACCGGGTGCACCGAAAAGCCGCGAAACAGTTGATTAAACGCGTCGTCCACTCTTGCATAACGTGCAATATTTACCATGATGTCGTCTCCAGTTATTGTGGCGCCCGTGCCGCTTGCGCCGATGCTTTGAATATGGGAGCCTGCCGGGTGATTTCAAGAGTCGCGCGCGCACAATCCTCCGTACCATTACAAAACTATTTATAAGTATTTGTTTTTAAACATAATTAATCCATGAGCGCCGCAGCCGTCCAATCCGGCATCGCCACCGCTGAAATCGAACAGCAGCGCGGCTACCTGTTGCGCTACGCCTCGCTGCAGTTGCGCGACGCAGGTGCGGCCGAAGACGCAGTGCAGGACACCCTCATTGCGGCGCTGGAAGGGCTGGATCGTTTTTCCGGCAAATCGTCGCTACGGACCTGGCTCACCGGCATACTCAAACACAAGATCATCGATCACATGCGCCGCCAGTCGCGCGAGCAGCCGCTGGTTTCCGGCGACAGCGAAGCCAGCGAAGCCGAAGCGGTGGACGCGCTGTTTCTGGAAGACGGTCACTGGCGTCAGCCGCCTTCCGCTTGGGGCGACCCCGATAAGGCGCTGGAAAACAAAGCCTTCATGGCGGTGTTCGAGGCGTGTGCGAAAAACCTGCCGGCGAAAACCGCACGCGCTTTTATGATGCGCGAGGTGATGGAGCTCTCCACCCAGGACATTTGTCAGGAACTCGATGTTTCAACGACGAATTGCTGGGTGATACTGCACCGCGCGCGCCTGAGCCTGCGCGAATGCCTTGAAATGAAGTGGTTCGGTAAACCGTGAAAATGCTGACCTGCAGAGATGTCTCCGCATTGATTTCCCGCCAGCACGAGGAACCGCTGAGCGCTGTCGAAAAACTGTGGTTGCGTTTTCATTTGATCATTTGCACCGGCTGCCGCAATTTTCAGAACAATAGCAGGCTGATGCGCGCCGCGCTTAAGCGTTATCTCGAGCAGGGCAAGGATCGCTAGCGCATCGGCAAGGTTCAACCCCACGCTCGCGCCACGCCACGTATAATCGCGGTGTGCTGAATCGAATATTTTTCCTGATGCTCGCTTGCGCTACGCTATGCGCCCTCGCGTCCGCGCAGGATCCACCCGCCTCGCAGATCGCCGCACGCTCGTGGGTATTGCTCGACACTCAAAGCGGGCAACTCATCACCGGCTACAAACACGACGAACGTTTCGAGCCGGCATCGCTCACCAAGCTAATGACCGCGTACCTGGTGTTTGAGGCGCTCAAACAAAAAACCATCAAGCCCGAACAAGTGGTAGCGGTGTCCGAGAAAGCGCGCCGCGCCATCGGCTCGCGCATGTTTATCCAGACCGACATTCCCGTCACCGTAAACGAGCTGCTACGCGGCATGATCATTCAATCGGGCAACGACGCCACCATCGCGCTGGCCGAAGCCGTGTCGGGCAGCGAAGAGGCATTCGTCGCGCGCATGAATCAGGAAGCCAGGCGCATGGGGCTTAACACCACCGAATTCGCCAATTCCACCGGTTTGCCGGCGCCCCGGCACACCTCCACCGCGCGCGATCTGGCGCAACTCACTGCGGCGCTGATACGCGAATTCCCGGAGTACTATCCGCTCTACGCACAAAAAGAATACCGCTACAACGAGATCACCCAACCCAATCGCAACCGCCTGCTGTGGCGCGATCCGACAGTGGACGGGGTAAAAACCGGCCACACCGAGGCCGCCGGTTATTGTTTGATCAGCTCCGCCAAGCGCGACAATCGGCGGCTGGTGTCGGTGGTGCTGGGCGCCACATCGGATGCCGCGCGCGCCGCCGAAAGCCAGAAACTTCTAAACTACGGCTACCAGAATTTTGATACCGTGCGCCTGTATGACGCGCAGCAAGCAGCCACTACGCCGCGCGTGTGGAAAGGCGCCATCAACAATGTCAAAACAGGCTTTGTGGCGGGGTTGTATGTCACCGTGCCCAAGGGTCAGGCGGGCAATCTGAAAGCCACCATCGAAAGCCAGCAGCCGCTGCTCGCCCCCCTGCGCACCGGACAGCCCATCGCCACGCTCAAGCTGGAACTCAACGGCAAGCCGTATCACACGCTGCCGATGGTGGCGCTGGAAGACGTGCCGGTGGCCGGTATACTGGGGCGCACATGGGATGCGCTGCGGTTGTCATTGCAGTAAGTTTTGATTGAGGTGTTCATGAGCGAAATAGTCTATCTGAATGGCGCATTCATGCCGCTGGACGAAGCCCGGATACCCGTGCTCGATCGCGGCTTTATTTTCGGTGACGGCGTTTACGAAGTGGTGCCCGCGTATACACGCCGCCCGTTTCGACTGGCGGAACATCTGCGGCGCCTGCAGCACAGTCTAGACGGCATACGGCTCGCCAATCCCTTTGGCGACAGCGAATGGACATCGCTGATGAGCCAGATCATCGCGAAAAATGAAGGTGATGACCAATCGATCTATCTGCAGGTCACGCGCGGCGTCGCCAGGCGCGATCACGCGTTTCCCAAGGACGTGAAGCAGACGGTATTCATGATGTCGAGCCCGCTGACCACGCCGCCGCAGGCGCAAATTGATAGCGGCGTGGCGGCGATTACCGCGTCCGATTTCAGATGGCTGAAATGCGATGTGAAATCGGTGTCATTGCTCGGTAATTGCCTGCTGCGCCAGATGGCGGTGGACGCGGGCGCGGTGGAGACCATCCTGTTTCGCGACGGCAGGCTTACCGAAGCGTCGGCAAGCAATGTGTTCGTGGTGAAAAACGGCGTGCTGCTGGCGCCGCCGAAAAATAACCTGGTGCTGCCCGGCATTACCTACGACGTGGTGCTCGAAATCGCGCACGCGCGCGAATTTGAAGTCGAGGTGCGCGAAATCTCCGAAGCTGAAACACGCAACGCCGATGAAATCTGGGTTACCTCATCCACCAAGGAAGTGCTCGCCATCACCACGCTCGACGGCAAACCGGTCGGCGGCGGCGCGCCGGGCATTCTGTTTCGCCGCATGCACGCGTTGTATCAGGAATTCAAGCGCGAGGTCATGCGCGCGCCGTGAGGCGCGCGACGGCACTCCCAACGCCGCATGATGTCATGGCCGAAGAACCCAGCCTGCTCGATTTTCCGTGTGACTTTCCGCTGAAGATTATCGGCTATCAGCGCGCGGGCTACGCGCAAGCCATCCTCGAAGTGGTCAAGCGCCATGCGCCCGATTACGACGGATCTGAAATGGAAATGCGTCCCAGCAGCAAGGGTAAATACCTGAGCCTCACCTGCACCATACGCGCGACGTCACGCAGCCAACTGGATGGTTTATATCAGGCGCTTTGCGACCACCCGATGGTGGTCAAGGTACTGTGAGGGTTGCCGTGAGGGCGCAGCGAGCGCAACGCCTACCCATGAACCTCCCCGCTCGGGCGGGGACTCGACGCTCCCTTCTCCCGCCGGGAGAAGGGCTGGGGAGAGCGCAGCGAGGGGGCCGAAGGCGGGAAGAGACGCCACGTTCACGGTCGCAATTCGAGACGCACGCGCCGTGGCGTCTCTCGCGCGGCGCATCACGCCTTCTTGGCGGATTTTTTGACGGCAACGGCTTTTACGGCCTTCTTGCCCTGTGGCCGCGAGTTGCCGTAAGAACCTTTGAACGTCTTGCCCTTCGCCGTGCGTTTATCGCCTCTGCCCATGCTGTTGCTCCTTGATAAAGGGCGGATTCTACTCCTGCCCGCAGCGCAGCGTACTCCTACCTGCGGCGCATCGCACTCGCGGGCGCGCAAACAGCGCGCGCCGCCAGCGCAATGATGTCCTCGCACGCGGCATCAACGCACGCGGTAAACGCTTTTGAACTCCGCGGGAAACAGCGCCGGAATATCGGATTTCGGATGCCGCACGTACGTGGGAAATTCTTCGCACTGTAGTGCGAGTTTCTCCTTGTTGGCGAGCAATGCTTTAATGCCTTCTGCGCGCATTTGATAGACCTCGGACTGATACTTGCCGTAATTCTTCGAGTAGTCGGCCTGATTTTTCGAAGCGCGCTTGACGATGGCTGCGAAGCGGTTATCCAAATCATCAACAATGCGTTCATGCCTCGCGAACCAGTCTTGATAGGCCTCGGAAAATTCTTCGCGCTTTGCGGGCTGCGCGATGATGCAGGCGTCGCGCAATACCAGCACGCGCTGATACTCGTTGTAGAGCGCGGCCAGATCGTTAGTGTAGGTGCGAGGCTCGGCAGCGCTGGCGCCGCCGCAGAAAATCACCATCGCAACGGCAAGCAACACGCGCACGCAGAGCGGAGAAGATAAACGCAGGGTCATGAGGTTGACAGGTAATCCGAAGAGTACGCATGAAAAGACGGCATTGTGCTACCGTTCTCCATAGAGGACAACTTTCACCGTCATGAATTCCCCGAGTGCGCTTTTTTCACCGGCTATCCGCAACCAAGGGCTGGTCGACTATGTGCCCGCGTGGCGCGCCATGCAGACCTTCAGTGCCGCGCGCGACGCCACCACGCCCGATGAAATCTGGCTGTTGCAGCATGCGCCCGTGTACACCCTGGGACTTGCCGGCAAACCGCAACACCTGCTGCGCGCCGATACCGGCATTCCACTGGTGAAAATCGATCGCGGCGGGCAAATCACCTATCACGGCCCCGGACAATTAGTGGCTTACGTATTGCTCGACATGAAGCGGCGCAGCCTGGGCGTGCGCACGCTGGTGCGTAAGCTGGAATCCGCCGTGATAGACTTGCTTTCAGAGTACGGCGTTGCGGCCCACCACCGCGCGGATGCGCCGGGTGTGTATGTGACGCGTGACGGCAATGAGGCCAAAATCGCCGCGCTCGGCCTGCGCATCAGGAACGGCTGCTGTTACCACGGACTCGCACTCAATATCGACATGGATCTCTCCCCTTTTCTGGCCATCAACCCGTGCGGATATGCAGGGCTGGCGGTCACGCAAATGCGCGAAATGTGCGAGTGGGGCGTGCGCGACTCGCTTGAAAACGTGAGCGCAAAGCTCACCCCGCATTTGCTGCGCGTGTTGTCATGAGCCTCATCGGCGAAAAACAAAAAGGCCAGGCCAAAACCGCGCGCATACCGATCAAGATCGTGCCCGCAGCACCCTTGAAAAAGCCCGACTGGATCCGTGTGCGGCTCACCGACAGCCCGCGTTTTCGCGAGATCAAGCACATCTTGCGCAGCCAAAAACTGCATACCGTGTGCGAGGAAGCGAGTTGCCCCAACATCGGCGAGTGCTTCGGCAAGGGCACGGCGACCTTCATGATTCTCGGTGATTTGTGTACGCGCCGTTGCCCGTTCTGCGACGTGGGCCACGGCAAGCCCCTGCCGCCCGACGCTGACGAACCGGTTCACTTGGCGGACACCATCGCCGCGCTGAAACTCAAATACGTGGTCATCACCAGCGTGGATCGCGACGATTTGCGCGACGGCGGTGCTGCGCATTTCAGGGCATGCATACGCGAAGTGCGCGCGCGTTCGCCGCAAACGCGTATTGAAGTTCTGGTGCCGGATTTTCGCGGCCGGCTTGATCTGGCGCTCGACATACTTGCCGGGTGTCCGCCCGATGTAATGAACCACAATCTCGAAACCGTGCCGCGCCTCTACAAGCAGGCGCGCCCTGGCGCGGATTATAGTAACTCTTTGATTTTATTGAAAAAATTCAAGGCGCGTTTTCCGCGCATTCCGGCGAAATCCGGCCTCATGGTCGGCCTCGGCGAGACCGATGACGAGATCCTCGACACCATGCGTGATCTGCGCGCGCACGCGGTCGATATGCTCACCATCGGCCAATACCTGCAACCGAGCGCGCATCATCTGCCGGTGCTGCGTTACGTTGACCCGGCGGTTTTCGACATGTATGCCGCGAAAGCTGCCGAGATGGGGTTCATGCACGCGGCGAGCGGACCGCTGGTGCGATCCAGTTATCACGCCGATCAGCAGGCGCATGATGCGGGTGTGGTCTAAAGTTTTTCGCTGAGTGTTGCTTCAAGCAAAGCGTGCAGCCTGGCAAAATCCGGCGCACCCTGAATACGGCTGACGATGTTGCCGTGCCTGTCGATAACAAACATCGTCGGCGTGAGCTTTACATTGCCAAACGCTTTGGCATGCGCACCCACCGGATCGAACACCACTTTGAACGGCAGCGCGTTTTTTTCGGCATATGCCAGCACGTAGTTCGGCGGATCGTGGCGCATCGCCACTGCAATTATCTCGAAACCGCGCGCGCGAAATTTTTCGTAGGTGGCGGTGATGGCAGGCATTTCTTTAACGCACACCGCGCAATCGGTAGCCCAAAAATTCACTAGCACTACTTTGCCGCGCAGTTCGCTGAGGGTGACTGTTTCACCTTTGATCGAGGCAAACGCCGCATCCGGGGCCGGCGTTTTATGAAAAACCATTGCGTATACGCCCAGCGCTATTGCCACGGCTGCCACGCACAGCATAGGATAGCGAAACTTGCCCATAGGCTTAGGGGTTAAACTTTGAAGAACGATCATGCTGCGCATTCTGAGTATTTTTGTGTTGTCTGTCATTAGCGCCATGGCACACGCACAACTTGCAGGCATCAGCAATACGGACGCTGCCAGCGGCCTGCGGCAGGTGCTGACCGACGGCTCAGCGGCTGCGGTCGCCAAGCTTGGCATTGAAAACGGCTTTTTCAACAACCCGCAAGTGAAAATCCCGATGCCGCCGGCGCTAGCTCGCTTCGAAGGCGCGATGAGAACTTTCGGCATGAAAAAACAGGCCGACGAACTGGTGCTTTCAATGAACCGCGCGGCCGAAGCGGCGGTGCCGCACGCCAAAACATTGCTGGTCGAAGCCGCAAAAAAAATGACGCTGCAGGACGCCAAAGGCATACTCGCCGGCGGCCCGACTTCAGTCACCGAATACTTCAAGCGCACCACCAGCACGCAACTCACGCAGCGCTTTTTGCCCATCGTCAAACAGGCCACCGACCGCGTGGGTCTCGCGCAACAATACAACGGGCTCGCCGCACAAGCCGCGACCTATGGCCTGGTCAATAAAGATCAGTCCACCATCGAAGGGTATGTCACGCAAAAGTCGCTCGATGGCCTGTACTTGATGATCGGCGAACAGGAAAAGGCGTTTCGTGCCAACCCTCTCGGCGCGACCAGCGACATCGTCAGGAAGGTTTTCGGCGCGCTGAAATAGTAACCGCGGTAGTCGCAGCAACACTGTAATCCGCGATAGCGTTCAATACAGCAGCGTCTTCGCCGATCGCGCGCGCCACGCGCAGTTTGATCCCGCTCGCCGCGCGCGCCTGTGCCGCGAGCTTCGGCAAATCGCCGCGCACATGCAGTCCGCCGCCGAGAAACAGCGGCACAATCACTGCTTTTTTCACGCCCGCAGCCGCCAGTGTCTGCGCGGCTTCCACCAGCCCCGGTGACATGAATTCACCGAATGCCAGTACCGCCTGGCACTCGCCGCGCTTCACCACATCTTTCAGCAGCCGGTCGAAAGGTTTGCGCCACGCGGGATTGCGCGAGCCATGCGCGAACAGGATCAGCCCTACACGCGGGGCCGTTGTCCGTTGGGTTTTAATAGCCCGCATCACTGCGCCGCTTTGGGCACGTTCGCCACGCGCACCATCTCGGCGTAGCGCGCATACTCCGCGCGCAGAAACTGGGTGAATTCCGCGGCACTGCGGCCATCGGGTTCGTAGCCGCCGGTGACGATCATTTCACGCACTTTTGGCACTTGCAGCGCGCGCGCCACTTCCTGCTGCAGGCGCAACACCACGCGCGGCGGCATTTTCGCCGGCGCAAACCAGCCGTGCCAACCGCCGGTGAGTTCGAGATTGGCGACGCCTGCCTCACTCATCGTCGGCAGTTGCGGCAGGCCCGCAAAGCGCGATGATCCGGTAAATGCAATCGCCCTGGCGCGTCCAGCCCTGATCTGCTGCACCGCGATGGTTGGCGGAATCATCGTCATTTGCACTTCACCCGCGAGCACCGCGTTCAAGGCCGGCGCCACGCCCTTGTACGGCACGTGCAGGAGTTTCACGCCGGCGCGCGTGGCAAATAATTCCGCCGCGAGATGCAGCGTGTTGCCTACACCCGGAGAGCTGTAGCTCACGCTGCCGGCGCGCGCAAGGGCGATCAGGTCTTTCACCGAAGCCGCCGGTACCGCGGGGTTCAGCACCAGCAGATAGCCTGTGCCCAGCACCAGATTGGTCACCGCGTCGAAATCGCGTAACGGGTCATACGGCAGCTTGAGATAGATGCTCGGATTGATCACGAATGCCGCAGTGGTATGCAACAAGGTATGGCCATCGGGCACGGATTTGGCGACGATGTCGGTGCCGATGATGCCGTTGGCGCCGCCGCGATTGTCGATTACAAACGATTGCCCGAGTTGCGCGCTCGCTTCATTGGCGACGCCGCGCGCAATCACATCGGCAGTGCCGCCGGCGGGGAAAGGCACGATGAGGCGGATGGGTCGCGTCGGATAATTTTGCGCAACGGCACTGGCGGCGTTCACCGCCAGCAACATCGCTGCCGCGCGCTGGAGGAAAGTCGCTGGCATCCGTATTACAGCCTAACCCATGGCTTCGGGCGGCGCATTTGCATCCAGCGTGAACTGCCAGCCGAGGCTCTTGAGTTTTTCCACCATCTGCGGCCCAAACTTTTGCGCAACCTTCTCTGCCGTTTCCGGCACGCGGCCCACGTCGTCGAACTCGTCGGCCTTGCCCTGAATGATCACCAGCAGATGCGCATCCGCATCTGAAATATTCTTGAAGGTGCGCGTTACCTGCGGCGGCATGGCGATCAGGTCGAATGGTTCGAGCACGGTTTTTTCTTCGCCCTTGTCGCCCCAGATCATTTCCCACCTGCCGGTCAGCGCCATGAACGTTTCGTGCGTTTTCCAATGCACATGCAGCCCCGCACCGTTGCCCGGCGGGCAGGTCACGATGCCGAGGCGAAATACGCCCGCATCACCACCGGTCACCGGCGGTGTGGGCGCAAGCTGCCCGCCCAACCCCGCGGGTGACATGATGTTGTAGGTGGTCTTGGCGGTAATCAGCTCCAGCACTTCGGGCGGTATGCCTTTGTTCGCGCCGTGCTGCGCCTTGGTGGATTTCAGATCCTTGAAGCGCGCAATGCGCGTTTTCATTTCTTCCTGCGAGGGTCTTTTGGTTTTGGCCGGCATGGTGTCTCCGTGTTTAACAACCGAGCTTTTGCGCCAGATCGACAAAATCATCAGTGTTGAGCGTAAACGACGGCTCGTCGGCAAGGTCCTTGTTCGAATTGCGGCCATGCTCATGCGGGCGGCGTACAAAGGCGGTTTTCAACCCGCTCTTCGCGGCCGCGAACAAATCAGGCTTGTGCGCCGCGACCATCATTACCTGTTCGGGTTTGAGATCGAGTGCCGCCGCCGCGCCCAAATAAGACTCGGGATCGGGTTTGTAGTGGTGAAACGTTTCCGCCGAAAACACGCAGTCCCACGGCAGCCCGCCGAATTTCGCCATGTTGACCAGCAACGAGGTATTGCCGTTGGAGAGCGTGGCGATGGTGTAGCGTTTTTTCAGCCGCTTCAAACCCTTGAGCGTATCCGGCCACGGCTTCAACCGATGCCATACGCGATTCAGATGATCCTTCTCGGCTTCGGTTAAATCGTTGATGCGGAATTTGACCAGCAGATCATCGAGTATCAGTCGATGCAGTGCATCGATTTTGGTCCACGGCAATTCGCCGCGCGTCACACGATCCATCGCCGGCCGGTAACCCGCGCGCCACGCATCGGCGAACTTCGGCCAGTTCACGCGCAGGCCCTTAGCCTTGCCCCACGCGCGGCAGTCCTTGATGATGCTGCCGCGAAAATCGACGACAGTGCCGAACACGTCGAAGGTCAGTGCTTTAATGTTTGAGAAATCGGAATTCATCTGCGAAGTCATCCGTGACGATGGAAATTCCAATGGATTTTACTTCGCATTGTCGGTGCGCATGCCGTGTAACCGCGGCGGCTCCAGCGCCACGACTGCAAACGGCACTGCAACGAATAACAAGTATTGTTTAAAAACAACGCGTTACTAATTATTTCCGAGTGTGCGCCTGAATAGCGGCCCGCGGCCACTCAAATCCCTGCGCGAGTACATCCGCGTAGACCTCGCCCACCATCACCAGCGCCGGGCCTGCGCCGATGTTTTGCGTGGCGGCGAACAGGTTGCCCACGTTGGTGGGGATCACTTTGCGCAGCGCGCTGGACGCGTTTTCCACAATCACGACCGGACGCGATGCGGGCACGCCGTTGGCCATCAATGCTGCGGCTACGGCCTGCGCTTCGCCCGCCGCCATGTAAAGCACTGCAGTATCGGCGGCGGCAGCGGCCTTGGCCCAGGTGTTCTGCTTGCTGCCTGCAGCCTCACGCGGTGTCGCGAACACCACGCTGCGCGCCAGTGCGCGGCGCGTGAGCGAACATTGCAGGTCGGCGCTGGCGGCGAATGCGGCGCTGACACCCGGTACGATTTCTAGGGTGATGCCTGCCGCAAGCAAGGCGTCAATTTCTTCCTGCGCGCGGCCAAACAACATCGGGTCGCCGCCTTTGAGACGTAGTACGGTTTGATACTTCTTCGCCGCGTCGATCAACTGTTTGTTGATAAAACGCTGCGCGGTGGAATGTTTACCGCTGCGTTTACCCACCGCGACTTTGATTGCGCGCGCGGCCAAGGCCAGCGTTTCGGGGTTCACCAGCGCATCGTGAAACACAATGTCGGCGCGTTCCAGTAAACGCGCGGCACGCAGGGTGAGCAAATCTACTGCACCGGGGCCTGCGCCGACAAGATAGACGGTGCCGCTCATGCGGTTACCACGGGTTCGGCGTGTTGACCGCCGCCTTGTTGGCGGCGCGTACTGTGCCGAGGCGCACGCCGTCGTCGATCGCCGGCTGATACGGCGCGCTGAAATCGCTGAACGCCGTCAGCGCAAGCTGCGGATCCTGATCTTCACGCAATGCGAAGGCATCAAAGCCGCAGCGCGTCATATAGAACAACTGGTCGCGCTGCACATCGCCCACTGCACGCAACTCGCCGTTCCAGCCGAGCCGGCGCAACAAACGCGCAATCGAGTAACCACGGCCATCGGTGAATTTTGGAAAGCGCACCGCAATCAGCGCGAGCGCGTCGAAATCCTCAACCAGCACGCGCGGATCGTCGGTATTTTCGAGCAGCACGCCCCAACGCCCGTCTGGCCCGCTACGCCCACGCCATTGCGTACGCTGCTCACGCCAGATGGCCAGCGGCACCATCCAGTCGCCGGACAACGGCACGCCTGCGTCAACAGGCTTAAGCGGCTGCCAGCTGTCGGGCGCGATGCACTTGTTTTTTATCAGAGTTGCCATAGACATGTATTTTAAAGGGTTCCACGCCCAGCCGCTGCACCACGTCGATGAAACGTTCTTCGGGTGCATCGCGGTGTTCGAGATAATACGCGATCAATTGCTCAATTACGTCGGGCACATCCGCGCGCGCGAACGAGGGGCCGATGACTTTGCCCAGTGAGGCGTTGTTGCCTTGCGCGCCGCCAATCGAAATTTGATACCACTCCTCGCCGCCTTTATCGACACCGAGAATGCCGATATGGCCGATGTGATGGTGCCCGCACGAATTCATGCAACCCGAGATATTCAGATCCAGTTCGCCGATGTCGTGCACGTAATCGAGATCTTCAAAACGCTCATCGATCGCCAGCGCCACCGGTATCGACACCGCATTGGCGAGTGAACAAAAGTCGCCGCCGGGGCAGGCAATAATGTTGGTGAGGAGGCCGATATTGGGCGTCGCCAGGCCCAGCGCTTTGGCCTCGCGCCACAGGGCATGCAGTTCGCGCTGCTCGACATCCGGCAGCACCAGATTTTGCTCATGGGTGACACGCAGCTCGCCGAAGCTGTAGCGATCCGCCAACTCGGCGATGGCCTCCAGTTGCACATCGGTGACGTCGCCCGGCGGCACGCCGGGGCGTTTGAGCGATAACGTAACTGCCGCGTAGCCGGGCGCTTTGTGCGCATGCACGTTGCGCCCATGCCAGCGCGCAAACGCACGCTCTGCTGCGAGATAGGTTTGCAACTCGCAATCCTGCTTCGGCAATCGCCGATAGGCGGGTAGCGTAAAGCGCGATGCGATGCCATCGACCACTTCCCTGCTCAGCGTGCCGGGGCCATCGACAAGTTGCGCCCATTCGGCTTCGACCTCATCGCGATAGACTGCCAGCGTGCGTTCTTTCACCAGAATTTTGATACGCGCCTTGTATAGATTGTCGCGGCGGCCATAGCGGTTGTAGACGCGCAGCACGGCTTCGAGATAGGTGAGCAAATGCCGCCACGGCAGAAATTTGCGCATCACTTTTCCGATGACCGGCGTGCGTCCCATGCCGCCACCGACGATGACGGTAAATCCGACTTCCCCTTGCGCGTCACGCACCGCTTGCAGGCCGATGTCGTGCAACTGTATGGCGGCGCGATCCTGCGTTGCGCCCGAAACCGCGATTTTGAATTTGCGCGGCAGAAATGCGAACTCCGGATGGAACGTAGACCACTGCCGTAACACTTCCGTCCACACCAGCGGGTTGACGATTTCGTCAGGTGCCACGCCGGCGAGATGATCGGTGGTGATGTTGCGTATGCAATTGCCGCTGGTCTGAATCGCGTGCATTTCGACGGTGGCGAGGTCGGCAAGTATCTGCGGCACTTCGGCGAGCTTGGGCCAGTTGAACTGAATATTCTGGCGCGTGCTGAAGTGACCGTAGCCGCGATCGTATTTGCGCGCGATGTGCGCGAACATGCGCACCTGCGCCGATGACAACAGGCCGTACGGCACCGCTACCCGCAGCATCGGCGCGTGCTTTTGCACATACAGTCCGTTTTGCAGGCGCAGCGGCTTGAAGTCATCTTCGGCAAGCTGCCCCGCAAGAAAACGCCGCGTCTGGTCGCGAAACTGTTCCACCCGTTCCGCAACGATGCGCTGGTCGATCTCGTCGTATCGATACATACTTAAAGCCTTTGTTTTTAATGACTTTTATTTGCTGTTCTGTGCCGGGTTGCAATAGTCCTCGATCTCTTATATTCTGTAAACGACTATTTATGAATTTGTTTATATGTTTTTCACATATAAGATCGATAGATGAACCTACAGCAACTTAGAGCTGTGCGCGAAACCTCGCTGCAGGGCTTCAATCTAACCGTGGTTGCCACCGCGCTGCATACCACGCAGCCCGCCATCAGCCGGCAAATACGTGAGCTGGAACAAGAACTTGGCGTCGAAATCTTCACCCGGCGCGGCAAACGGCTGACCGGTCACACCAGCGCCGGACGCGAGATTGCCCCTATTGTCGAACGGCTGCTGCAGGAGCAGGCCAACCTGCGCACCGCCGCTGCTGATTTTCGTCAGCGCGACGCCGGCGAACTGGTAGTGGCGACCACGCACACGCAGGCGCGCTACGCACTACCGCGCGTGGTGGCGCAGTTCCGCAAGAAATTCCCGCGCGTGAAACTCGCGTTCCATCAGTCCGAACCGCAACGCATCGTCGATGCCGTGCGCAGCGGCGACGCGGACCTCGGCATCGCCACCGAATCACTGGCGCGCGCCACCGATTTGCTGAGCTTTCCCTGCTACACCTGGAATCACGTGGTGGTGGTGCCCGTCGATCACCCGCTTGCGGCAACCCGGCGGCCGACGCTGGAAGACCTCGCGCGTTATCCGATTGTGACCTACGAAGTAATCTTCACCGGCCGCCCGCACATCGACGAAGCGTTTGCGCGCGCCAACGTGCACCCCGACATCGTGTTGACCGCGCTCGACTCCGACGTGATCAAAACCTATGTGCGTGAAGGCCTCGGCATCGGCATCATCGCCGCCATGGCCTTCGACGCCAGAGCCGACAACGATCTGTGCGCCATCGACGCCGCCCATTTGTTCGCCAGCAACGTGACCCGGCTGGCGATCCGTCGCGGTGTGGCGTTACGCTCTTATGTGTATGATTTTATAGAATTATTTGCCCCGACACTGACACGCGCTACGATTGCGCAGGCGTTGCATGTGGATGCGGCTGGCGCAGCGCGGGAATATAGTATTTGAAATGGTTATGCCCTTTCGTCACCTCCTTCCTATCCTGCTGGCACTCTGCTGCACTGTCCTTGCACACGCGCAAGACACGCTGCCTCTCGCGCAAGCGCTGGTAACCGTCAAAGGCGGTTACACCGATAAGAAGCGCGATCTTGAGGAATTGCGCATCCGCGCCTACATCCCGATTCTGCTCAAGGCGGTGGGCAAGGGAGCGGCGTGGAAGCCCGGGCATCCCAATTGGGCCGAGACCGAGCGGCGTATTGCCAGCGAGTGGCGCTCGCTATACGCTGACCACCTGGTGCGCAGCGGGCGCGACACGAGCCTGGTCTGGATAGACGCTGCACTGGCACGCGAATACGCGCGGTTGTTCAGCGCGGAGGAACTCGAAGCGTTGCTCAATTTCTACCGTTCCTCCGCAGGCATCGCGCTGGTGGCGTTAGAGAAAGCGTTTCTCGATTTTTATCCCGAGGCAATGGTGCGTGCGCTGGCGCGGGTGATGATCGGCCACGACACGCTGTCTGACCGCGAGCTGGCGGCGTTTCGCGCGCCGGCAAATCGCGAGCGGCGCGAATTCGTCGCGCTGTTTGAAAGCGAAACACTTCTGTATGAGGAAAGTCTGCGCATCGGCGGCGCCCTGGTAGCGGAGAATGACACCGCCATACAGCAAGGCGCGCTCGCCACCGCCGCCGATAACATCGATGCGCTGCGGCAAGCGATTGCGGCGGCCACCCTCGCTGAAGTGCGAGGATTTCTGCAATCCGACGCCGCGCGCAAGGAACGCGAATTTCTCGCGGTGGCGCTACTCACCGTCACGCCCGCACACGAAGATGCGGCGCAAGCGAAGCGGGAAGAAACCGCTTTTTACAAGAGACTCGCGGAATTGTCCGTGCAGTGGCGCGAGCTGGCGGCCAGAACGGTGGAGAAATAGCCCATCGCAACCAGAGGCGTTGCGTCGCGGCCAGCGCGTATTTACAGCTTGGGCCGAAATACAGCGAACACTTTGTCAGAATTGGTGATCCACGATTCGAGAAATACCGCTGCGTCGGGTTGCTTGCGACCCAGCGCGTGCATCGCGCCGGCGAGGCAAAACCAGTTGAGCAACTCGTGGTGTCCGCGATCCTCGACCTGTGCCAGCGTGGTGTTGCGCCAAAATGTCCAGTCGCCCTGCTTTAGCGCCGCGTAGTAGCGTTTGTCCGCCTCGACATCCGGATACAAGCGCGAGTGTTTGCGCACCAAAAAAGAATGGCTCCAACTGGACGAGGCGATAACCGCCACGCGCCACGGGCTGAGTTGCAATGCGCGCGCCACAGCGCCGCCCACATCAAAGCAGCGCCACGGCTGCGGCGCCGGCGGATCGAGTGCGCTGAGATCATCCCCCGTCCCCGGCATTTGCGCGGATGACGACGGCGATATCGCCGTACCACGGGCGGCGATCAACCAGCGCCCGTACGCGTTCACCGCAAACGGCACCACCGGATAATCAAAACCCTTGCGCTCGTAATCGAGGTAGAGCACCGAATTCGCGAACGCATGTCCCAGCGCATGGTGCAGCGGCTTGTAGGCATAGGCGACATCAATGCCTTCGGTCAGCAGGGCACTCGCCAGATACTTGCCGCCTGCGCGATGGCCCTTGACCGTAATGGTGTGGTCCTCGGGCTCGTCCCACGCGTTGCGCCCGCGGCGATAACCTTTCCACGGCTGGATGTCCACCGAATCGTAGGCGAGCACAGAAAATGCCGGCACGCAATCTTCACGGAAATTTTCGTACTGATCGTCGCCCCAAATCAACACGAAGTCGGGTTTGAACGCGTCGAGTTCAGCACGAATCTTGCGGAACTGGTCGATCATATCCTGGCGGTGCTTATCGGAATGCGCCTGCCCGCGGTCGTTGCCCCACTGCTCACGCATGGCCGGCGGCCAGTTCTCCACCGCGCGCAAGTGCTCGGGGAGTGCGGCATCCTCCAGCGTTTGCTGCATACGCCAGCTCATGTTCACCCTGGCCGCAAGGTTTGGGTAGTGCGTGATGCCAAGACCGAGTATCTGACCCATGATTCATCTCCTCCCGCGAAGGGCGCTACGCGCTGTGGTTACCGTGGCGCCGCATAGGCAATCCATAGCTTCTGCTATGCTAGCATTTGCATAGAGCAATCGGCGATGAAATCCACGATAACAACGCGTCGCAAAGTTTTTCGTACGCGCACGTGTCTGATCTGCGTCGCGGCCGTGTTTCCCCGCGCCGGCGGCGCAAGCGCGCAGGACATCGCGTTTCCGGCGCGTGCGGTGCAGATCGTGGTTCCCTATTCGACGGGCACTACCGCCGATATCCTTGCGCGGCTGCTCGGCCCGAAACTCTCCGAACGCTGGAAGACGGGCGTGATCACCGACAACCGTCCGGGCGCCACCGGCGCGATCGGCATTGCATCCGTCGCCAAGGCTGCGCCGGATGGGCACACCCTGGCGTTCGTAGTGACCTCCTACAGCATGATTCCGGCGATTTACAAGACATTGCCGTACGATCCGTTGAAGAGCCTGGCGCCGGTGACGCGGATCACCACCAGCGGTCTCGCGCTGGTCGTGCATCCACAGGTGCCGGTGAAATCCGTACGTGAATTCGTGCAGCTCGCGAAGCGCCGTCCGGGAGAACTTTTTTATGCTTCTCCGGGCAACGGCTCGGCCCAGCATCTCGCGATGGAACTGTTCAAGCTCGAGGCCGGCGCCAGCATCGTGCACGTGCCTTACAAGGGATTGGCCGGCGCGCTCACCGACCTGATGGGCGGACATGTGCAGGTGATGCTCACGAACCTGCAGACCGTCCATCCCTATGTGAGCGGTGGCCGGCTGCGCATGCTGGCGGCGGCCAGCGCGCAGCGCTTGCCGGCGTTTCCCCAGGTGCCGACGCTGATGGAGCAAGGCCTCGCGCTCGAAGTCGAAACCTGGTCTGGTGCGCTGGTGCCGGCCGCCACCCCCGCATCCGTCATCGCCAGGCTCAACGCGGATATCAACGCGCTGCTCGAGCAGACGGATATCCGCGAGCAACTCGCGCGCCAGGGCATGAGTGCCGCCGGCGGGTCGCCCGAGGGGTTCAGGGCCTTGTTAAACAGCGAACTCGCACGCTGGTCGCGCGTGGTGGAAGCGGCGAAGATCAAGATAGACTGATAGCGCATGGCGCGGTTTCCTGGCTTGCGCCCCGCACTATCGCGCATCCAGAAAAAGCGCTGGATCCACGTACACGCCATTGAGCAACACGGCCCAATGCAGATGCGGGCCGGTGACGCGGCCGGTTGCACCCGACAATCCCAAACCCCCGCCGCGCTCAACGTTGTCGCCTTCGTTCACGTCGATACGGCTCAGGTGCATGTAAAGCGTGATAAAGCCCTGCCCGTGATCGACAAACACACTTTTGCCGGCATAAAAATAATCGCCGGTGTTGATTACGCGACCGGCTGCGGCAGCGCGTAACGGTGTGCCCGTGTTTATCGCCACATCCAGCCCGGCGTGCGGCGCGCTTTCCTTGCCATTTAACACTCGGCGTTCACCGAAGCGCGCGGAGAGGCGACCGCTGGCGGGCAAGTTCAGCGCAAAGGTTGCCGGGGGGGTGTTGCTCCAGTGGCTTATTGCGGCTTCGATGCGCGGCCGTTCGGCATCGATGCGCTTCTGATCGGCGGCAGATGGCTGCAAAAATCGCGGATCGATTTTGAGATGTTGCGCATGGTACGTTTTGGGATCGATCTCGAACCCGGTTTCATACACCACCTGCACCGTGTCTTTACCCGTCGCAATGTGCAGTTTTTGCGGTCCCGCCCTCGCGTCGAGCGGAATGCCGATGACGCCGAACACACCCTGTTCCAGCCGCACCGTAATTACCCGCTTGCCGCCATAGGCAACGTCGCGCACCGGCGCATCGGGTTCGCCCAGCTTCACCACCACCACACCCCCGGGATGGGGCGCGTGGCGCGGCAACGTCATTTGCGCGAACGCGCTGGTGCAAAGGCCGGCCGCACCCAAAATGCTGACCAACATGCAGCTAATCTTTTGTGCAAATTGCATCGAGAACAATTAGCGCCCGTAAATTACACAAAAATCACTGGCGCCGCATGAACACAGACAGACACAGATTCAAACCCCGCCGGATGCCACGGCGCGCTGGATAGGGCCGGCCACAATCCGTGCTGCCCGTACGCAACAAGCGGCCTGATGCGCAATCGCCGCCGGAACCGGATGTGCGCCCGCCAGCGCGCCGTTGATCCAATCCGCCGTCACCGCAGCGTCGCGGCTGTCAGGCAATTGCGGGTTCTCGGTAGCCCCTGCACGCCAGGTTTCGACCGCCACGCCGTCGAGCCAATCCAGTGCCGGTTCGCGCCGCGGATGTGCTGCGGCCTCGCCTTCCGCGCCACGCAGCAACAGGGCGTTGGCCGCATGCTGGGTAAAAAATGCGCGCATGCGCGTGACATATTCGGGATGCGTCACGCTCACCAGCCGCACTGCCGGCGTGGTGAACGGCTGCAGCATCTTCGCCAGCGTATGCCCCGAACTGCGCACGCCCATCGCACGCCGCAACCCCAGCACGCGCGCCAGCGGTGGCGCGAGCACCTCAATGCTGATCAACGCCAGGCCGCGTTGATGCACTTGCGCTTGCGCTTCCTCCGTGGATCGCGCGGCGCTGACACCCATCGCCAGCAACACCTCATGCGTGCTGACGCGGCCGGGGTCAGCCGTAACCCCCTGCACCAGCACCGGCACGCCTGCGCGCGCCACCAGATGCGCGAGCAGCGGTGTCAAATTGGGCAATTGCCGCGCGCCGTTATACGCCGGAATCACCAGCGGCGCTGTATTCGCAGGTGCCGTTAAATGCGCATAACAGGCCTCGCATGCCGCAAGGAACCCCGCCAACTCCTCCAGCGATTCGCCCTTGATACGCATCGCCATCAGCACCGCGCCCAACTGCAAATCGGGTACTTCCCCGGCCAGCATCGCGGTAAACAACGCCTGCGCGTCGTCACGGTTCAAATCGCGCGCAGCGTTCTTGCCGCGGCCGATTTCCTTGATGATACGGGTGAGTTCGCCGGTTTCCACGGGTGTATGATCGCACGCTGTTCACCGCTTGGGTATTGGAACAAGTACCACAGGCGCCATACGCACCAGCACCGCCTGCAGCGGCGCGTGCGGTCTCTGGAATTATGCAGGACGCAACCCCTCTAAGGAGCATGCTTCATGGCAAACAAGATTCGTCTGGGATTTATTGGCGCCAACGTTGGTTCGACCTGGGCTTCCCAGTCGCACTTCCCGGCGCTGCTGGCCAGCCCGGATGTCGAACTGACCGCAGTCTGCACGCGCAACCCGGAGAGTGCGGAAGCGGCGCGTGTGGCATTCGGTGCGAAACTCGCGTTCACCGATTACCGGGCGATGGTGGCATCCAAAGAGATCGACGCGGTGGCGGTGGTGGTGCGGGTGCCATCGCACTATGACACTACCAAGGCCGCTATTGAAGCCGGTAAACATGTCTACACCGAGTGGCCGCTGGGCCGCACCACCGCCGAAGCCGAAGAACTGGCGGCGCTGGCCCGTGCCAAGGGTGTGCTGACGGCCTGCGGTCTGCAATCGCGGGTCAGCCCCGCACTGCTTTACCTGAAGGAGCAGATCGAATCCGGCTATGTGGGAGAGGTGCTGGCCTGTCACGTCACCACCATGCGTGACGGCACGCTGGAGCGCCCGTCCAGCCGCACCTGGCAACGCGATGCCAGCCTCGGCGCGAACACCCTGACCATCGCCAACGGGCATGTCATCGACGCCTTGCGCTTCGTCGCGGGCAACTTCTCGCGCGTGGCGTGCATGGTCACGACTCAGGCCAAGCAATGGTACGAGACCGACACCAAAAAGATGGTGGATGTCACCTCGCCGGACAACGTGCTGGTCAGCGGACAACTGGTGAGCGGCGCGGTGGCATCGGTGCATGTGGGCGCCGTTCCCTGGGCCGGCGGCGGTTTTCGGATGGAGATCTTCGGGCGCGAAGGCACGCTGGTCGCCACCGGCAATGTCTCGTCGCAGCGCGGCGAGATGCTGCGGGTGCAAGGCGCACAGCGCAGCCAGACGTTGAGCGAGCTTACGATACCGGAGCGCTTCAACCATGTCCCGGCGAGCTTCCCGCGCGGCGATCCGTTCAACGTCGGGCAGATGTATGCGCTGTTCGCCGAAGCGATCCGCACCGGCAAGAGCCACAGCCGCCTGCCGACGTTTGACACCGCGGTTGGCCTGCATCACTTCATCGATACCATCCAGCAGGCTTCGGATATGGGCCGGACGTTGCCGGTGGCCTGAGTCGGGCCAACCGCAGACCAAGCGACGTAAGCGGTCGCCGGGAATCATTCTTTAAACAGCAACGGCGGCCTCATGGATGTGAAAGCCGCCTACAATTCTGATTGAATTTTTTGAGGTAGAGGACGGATATGGCAAGACCGGAAATCGAAGGCGATTGGGTGATGGGCTGGCCGGACCGCAAGCGTGCGGTCATCAACGCCGGCAAAGACACGCAGGGCCGCGTCATCAATGGCCGAGCGCCGATCACCGAACTCGAAGGCCTGCTCACGCCCACCGACGCCTATTACGTGGTGAATCAGCTGGATGTGCCGGAGCCGATGCATCCCGATGACTGGATTTTGTCCATCGGCGGTTTGGTTGAGCGGCCCATCGAAATGTCGCTGAAGGATTTGCGCAGGCTGCCGGGCCGCACTGTGCGTGCAGTGACCGAGTGCGCGGGCAACGATGCAGGTTTTTTTGATTACCAGCAAAGAGGCGGCAACAAGCCTTCGCGCATCAACCAACAGGACATGAATGCGCGCGCGGCGCAGCGCGAAAAAAACATCGTGCCCAGTAACGATCAGATCAGCAACGAATCGACCACCACCTGCGCGGTGAGCGCGGGCGAATTCACCGGCGTGCCGCTGGCGGAAGTATTGAAAAAGGCGGGCATCAAGAATAACGCAGTGGCAGTGCGCTTTCAGGGGTTCGACCGTGGTCACCCTGATCTTGCCGTACAGTACCGCTCGGTGGGACGCTCGGATTTCAAGCTGGTCGATCCGGGTATTATCAATTACGAAAAAGGCATGCCGATGGCGAAAGCCATGCACCCGGACACGTTGCTGGCGTGGTCGATGAACGGCGAATGGCTCACCCACATCCATGGCGCGCCGGTGCGCGTGGTGACGCCGGGCTGGTCGGGCAACTGGTGGGTGAAATGGCTGGAGCAAATCGAAGTGCTCGATCATCTACCGCAGTATTACTACCAGTATCACTACTTTACCTATGGTACTGGCCCCGACGACCCCAAAAAAGAAATGATCACGGCAATGGGCGTGCGCTGCATCATCCTCAATCCGCTGGACGAGGATTCGCCGCTGGAACGCGGCGCGCACAAAATACAGGGCCGCGCATGGAGCGGCATGGGGATGATCAAGCGTGTTGAAGTGAGCGTCGATGGCGGCAAATCATGGACCGATGCCCATCTCGAAGAACCGCTAGAACGCTGGTTGTGGGTGCGCTGGTCGCTGCTGTGGGAGGTGGATAAGCCGGGCGCCTATCAGATCATGGCCCGCGCCACCGATGAGACGGGGCGAGTGCAGCCGCAGATACCCTGGAATTATCAGCGCAAGAATTTTGATGGGATCGTGCCTACCGACGTAACCGTCGTTTGAAATCCGTGAACGGTGAATAGTGAACAGTGAACCGTAGTGTGATGGTTTTGCCGTGGACTATTCACTATTCACTATTCACCGTTCACTGTCTGCAAAAATGCATATAGTCGTCTGCATCAAATACATTCCCGACCCCGAAGCCGCCTTCAGCATGTTCAGCATCGATGAGCAGGCGAGAAAGATCAAACCGGCGTCGGGGTTAAAGCATGTGGTCAGTCCGTTCGACGAACAAGCCGTCGAGGCGGCGCTGCGCATACGCGAAGCCCACGCAGGCACACGCATCACCGTGCTGACGCTCGGCGATGAAACCTCACGCAACGCGTTGAAGCATGGTCTTGCGATGGGCGCGGATGATGGCGTGCTGCTGGCGGATGCTGCGTTTAATGAGGGCGACAGCGCCACCACGGCGCAGGCGTTGACGGCTGCCGTGACGAAACTCGGCGCCGTCGATCTGGTGTTGACCGGAAGACAGGCGGCGGATTGGGATGCCGGCATCGTCGGTGCTGCGGTGGGCGAGTTGTTGGGCGTGCCGGTGCTGAGTTTTGCCATGCAGGTGAGCGTTGCGGATAATCATGTGCGCGTGGAGCGCGTGCTGGATGACGGCAGTGAAGTAGTTGAAGTCGCATTGCCAGCGGTGGTGACGGTATCGAATGAGATTGGACCGCCGCGCGCGCCTACCCTGCGTGAGACCATGCGCGCAGCCCGCAAACCCATCGTGAAATGGTCGGCGGTGGATTTGGGCTTGCAGGCGACTGACCTTGCCGCGCGCTGCGTGCGTGAACGGTTGTTTGTGCCGATAAAAGACGGCCGCTGTGAGCTGATTGCAGGCGCCACACCTGAAGAACAGGGCGCGAAGCTCGCGTTGCGATTGCGTGAGGCACGGATGTTATGAGTGTTGTGCTGGTCATCCTCGAACTGGTTGGCGGCAAACCAGCGGCAATAGGTTTGGAGTTGCTCGCGCTGGCACGCACACTTGTGGGTGGTGGAAGGGTCGCAGCACTGGTGCCAGGCGCGGATGAGCGCGTCGCGCAAATCCTGATCGCGCAGGGCGCTGATACCGTTTACGTAAGCGACGATCCTGCCGCCGCTGCCTATAACAGCGATGCGTGGACAGGCTGTGCCGAGCGCCTTGCGCGTGAACTGAACCCGGCAGTGATTCTCACCGCGCACAACAGCACCGGCGCTGATCTCGCGCCGCGGCTCGCGTTTCGCCTTGACTATGGCTGTGCGACAGGGTGTGTCGCCATTGACGACAACAACGGCGCACTGCACTTCACGCGCCCGTGTTACGGCGGCAACGCGCGTGAAACAGTGAGCTTCAACAGCCGCCCGGCGGTGGCGACGGTGCGCCCGGGCATCTACCACGCGCTGGCGGCTGACACGGCGCGCAGCGGTGGGATAATCGCGGTGGCGTTGCCGCCGTCGCGCGTGCGCGTGATCGAACGCAAACGCGACAGCGGCGGCGCACTACGTCTTGAAGACGCAAAAGTCATCATCGCGGGTGGTCGCGGATTGAACGGGCCGGAAGGATTCAAAGTGTTGGAGCCGTTGGCCGCTATACTCGGTGGCGTGGTTGGGGCGAGTCGTGTGCCCTGCGATCTCGGCTGGTGCTCGCACGCGATGCAGATCGGGCTTACCGGGAAAACCGTAACGCCGGAGTTGTATATTGCGGTGGGCATTTCCGGTGCGAGTCACCACCTCGCCGGATGCGGTAATGCAAAGACTATAGTCGCGATCAACAGCGATGCGGATGCGGCGATTTTTCGTGATGCCAGGTTTGGTGTGGTGGGAGATTATGCGAAAGTGATGCCGGCGTTGACCGCTGCGATCAAAGCGCTGCCAACGCTGTAGGTTATTGGTTTAAATCGGAGAACGACATGGCATTCGAAGCACTGATGGCTGAATACGAAGCGCGCCGCGCCAAAGCACTGGCGGGCGGCGGTGCGGACAAATACGCGAAGCGCAGCGCGAAAGGCATACTCAACGCCCGCGAACGCATCACGCATCTGGTCGATGCGGATACTTTCATCGAATCGGGTTTGTTCGGTAGTTCGGGCGTCTACCCCGAACAGGCCGACGAAACACAGACCGACGGCAAGCTCGCCGGCTACGCCAAAATCAATGGCCGCGACGTGTGCCTGGTGGTCAACGACTTCACGGTGAAGGGCGCATCAACGTCGTCCACCAACGGCAAAAAAATCGGCCATATGAAACGCACTGCCACCGAGCGCGGCATGCCGCTGGTGCTGCTGGGTGAATCCACCGGCGCGCGCTTGCCGGATGCGATGGGCGCGCGCGGCATGGGGCTGTTGCTGGGCAATGACAACACCCAGTTCCGGCGCACGCGCGAGACGCCGATGGCGGCCGCGGCGTTTGGGCCGTCGTTTGGGTCATCGACGTGGATGATGTGTTTGTCCGACTTTGCGGTGATGCAAAAGGGCGCGACGGTTGCGGTGTCCAGCCCCGGGCTGGTGTCGATGGCGCTGGGTGAAAAAGTCAGCGCCGAAGACCTCGGTGGCTGGCGCCTGCATTCCGACATTACCGGTCTCGTCGATCAGGCCGTGGATACTGAGGAAGAAGTTTTCGACGCAATCAAAAAGTTTTTATCCTACATGCCCAGCCATCACCGCGAAGCGCCGCCCGATGCGCCCATACCGGCGGGTTCCGGCGCGGACATGGACAAGGTGCTGGACATCCTGCCCGAGAGCCGCACGCAGGTCTACGACATAAAACGCATGATCAAATGCATGGTGGACAAAGACACGATGTTTGAACTGAAGCCGCGGTTCGGGAAAAGCGCGGTTACAACCTTGGCGCGGCTGGGCGGCAAAAGTGTCGGCATCGTCGCCAACAATCCGCTGCATCGCGGCGGCGCGCTGGATGCCGACGCCTGTCGCAAGATCGTCGATTTTCTGGTGCTGTGCGATTCGTTCAACCTGCCGATCGTGTTGCTGGTAGATACGCCGGGATTTCAGATCGGCACCGAAGCCGAAAAAGCCGGCGCGCCGGGCCGTATCATGAATTTTATGAATGCAATGACGCTGCTTACGGTGCCGCACCTGTCGGTGATCATTCGCAAAAGTTATGGGCGCGCCTATGTGTGCATGGGCGGCGGGCGACACTCCGATGACATCGCGGCATGGCCCAGCGCGGAAATCAGTTTCATGAGCCCTGAATTCGCCACCAAGATTGTGCACGGCGTGGGGCAGGGGGAAGCGGGCTATGAGGACGCGTTGAAGGATATTGAGAAAGGCATCGACGTGTGGGGGCTGGCATCGGTATACGCGGCACAAGCGGTGATCCGCCCGCAGGAGACGCGCGATTACCTGATTCGGATGCTGGATGTCTACAAGTTACGCATCAGCAAAGGTGTGGGACAGCACTTGATGCGCAATTGGCCGACGAGTTACTAACTGCTGTGAACGAGTGAACGGGTGAAATCCCCCTCTGCTGCGCTGCAAGTGTTCCCTTGTCCCCAACCCTCTCCCTCTGCCGGGGGCGAGGGAGTGGACTTCGGGGTTACCCGTTCACTCCTTCACCCTTCACCCTTCACCCTTCACTGTTCACTGTTCACCCGTTCACTGTTCACTCATTCACCCGTTCACGCACTTACACAAAAATGTTTACCAAAGTCATAGTCGCCAACCGCGGCGCGGTAGCTTCCCGCGTCCTGCGCGCGCTCAACCAAATGGGCATCCAGTCCGTTGCGCTGTATTCCGAAGCCGATGCCGGCGCGCCGTATTTGGCGATGGCGAGCGAGACCTACGCCATCGGCGCCGCGCCCGCGCGTGAAAGTTATCTGAATCAGGAGTTGATCCTCGACGTGCTGCGGAAATCGCAGGCCGACGGCCTGCATCCGGGTTATGGTTTTTTGTCGGAGAACGCGGGTTTTGCGCAGCGTGTGATCGATGCGGGGTCGCGCTTCATCGGGCCGTCGCCGAAGTGGATAGACGCGATGGGGCACAAGACCCGCGCGCGCGAACTCGCGGCGCAGCATGGCATGCCGATGTCCAAGGGTTCGCCGGTGTTACCGATGGACAATGAGGCCATACTCAAAATTGCGCGTGAAATCGGTTATCCGGTATTGGTGAAGCCCGCGGGTGGCGGCGGCGGCATCGGCATGCTGCCGGCGCAAGACGAAGCGCAGCTGCTGGAAGCGGTGGAACGCTCGCGCTCGATGGCGAACCGCGGCTTCGGCAATGCCGAGGTCTATCTGGAGCGCTTGTTCGAGCGGCCACGCCATGTGGAGTTTCAGGTGTTGGGCGATCAGCACGGCAACGTTGCCCATTTGTTCGAGCGCGATTGCTCGACCCAGCGGCGCAACCAGAAAGTGATTGAAGAAGCGCCGGGGCCGAAGATTGCGCGCGGCAAAGCAGCCGAAGTCGCGCAACATATCGCCGGCATCATGCGCACCTTGGGCTACGACAACATAGGCACGGTGGAAATGCTGATGGGTGCGGACGGCGCGTTCAACTTTCTGGAAATGAACACGCGTTTGCAAGTGGAGCACGGCGTAACGGAAGAAGTCACCGGTGTCGATCTGGTGCAAGCGCAAATACGTTCGGCCGCAGGCGAGCGTTTGGGTGATATCCTGCCGCACCCGATCGAAGTGAAAGGCCACGCGATACAGGCACGCGTGTATGCCGAAGACCCCAAGAATTTCTTCCCGTCGCCGGGCAGGCTCAACGTATTTCGTCCGCCGGCGGACGCGGCGGTGCGGGTGGAGACGGGCTACGCGGAAGGTCGCGAGGTGACGCCGCATTATGATCCGATGATCGCGAAAGTGATTGTGCATGCGCCTACACGCGAGGCCGCCATCGGCAAGTTGACCGGCGCACTGGAAGCGTTCGAGATTCAGGGGTTGAAGCACAATATACCGGCGGTAATTGCCATTCTGAAATCACAACAATTTGCTGCGGGCGAGGTGCATACCGGATTAATATCGGAAGTGTTGAAAAAAAAGGTTTGATGATTGCGCTGTATTACCGGGCACCAAAGACAGTCCCTTCCCCCTGAAGGGGAAGGAGTTTCCTTGGTGGTGGAAGTGTAGATATCTATGCCCCGGCGGGGGGCGAAACTAAGGAGTAAATCATGAGCGAAGCTGAAGTAGTTCGATTCGATGTCGAAGACGGTATAGGCGTAATCACCGTCGACTATCCGCCGGTAAACGCGCTGGGGCCAGGCGTACGAGAGGGCATCATTGCCGCGGTAGGCAAAGGCGAGGCCGATGCCGGCGTTAAAGCCATGGTGCTGATCGGCGCCGGGCGCAGTTTCATTGCCGGCGCGGACATCCGCCAGTTCGGCAAGCCGCGCCCGGTGTTGCCGCGCTCCAGTGTGGATGTGCTGGACAGCGCTACCAAGCCCGTTGTTGCCGCCATCCACGGCTTTGCACTGGGCGGCGGGCTCGAACATGCGCTGGGCTGCCATTACCGCATCGCGGTGCCCGGCGCCAAGGTGGGTTTGCCCGAAGTGCTGATCGGCATATTGCCCGGCGGTGGCGGCACGCAGCGCCTGCCGCGGCTGATCGGTCCGAAGCTGGCAATGGAGATGATCGTCAGCGGGCGCCATGTGCCGGCCGCGGAAGCGAAGACGCTGGGTATCATCGACGCCATCGTGCCGGGCAAGGATTTGCGGCGTGAGGCCATTGACTACGCAAAAAGCATCGCGGACAAACGGCCGCTGCTACGCATCCGCGACCGCACTGATCGCATCGCTGAGGCCAAGACAGATCCCGGCATGTTTGACGCCATGCGCAAATCGATAGCGCGCCGAGCGCGCAACCAGAAAGCGCCTTATCACTGCATCGCCTGTGTCGAAGCCGCAGTGACGCAGCCCTTTGATGAGGGCATCGCCACCGAGCGGCGCTTGTTCAGCGAACTGGAGAACGCCGACGAGGCCAAGGCGCTGCGTTATGCGTTTTTTGCCGAGCGCGAAGTGGCAAAAATTCCCGGCGCGCCTAAAGACTTCAAACTCCCGCATATCAAGTCCGCTGCCGTCATCGGCGCAGGCACCATGGGCGGCGGTATTGCGATGTCGTTTGCCGATTTCGGCATACCGGTAAAGGTGCTGGAAGTGTCGCGCGACGTTCTCGACAAGGGCATGCAGCGCGTGCGCGACAACTACGCCACCAGCGTCAAGCGCGGCAGCACCACTCAGGCGCAGATGGACGAGCGCATGCAGCGCATTACCGCGGTCGAGCGTTACGAGGACATCGGCGACTGCGACGTGGTGATCGAAGCGGTGTTCGAGCGGCCGGATGTCAAGAAAGAAGTGTTTGCCAAGCTCGATGCGGTGATGAAGCCGGGCGCGCTGCTGCTGAGCAATTCGTCCGCCATCGACACCGACATCATGGCGGGTATGACCCGGCGCCCGAAGGACGTCGCCGGCGCGCACTTTTTCGCGCCCGCGAACGTGATGAAACTCTACGAAGTGGTGAAGGGCAGCAAGACCTCGGTCGAGACTATTCTCAAAACCATGCAGGTCGGCAGGGACATTGGAAAAATCAGCGCGGTCGCGGGCTCCTGCGACGGCTTTGCGGCGAACCGCAGCCGTGCGCCGTTCGGCACCGAGATGATGCTGATGCTGGAAGAAGGCGCGCTGCCGGAGCAGATCGACAAGGTGATGGTGGACTTTGGCTATCCGATCGGGCCGTTCGCCGTGGGCGATCTGTCCGGTCTCGACATCGGCTACGACACGCGCAAGCGCCGCGCGGCGGAGAACCCGAACTTTCGCAAGCTGCTGGTGCCCGATCGTCTGGTGGAAATGGGGCGCAAGGGACAGAAGACCGGCGCTGGCTGGTACCGCTACGAGAAGGGCGACCGCACGCCACATCCCGACGAAGTGGTGAAGAGCGTCATCGCGGACGTGGCGCGCGAGTTAGGCATCGCGCAGCGCACCTTTACCGACGACGAAATTCTGAAGCGGCTGCTCTATGCCTCGGTGAACGAGTCGTGCAAGATCCTGGAGGAAGGCAAGGCTTTGCGTGCGAGTGACATCGACGTGATGTGGCTGCATGGCTTCGGCTTCCCGCGCTATCGCGGCGGGCTGATGTTCTGGGCCGATGGCATCGGCGTGAAAGAGGTGTACCGTCAGATTGCGGAGTGGCATCAGCGCTACGGCGCGCGCTGGAAGCCTGCGGAGCTGCTGCGCGAACTGGCGGACAGTGGCACGCCGTTGCGCGATGCGAAGCCCAGGGTAGCGATGTTTCCTGGCTGATAATTTTTAGGTGCATCAGCGTCTAATATGAATGCGCAAGAATTGATAACGCTGGCGCGCGCGCGGCAACGCACGGCACTGGATGAACAGGCGGGCAAATCGCTGCTCGCCGCATACGGCGTTGCAGTACCGCAATCGCTTACGGTCAAGAGCGCGAGTGAAGTTGACGCGGTGTTCGAAAAACTGCGCCCGCCATTGGTGGTGAAAATCATGTCGCCCGACATCCTGCACAAGAGCGACGCGGGCGGCGTCAAAGTCGGCCTCAAATCTGCGGTGGAAGTAAAAACCGCCATCGATGACATGGCCAGCTCCCCCAAAATAAAGGGCGCGCGCATCGATGGTTATCTCATCGAAGAAATGGCGCCCGCGGGACAAGAGATGGTTATCGGCGCTGTGCGCGATGCTAATTTCGGCCCTTTGCTGATGGTGGGACTGGGCGGGATCTTTGTCGAAGTGCTGCGCGATGTGTCGTTTCGCATTTGCCCGATTACGCAGCTTGATGCGCAAGAAATGCTGGACGATTTGAAAGGTGCCGCCATCCTCGACGGCGCGCGTGGGCGCAAAGCCGTTTCGCGCGAGGCCATTATCGATGTGCTGCTGAAAGTCGGTGGCGAAAACGGCTTGCTGATGCAACACGCCGATGACTTCGCCGAGGTGGATATCAATCCGCTGATCGTATCGAAAAGCGGCGCGGTGGCAGTGGATGCAAGGTTTATTTTGACTGCTGTGAAGGAGTGAACGAGTAACCCCGAAGTACACCCCCTCGCCCCCGGCAGGGGGAGCGGGTTGGGGAGAGGGGGATTTCACCCCTTCACCCCTTCACCCCTTCACCCCTTCACCCCTTCACGCTTTCTCTAACACAACAAATGCCCAACGACATCCTAAAAGAATTCACCCCCTTCTTCGAGCCCAAGACCATAGCAGTGGTCGGCGCGTCTGCCAGGAGTTTTGCGCTGCCCAATACCTTCATCCGCCGCATCCGTGACCTGGGTTACGCGGGCGATATTTATCCGATACACCCCAACGCAGCTGAAATTGACGGACTCCCCGCCTATAAGTCACTGGCCGATACGCCCAAGCCCATTGATTACGCCTACATCGCGGTGGCGGGCGGGCTGATCCCCGCGATGCTCGAAGCAGCGAATGGGCGCCTGCGCTTTGCGCACGTGATTTCCAGTGGTTTCGCGGAAGTGGACGAAGGCCGCGATTTGCAGGGAAAGCTCGTCGCTGCCGCACGCGCGGGCGGCCTGCGTTTGGTCGGACCGAACTGCATGGGACTTTTTTCGCCACGCGGCCGCGTCACCTTCGCCGAAGTCGGCCAGCGCGATGTCGGCGCCGTCGGTATCGTGTCGCAGAGCGGCGGGCTGGGTACGGACGTCATTCGGCGTGGATACACGCGCGGCGTCAAGTTCTCGGCAGTGGTAACGGCCGGCAATTGCGCCGATGTCGTGCCGTCGGAGTTGCTGGAGTACTATTTTGCTGATGCCCAGACCAGGGTGATCGGTCTCTACCTCGAAACCGCGAAGGATGGCCGCCGTTTGTTTGAAATGCTGCGCGCGGCTCGCGCAAAGAAACCGGTAGTCATTCTCAAAGGCGGACGCACGCAACAAGGTCTCGCCGCTGCCGCCTCGCACACCGGTTCGCTCGCGGGCGACGACCGCGCCTGGGTGGCGCTATCGCGGCAGACGGGCTGCGTGCTGGTGGATACGCTGGATCAGTTCGTCGATACGCTGTTGATCTTTCAGTCGCTGACACCCAAAAGAACGCAACCCACGCAGCAGGTCGCGCTGTTCGGCAACGGCGGCGGCACCAGCGTGCTGGCCACGGATTATTTCTCGCGGCTCGGTCTTGATGTCACGCCGTTTGACGCAAGCACCATCGATGCGCTGGCGGCCCTGAAGCTGCCGCCGGGCACCAGCATCACCAACCCGGTGGACTGCCCGGTGGGCACACTGCAACAGGATGATGGCCGCGTCGCCGAAAAAATACTCGACATCATTTACGGCAACGGCAAGCCCGACGCGCTGGTGATGCACTTGAATTTGTCGGCCTTCGTCGGGCGCAGCAAGCCCGAAGTTCTCGATAACCTGATGGCCGCCGCGCTGCGTGTGCAGCAAAAATATCCGGGGCAGGCGCATTTTCTGCTGGTGCTGCGTTCCGACGGTGAACCCGCGCTGGAAGAACGCAAACGCGCGTTTCGCGACAAAGCCAGCGCGCTGGGGGTGCCGGTGTACGATGAAATGTCGAATGCGGGTCACGCGCTCGCCGCGCTCAAGGCGCATGAGCGGTTTGTCTATACGCGTTCGAGTAAAATTCTGTAAGCATTTGTTTTTATTATATTTTTTAAATGAACTCATTGTAATCGCAAGGGACACGCCATGAGCATCTCACCCGCTTACACCAATGACTTTCGCGCCATCGTTTATCCTGTGCGCCTCTACAGTGGCAAGGACGCGCTGGAAAATCTGCCCGCCGAACTCAAACGCAATCGTGCCAAACACGCCTTCATCGTGTGCGGCCGCACGGTGTCGCGCAAGACCGATCTGATTGCGCACCTACGGCGAATTCTTGGGGATAACTGTGCGGGCGTGTTTGATGAAATGGACAAAGACACTTCGATTTCGGCGGTGACGCGTGCCGCCGAGGCGGCCAGTGCCGCCGAGGCGGATATGCTGATCAGCGTGGGTTCCGGCAGCGTCACGCAGGGCACGCGCGTGGTGGCGATTCTGATGGCGGAAAAACGCCCGGTCGATGAGTTGATCACGCAGTACCCGGAGCACGGCGCCGCCATCAGTCCCAAGTTGCTGGCGCCCAAGGTGCCGATTATCAATGTGCTGACCTCGGCTACTTCAGCGCAGAATCGCGCGGGTTCGGCGGTGAAAGACCCGAACCGCAGCAACCGCATGGAATTTTTTGATCCCAAGACGCGGCCTGTCGCGGTGTTCTGGGATGCCGAAGCATTGATGACGGCGCCGCTGTCGCTGGTGCGCACCACCACCATTTCCGCGGTTTGGCGCACCACCATGAATCTGGGTGCGACGCGCATCGCCCCCTTGTCCGAAGGTGACCGGCTGCAGGCGTTTCGCCTCGCGCGTTATGCGCTGGAGCACTTGAATGACAGCAGCGATGTCACACCGCGCATCGCCGCGTGCGCCGCGGCCTTTTTGCAAAACCGTGACGCCGACGACGGCGGCATGCTGAGCGGAAAACACTGGGTGGAGCGCGTGGTGTATGCGTTTGCCACCGCGTTGTTCCAGATGCACGAGCATGTCGGGCAGGGAGACGCCAGTGCCGCATTGTCGCCGATGGTGATGCGTAAACTGGGAAGCCGTGATCCGCAGGCGATGGCGTTGATCGCACAGGGACTCGGCGTGTGGCGCGAAAGCGACGGCATGGATACGGCGCCGGACAAAGCCGCGACCGAGCTTGAGCGTATTTTCAGGTCCGTGGGCATGCCGGTGCGCGTATCCGAACTGAATATTCCGCGCGACAGTTTGCCGCGGATACTGGACAACTCGCTGAAGAATTTCAACGCCGACCCCAAGCGTGAATTTGTGCGCGAACGCGACCTGCTGCTGGGCGTGCTGGAGGCGTGCTGGTAGACTGCGAGCCGCTATAGCGGTGCATTTTTTAAGCGGGAAAGGCTGTGATTAAGGTCACAAAATATCTGTAAGAGATTGTTTTTAAATGCAAATTCTTTGTCTGCTTGAAACATACGCTTACAGTTTGTAAAACCTTAACGGGTAAACGGCGGGTAGTATTGTGGCGTTGGAAAGATATGGGAATTCGCCCATATCTCACTTTGAAAAGGGATGTCAACATGAACATCAAAACCACCATCGTCGCACTTGCCATAGCGTTACTGCCGGGGCTCGCCCTGGCGCAAACCACACCGGCGCCCACGCCCAGCGACAAAGCTGGCGCGCGCATCGACCAGCGTCAGGCCAATCAGCAAAAACGCATCGACGAGGGTGTGAAGTCGGGTGATCTGACCAAGAGAGAAACGGAGCGCCTGCAAAAAAACCAGGAGCGAATTCAGAAAATGGAAGACAAGGCCCGCGCCGATGGCAAGGTCACCAAGCAGGAAGCGAGGCGTATCGAGCATGCGCAGGATCGGCAAAGCAAGGCCATCGCACACGAGAGGCACGACAAGCAAAGAGCGAAAAAATAAACTTTTCGTTCCGCGTGTCATTCCATCGGCCGCGCGCATCACACCATCGGCTGCGCCTTAGGGCGCGGCCGATGTCGTTTGAAACGTTTAGAATCCAGCCTTGCGCGAACCACACACAGGGAAACCATGGATACGCTTAAAGTTGGGATGAAACACACCGAGGCTTGGGAAGTCACTGAAGCGCGCACCACGCAGCGCGGCCGCTACAAGGTATTTGCCACGTGGGCGATGACGCACTTTGTGGAAAATGTAGCGAGCAACCTTGTGCGGCCGCACTTGAAGCCGGAGCAAGGACAGGTCGGCGTGTCGATTACCGTGCGCCATATGGGGCCTACGCCGATGGGCAAAACCGTGCGCGCCGAAGCGGAACTGGTTGCCATAGACCGGCGCAAATTGTCGTTCAAAGTCAAAGTGTTCGACGACACCGAGCAGGTGGGTGAATCAGAACACGACCGCTTTATAGTCGATCTCGATAAATACTTCGAGCGCCTGGATAAAAAACTCGCCAATAAGTAACCGCCAAGCCGTTGCAGAAGTTGTGACCGAAAAGGCAATCGACCCCAGCAGGCATAGTGCATTGTCAGGCGTTGTGGGGGTCACCCCTGTGTTACTGATTCGAGGATAACCGGGTCACCAGAACAAATGCGGCCAGGCGTCACAACCTGCGCATATACACCAAACTGCAAGTCTTCGTCTTGAGCGATACACCGCAGGATTCCCGGATCAGCGGGCAAGTCACTCTGCTCGAGTGTCGTCATGCGGCAGCGTTCTGTTGGTGTAGTGACCTTTAACCTAACCTCAGTACCGATGCGCAGAGTCTTGCCAATCCACCCACGCTCGGCATGTCCGACCCCGGGTGTTGTAACGAGGATGTTAGGCCTAAACCGGCGTTCATCTATCCGGCTCTCTGGCAGCCGCGACCGGAGCCAAGCCAGCGCGCCGGTGCTGACGAGATGCACGGCGCCGCTGTCGAAATGCGAAACTTGCTGCTCCCGAACCAGCGTAACAGAGACGCCCAATATCCCGGAAAGAGCCTCATGGATTTGCGGATCGTCGCCACGCATGCGCCGGCCATCGGGAAAGGTAATGTCCGGCCACTCCGAGGAAAGGCTGGCGTGAAAAGCGAATAGCCCGTCAAGTTGGCGGAAGCGGCGGGTGTTCTTGCCGCTGCCGAATTTTCCGTTGACGTCCCGGATGGCGAACAAACGGTCACCGCCAAGCCCGCGAACGTCCAATTCGATGTGACGGCATTCCTCGCCCAGCATCGACTTGACTGGATAGCGCCACAATTTGGAGACAAGGCCGATCGTCATGACGCCCAACGCAATGTTGAGCCCTGCCGGCAAACGCAGCTTGCCACGCGTCCGCTTGAACCAAAGTTGGCCATCGGCTATTTCGGCGGCGGCAGCGCGCCTTGCTCAAATCGCTCAACGCCGTGAGGGATCGGCACCCATTTCTGCGCAGAGCGCATCCAAACATGCCGGTTTAGCTCCAGCCAATTCGGATCATCAAAGGTTCCGCCGGCGATAGCGCGCATTCCAGGCAACGCTTCGACCGTCCAGGACAGTGTATTACCGCAGGTGGCGCAAAATTGCATGCATAACCAGCGCTGATTTTCGTCCGAGCGGTGTTCGTAGGTCTTGAGTTCACCGCGCAGGAATTCCACGTCCGCATCACGGAAAAAAACGCCGATACCAAACGCGCTACCGGTGCGGCGCTGACAGAAAGTGCAGTGACACACGCTCGTTCGTACAGGGGCGTTCACGACACGGTAGCGCACCGCTCCGCACGAGCATCCGCCTTCGTGGTGCTGTTCCATTACGTTGCCTCCCTCAGGGTCGACGTCAACCGTTGTGCGGATGCCCAACGTAGAGCTAAGCCGACGGACAAAGTGCAGCTTTGGCCGGTCGGCTCGAGCGCCGGGTTGGACGAAGTGCCGCCTCATACCGGCTTGCCAGAAACATGGCTTGAGAAGAATGTGATGATATGCCCGGCGGGCTCGCGGACAGTAAATATCTCATGATCGATAGCTGGCCGGGCTTCGATTGGCGATGGGGAAAACCCCAGAGACGTAAATTGCTGATGAGTTGCATTCAGGTCGTCAACCATGAGGTCGAACGGGGCGTTACCCACAGCGATTTTGCTTTTTTGCATCAGGATCAGGTGCGTCCCGCCGCGCAGTTCGTAGACAGAAACCTCCGGACCTTGAAATATCGGGCGCATGCCAATTGTCCGCATGAAGTGAGCAGATTCCTCCATGCGGTCTGTCTCCAGAACAACGTGCGCCACGCCCAGCGGAGGGCGCCGATTGTGCTCGCTCATTTTCTTAGTGCCCAACTTTGAAATGGAGCGACAGGTTTGCTGTATAACTTGGCGCGCTGTCGCCTTAACTTGGCTTTAAATTTTCCAGGAAAATAATTCTGGAACAGTGCCTTAAGTCCAGCGTTGTAAGGTTTCATACAGGACTGAATTTCCGCAAAAAGCAGCATGGGCAAATGGGGGGTGTCGCCTCTGTTCCTGCAGAACGGGATTCGTTTGTCGCTGTTCAGCAATAATACGCGGAAAGGGCTATTGCCGGAACTTGCGGCCACCGGCAATGTTCGCTAGGGAGAAAACAAGCGTGAGGCAGCTCACCGTCGGCTGCTGTCTTTGACGCGTATCTGTGATTACAAGGTCTTGCCGTTCACACCGCATGCCGTCTTATTACTTCTTCGGCGGCTTTAACCCCAGCAGCTTGGCCGCATTGCCGCCGAGAATCGCGTCTTTTTGTTTGCGTGTGAGTGACTTCGTGCGCTCGATGAAATCCACCGGCTTGTAGTAGCCCATGTCGTATGGGTAGTCGGTGCCGATCACCACGTGGCTTTCGCCCCACAGCTTCACCAGATGTTCGAGTTGCGGCTCGCCGAACACCATGGTGTCGTAGTAAATCTTTTTCATGTAGTAGCTCGGCGGGCGCGTGATGTGATCGTGGCACTCAGGGCGCACGCGGTAGGCGTGATCCATGCGTGCCGGGTAATGGCCCATGTAGCCGCCGCCGTGCGCTGCTACGAACTTCAGCTTCGGGTAGCGCTCGAGCACGCCGCCGTAAACGATATGCGCCAGCGCCAGCGTGGTATCCAGCGGATTGCCGATGACGTTGGTGAGGAAGTGTTCCTTCAGTCGGCTGGTGTCGGTAAAGCCGCTGGGATGCAGAAATATCACCGCGCCGAGTTCTTCAGCCTTTGCCCATAACTTGTTAAAGCGCGGGTCGGACAACTCCGTCTTGCGGATATTGGTGCCGATCTCGATGCCGCGAAAGCCCAGTTCCTTCATGCAGTATTCCAGCTCGGTCACCGCAAACTCCGGTTCCTGCATCGGCACCGTGGCCAGCGCCACAAAACGATGCGGATGCAGCGCAACAATTTCCGCCAGCCGCTCATTGACCACGCGCGAAGTCTGGCGTCCGAGTTCGGGCTCGATACGGTAGTAATACTGGGCGGGCGAGGTCGAAATCGCCTGCACGTCGATGCCCATTTTGTTCATGTCCGACAGGCGCTGCTCGATCGAGGTGAGCTTGGCGTCGAGCTCCTGGCGCAGCTCGTGTTGCCGGTCGGCGGTGCGCTGGCTGCCGTGCTGCACAACTGGGTCGGGACGCGGCGCCGCGGTCTGCTTGGCGATCTCATCCGCAGCCGGCGTATGCACGTGGCAGTGCAGATCGACCGCAAAACTTTTTTTGCCGCGCTTGATGACTTTGCGGCTGGCGGCGCGGGTCGCTGCGGCGTGCAGGCGTACGTCAGGTGTGCAGGTGTACAGCATGTTGTTCTCCGGTTGAAGGTTGAGATGCAATGTTGTTGAAAAACCGTGCCGGTCACTCGACCGCGATGCGCGCTTTCTTCACCACCTCAGCCCAGCGGATGATGTCGCGGGCGATAAATTGGTGAAACTCGGCCGCAGTCGACGGGCGTGCATCGATACCGGCGGCGAGCAGGCGCTCCTTCATTTCCGGTGCTGAAACCGTTGCCGTGAGATCATGATTCAGCCGCGCGATGATGGCAGGCGCTGTCGCGGCAGGCGCGAGCAAACCGTACCAGCCGTCCACGGCGTAACCCGCTACCCCCGCTTCCGCAATGGTTGGCACCTCGGGCAAGGCGGCGGTGCGGCGCGCGGTGGTAACGCCGAGCGCGCGCAGCTTGCCGCCCTTGATCTGTGCGCTGCCCGAGGCCACGCCGGAAAAGAACGCCGAAATCTGGCCGCCGATCAGATCGGTCAACGCCGGTCCGCCGCCTTTGTAATTCACACCCACCATGTCGATACCCGCCAGCACCTTGAACAGCTCGGCCGCCAGATGCGTGGCGTTACCGTGGCCGGTCAGCGCGTAATTGAGCTGACCAGGGCGTGACTTCGCCAGTGCGACGAACTCGCTCACCGTCTTTGCCGGCACGCCCATGTGCACGACCAGCACGTACGCGCCATTGCCGATAAGCCCGATGGCCGCGAAATCTTTCATCGTGTCATAGGGCAGCTTGCGCGCGACCGACGGCGTGATCGAGTGGCCCACCGGAACGATCAGCAGGGTGTGGCCGTCGGGCGCGGCCCTGGCGGCGATTTCCGTGCCGATAATGGCGTTAGCGCCGCCACGGTTGTCCACCACCACCTGTTGACCGAGGCGCTCCGGCAGGCGTGAGGCGACGATACGTCCGACCACATCCACCGCGCCACCCGCCGGAAACGGCACGATCAGGCGCACGGGGCGCGTGGGCGACCAGTGATGCGACCCTTGTGCGTGTGCATTCAGGTTGGCCATGAGCGCGATCACGGCGCTTGCGAGTTTGAAGAATTTTGCCGGGTTCATGGCGCAATGGTATTGGAAAATCGCTGCTGGTGGCGATTTGTACTTGCAATGCGAGCCAGATACCGTCGTGGCAGAATAGCGGCATCGCCGTCCGGCTCAATCAGGAATTCAACCGCGCGATGAATGTACCCGATGTCAGAGAAAAATTCCAAATGACGACGCCCGACCTCCACAGCCGCACCGAAATCCGCGATGGCATGCGTATCACCTGGCACCAACCCATCACCATGGACGATGGCCTGACCCTGCGCGCCGATATCTACCAGCCGATCGACGCCAGCATCCGCTGCCCGGTGATTCTCAACTACGGTATCTACGGCAAAGGCGTTGCTTATCAGGACGGCTATCCGCTGCAGTGGGAAAAGATGGTTGCGGACTATCCCGAAATACTGAAGATGTCGAGCAACAAGTATCAGAACTGGGAGACCACCGATCCGGAATGCTGGGTGCCGCATGGTTATGCCATTGTGCGCATCGATTCGCGTGGCGCGGGCTGGTCGCCAGGTTTTATGGACCCCGCATCGCCAAGGGAAATCGATGATCTTTACCAATGCATCGAGTGGGCAGGCACGCAGCCATGGAGCAACGGCAAGGTTGGCATGCTCGGCATCTCGTATTACGCCAGCAACCAGTGGCGCGTGGCCGCCATGCATCCGCCGCATCTTGCGGCGATCATCCCGTGGGAAGGTCAGAACGACCGCTATCGCGACTCGGGCTACCACGGCGGCATCCTGTGCCAGTTTCAGCAGCGCTGGGCCAAGCATCAGGTGGTGATGATTCAGCGCGGCCGCGGTGAACGCGCGGCGAAAAATCCCAACACCGGAGAATCCGTGGCAGGGCCGGTCACGCTCAGCGAAGAACAGATGGCGAGCAACCGCGTCGATGCCTTTGAAGAACTGAAACAGCACCCGTTCGACGATGCCTGGCACAAATCGCGCACCGCGGATTTGTCAGCTGTGCGCACGCCGCTCTTGACCTGCGCCAACTGGGGCGGCCAGGGCATCCATCCGCGCGGCAACTTCAACGGTTTTACCGAAACACCCGCCGATACGCCCAAGTGGCTGGAAGTGCACGGCGATTCGCACTGGTCGGTGTTTTCCAATGCCTACGGCCTCGATTTGCAAAAACGCTTTTTCGATTGTTACTTGAAAGGCGACGGTGTAGGCTGGGAGAAACAGCCGAGCGTGCAACTCAACGTGCGTCACCCCGGCGAAAAATTCGTGCTGCGGCATGAAAACGAATGGCCGCTGGCGCGCACGCAGTGGACGCGGTTTTATCTCGACGCGGCGAATCTATCACTCAGCACAAAAAACGGCGCGCATGAAACCCACGTCAGCTACGACGCGCTCGGTAAAGGCGTGACCTTCTCCACGCCGCCGCTGGAACAAGACACCGAGATCACCGGCCCGATGATGGCGAAAGTCTTTTTGTCATCAACAACCCCGGACACGGATTTGTTTTTGATCGTGCGCGTGTTCGATCCGCAGGGCAAAGAACTCACCTTCATGGGTTCCACCGACCCCAACACCCCCATCGCCAACGGCTGGCTGCGCGCGTCGCATCGCGCGCTCGATCCGCTAAAGAGCAAACCCTATCGGCCCTATCATCCGCATGATCGAGCCGAGCCGCTCACCCCCGGCGAAATCTACGCGTGCGAAGTCGAAATCGTCACCAGTTGCATCGTCGTGCCCAAAGGCTGGCGCGTGGCGCTCACCGTGCGCGGCAAGGATTACGAATATGAAGGCGAGCTCGGCGAGTTCGGCAAAAAATTCCACTACGGCACGCGCGGTACCGGCGGCATGACGCACAATGATCCGGATAGCCGGCCGGCGGCTGTGTTTGGCGGCAGCGTCACGCTGCACGCGGGCGCTGGGCGCGAGGCTTATGTGTTGCTGCCGATTATTCCGGCGAAGGGTGGAATGTAAGGGACGTGCAGGTATTCCTAGTCTGTCGTTTCTAAAACCTGCTCAGCAAAAATTCCGCGGGCGAATTATCATTCAATAATTGCAGGTGATTTTCAAAAGGGAGATGCAAATGCAAAAAATTCTGCTGGCAGTATTGCTGTTGATGGGGCCCACGCTCGCTGCGGCACAAACCGCCGAAGAGTTGCTCAACGACGGCAAGAACACGGAAAACGTGCTTAGCTTCGGCATGGGGCCGAAGCTGCAGATGTACAGCCCGCTGCGGCAAATCAACAAATCCAACGTGCGGCGGCTGGTGCCGATCTGGGCGACCAGCACCATGAGCGAGACCGGCGAGCTGGCGCAGCCGGCGATTTATAACGGCGTGATGTATGTGGTGAACGGCAACTGGACATTCGCGCTCGATGTCGCTACCGGCAAACAAATCTGGCGCACGCCGGTCGAGTATGACCGCGCGGTGCTGCGCATCTCCAGCGCGGGCGCGATCTATCGCGGTGCGCCCACGCTCTATAACGGCAAGCTCTATCGCACCACGCTCGATGCGCATGTCGTTGCGCTTGACATGCAAACCGGCAAACAAATCTGGAAAACGGCATTCGCCGATTTCAAAGAGAGTTACAAGGGCGTGGCTGCGCCGTTTATTGCCAATGGCGTGCTGATCAACGGCACCACCGGCGGCGAGCATGCCACGCGCGGCTTTCTGGTCGGCCGCGACCCGGAGACCGGCAAGGAACTGTGGCGCACCCATATGATTCCGGCGCCGGGTGAGCCAGGACATGAGACCTGGCCGACGACGGCGGATTCGATTCCCGATGCATGGAAGATCGGCGGCGGCTCGACCTGGCAGAATGGTTCGTACGATCCCGAACTCGATCTGGTGTATTGGGGCGTGGGCAACGCCGGGCCGTACGATCCCAAGTATCGCGGCAACGGCGACGCACTGTACACCAACAGCGTTATCGCCATACGCCCGAAAACCGGCAAGATCGAATGGCACTACCAGTACACCCCGAACGACCTGTATGACGTCGACGGCACCAACGAATTGGTGCTCGCGGAACTGCGCATCGACGGGCAGATGCGCAAGGTCATCATGAACGGCAACAAGAACGGGTTCTTCTATGTGATCGATCGCACCAACGGCAAGCTGATCGCCGCACATCCGATGACGCGCGTGACCTGGGCCACGCATGTTGATCTGCAAACCGGCCGCCCGGTACTCACCGACGTGGCGGAGCGTTTGATGAAGGGCGAGGAAGTCTCGATGTATCCGCAGCGCGGCACCAACGCCGTCATGTTCGCGTTTAATCCCAAGACCAATCTGGCGTATTTCAACACCTGGGATTTGCCGCGCACGCAGCGGTTCGTGCCGTATAAATTCCAGAAGCTCGGCGAGCCCAATACCGCTACCAGAGGCCGCGACGCAGTGGTGAAACCGGGTGACGTGGTGGGGCATTACGTGGCGATGGATCCGCTGACCGGCAGGTTCAAGTGGAAACTCCCCATCACCGACGTGGCGAATTCCGCGAGTTCGCTGGCGACCGACGGCGGCCTGATTTTCACCGGCAAGCCCACCGGGGAGTTTATTGCGCTCGACGAGGAAACCGGCAAACAACTGTGGCAGTTCAAGGTGAGTTCCGCGGTCAACGCGGTGCCGATTACCTACACGCATAAAGGCGTGCAATATGTGACGGTGGCCTCGGGCGTAGCCGGCAGTTCGCCGCGAAGACAAGCGCTCCCCGTTGCGCCGAGTGGCAGTTCGGTGTGGACGTTTGCGCTGATGCGTGATTGACCGCAGGACGCTACGGGATGTCGCAAGCAAGAGCCGTGGCGGCCGCGCTGTCGTTCTCACTGGCGTGTGCCAGCGGTGCGGCCCAAACGCCTCCTGGAAAATTTCCACCGGAACAAATTAAACGCGGCGAGATGCTCTACGCCGCCAACTGTGAATCCTGCCACGGCGTGCGCATGATCGGCCCGCCGTGGGCGACTGATCTGGCCACCTTTCCGCGCGACAGGCCGGATCGTTTTGCGGATTCAGTGAGCAACGGCATAAGGGCCATGCCGCCGTGGGGTGATGTGTTAAAGCCCGATGAGATTCAGGCGTTGTGGGCGTATCTGGTTGCCGGGGAACCGAAGGAACGCTAGGAACCCTAGGAACCGTCGGGTGGGCACGGTGCTCACGCGGACCACCGGCAATGAAGCAGCAGTCACAGCAACGCTGGATGCATCGTCACCCACTCTGTCGCCTGCTCGTAGGCATGCGCAACTTGATAGATGAGCGCCTCGCTGAACGGTTTGCCCACCATTTGCATGGACAGCGGCAGGCCGCTCGCGCTGAACCCCGTCGGCACCGATAGCGCCGGGCTGCCGGTGATGTTAAACGGCGCGCGCGATTGGCGTCCGTAGGTGTAGTCGAGCGCTTGCGGGTCGTCGATGCGGCAGGCGGGGTCCATTGAGCTGGAGGTGATGATCACATCCACCTCGGCAAACAGTGCGTGGAAGGCGTTGGTCAGTTTGCGGCGCAGCCGCGTGGCGTTGACGTAATCGGCGGCGCGCACGAATGCACCGGCCATTATCCGTTCACGCGCGAGTGCGCCGTAATCCTGCGGCCGCTCGCGCATCCATTTTTCGTGTACTGCGAAGGCCTCGCTGGTGAGGATGGTGCGGTTGCAGGCAATGTATTCGTTGAGCGGTGCGGTGGAAATTTCGCGCAACTGCGCGCCCAGTTCCGCCAGTTTTTTCGCCGCCGCTTCGATGCCCGCTGCAATTTCGGGATCGGCCTGCATGTCGCGATTGTAGAAGTGTCTGAGCACGCCGACACGAATGCCTTTAATGTCGCGTCCCAGTTGCGCGGTGTAACCGCCGGTCGCGTGGTTGGCGCTGCCAGGGTCTAACGCATCGTGGCCGGCGATCAGGTCGAGCATCAGCGCGTTGTCGCGCACCGTGCGTGTGAGCGTGCCCACGTGATCGAGCGAATACGCCAGCGGCACCACGCCGCGCCGGCTGACCAGTCCGTAAGTGGCTTTCATGCCGATGACGCCGCACATCGACGCCGGATTGCGCACCGAGCCGCCGGTGTCGGTGCCGATCGCGGCGGGCAGAAAGCCGGCGGCGGTGGCCGCGCCCGAGCCGCTGGACGAGCCACCGCAGAAATGATCGCGGTGCCACGGATTGCGCGCGGGCGGCCACGGCAGATCGAACGAGGGCCCGCCGATGGCGAATTCGTGGGTCGACAATTTGCCCATGAACACGCCGCCCGCCGCGCGCAATTTTTGCGTCACCACAGCGTCGGTTTTCGCTACATTGTCCTGCAGTATCTTCGAGTGCGCGGTGGTCGGCAGCCCCGCGTAATCAACAATGTCTTTGAGGCCGTAGGGCACGCCATGGAACGGGCCGCGCCATTCGCCGCGCATGATTTCCGCTTCGGTGCGGCGCGCGTCTTCGAGTGCCAGGTCGGGCGTGGCACGCAGATACGCATGGTAGTTTTTGTCGTGGCGCTCGGCGCGCGTTATCAACGCCTTCGCGTACTCGACCGGCGAAAGCTTCTTCGCGCGCAACAATTCTGCGGCTTCGGCGACGGTGAGCCAGGCCAGATCGGTCATCGCGCGTCTCCGCCGGTCAGGTTGAAACCATGCGCCGGCTCGTCGGCGTAGGTCAGCGTGCCGGTGTTCAGCGATGCGCGCCGTGCGCGTGCGGTCTCGGTGGCACGCAGCAGTTCCTGCAACTGCTCATCGGTGAGGCGCGTCATGCCGATATCCGCTGCCATCCTGCGCACATCGTCCACTGTCAGATTACCCGTTGTCATTTGCCGTTCCTCAAGTCGTCAGCAGGTTTGCTGCGGGTCACGCTGTCGCCGCCAAAATCGCACAACGGTGACGTTCTGAAAACCCCACCCCGTCATTCCAGCGCAAGCTGGAATCCAGATCGTAACCCGATCCGAAGGATCTGATTTCAGATGCTTCGCATGGGAGAACGAACTGGGTTCCAGCGTGCGCTGGAACGACGAGGTGATTATAGAGTTACGCAAAAGCCGGTTGAATAAAAACAATTAATAAAAACAAGTACTTGCATTACTTCTATAGTTGCGCAACGCTGCCACGCTACGGAAAAGCTACACTGTAATGGTTCGCCACAATTGGAGGATAAGATGCGCACAATAAAATTTTTCCGCGGAGTTGCTGCTTCAATTTTCGGCGTGCTTACCGCGCTGGTGAGCGTGAGCGCGTTTGCGCAACCCGCTTCGACAGGCTCAGGACAGGCGTATCCCAACAAATCCATTGAAGTGGTGGTAACCACCTCGGCGGGCAGCGGCGGCGATGTGGTTTCGCGCACGGTCGCTGAAATTATGCGCCGCGAAAAATTTCTGCCACAGTTGCTCCAAGTGAACAATCGCGTCGGCGGCGCGAGCGTCATTGGCTACAACTATTTCAAGACCAAGCGCGGTGATCCTTATAGCATGATGTCGACGACCGGCACCATAATGCTGATGGCTTACCGCCCCGACGTCAATATCGGGCTGGAGAATTACACGCCGCTGGCGTTGTTCGCGATCGATCCGCAGACCATCATGGTGCACGCCGATTCGCCGTACAAGACCTTCAGGGATCTGATGGACGCCGTGCGGCGCGATCCGGAGTCGCTGGTGGGTGCGACAACGTCGGCGACGGGCACCGGGCGCATGGTGATATGGCTGATGGAAAAACAGGTGCCAGGCGCAAGGATCAAGTTTGTCAAGTTCAAGGGCGGCAGCGAAGCGGTCACCTCGGTCGCCGGCGGGCACACGACATTTACCACCGAAAATCTGAGCGAGGGCCTGGGATTTGTAGAAGGCAAGAAACTGCGCGTACTGGCGATTGCTTCCGACAAGCGCCTGCCGCAGGCGCCCGATGTGCCGACGCTACAGGAACTGGGCTATCCGATTACGGCGGGCACCATACGCGGCTTCACCTTTACCACTGGTGTGCCGAAAGAGGCGGTGGTGACGATGGAAACCGCGCTGAAAAAAGCGCACGACTCGCCCGAATGGAAAGAAATCGCCAAGCGCAACATCTTTCAGGACGTATTCATGGGCAGCACCGAATTCGCGCAGTTCCTCGCCAAGCGCATGGTGGAGTACAAGGAGTTTTACGACGCCATCGGGTTGGGGAAAAAACAGTAACCGCGGCGTATTGTTTTTCGCCCGGTTGCCGGTCAGTTGCCACTCAGTTGACAGTGAGGCTCGCGTCCCGCGCCAGCCGGATGAATTCTTCCACGTGCTGGCGCAGAAAATTTGCGAACGCCTCGGGCGAGTTGCTGCTAACCAGTTCGATGCCGATTTCCTGATAGCGCCTGCGTAGTTCCACAACACCGGCGGCCTTGACTATTTCGGCGTGCAAACGTTCAAGCACCGCGCGAGGTGTGCCTGCCGGCGCCATCAGGCCGTTGAAAGTCGTGTCCTGAAATCCGGGCAAACCCGCCTCACCGATGGTGGGTACTTCGGGCATCAGCATTGAGCGCTTGCCGCTGGTGACGCCCAGCGCGCGCAGTTTGCCGGAGCGGATGTGCGGCAAAGAGGTGGTCACCTGATCGAAGCGCAGCATCACGTGGCCGCCGACCAGATCGATTACCGCGGGCGCCGCACCCTTGTACTGGATGTGCAGCAAGCGTATGCCCGCTCGCCGGCTGAACATTTCCGCCGCCACGTGTCCGGTGGAGCCTGCGCCCGATGAGCCGCTGGAGATTTCGCCGGGCCGCTGTTTGGCGAGCGCTATGAATTCTTTCACCGTGCGCACCGGCAGCGCGGGGTTGATGACGAACACCAGCGCCGTGTCGCTGGTCATCGAGATCGCCGCGAAATCCTTGCCCGGATCGTAGCCCGCCTCTTTTATCAGGGTCGGGGTGCGCGCGAAGGTATTGGAAATTGCCAGCAGCGTGTAACCATCGGCGGGTGCGCTCTTGACGTAGCGCGTGCCGACAATCGCGCTGTTACCGGGGCGGTTTTCGATCACGAACTGCTGGCCGAGATTTTTGCCAAATTGCTCGGCGTAGGCGCGTGCGACAACGTCCTGATTGCCCCCTGCCGCTACCGGGTTGATGATGCGCACCAGCTTCACCGGGTAGGGCGCGGTCTGGCTCCAGGCCACGGGCGCAACGCTTACGGTTGACAGCAGGATTCCCGCAACGGCGCGTGCAGTAGAGCTTGTATTCCGCGGCATGGTTGATGTTCCTTTCATCTTTCCTAGCGTGTATTCGCCGGCGCATCGCGACGCCACAACTGCGAGCGCCAGCGCGTGACCACGACCACGATCAATATCAGCGCGACTGTGCCGTACAGCGTCGCCGTCAGCGGATACCCGACGCGCTGGATCAGCCAGCCGGCGAGCAAGAGGCCCGGAATGTTGCCATAGATCGCCAGCATGCGTATGCCCATGATGCGTCCTCGAAACAGCGGGTCGCAGTGGCGTATCAACATCGCCGCCATCGGAATCTGCGCCAGGCCTTGTGACAACCCGGCCAGCAGCAGAATCGGCATGCCCATCGCAGGATGCGTGGTGTTCGCGAAAAACATGAGCGCCAGCAACCAGCCCGCGCTGAATATAATCATGCTGCGCGCCGGGCGCACGCTGTGGCCGATGCGGCTCATCACCACCGAGCTCATCAGCGCGCCGAAGCCGCCAGCGGCAACCAGATAGCCGAGGCCGGTTTGATCGGTGTGATAAATCTCTTTCGCCATTACCGGCATGAGTCCGCCCATCATCGGAAACGCGGTGCAATTGAGCAAAAACGCAAAGCACATCGAGGCCAGCAGCAGCGGCGTGTTCCACACATACGCCATGCCCGCGCGCAAATCGCCCCACGGCGAGGCGCGCATTTTAGGCACCACACGGGGCGCCGCCAGCGGATTCGCGCCTTTCAGTGTCAGCGTGACGCTCAATGCATAAAAGCTCGCCACCACGATATACGCGGGGCCGATGCCCAGCAGCGCGACCAGCCCCGCGCCGGTGAGCGCGCCCGCCACCTTGGCCGAATCCTGCGTGGTGCGCTGGATGCTCATGGCGCCCATCAATTTATCCGGCGGCATGGTGGCGCCCACCAGTGCGTTGCGCATGCCGATATCCGACGGACGCACCAGACCCATCACGCCCGCGATGGCCAACACGTAAGCAGGCGTAAGCAGGCCGCCGTAGGCGAGCGTCATCAGCGTCAACGCCAGCAGGGTGTAAATCGCGCGCATGGTGGCGAGCACCCTGCGCTGCCCGATACGGTCGCCCATGACGCCGAACATAGGCGCAAGCAAAGTGCCCAGGTGCTGGAGTGAGGCAAACAGCGTGAGCATCAGCACCGAGCGCGTCTCCACCAGTACATACCAGCCGAGGATCAGCGTTTCCATCTCGAAAGCCCACGAGGCCGCCAGATCGGCGGGCCACTGAAAGCGAAAGCTGCGTACACTGAAGGGAGCTAATGCCGGGGCGCGCGCGGGAGGGTCAGAATCAGTCTGTAATGCCATGCTTTTATTGTAAATTTCTGCGGGAGCGCTGGAGTAGCCCTTGACGATACCAGCAACCGTGCAGCCTGCGCGCACCACTGCCACAACCTTTAGCCACATAATGGATTTCAGTCTCGCTCACGCGCGATCATCGTGCGTGAGTACATGGAATTCTCACGGTAGAATAGCTACAGGGGCCGGGTTTCCAGGCCCCATCGAATATCAAAACTAAAACTTCGAAGGCCTTTACTGTGGATGACGCGATGCTGGCGTCGACTGATAAGGTTTTGTTTTTATGGATAAAACACACGAGGTACGGATGGATTCGCATCACAATTCCCACCTATTCAAGGTCGCTGGCGCGCAGCTTTCGAGGCTGGAAGACATGCGCCTGATCACCGGCAACGGCAAATATTCGTCAGACTGGAATGCGCCGGATCAATTGCACGCCTGTTTTTTGCGCTCGGATCGCGCGCATGCGCGCATCGTGTCGATCAATTTCGACAAAGTGGGCCAGATCAAAGGCGTGGTCGGCGTTTATACCGGTGCTGATGCGCAGGCTGCCGGCTATCTGCGCCCGCCGAGTTTCCTGCCGCCCACCGGCAAGGGGGGCATGAAAGCGCGGGTGCCGGAGCGTCCGTGCCTGGCCATCGGCAAAGTGCGCTTTGTCGGCGACCCGGTGGCGATGGTGATTGCAGAATCGCATCTGGCCGCGCAGGATGCCTGTGAGTTGATCGAAGTGGTGTACGAGGATCTGCCCGCGATCGTTGACCCGCAAGCAGCACTCGCGCCCGGCGCACCGCAGTTACACGATGATGTGCCCGGCAATATGCCGGTTGAGGCCGAGAGCGGCAACGAAGCCGCGGTGACCGAGGCTATTGCCAAGGCCGCGCACGTGACTCAGCTTACCGTTGATTGCACCAGAGTCACCGCCAGCCCGATGGAGCCGCGCGCGGCACTGATCGAATACGTCGCTGCCGACGACAGTTACATCGTGCACACGCCCTCGCAGGGCGTAAACATGACGCGCAAGCAGTTCGCTACCTATGCCAACCTCAGCGAAGACAAATTCCGCGTTGAAATCAAGGATGTCGGCGGCGGCTTTGGTCAGCGCAGCACGGTGTATCCGGAATACGTGTCGATGATGATCGCCGCCAAGGCGCTGCGCCGTCCGATCAAATGGGTATCCACGCGCACCGAGAGTTTTCTCACCGACACCCATGGCCGCGCCAACATCATTACTGCTACGCTGGCGATGGATAAAAACGCGCAGTTCACGGGTTTGCGCATCGACTGGCTCACCGACCAGGGCGCGTATCTTTCGCCCACCGGGCCGGCAGGACACATCCGCAACGGCTCCACCTGCATGAACGGCGTTTACAAAATTCCCGCGCTGTATGGGCATTTTAAAGTGGTGCTGACCAATACCGGGTGGGTGGCGGCCTATCGCGGTGCGGGCCGTCCCGATATCGCCTACGCCATCGAGCGCGCGGTCGATGCCGCGGCACTCGAACTCAACATGGACCCGGCGGATCTGCGCCGCAGAAACTACATCCCGGCCAACGAATACCCGTACAAAACCGCCACCGGTTCCACCATCGAGATGGCCGATCTGCCGGGGCTGTCGGTCAAGGCGCTGAATCTGGCCGACTGGACGGGCTTCGAAGCACGCCGCGCGGCCACCGCCAAAAAAGGCAAACTGCGCGGCATCGGCATGTCGGCCGTGATCGAACCCACCGGTGCGGGCACCTACCCCAGAGATGAAATCGACATCAGTGTCGATGCCCAGGGCGAAGTGACCCTGCACACCGTATCGCACTCTCAGGGCCAGGGTCACGAAACCTCGTTTGCCATGGTGACCGCCAACGCGCTGGGCATAGCCACCGAGCGCATCAAGGTGCGCCAGGGCGATCCGGATCGCGCGCCGAAGATGGTCGGCAACCACTCCGGCGGTTCACGCACGATGGTGGGCGCCGGCACGGTGTGCCACATTGCCGCCCACAAGCTGATCGACGCCGGAAAATCGCTGGCGGCCGAAGACCTCGGGGTGGAGCCGTCGCAGGTGAGTTACAGCAAGGGCGAATTCTTCACCAAGGACAGCAAGAAAAAAATCACTCTCGCGCAACTGGCAGCGAAAAAAACGCTGGCGGCCAAAGGCGAAGGCACGTTTTCCTCGACCTTTCCCAATGGCTGCCACATTGCCGAAGTGGAAATCGATCCGGAAACCGGGGTCACCGAAATTGCATCGTATCTGTCGGTGGATGACTGCGGCCATGTGGTGAGCCACACCATCGTTGAAGGCCAGATGCACGGCGCGGTGGTGCAGGGCATGGGCCAGGTGTTCGGCGAACACATCGTCTACGACAAGGATTCCGGACAGATGATCACCGCCAGCTTCGGCGACTACATCATGCCGCGCGCGGGGCAACTCAAATCCATGCAAATCGAAGAATACACCACGCTGTCGAAGGTCGGCCCGCTCGGCATCAAGGGCATGGGCGAATCGGGCTGCACTGCGTCGCTGCCGGCGCTGGTCAACGCAGTGGTCAATGCGCTGGGTGTGAAACACCTTGATATGCCGCTCACGCCGTCGAAAGTGTGGAAGACGATTCAACAATCCAAAGCTCAACCGGCAACAAACTAAGGACTGACCATGCATACCTTCAGTTACGTCAAAGCAACATCCCTCAAACAAGCCGGCGATCTGCTGGCGGCCAATGCCGACGCCAAGCTGCTCGCCGGCGGCATGACCATGATCCCCACCTTGAAAGCGCGCCTCGCACAGCCTTCGCACCTGATCGATATCGGGGGCATCGCAGAGCTTTCCGGCATCGACGCCAAGGATGGCAAGCTTACGATTGGCGCGGCCACCAAACATGTGGAAGTCGCCAAATCGGCGGTGGTTAAAAAAGCCATTCCCGCACTTAGCCATTTGGCGAACCAGATCGGCGATCCGCAAGTGCGCAATCGCGGCACTATCGGCGGTTCACTGGCGAACAATGACCCGGCGGCGGATTACCCGTCGGCCGCACTGTCGTTGGGCGCCACCATCGTCACCAACAAACGCGAAATCGCGGCGGATGATTTCTTTCAGGGATTGTTCACAACCGCCTTGGGCGATGGCGAGGTGATTGTCAAAATCGTGTTTCCGGTGCCCGCGAAAGCGGCCTACGAAAAATTTCCGCATCCGGCTTCGGGTTACGCGATGGCGGGGTCGTTTGTTTCGCAGAATGCCAAAGGCGTGCGCGTCGCCATCACCGGCGCGGGGCCGGGCGTGTTTCGCTGGAAAGAGGCGGAAGCAGCGCTGGGCAAGAAACTCGCCGCGGCATCAGTCGAGGGACTTAACATCGATGCAACCGACCTAAACGAAGACATGCACGGCACCAAAGAATACCGTGCAAATCTCGCCAAAGTAATGACCAAACGTGCGGTCGCTAAACTTTCAGGGAAATAATCATGGCTAAAGTTCAACTAAAGATCAATGGCACGCAACATGCATACGATGTTGAAGACCGCACCCTGCTCGTCAATCTGATACGTGACAGCGCACAACTCACCGGCACCCACGTCGGCTGCGACACCAGCCAGTGCGGCGCGTGCACCATACACATGAACGGCGTGGCGGTGAAATCCTGCACCGTACTCGCGGTGCAGGCGAGCGGCGCCGACATCACCACCATCGAAGGCATGGCGCAAAACGGAAAATTGCACCCGGTGCAGCAGGCGTTCACCGAATGCCACGCGCTGCAATGCGGCTTCTGCACGCCGGGCATGATCATGGCGGTGGCGGGGCTGTTAAAAGACAACCCCAAGCCCACCGACGATGAGATCTACCACGGCCTCGAAGGCAACCTGTGCCGCTGCACCGGCTACATCAACATCGTCAAGGCAGTGAAACGCGGCGCGCAGTTGATGGGCGGTAAGTAGTATTTAGAGCTTGAGTTCCAGGCGCCGCACGATCTCTCCCTCCTCCTCGTACATCTTGCGGGCGAGCTTTGCGTAGTCCTCGCCGTTGAGGTAGGCATTCTCCTGATCGAGGCGGTCAAGCGTTTTCTGGAACTCGGGGTCTTCGAGTGCTTTTTTGAGCGCATCGTGGAGAATTCGCACGGTGCGCGGGTCCATGCCCTTGGGGCCGGCGATGCCGTAGGGCGAGGTTTGCACAATCGGGTAGCCCAGTTCCTTAAGCGTCGGCACGGTCGGCCAGCGCTTGGTGCGCTTCTCGCCCCAGGTGACCAGCAGGCGCAACCGCCCGGCGTCAACCATCTCACCCCAGCCGGTCGAATCTGCGGTCGCGTTGACGTGGCCGCCCATCACCGCCGCACCGTTCTCCGCGTAGCCCTTGAACGGCACTTGCAGCCACTTGATGCCGTCGCGGCGCGCGATCTCCTCCATGGTGATATGCAGGCTGGTGCCGTGTCCGGGCGTGCCGTAGGTTACCTTGCCCGGGTTCGCCTTGGCGTGTGCGACGAATTCCTGCCAGGTTTTCCACGGCGCGTCCGCCCGCACAACGACGCCGAAGGTGTAGCCCGTCAGATGGATGATCCAGGTGAAGTCGGTAAGCGGCTGAAAGGCCGTCTTCGTCATGTGCGGATAGCGGAAAACCGTGATCGGCATCTGCGCAATCGTGTAGCCGTCGGGTCTCGCATTGTTCGCCATGTAGGAGGGGCCGAGCGTGCCCGCGACGCCCGCGCGGTTTTCGATCACCAATCGTTGACTCAGGGTGCGGCCAGCGATTTCGGCGAGTACGCGCATCGCGACGTCGGTGCTACCGCCGGCCAGCCACGGCACGATCAGCGTGATGGGGCGTTCGGGGTAGCCTTGCGCGCGCACTGGCGCCGTCAGGAGCATCGGCGTGAGCAGGATCGCCGCCAGCAGGATTAGTTGTCGACGCGATGGCATGATGCGTTTCTCCTCAGGCGGCAGGGTTGTCACGAACGGGCAATATATCCACCGGCGGTCGAGCAGTCAATCAACAACAGTTAGAATAACGCTAGCGATGCGTCGTATCCCGCTTGTTAACGCGGTCCAGAGCGTAGTATGAAACCACAGGACTACCCAGGTGCCAGACTTTGACATCATTGTCGTCGGCTGCGGCATAGCGGGCTTAGCCGCCGCGGTAGCGGCACAGCAAGGCGGTGCGCGGGTGATCGTGCTGGAGCGCGCGCCCATCGACGAACGCGGCGGCAACACGCGTCACACCGGCGCATGGCTGCGCATGAAAAGCGTGGATGAAGTGTCCGACGATTTCACCGAACACTTCGCCGCGAACGCGGGCGGCTATCTTGATCCGTCGCTGGTGCATCTCACCGCGAAGGACCGCGAAAACTGGCCGCCCATGCTGCGCGCGATGAGCTTTGCCGATCCGGAAGTGGTGGCTACGTTTGCCGAGGAAGCGCCGCGCACTTTGAAATGGCTGCAGGGTTTCGGCATACGCTTCGAGAAACTTGAAACGCCCTTCCTCACCGCGGTGCAGCCGCGCATCGCACCGCATGGCGGAGGCTTTGCGCTGGTGGAAGCGTTGGCCACCGAGTTTGAGGGCAAGGGCGGCGTCATTCATTACGACACCGCCGCGCAATCGTTGGCTCAAAATGAGGATGGCGAAGTCGTCGGCGTGCGTGCCACCGGCCCGCGCAACAAGCCGCTCGCTTATCGCGGGCGCGCGGTGATTCTGGGTTGCGGTGGCTTCGAAGGCAATGCCGAAATGATGAGCCGCTACATCGGGCCGCGTTCGTTGTTTTTGCGCTCGATGTCCAAAGGCTGCCATTACAACAAGGGCGAAGGCATCGCGATGGCGCTGGCGATCGGCGCAGCGCCCTGTGGTGACTACGGCAGTTTTCACGCCTCGCCGATGGACCCGCGCTCGGATCGCGCGGGGCCATCGATTTACATTTACCCGCAAGGCATACTCGTCAATCAGCATGGCAGGCGTTTCACCGACGAAGGCCCGGGGCCGACCGACGAAACCTACGAAGGCGTGACGCGCGAAATCAATGCGCAGCCCGGCGGCATTGCTTACGCCATACTCGATACCACACTCGCGAAAGTCGAACATCCCGAATCGGTGGTGCGCAGCGAAGTGCCGCCGGTGAAATCTGACACGCTTGCGGGCCTGGCCGCACAGTTGAAGATACCCGGCGATGCACTCGAAGCCACGGTGGCCGAATACAACCGCGCGTGCAGCACGGGCCGTTACGCCGAAGCTGAAATGGACGGTCTGTGTACGCGTGGCGTGAGTCCGCGCAAATCCAACTGGGCGCGGCCGATAGCGAAGCCGCCTTACGTCGCGTATCCGATCATTTCGTCCATCGTGCTGACGTTTGGCGGTTTGAAAGTGACGTCGCAAGCGCAAGTGATTAACCAGCAGGGCGATGTGATTCCCGGCCTCTACGCCGCAGGGGAGACTATGGGCTTGTACTACCGTTCATATACGGGTGCTACTTCGGTATTGAAGGGCGCGGTGTTTGGGCGGCTGGCGGGTATGGATGCCGCGAAGCAAAGTAAGCGTTAGGAGAATTCCAGCATGAGGATTTGCGTACAGAGCGGCACGCCACTCGGCACATCGGATATCTACAAGCCGTACTACGATTCGCTCAGGCGCCATGCGCAGCGCGTGTGCCGGCCGGATACCGTGGTCGAGTTTCCCAATTTAGGCAGGAATCTTCCGGGCGCGGCCCGCAGCAGAACGCACCTGCAACTCGTTGCGCACGAAACGATCAGGAGCGCGATGCGCGCCCAGGCGGAAGGATACGACGTGTTTGTGACGCAGTGCCTCGACCTCGGATACCACGAGCTGCGCGAGATGGTCGATATCCCGGTGGTTTTCATGACGCAGGCCACACTCGCCTATTACAGCCAGTTGGCGCCGAACTTCGCGTTTATCGTGAACAACGTTCGTCTGCACTACTTTTTTCTGGAGCTCGCTGATCGCTACAAGGTCAAGGAGCGCATGGCGCCGGGCGGCTACGTGAACTTCGCGTTCACCGACTACGCGAACCTCTGGAATAACCCGCAGCCTTATGTCGAGGAGTTCATGCGGGTGGCGAAGGCGCTTGTCGCGCGCGGCGCCACCGCGCTCTATCCCGCGGGGCTGTACCTCGGTCAGTGGTTGATCGACCAGGATATACGGGAAGTGGATGGCGCGATCATCATGGACCCGCTGGCCATCGGCATCAAGATGGCGGAGTTGTCGCCGGACCTTAAACGCATGGGCATCAAGCCCTACCAAGCCGGCCCTTGGGCGGTTCCGCCCGAGGAGGTCCGCAATCTGCTTAGAAGCGAATTCGCTTAGCAGATTTCTCATGGCGCAAAGATTTTACACCGCGATGGTTGGTCGTCAGGTCGTAGGTCGGAACGCGCAGCGGTTCCGACTCACCTGCGAGCTTGCCGCCACCGTTTGTTGGAACCGCTGCGTTCTGACCTACGCGAGCTCGCTTTCGTAGGGTGGGCAAAACGTTTTTTGTTTTGCCCACGCCGCCGAACTTTGCCACACCGCACCGCGTGGGCACATAGAGCGTGCTCACCCTACGAGCAACTTTGCAGGGCGCAATTGAAGCGAAGCATTGCGCCCTTCGCGAGCTCGGGGCAGGCGTTACTTCTTGCTGGACGGGCGCGCCTTTTTCTTTGCAACCGCCGCCGGTTTTTCCCCTGCCTTCGCCGGAATAATCGGCAGCAGCAAATACGTCGGCTTGTTTTTCCCCGAATGGATGGTATTGAACGCTTCGGCGTTGTAGTCGGCATGGTAGTGCGTGAAGTGCGCCGAGGCGTGGCCGTCCTTGGGTGAAATGTCGAGACGTAGTTTGTGGCCCTTCTTGATCACGATGCAGGTGGAAATAATTTCCACCTGACACTCGACGATCTCGCCTTTTTTTAATAACCAGCGTTCGTTGTGCGCGTGATACGGGCGGTATGGCAACGACTTTTCCCGATCCAGCTTGCGGTGTGAAGCGCGCAGCCAGCCTTTGGTGAGGCACTCGGTGGGTTCGCCGCGCTGGCCGAGTTCGGGCACATCGCGGCCCCTGGCGTCGATGTTGCGCAAAGTGGCAAGGATGTCCATGTCCTCGGACGTGCTAGACACCCAGATGTTGAGCACAATAGGTCCGGTAATCTCGGTGTCTGCCTTCATCGGCGCAGTCTCAAATGAAACGCCGGTGCGCCCACCGTGCGAGTGGCGTCCGCCGGGTGAGGCCGGATAGGTGATCTTGCTGGCCTTCGCGGGCGGCGTGGCAGAGATTTTGCCTTCGGCGGTTTTGCCGTTGCCTGGTTTGTCCTTGGTGGGTTGCAGATAAAATTTGGTCCACTGCGTGCGGGCGAGCGGCCACTCGTTTTCAAAACGAAACGGGTAGCGCTTCAAGGTGCCGCCGGTGCGGATTTCGAGCTTGACCGGCGGCTCGTCCATGATGCCGGTGTTGATGCCTTTAAGCCAGTAGTCGAACCAGCGCAGTTGTTCGATGCGCGCTTCTGCCGCGTGAAACGGGTGATAGTGCGAGCCGGTGTGGATGCGCAGCTTTTTGTGTTGGGACGCCGCGCACATATAACCCTCGGTATTGCCGCGCAGATGCAGGCCGTGGCCACCCCAGTTGCCGACGCTGTACATCGGCACGGTGATCTTGTCCCAGCGCGCGCTTTTCTGCCGCCACCACTCGGAGTCGAGATCGTTGCGCATGTAGGTCCACAATTGATTGTTGTTGAACGCCTCGGGGTTGTAGCTGTTCGGTTTGCCCAGCAGGTGATGCGCAGCCTGCAGATACCACCACGACACCAGAAAACCCGAAGCAAAAATCCCCCCGTGATACGCCTGATCGCGATACTGATCGGCGCGGCCTTCCCACGGCATGATGGCTTTGAGCGAGGGCGGCTGCAGATTGGCGACACGCCACTGAAAATTCGCGTGATACGAAATGCCCAGGCAACCGACATTGCCATTGCTCCAAGCTTGTTTGGCGACATGTTCTATCGCGTCGTAGGTATCGACCGCTTCCTGATACGAACTCGGTTCGGATGCCCCCAGCGATTTGCCCGAGCCGCGGCTGTCCACGCGCACCAGCACATAGCCGCGCGGACACCACCACAGCGGATTGCAGCATTCCCAGTTCATGTAGGGATTGGCTTTTTCTTCGAGATCGGGCGGCGGTACCCACAGCTTGTCTTTTTGGTAGGGGCCGGTGATGAGCAGGATGGGAAATTTTTCATCGCCCCCATCAGGGCGAAATATATCGGCGCTCAGCACCGAGCCGTCGCGCAGCGGAATCGCCACATCTTTTTCGACGATGAGTTTGTATTTTTTGGGCTGGGAAGTGTTGTAAGTGAGGTTGTGCTTGGGCATGGATATCTCCGTGGCGGAATTTTTAGGCAGCGCGAGAATTATAAGTGTTTGTGGTGTTGTGCAATAATTTCAATAAAAACAAATACTTGCGATATGTTTTCTTAACAGGAACCGTCGTTCCGGGCTCGACCCGGAACCCAGGTTGTTCAACCGCGCGTAGCGCCTCGATTTACATCCTTCGGATCGGGTTACGTACTGGATGCTGGCTTGCGCCAGCATGACGGGCGGTGTGTGGCGCGCGTCAGTTCTGCAATCGCACATGATGCGCAAGATTTTCGCAATCCTCATCGGTCTTCAACCCGGCCGCGCGTATGCCATGCGCGGCGAGCGCTTCGTCCTGTTCTTCCTTGTCGCCGGTGACGCCCACCGCACCCAGCAATTCGCCATCGGTGGCGCGTATCAGCCTGCCGCCGCCTTCGGCAAATATTTTGTCAACAGAGGCCTTGAACAAAAAATCCATGAACAACGGCTTTTGTTCGGTTCGCACCCGCACCAGACTTGATGATCGTCCCAGCGCCAGCGAGGCATAAGCTTTGCCCATCGCCATTTCAAAACGCAGCATCGCCGAGCCGTCTTCTTTTTTGAAGGCTTTGGGGATTGCGCCGGGTTCCACCACGACCACCGAGATCGGACGGCATTGCAGTTCACGCGCGCGCGCGATGACGGCATCGATAATTTTTTCGGCTTGCGACAGGGTGATAGTACTCATAGGGCATCTCCGGTTGGAGTTGGGATTATAGGCCGCTTGCACTACAATCCCCCCTCACAAACCCGTTGACACCTACGCCCATGACGCGATCAAAAGCCGTCGTTGCACTGCTGCTGGTTTTCATGCTGCCCGGCAGCGCATGGACCGCGGAATATCCGGCAAAGCCCGTGCGTTTTATCGTGGGCTTCCCGCCCGGCGGCGCCAACGATCTGGTGGCGCGCGTGGTGGCGGCGAAGTTAAGTCCGCGTCTGGGGCAGCAAATCGTGGTTGAAAATCGCGCCGGCGCGGGCGGCAACATTGCGCACGAGTTTGTGGCCAAAGCCGCACCCGACGGCTACACCCTGCTGCTCGCGTCGGTGGCCTCACTCGCGATGAGCCCGGGCTTGTATGGCAAGGTGCCGTTTGATTCGCTGAACGATTTCGCACCGGTGGCCCAGCTGGTCGACGTGAGCAGCCTGTTGTCGGTGCATCCGTCGATGCCGGTGAAAACACTCAGGGAATTTGTCGCGCGCGCGAAACAGCAGCCCGGCACTATAAACATTGCCAACCCCGGCGCCGGCAGCATCGCGCATCTGTCGTTCGAGTTGTTCAAGGCGACCGCCGGCATCCGTCTGGTCAATGTGCCCTACAGGGGAGGCGCACAAGCGGTGATCGACGCTATCTCCGGTCAGGTTGAAAGTCTCGTCGGGGTGATTTCCACCGGCGCTCCGCATGTGAGATCCGGCAAGCTGCGCGGCATCGGCGTCACCAGCCTGAAGCGCTCGCCGATATTGCCCGATGTGCCGTCGATAGCTGAAGGCGGCTATCCGGGATTTGAAGCCAGCGGCTGGCTGGGCATGGCGTTTCCGGCGAAAACACCCGCTGCGATCATCGAACGCATGCACAAGGACACCGTTGCGGTAATGGCCATGCCCGATGTGCGTGAGCAACTGCAAAATGCCGGACTGGAGCCTGCGGTAAAGGATACCGAAGCATTTCGTGCCTACATACGCTCTGAACTGAACAAATGGTCACGGCTGATCAAGGACGCAGGCATCAAGGCCGATTGATGGTGTGGCGCGTAACGTTGCATCGCTGTGGCCTATTGAATAGAATCAATCCCCTGTTGTGACACGCTGCACCCGCAAGGCAAACCTGCACGCCCGCTCCGATTTAATCTTCACTCACAAGGACGACTATGGCTACCACCTACAAAATTCTCATCATGGGCGCGTCCTACGGCTCGTTGCTCGGCACCAAACTCGCGCTCGCAGGGCACAACGTTGATCTGGTGTGTCTGCCCGCCGAAGCGGACTTGATCAACACCGAAGGCGCCATCGTGCGCATGCCGGTCAAGGGCCGCGAAGGCCTGGTGGAAATCAACTCCAAAAAACTGTCGGGAAAAATGGCCGCGGGTGGCACCACCGCATTCGACCCGGTCAACTACGATTTGGTGGTGCTCGCCATGCAGGAGCCGCAATACCGTTCGCCCGGTGTGCGCGAATTGCTCGACGCCGTGGCGAAGTCGAAGAAGCCCTGCATGTCGATCATGAACATGCCGCCGCTGCCGTATTTGAAGCGCATCAAGTCCATCGACGCCAACGCCATCCGCGGCTGCTATACCGAGGCCGCGGTGTGGGACACTTTTGACCCCGCGTGCATGACGCTATGCAGTCCCGATCCGCAGGCGTTTCGTCCGCCCGAAGACAAGGTCAATGTGCTGCAAGTGCGGCTGCCGACCAATTTCAAGTCGGCGCGGTTTGAGTCCGATGCTCATACCGCAGTGCTGCGTGTGCTGGAAAAAGACGTGGACGCGTCACGCTTTGATGTTGGCGGCAGCAAGATCGAACTGCCGGTGAAATTGAAGGTGCACGACTCGGTATTCGTGCCGCTCGCCAAATGGGCGATGCTGTGCTCCGGCAATTACCGCTGCGTGCAAAAAGACGCCATGCGCCCGATCAAGGACGCGGTGCACAGCGACCTTGAAGCCTCGCGTGCGGTTTACGACTGGGTGGTCAAGCTGTGCGTGTCGCTGGGGGCGAATCCGCGCGATATGGTGCCGTTCGAAAAATACGCCAACGCAGCGTTATCGCTGCTCACGCCTTCGTCCGCGGCACGCGCTCTCGCCAACGGCGCGACCAACATCGAGCGCGTGGATCGTCTGGTGCAAACCATTGCCAAATCCAAAGGCATGCAACTGGATGTGCTCGATCAGACGGTGACGCTGGTGGATGGGTGGCTGGAGAAAAACCGCAAGAAGGCCTGACGCGGGTGTTGCAACGATAGACGAAAAAAAGCCCGGAAAATCTCCGGGCTTTTTTGTCGTCCGCAGGCCGTCTGTGACCGGCGAGTTAGTGGGCAATGCGATAGATTTTTGCCGCCGTGTCATGGAACATAGCCGCGCGTTCGCTGGCGGTATAGCCTTTGGAAAACCGTTTGAACGCGTTGTACATCACGTGATAGGAAAAGGAGACCTTGTCCACCGGGAAGTTGCTCTCGAACATGCTGCGCGCGGGCGTGAATTGTTCGATGCAGTAGCTCAGTATCGGCGCCATGGCGGCCGCCAGCTCTTCCGAGCCGATGGGTTTGTGGCGGGTGTGCCAGTCGAAACCGGTGCGGGTCATACCGATACCACCGAGTTTGACCACGATGTTGGGGCAGGCAGCCACGGCGGCGATACCGTTGCGCCAGGTGGCCATTACTTCGTCGGTTCGATTGGCATAGGGTCCGGTGCGCAACAGCCCGCCCACGTGGTTTAGCACTATGGTCAGTTCGGGGACCGCTTTGGCAAACGCCGCCAGTTCGGGCAGTTGCGGGTGGTATACCCATCCCTCCAGCGTGAACCCTTTGCGCGCCAGTACCCGCGCACCGGCGCGAAACTGATCGCTGGCAAGCTGGCCCTGCATTTTGTGCGCGGCGGTGTTTTCCACTTCCGGATGCGGATCCCAGGTCGCGGAATGACGAATTCCGCGAAACCGATTGGGGCTGGCCGCCTGCAACGCTTCCAGCACCGGCGCGACCTGCTCACCGAGGTTCAGGTTGGCGTGCCCGATAATGGCGGCGGCGGCACGGCACGGCCCGTAGAGACCGCTGGCACTGGCGGCTGCCAGACCCTGGACAAATTCGACTTCTCCAACGGGACGCATTTCCACCGGTCCGTCCGCGCGGTACATCGAGCGGCACTCGATGAACACGGTTGAGCGCACGTTGTGACCGCCGTGAACGTCTGCCGCCAGTTCGTCCAGCAGATAGCGTTGATAGGGAACGCGCTCCGCGCGGCGATCCCAAAAGTGATGATGGGGATCACAAATGGGCAACTCCGGTTCCAGGGTGGGTTCCGTAGTTAAAGCGTGCCAGTCATTGCCTCCGAACGGCATAAGAGTTCCTCCGTGACAGGTTGTGGCGGTTCAGTCAGCGTGCGCCGCCGGGGTTGCACTCGAGCGGGATATTGCGGTCCGGCCCGTGGCATCCACCAAGGATGCCGCTTTCAATGCGCCTCAGGTTACTCAGGTCTCGCCGCGCCGTCAACGCAGGCGACAGGTATTAGACAGGATGAACAGGATGAACAGGATGAACAGGATAGGCCTGTATGGAGGTCTTATCCTGTGCATCCTGTAAATCCTGTCGAAATGTTCTTGGGGTTGGCTATTTAAGATATCTGTGCCCTATACCTTCCTCGCGTTGTTTCTGTTACTTTTCGTCTTTGCGTTGAATTCCCATATCCAAAATCACACGAGGCCCGTCCATGTTCTGCGAAACCAAAGATCTCTCGCGCGATGCGCTTAAAGCCCTTGGGCTCGCCTTCAATCCCTTCAAAGCCGTGGTCGTGCCGCGGCCGATCGGGTGGGTGACCACCGTGGACCGCAATGGCGTGGTGAACCTTGCGCCGTACTCTTTTTTCAACGCGGTAGCGTCGGATCCGCCGATGGTGTTCTATAGCGCGAATGGCACCCACGCTGCCGACGGCGGCGAAAAAGATTCGCTGCGCAACGTGCGCGAGAACGGAGAGTTCGTGTGCAATCTGGTGACCTGGGAGTTGCGCCACCAGATGAACGACACCGCCACGCCCGCGCCCCACGGCGTGGATGAGATGCAAACGGTGGGGATAGCCCAACTGCCGTCGCGGATTGTCAAACCGCCGCGGGTGGCCGCGTCCCCCGCCCATCTGGAATGCAAATTGCACCAGTTTGTCGAGCTGCCGGCCGATCCGCGCACGGGCAAACGCAATGTGATGGTCATAGGCCACGTGGTTGCGATACACATAGACGACGCGTTCATCGTCGACGGCCGTTTCGACACGGCGCGCGCGCAGCCTGTCGCCAGACTGGGTTATATGGACTACGCAGTGGTAACGCAGGCCTTCGAAATCAAGCGCCCGAGCTGGCCACTGGTGCGCAAGCCCGAGTTGGCGGAGACGACTTAATTGGTTACGCCCAACTCCTTGCGCAGATCCGCCACCGCCTGCTCCTTGGTGCGGCCCAGGCGCGGCGTTCGCTGCCCAATGGGTACGTTCTCTATTTCAGGCACGATTTTCATCGCCACGAAAACCGGTCCGCTTTCAGACATGATGCGCTTGACGTTGACCGAGAACGATTCGAGGTTGGTGTAGGCGTAGGCATACGGATAGCCGCAGCCCTTGGCGATGACATCGTAGGCGATGGCTTTCGCGTTCGGCACAGGCTGGCCGCCGGTGGTGGCGTAGCATTCATTGTCGAGCACGAAGTGATAGAAATTCTTCGGCTTTTGCTCGGCAACCATCGACAGCACACCCAGGCTCATCTGCAGATCGCCCTCGGAATCGAACAGCACCACTTTTTTGTTCGGTTGCGCCAGCGCGAGACCCAGCGCGAACGAGGCATGGCCGCCCATCGCCGGATCGCCGAGCGCGAGGTCGCGGTTTTTGAGTGTGCTGATCTTGTCCCAATGACGGTTGGAGCGCCCCGATACCACGAGGGCGTCGCCGCGGTGCGGCAGGAACACCTTCAATATTTCTTCCATTTGCATCATGACAGGTCTCCTGTTTATCGGTTAAAGCCGTGATACTCGTCGCCGATGAGCACGGCGACCGGACGTTTGGTTCTTTGCGCTTCCTCGAATGCAACCGAAATGCGCGGCGCATCACTGCTGTTCTCGACCAGGTAATACTGGATGTGAAACGCGTTGAGGAAAGGCTCGGTATAAGTGGCCGCGGTGTCCTTATTGACGCCGTGGCGCGTATAGCCGCGATAACCCACCATCAGCACCACCGGAATGTTCAGGCCCATGGTCCAGCCACGCATGGAGTCGCCCGACTCCATCAGGCCGGTATTCTGAATCAGGATGACAGGCTTGCCGCCGCCGATGTAAATGCCGGCCGCGCATGAAAACGCCAGCCCCTCGCGTGCGACCGGCACCAGCGTAATGGAGGCATCAGCTTTCATCAGCGTATACAGCCAGTTGGTTTCGCTGTCGGGCAACCACACCACGTGGGTGATGCCGTGTTTTTTCATTTCAGCCAGAACGATTTCCGGACTGAGACTTCCTTCTGTAGTCATGATGCCTCCCTTAAAGGTGATGGTGCTTTGAGCGCCTTAGTCTAACTTTTACCACAAACGCGGCGCACGAGACGCCTAAATCCACGGTGTGAAATCAATAACTCTGAGGCGCTTCACGCAGGAACACCGGCAGATCGGTTACCGGCGCACGATGTCCCGGCACATTGAACATCATGTCGCCGGCAAAGCCGCGGTGATACGCGGTGTGGTGGTACAGATGCAGCAGCATTTCGCCCAGCGACATCACCACGCGATTGCCGCCGATCAACGTCACCGGACGGCGATCCGCCATGGTTTCATCCGTCTGCTTGTCGCTCCATTGCTCATACCACTTGTCGATGGCATGTTGTTGCTCCCACCATTGCGCCAGGGTCGGCGAATCGGGTGAGTTGCGCGCACTCATGCCGTGATCGCGGCCTTCGAGATGCGCCTGCCAGATCAGGTCGATAACGTAAATGTGGTTCATCGTATGCACAATGTTTTTGAACAGGCTGGTGCGCGGCTTCATGGCCTCGCCCGGCGGCAGTGCGGCGATCGCGTCGAACCATACTTTGTTCGACCAGGTGTTGTAGCGCGTGAGCATGCGGGCGGTTTTGGCGTTGATCATGGTGCGGTTCTCCGGGTGGAAGGAATCGGCATGATAACGAATTTGACCAGCACCGGGTTGGACACGCCCACCCGTGCTCAGTTGGGTGCGGCGCGTACCCCTTTCTGTCCGGACTTTTCGATCGCGCTTTGCACGATACCGGCCGCCTTCGCTTCGTTGACGAGTTGCGTGAGTTTGCTTTTCGCCTCGGGCGACCATCCTTTAGCAGTCGATACCGCAAACGCAACCGTTTCGAATGTGCCGATGATCTTCGACCCCGGCAGGCGGTCGGCTATTCTCTGCACGCTTTCGATACCCGTTGCATACAGGTCAATCTTGCCGTCGTGCAACATTTCAATGGCGGCATTGGCGTCACCGGCCATACGCACCAACTTCGCAGCCTTCAGCCGCTGGCTCAGAAACGCATCTGCTGAAGCGTTGCGCGGAACACCGATCCTGACGCCCGCCCGGTCCACCTGATCGGGCCCCGCAAACTCGCGCCCTGGCGCGGCGATATACACATAGTCAATCAGAATCACATCCGGCATGAAATCGACCAGCGTCGCCGCCAGCGGATTTCTGCCAGTGACAATGATGTCCCATTCGCCTTTGCCAAAGCTTGCGGTGTAAGTCGCGGCACCCGAGTAGACCAATGGTTCGAAGGGCACGCCCAGTTTTTCTGCGATGAACCTGCCAAGATCAGCGGAGATGCCGCTGGCGCTGCCATCGGCTGCGCGCGCGTACAAGGTTGCGTTGGAGCCATTGATGCCCACGCGTAATTTGCCGGTGGGGATGATTTCAGCGTTTACGTTTGTTTGTGCCATGGCGGCCATCTAGACTGAAATTATGAACGAGCCTATCAACACCCGGCGTAGCAGTCCGGCAACCCATGCGATACGATGATGGATCATACTGTTCTCCCCTTAAAACCGATAGCCTATTCTCTGACTTTACCGCAGATTTTCACGCTATACTGGATTTCAATTCGAGTAGAGCGTGGCTTTTGAACCGGCCTTGTACGCCAACCCTCACGGAGTCAAAATGATGAATTTCCGGTTCGCCCGCACAATCAAATCACTATTGTCCTCATTGGCATTTGCCTTGCCGTTAACAGCTTTGGGCGCAGATGCACCGCCCGACTGGGCGTATCTGGTGAATCCACCCAACGTAGTGCCCGCGCCTGACGATGGCGTGCCACGCCGCGTGGCGAATAGCTCGGCCAGCTACACCTTGACCCAATTGCGTGACCGTTTTATCGCACCGGTGTGGCATCCCGCCGAGCATCCTGCGCTGCCGCCCGTGGTGGCTCAGGGCAGAAAGCCGGATGTTTTCGCCTGCGGGTTTTGCCATCGTGCCGATGGCCCCGGCGGCCCGGAAAACTCCGCGCTTGCGGGCCTGTCCTCTGGCTACATCGTGCAGCAAATGAATGACTACAAAAGCGGCGCGCGCAGGACTGCTGTACCCAAGCGCAATATCGATTTGATGATTAGCCTGGCCAAAGCGGCGACGGACGCCGAGATCGCCGAGGCCGCAGCGTACTTCTCCGCGCTTAAGCCACGCCAGAACACGCGTGTGGTTGAAACCGATACCGTGCCGAAAACCTATGTCACCTTCAATCACTACGTGGCACTGACGACGGGGGAGACAGAACCGCTCGGCAAGCGCATCGTTGAGGTGGCCGAAGACTTCAGGCAATTCGAAAACCGCGACACGCACACGCGTTTTGTCGCCTATGTGCCCGTGGGCAGCGTGGCACGCGGTGAAGTGCTGGTGAAGACCGGCGGGTCGGGTAAGACCGTGGCGTGCGCAGGCTGCCACGGGCCTGCTTTGAAAGGCGTGGGGCTGATTCCCGGCATTGCGGGCCGCTCAACCAATTACACAACGCGCCAGCTTTACGACATCAAGCACGGCTTTCGTGCCAGCACGATGGCGATGCTGATGAAGGATGTGGTGGCTAGGTTGGACGAAGATGACATGATCGCCATCTCGGCGTACCTGGCTTCGTTAACGCCGTAACAACGCACCCTCGTAGCGCGCAGTGCACGTAGGCACGAAGGGCGGGAGAAGCGTAGCGCATCCCGCCTTTGGTGAATGAACGGTACAATTGGCGGGATGCGCTGCGCTTCTCCCGCCCTACAAGGATTACTCCGGCTTGATGTTCGCTTCCCTGAACACTGTCGTCCACTTGTCGAATTCCGAAACAAGTTCTGCCCGCAGCGTCTCCGGCGTGCTGCTACTTACATCGATGCCGACCACCGCAAGCCTCGCGCGCAGATCGCCCTGTTCCAGTACCGTGATGGTCTCGCGATTGAGCCGCGCGACGATCTCTTTCGGCGTGCCCGCCGGCGCGTACAGCGCATAGTCGGTGTTCGCCTTAAAACCGGGCAAGCCTGCTTCGCTCAGGGTCGGCACATCGGGCAGTTGCGCGCTGCGCTTGAGGCTCGCGACGGCGAGCGGACGCAGACGGCCCGATTTGATGTGAGGCAGATGCGCCGGCATGCTGTCGAGCGCCATGGACACCCGGCCTTCGATCAGGTCGGGCAGAAACTGCGTCGTCCCTTTGTAGGGCACGTGCAGGATATTGATGCCCGCCCGCTGCTTGAACATCTCACCGGTGAGATGAATATTGGCGCCGGTGCCTGAAGAAGCAAATGTCAGTTGTCCCGGCTTCGCCTTTGCCAATGCGATCAGTTCCTTGAGCGAGGTGACGCCCAGGCTGGGCGGCACCACCAGCACTACGGTGCCGTAGCCGATTCTGGAAATGAAGGCAAAGTCGCGGCGCATGTCGTAGCTCTGCTTGCGGTAATAAAGCTGCGCAATTACCGCGGCGCCAATCGGACCCACCATCAAAGTGTAGCCATCGGGCGTGCTTTTCGCCGCCAGCTCGGTGCCGATGGTGGTGCCGGCGCCGGGCCTGTTATCGACCACCAAAGCCTGCCCGAGACGTGCACTGAGTTTCTCGCTGAGTGCCCGCGCAACGATATCGATCCCGCCGCCGGGCGGATAGGCCGCGATGACGCGAATGGGCTTGGTCGGATATTGCGCGGCGGCCGGTGCGACCGTAACCGTGCTGCCTGCCGCAATGAATAATGTCAAAGTAGTTTTGATCGTCATGCCCATGCCCGCCGCTTTTCTGAATAGGCGCACCGGGTTGCGCCGAAGAAGTGACGGGACTGGCGCGCGCATTGCGTTATGCGTGCAACGACCGTCTTCCAGCGCGGATGCTACGGGCTTACGTGGATAACTGCAATGCGCTTGTGGCTACCGGTGGCGCTGCTGCGTTGGACTCCCGACACCCGTTTTCAGGACGCGTTGCACTTGCCCGGACGCAGGTGCATTATCCGCCCACTGCAATATTTGATGATGACCGTGCAAGACGATAACACGATAGGGAGAAAGCGATGGTCCGTAAGAAGTCAGATGAAAAGGTAGGCCGCCGGCAGTTCCTCACCGGCGTGATAGCAGCAGGTGCGGCAACTGCCGCGAGTACCGTAAGTAACATTGCGCCCGCGCGTGCCGCCGATGCGCCGCGTGCGCCCTCCGCGCTGCCACCCTCGGCGAAGGTTGCCGCGGCCGAGACCGCAACGCCGCGCGAGTTGGCGCGGGTCAAGGGCATACCCGGCTCTGATTTCATGGTCGATGTCATCAAGTCGCTCGACATCAAATACCTGCCGTCAAACTGCGCTTCGAGTTTTCGCGCCATACACGAGTCGCTGATCAACTACGGCGGCAATACCAAGCCGGAGTTCCTCACCTGCATGCACGAGGAATCCGCGGTCGGCATGGCGCACGGTTACTTCAAGATCACCGGCAAGCCGCTGCTGACGCTGTGTCACGGTACCGTCGGTCTGCAGCACGCGGCGATGGCGATTTTCAACGCCTGGTGTGATCGCGTGCCGGTGATTGTGGTGGGTGGCAACGACCTGGATGCCGCCTATCGCCCGCCCGGCGTGCCGACCTTTCACTCCGCGCAGGACATCAACGCGATGGTGCGCGACTTCACGAAGTGGGACGACACGCCGGTGTCGTTGCAGCATTTCTCGCAGTCTTTCGTGCGCGGCTACAAGATCGCGATGACGCCGCCTTATGGCCCGGTCGCCATCTCGCTCGACGCCGGTTTGCAGCAGGAGCCGATGAAAGATCACGGCGCGAAACCCTACATTCCGCGCTACGTGCCGATGGCGCCGCCGCAGGGCGACACCGGCGCGGTAAAGGAGGCGGCGCGCCTCTTGGCGCAGGCGCAAAATCCGGTGATTGTGGTGGATCGCGCGGCGCGCACGCCGGCGGGTGTGGCGCTGCTGGTGCAGCTTGCTGAGGCCTTGCAGGCGAAGGTGATCGATCAGGGCGGGCGCATGAACTTTCCCAATACCCACTACCTCAGCAGCCCGCCCTCCGCAGTCAGCGGCGCCGATGTCATTATCGGTATGGAGCTCTCGGACTTTTGGGCGGTGGTGAACGCGTTCACCGATAACGGTGAGCATGGCGGCATTGGTACCAACTCGACACGCGTCAAGCCCGAAACCAAGTTGATCAGCATCAGTTCCGTCGAGCTCAACACCAAGGCGAATTATCAGGACTTCCAGCGCTTTCAGGTGGTTGACGTGCCGATGGCCGCCGATGCGGAGGCCACGCTGCCGGCCTTGATTGAAGCCGTGAAATCCGCAATATCCAATGAGCGCAAGGCGGCGATTGAAAAACGCGGCGAGGCGGCGCGAAAAACCTATGCCGAGAACCGTGCGCGCACGCGGCAGGCCGCGGCAGTTGCCTGGGATGCGAGTCCCATCAGCACGGCGCGTCTGGTGATGCAGACCTACGCGCAGATCAAGGATCTCGACTGGTCGCTGGTGGCCGCTTCAGGCAACGTCAGCAACTGGCCGCAACGCCTGTGGCCGATGGAAAAGTATCACCACTGGCTGGGCCGCTCAGGCGGCTATGGTGTGGGCTACGGCGCGCCGGCGTCGGTCGGCGCGGCGCTCGCCAATCGCGATCTCGGGCGCTTCTCGGTCAGCATCCAGTCCGACGGCGATCTGATGTATGCACCGGGCGTGTTGTGGACAGCCGCGAAGCACAAGATACCGCTGCTCGCGGTGATGCATAACAACCGCGGCTATCACCAGGAGGTGATGCACGTGCAGCGCCTGTCCAATTTCCGCAATCGCCCGGTGAATCTGAACGGCGACATGGGGCCGGTGGGCACCAGCATCCAGAACCCGGACATCGATTATCACAAGCTCGCGGAGTCGATGGGGTGGTGGGCGAAGGGGCCGATTAAGGATCCGGCACAACTCGGGCCCGCACTCAAGGAAGCCGTGGCGGTGGTGAAATCAGGCCAGCCTGCGTTGCTCAATGTGTGGACACAGCCGCGCTAACAGGGAAAATCGATTATGCGTACTATTCGTTTACTTGCAGCAGTGGCGGTCACCGCGGTCCTCGTCATGAGTCAGGGGGCGGTGTTCGCGGCCTCCGCGGAGAAGGGCAAGGCGGCTTACGTGAAGAACGGTTGCTGGCAGTGTCACGGCTTCATGGGGCAGGGCGGCATTGCCGGCCCGAAGATCGCGCCGGATCCGATACCGCTGCCCGCGTTAAACGCGTTCTTGCGTAATTCCAATGGCGCCATGCCGCCGTATCAGGAGGCGGTGCTGTCGACCGCGGATCTCGCCGATATCCACGCCTATATGCAGTCGATTCCGAAAGCGGTGGACTACAAAAGCATACCGTTGCTCAATCCGCGTTGAGCAGCGCCGATCGGAGTAGCGCAGGTGTAGTGCGCGGCCTGTAGTACCCGTTCCTCTTTTTTCAAGGGGATGGATTCCTAGGCCGTTTTCACCTGCTGTTTCTGCCAGCCGAATTCCATGATTGTCGAGCGCCAATTGGTGCGGCGCTCGTGCGCCGGGTAGTCGCCGGTGGCGCAGTGGATGGAGCAGCGGTTATCCCAAATCACCACATCGCCGCGCTGCCACCGGTGCCGGTAGTCGCCGTTGGGGCTGGCGGTGCGTTGCGCGAGCTCGGCTATGAGGGCATCGCTCTCAGCTTGTTCGAGGCCGAGTATGCTGATAATTTGGCCGTCGTTGAAATACAGCGACTTGCGGCCTGTCTCGGGGTGCGTCGGCGTCAGCGGATGAATTGCCGGTGCGCGGCCGCGTTCGGAGTCCTCCATCCGCTCCTGTTGCCGTTTGAGCCTGCCGCCATAGATGTGGGTAGCGGAGCAGCCTTCGAGTTTTTGTTTGAGCGCTTCGGGCAGCGCGTCGTACGCCGCGTACGAGTTCGAGAACAGCGTATCGCCGCCGCTACTCGGCACGTTCACCGCATACATGCCGGTGGCCTTGGCAGTGATGTAATCGTAGCTGGTATCGGTATGCCACACGTTGCCGATGCGCACCAGCAACGGTGAGGCGGTTTTTGTTTCTTCGCCGGTTCGGGTATTCAGAATGCGGTTGTCCATCAGCATCAGATTGGGATAACGCGGGTGGTGCGCCTTCTTGGTGATGTGCGGTTTCAGTTCGCCGAAGCGCGCGCTGAAATCCATGAACGCTTCCTCGTCAAGTTCCTGGCCGCGGATGACGATAACGATGTGATTGAGAAACGCCTGATAGACAGCGTGAAACGCAGCATCGTCCATTGCCTTGACGTTGACGCCTTGAATTTCCGCGCCGATCCTGGGGGATGCGGGGATGACTTTTACCATGACGGCCCTCATCAAAAATAGTAATAAAAACAAATAGTTAGAATTTACACGTCAAAGCGCAAACCGGCCGCCTTGATGATCTTGCGAAATTTCTCGATCTCGTTGCGCGTGTAGTCGTGCATCGCCTGCGGCGTGCTGGGCGCGGGCGTGTTGCCACCGGCTTGAAAGCGCGCCACAGCATCCGGGTTGGTGAGTATGCGGCGCATTTCGCCATTCAGTTGCATCACCAGTGCGTGCGGCGTTTTGGCTGGTGCGGCGATGCTGTACCAAGTAACCACTTCATAACCGGGCCAGGTTTCCGAGAGCGTCGCGACGTCCGGCGTGAGCGGCGAACGCACCGCGCCGCAGGTGGCGAGCAGGGTGAGCCGGCCCGACTTCGCGTGCGGCAACGCCGAGGCCATACTGTTAAACAGCAGGTGTATCTGCCCCGCCAGCAGATCGGCAATGGCCGGCACCGCTCCCTTGTAGGCCACATGGCGTATGTCGATGCCGGTGAGCATTTTCATTTGCTCGGCGCCCAGATGCGAGGTGCTGCCTATGCCCGTCGATCCAAAATTGAACTGACCCGCTTTGGCTTTGGCTGCCGCAACAAGATCAGGCGCGGTCTTTACGCCCAGCGACGGATGCACGACCAGAGCAAACGGACTGATCACCACCATGCTCACCGGTGCGAAGTCACGCAGGGAATCATAAGGCACATTTTTTTGCACCAGTTGCGCCGTTACCATGGTCGAAGCCGAGCCCAGCAGCAGGGTATAGCCATCGGGTGCGGCGCGCGCCACGATTTCAGCGCCGATGGTGCCCGCGGCGCCCGCGCGCGTATCGATCACCACCTGTTGCCCCCACGCCTCGGTCAATTTTTGGCCAATGATGCGCGCGATGAGTTCGGCGGGGCCGCCGGCGGATGTGGTGTTGATGATGCGGATGGGTTTGGTTGGATAATTTTGCGCCTGCGCAGGGTGTGTGGGTGTCCACAACACAAAGGCACCGATACCCAGCCAAAACAACCAGGGCGGACGGACATGCTTCAAAAACTTGTTCATCAGAATTTTCAGCCGGTAAAGTGTCCAGCGCTCTTGCTATCCCGCGCAACATTTCCCTTGTCATGCCTGCACGGGAATGACCGTGTCGGTTATGACTCACACGAAATTCGGATGATCCAGGAACCGAAGGGATGCAACATGCGCCCTCTTACTCCGCGCGTATATTCGCCTCGCGCGCCACGATCTTCCACTTGTTCATGTTCTGCGCCAGCATCGTGCCAAATTGCGCCGGCGTCCATACCGTTACCTCCGCACCTTCGGCGGCCAGTTGCCTGGCCGCATCCGGATCGCGCAAGATGGTGTTGATTTCGCTGTTGAGCCGCGTGATTATCGCGGCTGGCGTCTGCGCCGGCGCAACCAGGCCCCACCATACCGTGAATTCATAACCGCGCGCCCCGCCTTCGGAGAGGGTAGGCACCGTGGGCAGCAGCGGCGAACGCGTGGCGCTGCCTACACCCAGCGGCCTTAACTTTTCAGAACGAACATACGGCAGAGCCAGCGGCATGGTCGAAAACATCAACGGCACTTCGCCCGCCAGCACCGCAAACGACGACGCGCCGCCACCCTTGTAGGCCACGTGTCCGAGATCAATACCGGCGTGGCGCTTGAACAACTCCCCGCCGAAGTGATGCATGCCCGCAATGCCGGTCGACGCATAGTTGATTTTGCCGGGCATGCTTTTGGCAAGCGCAATCAACTCTGGCAGCGTTTTCGCCGCCAGGCCCGGGTGGGCGACCAGCATATTAGGCCCGCGCCCGAACATCGCCACGGGCGCGAACGAGCCGAGCGTATCGTAGGGCACCTTGCGTATCACTTCGTTCATGGTGTGCGAGGTCGAGGCGAACAACAGCGTGTAGCCATCGGGCGCCGCACGCGCCACGATCTCCGTACCGATCACGCCCGCCGCTCCGCCCCGATAGTCGTAAACAATCTGCTGACCGAACTTGCTGGTGAGACGCACGCCGATGAAGCGTGCAATGAGATCGTTGCTGCCGCCCGGCGGGAAGGCGATAACCATGCGTATAGGGCGGTTGGGATAGGCGCCGGCGCTTGCCGCAGGGCCAGGCTGTGCCGCCGCGCTTGCTGCGAGTAACACGGCACAAGTCATAGCGCCCAGCTTAAGGTGCTGTCGCATCAGGACGTTTTTTCAAAGCCATACAGCGCTTCAGGATTCTGCACCAGTATGCGATTACGCACCGCCTCATCCGGCGCCCATTCGGATAGCAAGTCGAATAGCAACGAATCGTCCGGTTTGTCGGCAGCGCTGGGGTGCGGCCAGTCGCTGCCCCACACTATGCGCTCGGGCGCGGCTTTGACGAAGGCCTGCGCAATTCTTGTGGCGTCGGCATAGGTGGGCGGCCCGAGCTGGGTGTTGAAATAAGCGCCCGCAAGTTTGACCCAGGTGCGCCCCTGGTCGAGCAGACCGCGCACAATCAGATGCGATTCATCGTTGATGCCGGCCGGCAGGTGCGGATGACCGAGGTGATCAATCACGATAGTCACCGGCAGCTGCCGCAGCAAATCGGCGAGTTCAACGATTTGTTCGGCCTGAATATTGAACTGGATGTGCCAGCCGAGACTGGCAACGCGTTTCGCCAAAGGCTCGATCATCGCGGGCTGCACCGCGCGGGTCTTGGGATCGCCGAGGCTGAAGCGTATGCCGCGCACACCGGCGTCGTTGAAGCGCTTTAACTCTGCATCGCTGATGGTGGGATGCACCACCGCAACGCCGCGCGCATTTGCGCCCAGCTGCTGCAGTGCGTCGAGCGTCACTGCGTTATCGATGCCATAATGACGCGGCTGTACCACCACGTTACGCGTGGTACCGATGCATTTTTGCAGGAGCCGGTAATCCTCCACCGTGCTGTTGGGCGGCAGCGGCCGCGCAGGACGTGGTTCGGGCAGCGCAAAACGCGCGGGATCGTAGATGTGGTGATGGCAGTCGCAGGCATTCGCGGGGGCCTTGAGTTTGGGTGGGGCGGTACCGCTGGAGTTTGGTACGGGCTGGTATGGTTGGGTGGTCATAATTTGAGTGGGAGATCCCGCGATTCATGTCGAACAACGCCTTTATTATACGAGTGAACATGATACAGACCCTGCGCATGGCAAGTGCGGTATTTCTCGGTGCAGCCGCGGCCTGCGCTCACGCGCAAGCGCCGAAGAGCGCGCCCTATCCGGTAAAACCCGTGCGCATCATTGTCGGTTATGCGCCCGGCGGCGCCACCGATATTGTCGGGCGCCTGGTCGCGCAGAAGCTCACCGAGGCCACCGGCCAGACGTTTGTGGTCGAAAACCGCCCCGGCGCCAGCGCCAGTATCGCTTCAGAAATGGTGGCGCGCGCAGCCCCTGATGGCTATACGCTGCTGATCGCCGCCACCACTTCGCACTCGATATTGCCGAGCCTGATGGCAAAGCTTTCGTATGACCCGCAACGTGATTTCGCGCCGGTGAGCGCGCTGGCGCTTTCGCCGCTGCTGCTGGCGCTGCATCCGTCGCTGCCGATCCGTTCCGTCGGCGAGTTGATCAAGCTCGCGCGCGCGCAGCCAGGCCAGTTGAGCTTCGGTGCGGGCGGCGCCGGCACGCCGCCGCATTTGGCGGGTGAACTGTTCAAGCAGATGGCGGGCGTGGAAATGCTCTACGTGCCGTACAAGGGCGAGGCGCCTGCGATCTCCGATCTGATCGGCGGGCAGATTTCGCTGATTTTTTCCAATGTGATCGCAGTGTTGCCGCAGGTGCAGGGTGGGCGGTTGCGCGGCATCGCGGTGACCGCCCCCAGCCGCTTGCCGTCGCTACCGGCGCTGCCGACGATCGCCGAATCGGGATTGCCGGGTTTCGTGGTGGAATCCTGGTTTGGCCTGGTGTCTACCGCGGGAACACCTGCTGATGTGATCGCCAGACTCAACGCCGACACCGTGCGCGGCGTGACGCAGCCGGACGTGCGCGACCGGCTCGCGGGGCAGGGGCTATTCGTGCAGACCGGCACGCCAGCGCAACTCACGGCGCTGATACAGAGCGAAATCGTGAAGTGGGCGAAGGTGATTAAGGCGGCGGGGATCAAGATAGAGTGACCCTTGAATTTGCCAGCCTAGCGCGTGCGGGCGGCTTTCACGAACGCCAATGACGCCTGAAACAGCTCGATGTCCTTCGCGTACTCGGCCGCGTCGGCGCGGTCGATCTGTATCCACTCTCTGGTGCTGGCCAAGCCGCGGGGCTGAAACGGGAATACGTTGTCGCGTGAGAACTGCAATTCGGTTGCAGCGGCGGCGGAAAGGCGCAGCCCGATGCCGTTGCCGCTGATACAGGCAAACATCTTGTCGGCGACGAAGTACGCGTCAAGGCCATTTATTTTTCTGGCGCTGACGCCCGGCAGTTTGAGCAACACCGCGTCAATCTGCGTCTTGCGCTCGCCACTGGCAGTATCAGCATTCATATATAATGGGGTCAGAGTGGAATATTATTAAAAAACCATTTAAAAACAATAAGTTATAAAGATATATTGTGCGGCCTCAGGCGCGCAGCGTAATCGGCTGCCGAGCCGCACAGCCATACCGGATTCTGCCATTATTTTAGAGCCTGCGATTATTTGGTAACGCCTAATTCCGAGAGTATCTTCCGCAACAGGGCGTACTCGGCATCCAGGAACTTGCGCGTATCGGCGCTGTTGCGGTAATCCGCCGCCCACGCGTGTTCGAGTTGCGCTTGCTTCCATCCGTCGCTATGCACGACTTTCGCGAACGTTAGATCCCAATACGCGCGCTGCGCCGCTGACAGTCCTCTGGGGCCGATGATGCCGCGATACGCCGCATACACCGCGTCGATGCCCTGCTCGCGAAAGGTCGGCAGCGCAACGGCCTTGCCGGGCTGACGCTGCTCGGCGCTCACGCCCATCACGTTGACCTTGCCGGCGTTTGCGAGCGGTATCGTACCACCCAGCGTGCCCACCCATGCGTCGATGTGTCCGCCTAACGCGGCAGTGGGGCCTGTGCCGCCGGAGTAGACGACGATCTTCAGCGCCTTGGGGTCGATGCCCGCCGCCTTGGCCAGCATGCCCAGCACAATGTGATTCTGGTTGCCGAGCGCGGGCGAGAGACCGAAGCTCACGGATGACGGATTCGCTTTGAGCTGCGCAATCAATTCCTTTGCCGATTTGATCGGTGACGCCGCATGCGTCCACACCGCGATGTGCTCGCGCATCAGTATTGCCAGCGGCGTCAAATCCTGATAACGCAGCGGCGAGGCGCCAACAATGTGGTTGGTGAGCAGCGCCACATTCATGGTCGCAAGCCAATGCGCGTCACCGGCATGCTGGTTGAGCGATGACCACGCAATGGCGCCACCGCCGCCGGGCCGGTTGTTGACGGTGAGCGCCGGCATGCCGGGCAGGGCCTGCAGGTGTCTCTGCAACTCGCGCGCTTCGCGGTCGGCGGCGCCGCCCGCGCCGGAGGAAACGGCGATTTCGATGGTGCGGGTGGGTTTCCAGTCCTGGGCGTGCAGTGAAGTGACTGCGCTGGTGGCGGCGATGATGGTCGCCATCGAGACCAGGCGGGCGAATTGATCGCCGGTCATTTAGCGTTTACCCCACCACTCCGATATTCCAGGGCACAAACTCATGATCGCCCAGCCCCAGCAACTCGCTCTTGGTTTGTTCGCCAGAAGCCGTGCGCAGCATCAGGTCGAATATGCGTTGTCCCATCTCGCGCAAAGTACAGGTGCCATCGAGTATCTCGCCGCAATTGATGTCCATGTCTTCTTCGAGTTTGCGGAACATCGGCGTGTTGGTGGCGAGTTTGACCGACGGCACCGGCTTGGCGCCGAACATCGAGCCGCGTCCGGTGGTGAACATGATCATATTGGCGCCGCCGGCAATTTGACCTGTGGCAGAGCACGGGTCAAAGCCCGGCGTGTCCATGAACACAAAGCCGTTTTGGGTTACCGGTTCGGCGTAGCGATACACTTCCATCAGCGGCCCGGTGCCTCCTTTCATCGACGAGCCCAGCGATTTTTCGAGTATGTTGGCGAGCCCGCCGTGCTGGTTGCCGGGGCTGACCACGCCGTTGATCTGTGTGTCGCGGCCCGCGTTGTAGACGTCTTTCCACCAGCGGATGCGCGCTATCAGTTTTTCGCCGACTTCGCGGTTGCGCGCACGCCGCGTGAGGGTGTGCTCGACGCCGTAGATTTCGGGGGTCTCGGACAGTATCGCGGTGCCGCCGTGCCGGGTGAGGATATCCATCGCCGCGCCCAGCGCCGGGTTGGCGGTGATCGATGAAAAGCCATCCGAGCCGCCGCATTGCAAGCCGATCATGAGATGGCTCGCCGGCACGCGCGTGCGCGTAACCCGATTCGCGCCGGGCAGCATTTCTTTTACTGCTGCGATGCCGGCTTCGATGGTTTTGCGCGTGCCGCCGCTGTCCTGCATGGTGAAGAGATGGAGGCGCTCGCCGGCGTCGAGCTGTTGCTCCTTCATCAGCCCTTTGATCTGATTGCGCTCACAGCCCAGGCCAACAATCATGGCGCCGGCAAGATTGGCATGGCGTGCGTAGCCCGCCATCGTGCGTCGCAGCAGGTCCATCGGTTCGCCGGTCATTTCCATGCCGCAGCCGGTATCGTGGGAGAAGGCCGCGACGCCATCGATATTCGGGTACTCGGCCAGCCGCTCCGCGGTGAAATATTCTGCAATCCTGTGCGCCACAGTGGCGGAACAATTCACCGTCGACAACACGCCGACAAAATTACGCGTGGCCACCTGCCCGTTGTCACGCACGATGCCCATGAAACTGGCGCGCTCGGCTGCGGGCACCATCTGCAGCGGTTTGAATTCTTCCGCATACGCGTAATCCCGATCAAACTCGCGGAACTGCATGTTGTGAGAATGCACGTAGCTGCCCGGCGCGATGTCGGTGGCGGCGAAGCCGATCACCACGTTGTATTTGAGTATCGGTTCGCCTTTGGCGATGGCGCGCGAGGCAATCTTGTGGCCGGCCTGCACCTGGCCGCGACAGGTGAGGCCGCCTTCGATCCTGGCGCCCAGCGCCAAATCCGTGCGCGCAATCACTACATTGTCCGCGTCGTGCAGGCGTATGGTTTGTCCGGCGACGGATTTTTCCTTGATTTCGATCATGGGTGGTCTCTATGAATAGATCGTGAGTATTTGTTGTTACTTCTTGAACCGGTCTTCCAGCCAGTCTGCCACCGTATCACACGCCAGCGTCAGATAATCGCGCTGGCAATGTTGCGCGCCGCCTTCGTCGGCGGTGAACACACGCATGGTTTTGTCTTTAGAGGCGATGGCATTGAATAATTTATCCGCGTCCGCGCGCGACACTTGCGCATCTTCATCACCGTGCAGCAGCAAAAACGGTACGGTAACTTTGCCCGCGACATCGGCGCTCTTGAAGCCTTCGAGTTTTTTCAGCGCCTCGTCGTAAGTCTCGACACCACAGGCCCACAGCAGATGTTCCGCCGGCACCGGTAGCGCGGCTTCCTTGATTTTTTGCAGGCGCTTCACCCACGTCTGGTGATAATCCCAGATCGGGCCCCACGCGATGCACGCGGCGAAGCGCGAGTCCATCGCCGCACAGCGCGGCGCGTAATAGCCGCCGAGACTCATCGAGAGTATTGCAACCCGCTTCATATCCACGTCGTCGCGTGTTTCGAGGTAATCGAGTGCGGCACTGCCGGCAATATCGAAATCGTGGCGCATGTGCATGCCGCGAAAACGAATGGCTTCGCCTTGCCCCGGCCCATCGACCAGCAGGCACGAGAATCCGCGCCGCACCAGATCGGGCACGCCGCGCAGGTACTGGATTTCTTTTTGTGTGTCGAAGCCGCCAAAGCGCACCACGCACGGCGCGCGTTTGTCCGTCGCGTTCTCGGCGTGGATGTAATACGCCGCAAACGAACCGTGTTGGGACGGCAGTTCGACGACTTCGATACGCGGACGGTCAGTCAGGGCAGCAAATTTTCGGAAACATTCCAGCGACTTTTTGTACGCGGCCATCGCAATGTCGTCCTTGGGCTGGCGCGAGTGATCGCCGATCTGATAGTAAAAACAGGCACGCAGATAGTTCGACGCTGCGGTGAATTTGTGGCCCTTGGCCTCGGCCGTTTGCGCCGCCTGCATGCGCATGTCCGCGCCTTTCACCCATTCGTCGAACCACGCTTCATCGTCACCGACTTTGTCGCGCAGCCTGGCGCCGATGCGCATGACTTCCGACACTTCGGCGCCACCGAAAGGTGCGGTGGACAGCACCACCAGCATCTCGGCGGACCAGCGGTAGTTGCCGGGAAAATACTGAAAGTGAGAATCGGATCTGATTTCAGGGGCGTTCATAACAAGCTCCTTTGTTGGCAAGATTTCTCACCGTCCATCCCGCCCGTTCCACCTCGAAAGGAGGCACGAGAAAATTCCTTCTCCCTTGCGAGAGAGGATTAGACAGAGGATGAGAGCGTGACCTGCAAAATAATTTCGATCAACGACGCGCCGAAAAATACCACGCAGGGTTACGCGCGCGGCGGCAATCATCATTGCAATTTTACAGTACACTGCGCCCGCCACAGAGGGACAAAAAAAGTGGCAAGCCCGGCAACGGTTCGCCATGAAAATTCTCGAATACATCGACCTCGATACCAGCCGCGCAAAGGCCAACTATCGCGCTGGTGCGTTGATCCGCGCACGACTTTCCCGAATAGATAACACAAGCCGATGTTGATCTACATTCACGGCTTCAACAGCGCGCCGGGTTCGTTCAAGGCGCGGCTGGTGGGTGAGCGCATGCGTGCGCTGGGGCGGGAGGGCGAATATTTCGTCCCGGCCCTGCCACACCGGCCAGCCGAGGCTATGAAACTGTTGCGTGACACCGTCGAACGCTATCCCGGCGCGGCGTTGATCGGCAGTTCGTTGGGCGGGTTTTATGCGACATGGCTCGCCGAGCATTACGCGCTACGCACGGTGCTGGTGAATCCCGCGGTGCAGCCTTACCTGTTGTTGAGCGGCTATCTTGGCCCGCAGAAAAATCTATACACCGAAGAGCATTACGGACTCACCGCACAACACATCGAGGAATTGAAGGCGTTGGAGGTTGAAGCGATCACGCCACAGCACTACTTCCTGCTCACGCGCACGGGCGACGAGACGCTGGACTATCGGCTGGGTGTGGAGAAGTATCGTGGTGCGCGGCAGTGGGTGATTCCCGGCGGCGATCATGGCTTTGGGGATTTCGGGAATTATCTGGATGCGGTGTTGGAGTTTTGCGGCATTGCAGGCGGTTCGACAGGCTCACCACGAACGGCTTGAAAAATGATCGACGGCGTGCGGCCTAATGGCTCGGCAACACGACCTGACCCAGCGGCACAGCGGTTACGCTGTTTTGCGGCGAGCCGTCGATCAGTTTGTCCGAGTAGGTCAAATAGACGAGTACGTTGCGTTTGCGATCAACCATGCGGACCACGCGCAGCTTCTTGAATAATATGGAGATGCGCTCGTTGAACATTTCTTCCTGTGGCGCCAGGTTCTTGCCGGTAAACGCAATCGGGCCTACCTGGCGGCAAGCGATCGACGCCTCGGACTTGTCCTCCGCAAGGCCGATGGTCCCCATAACGCCGCCTGTCCTGGCGCGCGACACATAACAGGTCACGCCCCTGACCTTGGGGTCGTCATAGGCTTCAACCACCACCTTGTGATTGGCGCCGATCAAAATAAAGGCAGTAGACACCTCACCAATCGGGTCGGCACGCGCACCAGAGATGAGAACCAGACACAAAAGCGTGGCAGAGAGTTTTTTCATGGGTTGCTTTCAATTTGGAAACAACGGTGTGACGCGCCCGGGCTGGGCTGCCATATGGTGCGCTGGTTCGGCGTAAATAAGGATAGTAAATTCAACCAGCACTCCGAAAGTATTTTAGATTTTTTCAGTTGAGGTCAATTGCAGATTTTGCACCCTGCGCTGGCGTTTGCGGGAATCCTGTGGCGGGTGGAGAATGGTCGGATTCCTGTTACCTGCGAAGATGAACATGGATCTGCAACCGGCAGTGCCCCAAGCTGAAGAGGCTACCGCGCGCATGCTTGCGCTGGCGGAGGCCTTCGTGCGCGAGACGCGGCCCGGACGCGCGCTGCGGGTGACGCTCGACAGCGGGCTGGAACGCGAGCTGGGTATCGACAGTCTGGGGCGGGCGGAACTGCTGTTGCGTACGGAGCGTGCATTCGGCGTCGCATTGCCGGAACGCGCGTTGACCGAGGCCGACACGCCGCGCGACCTGCTGCGCTTTGTGCTGGGAGCGCTTAGTACGCATGAGCCGTTAGCCGCCACCGCGCCCGCAGTGCAGGCGCTGGCGGTGGCGGCGCGTGGCGCTCACGGCGTGCCGGTGGAAGCGCGCACGCTGCTCGAGATGCTCGACTGGCATCTCGAGCGCCATCCCGACCAGTTGCAGATACATCTCTACGGCGAAGACGATACCGCGGAAGACATCAGTTACGCAGCGCTCGCTGCCGGCGCAGCGGCAGTGGCGGCCGAACTCGCCGGGCGCGGGCTGCTGCCCGGCCAGACGGTGGCGATCATGTTGCCCACCAGCCGCGAATACTTCTTCAGCTTCCTCGGCATCCTGATGGCGGGTGGCATACCGGTGCCGATTTATCCGCCGGTGCGGCTGGCGCAACTCGAAGACCATATGCGCCGCCACGCCGGTATTCTGTCCAACGCGCAGGCGGCGATGCTGATCACCGTGCCGCAAGCCAAGGGCGTGGCGCTGTTGCTGCGCGCGCAGGTGCCCAGTTTGCGCCATGTGCTGACCGCCGCCGATTTTGCATCCACTGCGCGCTTTGATTCGCGTCCGCCGGTCGGCGCCGACGACATCGCGTTCATTCAATATACCTCGGGCTCAACCGGCAGCCCCAAGGGCGTCGCGCTCACGCATGCCAACCTGCTCGCCAACATGCGCGCGATGGGCGAGGCGGTGCAGGTGCAGCCGGACGAGGTGTTTGTGAGCTGGCTGCCGCTGTATCACGACATGGGGTTGATCGGCGCCTGGCTGGCGGGGCTGTATTTCGGTTTTCCCTCGGTGATCCTGTCGCCGCTGGCGTTTCTCGCGCGCCCGCAGCGCTGGTTGTGGGCGATGCATCGCCATCGCGGCACCTTGTCGGCGGCGCCGAACTTCGCCTACGAGTTGTGTGTGCGCAAGATCGCCGACGAAGATATCGACGGTGTTGATCTTTCCGCGTGGCGCTACGCATTCAACGGCGCCGAGCCGGTAAGCCCGGACACCATCGCCGCGTTTCGCGACCGGTTTGCGAAGTTCGGCTTGAAGCCGCAGGCGATCGCACCGTGTTACGGTCTGGCGGAATGTTCACTGGGGCTGGCGTTTCCGCCGCCCAATCGCCTGCCGCTGATCGATGTGGTGCAGCGCGAGCCGTTCACGCGTTCGGCGCGTGCGGTTCCCGCCGCGCCGGCGGGTAACGCAAGTGAGAACGCAAGTGAGGGGAACACACTGCGCTTCGTTTCCTGCGGTGTGACGCTGGCCGGCCATCCGACGCGGGTAGTTGATGCCGCGGGTATCGAACTCGGCGAGCGCAGCGAGGGCCGCCTCCAGTTCAAAGGACCGTCGGCCACGCGCGGCTACTATCGCAATCCCGAGCAAACCGCACAGCTGTTTGACGGCGACTGGCTCGACACCGGCGACTACGCGTATTTCGCCAACGGCGATCTTTATCTCACCGGGCGCGTCAAAGACCTGATCATTCGCGGCGGGCGCAACATTTATCCGTACGAGCTCGAGCAGGCGGTGGGCGATATTCCCGGCATACGCAAGGGTTGCGTCGCGGTATTCGGCAAGGCCGATGCAGCCTCCGGCACCGAGCGCATTATCGTGCTCGCCGAGACGCGTGAAACGGATGCGGCGCAGCGCGAGGCGTTGCAGCGCGCGGTGAACGATGCCGCGGTCGCCGTGATTGGCATGCCCGCGGATGAGGTGGTGCTGGCGCCGCCGTACAGCGTGCTCAAGACCTCCAGCGGTAAAATCCGCCGCGCCGCGAGCCGCGAGTTCTATGAGCACGGCGGACAGGCTGCGCGCCCGCAACCGGTGTGGATGCAGGTGACGCGGCTGGCGTGGCAAGCGGCGTGGCCGGAAGCGAAACGCCGCCTGCGCGCGCTGTGGGATGTGCTTTACGGCGTGTATGCGCTGGCATGGTTCGCACTGCTGGCGTCCTTAACATGGGTGGTGGTCGCGGTGATGCGCCGCCCGGCGTTTAACCGGCCGTTCATCGCCATCATGGCGCGGATATTCACGCGCCTGATCGGCGTCGCGCCGCAGGTCGAGGGCCGCGAAAACCTGCCACCGGGCCCCTGCGTACTGGCGATGAATCACACCAGTTACCTTGACGGCATCATGCTGTGCGCGGCGCTGCCGCTGCGTTATGCGCATAATTTCGCCGCCAAGCGCGAATTCACCGGGCACTGGTTCCCGCGCTTGTTTCTAACCGGCATCGGCGCGGCCTATGTCGAGCGCAGCGATCCGCGGTTGGGCATTGAGGGCATCGACCAGTTCCTGCAGGCCTTGCGCAAGGGCGAGACACCGGTGTTTTTCCCGGAAGGCACATTTGACCGGCGCGCGGGGTTAAAACCTTTTCGCACGGGCGTATTCGCGATCGCGGCGCAAGCCGGCGTGCCGGTGGTGCCGGTGGCGATCCGTGGCGCGCGCACGGTGTTGCGGGATCAGGTGTGGCTGCCGCGCCACGGCGCAGTGACCCTGCATTTTTGCGCGCCGGTGCATCCGGCAGGTAGCGCGTGGGGAGATATGGTGAGGTTGCGCGACGCGGTGCGCGAGCCGATACTGAGGTATTGCGGCGAGCCGGACATCGGTTGAAAAAGTCTTCAAACCATGCTGTGGATCGCGTAGCATAGCGGCTCATTTCAATCCGGATACACTGTAGCGAAAGGTTTAATAATGTTTAATAACAGATACTTACACTATATCGCAGGCACAGTTTTAGCGCTGATGTTACTGGCACCGGGATTTTCTTCGGCGCAGAAATGGTCGCGCGCGGCGCCGTTTCCTGAAGCATCGGAGGAGGTGTATGGCATTGCCACGGGGGGCAAGTTTTACGTGTTGGGCGGGCTTGCGGCTGCATGGACGGCGAAGGGTTTGGTCTACGAATACGATCCCGCAAGCGATCAATGGACCAAGAAAAAGAATATGCCGTTGCACAGCCACCATCTTGCGGTCACGCAACTGAACGGCAAGATCTACGTCATGGGCGGGTTTGTAAAACCGGAGAAAGGCCCCACAGCCTGGCAACCCATAGACAACGCGTGGGAGTACGAGCCCTCTACCGACACATGGAAGGCGCTCGCACCACTGCCTACAAAGCGTGGATCTGCGTCGGCCACGGTAGTCAACGGCAAGATCTACGTGATTGGTGGAGGCGGTAACTTTCCCGGCTCCAAGGATACTTCGATCCACCCCGCGCGCCCGCACCGGGCGCTCGGCACGAACGAAGTGTACGATCCCGCGACCAACACCTGGGAAACCAAAGCCCCGATGCCTACAGCGCGTAATCACGCGGCCATCGGTGCGGTGAATAACAAGATTTATATACTCGGCGGACGCGTTGGAAATGCATTTATTACCAGGGCCAGCAATACGGATATCGTCGAAGTGTATGACCCGGCGATAGACCAATGGGGCCCGCTCCTGGCGCCGATGCCGACGCCGCGCAGCGCCGTGGCGTGGGGTGTCAATCGCGGCAAGATTTACGTCGTGGGGGGCGAGGTTCGCAGCAGCGTAATGTCCGCTACCTACCGTGCGGTTGAAGCTTACGATGCGGCGAGCAATAGCTGGTCAAGGCTTCCGCCGATGGAATTTTCCCGGCACGGCAGCGCCGCGGATTTTATAGGCAACAAATTGTATGTGGTGAGCGGGAACGTACAGTCGGGCGGCGGCCCCGGCACGCATATCGAAACCGACGCCAACGAAGTGCTTGATCTCGAGGCGAAGTAGTAGCAATCCGCACAAGGTATAATCACAGCCGCGGCCCGCAGTTTGTATTGCGGGCCGCGTTTTTTTGATTGATTTCCTCTGTGTCTTTGCGCTTCTGCGGTGAAGTTTTTCAGGTTTTCCCATGAATGTATTTTACGAAGAAGACGGCGGTTTCAAAGTGGGCGCGATCCTCGCCGACAATGACACGTCGTTGCAAATCGAAGCGCCGCACGGCAAACGCTCGAAGGTGAAGGCGGCGGCGGTGCTGTTGCGTTTTGAACGGCCTGCACTGGGAGAATTCATGGCCGATGCGCAGGGCGCGGCCGATGAAATCGACATTGATTTTCTGTGGCAGTGCTGCGGCGAGCCGGAATTTGAAGTGGCGGCGCTGACGCGCGAATATTACGGGCATGCGCCGAGTGCGCTGGAATCCGCGGCCGCGCTGCTCAGACTGCATGGCGCGCCGATGTATTTTTATAAAAAGGGCCGCGGCCGCTACAAGGCCGCGCCCGAAGCCTCGCTCAAGGCCGCGCTCGCGGGCATCGAGCGTAAGAAACAGCAAGCGCTGCAAAAGCAGCAATACTTTGAGCAGTTGATGGCATCACAACTGCCGCCTGAATTTGTGCCGCTGGTCAAAACGCTGCTTTACGCCCTTGATAAAAACAGCATTGAGTTCAAGGCATTGGAGGAGGCTGGCGCTGCCTCACAGGTGTCGCCGGCGCATCTGCTCGAGCGCTGCGGGGCGGTGCCCTCGGCGCATGATTTTCATGTGGATCGATTTTTATTCGAGCACTTTCCGCGCGGCGCGGCGCATGCCGCATTGGATGCCATCCCGGCAAACAGTGAATTGCCGCTGGCGGAGGTTGCCGCATACAGCATCGATGACGCCGCCACCACTGAAATCGACGATGCGTTTTCGGTGACGCCGCGCGCCACCGGCGGTGTGCGCATAGGCATACATATCGCGGCGCCCGCGCTGGGCATCAGCCTGGGCACGCCCGCCGAAGCGGTGGCACGCGAGCGCTTGTCCACCGTTTACCATCCGGCGGGCAAGATCACCATGTTGCCCGAAGCGCTGATCGCGGCGTACACGCTGGTCGAGGGACGCGATTGCCCCGCGTTGTCGTTGTATGTGGATGTGAATTCGGTGGGCGAAATCGCGGCCACTGAAACGCGGCTGGAGCGCGTGCGGGTGTGCGCGAACCTGCGTCATGAAGCACTGGAACCGGTGTTCAACGACGCCGCGCTGGCGAGCGGAGTGATTGATCACCCGCAAGCGGCCGAATTGAAGGTGCTGTGGGAATTTGCCAGCCAGCGTGCGAAAGCGCGGCGCGGCGACGATACGCAGCAGCAGAACCGCGCCGAATACACGTTTCGGGTGGCGCATGAGCGTGTGCATATCGGCCGCCGCCAACGCGGTTCGGCCATCGACACGCTGGTGTCCGAGCTGATGATTTACGTCAACAGCACCTGGGGCCGCGAGTTGGCGGACAAAAAAGTGGCGGCGATTTATAGAGTGCAAAACGCCGGCAAGGTGCGCATGAGCACCGCGCCCGCCGCGCATGAAGGGCTGGGGGTGGCGCAATACCTGTGGGCGAGTTCGCCGCTGCGGCGCTATGTCGATTTGCTCAATCAGCGCCAGTTGATCGCCGCCACGCGCAATCAAGCCGCGCCGTACCAGGCGCGCGATGAAGCGCTGCTTGGCGCCATGCGCGACTTCGAGTTGGCCTATGACGCCTACGCCGAATTTCAGCGCAACATGGAGCGCTACTGGTGTTTGCGCTGGCTCACGCAGGAATCGCGCACTACGGTCACGGCGACAGTGATACGCGAAAACCTGCTGCGTTTGGACGAATTGCCGATCACCGTGCGTGTGCCGTCGTTGCCCAATTTGCCGCCCGACAGCACCGTAGAACTGGCGATATCTGCCATCGACATGCTGGAATTAACCTTCCATTGCGAGTTTCTGCGTCAGATCAGTGACAAAGATAGCGCTCACTGACTTGCCTGACTGAGGTGTGGCGTCACTTCAAAAAACACGTGCAACTATAGGTAATTAAACAAATTTTTCTTGCCTATAGTGAAGGTTTGGCTACAATAAGCCGACCATGAGCGCGCGTCCTTCCGCCAAAGTTATACCCCTCGCGAGCAAAGCGCGTCGTGCGCAGGGCGGGCATCAGGCTGCGCGCAAAACCGCGATTTCCAGGCTCGACGCGCGCCTTGCGCTGTTGGAGGACATCGTCGCCGCGCTCGACCAACGCATGGCGCGCGGCGCCTTCAAGCGTTCGTTTCAGGTGGCGCTGGCCGCTTCGTTGCTGCTGCACCTCGCGGTGATTTCTCTGGTGACGTTTACCTTGCCGGACAAAAAGACCGTCACCAGCAATAAGCCGCTTGAAGTCATTCTGGTCAACGCCAAAAGCAAAACCAAGCCCGCCAAAGCGCTGGCGCTGGCGCAGCACAATCTGGATGGCGGGGGTAATACGGATGCCGAGCGTCGCGCCAAGAGCCCGCTGCCGGTGCTGAACAAAGATCCTAAATCGAGCGATGTCGCGGTGGCACGCAAGCGCGTCGAACAACTGGAGCAGGAAGCGCGCCAGTTGATGACGCGAAATAAATCCACCCTTGCGGTGGTGTCGGCGCCGGCCCAGCCGGCGCCGCTCGTGCAGCCGCAACCCGATATGCCGCCGTCGCTGACGCACGCCGACCTGCAGCGCAGTCTGCAGATTCAGCGGCTGGAAGCGGAGGTCTCCAGGCTGTGGGAGACCTATCAACAGCGTCCGCGGCGGCAATCTATCGGGGCGTCGGCCAGTGAAGTTCGTTATGCACGCTACGTGGAAGACTGGCGCATCAAGGTCATGCGTATCGGCGAGACCAATTTCCCGCAAGCCGCGCGCGATGGCAAAATTAACGGCAGCCTGCTGTTGACGGTATCGATCAAAGCGAATGGCACGATTGATAACATCGAAATTCGCCGTTCGTCAGGCAGCAGGATTCTTGACGACGCGGCAGTACGCATCGTGCGTCTGGGCGCGCCGTACGCGGCGTTTCCGGCGGACGTTGTTAGGGACACCGATGTCATCGATATCAGCCGCACGTGGCGGTTTACCCGCTCGGATCAGATCGAGACGGAATAGTTTTCGCCGCCGCGCCCAGGCTGCGGACGCACTACAATCGCCTGTATGAATGACTCTGGCCACACCAGCGACCACTATGCCATCGTAGGCAACCCTGTTGCCCACAGCAAATCCCCCGAAATACACGCAGCGTTTGCGCGGCAGACAGCGCAGCACATTGTGTATGACAGGATTTTTTGCGAGATAGGCGCCTTTGCCGAAACCGTGCGCAGATTTCAGGCCGAAGGCGGCAAAGGTCTGAATATTACGCTGCCGTTCAAGCACCAGGCGTTTGATTTCGCCACCCGAAAAAGCGCGCGTGCCGAACTGGCAGGCGCGGTGAACACGCTGGCGTTCAGCGCCTCGGGTAACGCCGGCGCCGGGGATGCGATGGGCGACAACACCGACGGTGCGGGACTTACGCGCGACATCAGCGTGAATCTCGGCTACCCGCTGCGCGACAAAAGGGTGTTGTTGCTGGGCGCGGGCGGCGCATCGTTTGGCGTGGCCGGGCCGCTGCTGGGCGAAGCGCCGCGCGTGTTGGTGATTGCCAACCGCACGCTGAGCAAAGCACAAGCGCTGGTGCAGCGTTTTGTGAAATTGAGTGCAGGCTGCGAAATTTCCGCCAGCAGCTATGCTGCCCTTGGCGCATCCGCGGCCACACAATTCGATGTGGTGATCAACGCCACGTCGGCGGGCTTGAGCGGCGAGATGCCCGCATTGCCGCAAAATCTGTTCGCGCTCGGCGCACTCGCTTACGACATGGTCTACGGCAAAACCACGCCCTTCATGCAGTTCGCGCGGGCGTGCGGCGCCAGCGGCGTACAGATTGCCGACGGCCTTGGCATGCTGGTGGAGCAGGCGGCGGAGTCGTTTTTGCTCTGGCGCGGCGTGCGGCCTGCAACCGCGCCGGTGATCGCGGCGCTCAGAAACGAGCACCCGGGACTGAGGACCAGGGATTGAGAACGGTGTGGCGCTGGGCCTGGCGCGCGCTGTTGCTGGCGCTGTTTGCGGTGGTGGCGATCCAGTTCTGGGTGTTCGCGCAGGTTGCGTATTGGGTGAAATTCAATCCCACGTCCACCGCGTTCATGCATGCGCGTCTGGAGATATTGCGCGAAGGCAATCCCCACGCCAAACTGCAGCATCAGTGGGTACCTTATGAGCGCATCTCGCCGCATCTGAAACGTTCACTGATTGCTGCCGAAGACGCGAAATTTCTCGACCATCACGGTTTTGACTGGGACGGCATCCAGCAGGCGTGGGCGCGTAACCAGCGCGAAGGCGGCATCGTTGCGGGGGGCTCCACCATTACGCAGCAGTTGGCGAAGAACCTTTTTTTCTCCGGCAAACGCACCTGGTGGCGCAAGGGGCAGGAGGCTGTGGTCGCCGTCATGATCGAAGCGATGATGTCCAAGCAGCGCATTCTCGAAATTTATCTCAATGTGATCGAGTGGGGCGACGGCGTATTCGGTGCGCAGGCCGCAGCGCGCTACCACTACGGCGGCACGGCGGCGGGATTGTCAGCGGAGCAGGCGGCGCGCCTCGCGGCAATGACGCCCAGCCCGCGCCGCTATGGGCCGGGGGCTAACACGGTGTATTTGCGCAAGCGCACCGCGACTATTCTGGCGCGCTCGAATGCGGTGCGGGTGCCGTGAGGCTCCGGCCCGGAAAAGCGCCTGGCTGCAGCGGATACAACGCCGCGCAGCTATAACCCTTAGTGGTTATTCCGGCCTAAGCCTGAAGCTAGCGCGCAGTCCGCTCCGCAGGATCGCAAAAGGAGACCAGACGGAAATCGAATCCGTCTTTCTTGCCGTAGTAGCCGGTTTTACGTTGATCGTACTGATCGCAAACCTTGCCGACCATCCTCTCCTCATCATAGTCCACAGTCTTGAGCACGGAACCATCGGCGCTTATGAAGGAAGTAGCGAATACGTTCTTGGTGCTGATCATGCCTTTGCGCACCACGACGTTGACCCTTACGGTGTCGTCGGTAAGATCAAAATAGACCACCCTGGGAAACCACGACGTAAAAACATGCTGTAGGTTCTTGAGCCCGCTGTCGGTTAATTGATAGCGATCGGCCAGACGCGAGGCAATTACGAGGAGCCTTTCCGGCGCATTCTTATCCATGGCGGCGCTTGTGATCCTTTAGGCTGGTTGCGACTTCCTAAATGGTATCCCGGAAGATGTCAACCCTCCAAGTCTACACTACGGGCCTGAACCGGGTCACGCTACGTGGCAAGCGCGTACCCGGTCAATGCCGCCCTTTCATCGGCGGTGCCGAATCGCTGGTTGGCATCGCGCGTCACCGCTGCCATCGCGCAGCCAGCATCGTGGGTGAAAAACAGCCGCACGCCGCGCGCAAGCTTGTCGTTCAGGAAGGTAATTTTCTCGTCGATCAGTAATTCGGGATAACGGTCGTAGCCCATGGTAATGGGCACATGCACCCACGGTCGGCCCGGAATCAGATCGGCGCAAAACGTGACCCCAGCCGTGCCGCCCACCGTTGCCAGCAGCAAACCCGGCGTATGCCCATGGCTGTATTCAAAGCGCACGTGCGGCCCTAACGTTGGCGACTGCTCGCCATCCACAATTTCCAGCCGCCCGCTGGCTTCCAGCAGCGCCGGCAATTCGGGGATGAACGACGCGCGGTCGCGTGAATGCGGCGTTTGGGCGCGCATCCAGGATTCGCGACCCACAATAAATTTTGCATTTGAAAACAATAGCTTAGGCGGTATACCTGCTTGCCACGGCGCGAGTAGCCCACCTGCATGGTCAAAGTGCAAATGCGACAACACCACCGCGTCGATATCTTGGTGGGTGAATCCGGCCTGAGCCAGTGAGGCGAGCAGCACGTGTTCGCTTTCAACCACGCCGTAACGTTCCCTTAACCGGGGTTCGAAAAATGCGCCGATGCCGGTTTCAAACAACACGCGCTTGCCGCCGTTGTCACCGAGGCCGGTGGCAAGCAACGCACGGCAGGCGAGCGGCACGCGATTCTCGGCGTCGGGTTTAAGCCAGCGCGACCACAGCGCGCGCGGCGCGTTGCCGAACATGGCGCCGCCATCAAGGCGCTGCGAATTACCGAGGATCGACCACAGCTTGATCATAACGCCATCCCGTTTCCGGCGGCGCGCAGGAATCTATTTTTCACGGACTGCGGCATAATAATGGCATTGTAACCGGAGCACAGCATGGATCGCAGACGCTTTCTGAATGCGCTAGGCGTGATGGGCGGCAGTGGCCTGGCAGGCGCGGGGCTTACTGTTCTCGCGCAGCGCACACCCGATGTGATTTTTGTGCCGACGGGCTATGAAGTCGTCGTGCAAATGTTGAAGCTTGCCGCGGTCACCAGCAAGGATATTGTGTATGACCTGGGCTGCGGCGACGGACGCTTTGTGGTGACGGCGGCGCGGCAATTTGGCGCGCGCGGGGTGGGCATCGACATCGATCCCGAGCGTATCAAAGAGGCGCGCGAACTGGCGGCGCGCACCGGCGCCAATGATCGGGTACGTTTTATCGAAGGTGATCTGTTCGAAACCGATATCAGCGAAGCCACGGTGGTGACGCTGTATTTGCTGACACGGCTCAATCTCAAGCTGCGCCCGAAGCTGATGAAGGAACTTAAGCCCGGCACGCGCATCGTGTCACACGCCTTTGACATGGGCGACTGGGCGCCGGAAAAAACGGAATCCGTGGGTTCGTCATCGATTTACCTGTGGCGCATTCCGCCGCGCTGATACGCCGTTGATGCAGGTTGCGCGAATTTCACGGGTGCTGGCACTGGCGGTGCTGGCGGGATGCGTCACACCCGGTGCGCTCGCGCCCTATACCGTCAGCGGCAACGGCATCAGCGCACCGCTAACCGCAGCGAACGCCGCCGCGCCGGATAGCGCGCGCGGACGCGCGCTGCTGGTCAGCCGCGAAAGCAACTGCATCCTGTGTCATGCGGCGCCGGAAACCGGCGAACGATTTTTTGGCAATCTGGGGCCGCCGCTGTCGGGTGTGGGCACGCGGCTCACCGCCGCGCAAATGCGGCTGCGCATTGTTGACCCGTTGTTTTTCAACGAAGAATCGATCATGCCGGCGTACTACCGCGTTGACGGATTGAACCGTGTCGCTGAAACTTATCGCGGCTTGCCGGTTCTAAACGCAGCGCAGATCGAAGATGTGATAGCCTATTTGTTGACACTCAAATGAAACCGCAACCCGACAACAACGGAAGGAGCAACATTTACGCCAGCCAACGCGACATTTACGCCGGCCGACGCCGCGTGTTGAAAGGCATCGCAGGCGCCGTGCTGTTGCCGCTGGCGTCGCCGGCGTTCGCGCAACTGCCCACCACGGTGCGGCCGCCGTTGGAAGAACTGGTGCCGGTAATGAAAACCCTCACTGGCGGCGCACTGGTGCGCGAGAGCCGCGTCAGGCTGGAGATTCCGCATCTGGCGGAAAATGGCCACCTGGTGCCGCTTACGGTCGCGGTGGATAGCCCGATGACCGCCGCCGATCATGTGCGCACGCTGTATTTGTTGTCTGAAAAAAATCCGCGTCCGATTATCGCTAAAATCAGCATGGCGCCCGGCACCGGACGCGCCGCGTTGACCACGCGCATACGGCTGTCGGGCGCGCAATACGTGGTGGCGCTGGCGCAAATGTCGGATGGCTCGTTCTGGGCGGCGTCGGCGGACGTGATCGTGACCGAAACCGCGTGTCTGGATGCGTCGGATATCACCTGAATGCGATGCGTGCGCAAACTGAACGCCGGCTGAAATGAGCATCGCCAAAATCCTCGTGCCGCCGCAAGCCAAACGCGGCGAAATGGTGGAAATTCGCATCGCGATTCAGCATCCGATGGAAACCGGGTTTCGCATGGATAACAACGGCAAAGTCATTCCCAAGAATACCGTCAACAATCTGCTGTGCCGCTACAACGGTGTCGAAGTGTTTCGCGCGGAAATGGGTTCGGGCATCGCAGCCAATCCCTATTTGCAGTTTTACATCGTGGCGCAGGACAGCGGCAACGTCGAGTTTTCGTGGGCGGATGATCGCGGCGAGACGGGTTCCGCGAGCGCGGTGATTGAGGTTACGGCGTGAAGGGTGAAGGGTGAAGGGTGAAGGGGCAAACCAGTTTCGTGGAGCCGCGAGTTTTGGCGGTTACCCTTCACTCTTCACTCTTCACTCTTCACGCCTTTCCACCCTCACCCTCACCCTCACCCTCGCACTGCTGATGCTGGCGACTTCGACCACCGCATTCAGCGCCGAACCACAACGCCCCTCGCCCCTCAAATCCGGCCTTGAGTTCTCTGGCGCCGAAGTGCGCGCGCTGCAGCGGGACGAGTTTTCCAGCCCGGCGATGTTGTGGGCGGCGCGGGGTGAAATACTGTGGAATGAGCCGGCGGGCGCCAGCAACAAGTCGTGCGCGAGTTGTCATCAGGACGCGCGCATCAGCATGAAGGGCGTGTCGGCGCACTATCCCAGGTATGTGAAAGCCGATTCCGGCACGGCGCGACTTACCAACATGGAAGGCCGTATCAATCAGTGCCGCGTGCAAAACCAGCGCGCCGCGCCGCTGCGTTATGAAACGGACGAACTGCTGGCGCTGACGGCCTATGTCGGCATGCACTCGCGCAGCCTGCCGGTGACGGTGGCGATAGACGCCCAAAATCGCCTCAACTTCGAGCGCGGCAAGGCTATGTATTACACCCGCATGGGCCAGATGAATCTCGCTTGCACGCATTGCCATGATCGCAATGCCGGAGGCAAACTCCTGAACGACACCATCAGTCAGGGTCACGGCAACCCGTATCCGGCGTACCGGCTTGAATGGCAAACCGTCGGCTCACTGCACCGCCGCTTACGCGCGTGTTTTTTTGGCGTGCGCGCCGAGCGGCCGCCGGCAGGATCGCAGGATTTGCTGGATCTGGAGTTGTTTCTGGCGTGGCGCGCGCAGGGCCTGGACGTGGAGACACCCGGTGTGCGCAGGTAGATTGCAAGTGCTGTTAGCGCCGGCCGCCATCAACAGCGAGAGGATCGCAGCGCGTGCGGATTGACGGTCACAAAACACGCTTACTGAGGAAAGTCATGCCGCCTGAAAAACATTTTCAAACCCTGGCACTCGCACTGTGCGTTGCGCTACTGCTGCCGTTACGCGCTCACGCGCAATCATGGAAGCCGGAGAAGCCGGTCGATATCATCGTGGGCACTACGCCCGGCGGGCCGCAGGATCGCCAGGCGCGGCTGCTGCAGCGCATCTTTCAGGAGCGCAAGCTGTTCGAGCCGCCGTCGTCGGTATCGAACCGGCCCGGCGGCGGCGGCGCGGTGGCGCTCGCGTTCCTGGCGCAGCACAAGGGTGACGCGCATTACCTGCAGGTGGTGGCGCAGCCGTTGATCAGCAACCATGTCGCGGGCCGCAGCAAGCAGCATTACACGGATTTTTCGCCGCTGGCGATCTTTGCCGTCGAGTACGTCACGCTGGTGGTGCGCCCCGATTCGCCGGTCAAGGACGCGCGCGAATTCATCGACCGCATGCGCAAGGACCCGGCAACCTATTCGGTCGCCATCGGCACCGTGGTCGGCAACGCCACGCATTCCTCGTACGCACACGCGATGAAGTCCGCCGGCGTGGAGGTTAAACGCCTGCGTTCGGTGGCTTTCAATTCGGGGGCCGAGGGCATGACGGCGGCCATGGGCGGGCATGTCGATGCAGCGGCGGGTTCGGTGTCCACCGTGCTTGCGCATGTGCGCGCGGGCAGGCTGCGCGTGCTCGCCATAGGCGCACCGCGTCGTGGGGAGGGGGAACTGGCGAGCGTGCCGACATGGAAGGAACTGGGTGTCGATAGCGCGCAGGACTTATGGCGCGGCCTCGCCGGGCCGCCGGGTTTGACGCCGGCGCAGACGGCCTACTGGGACGCAACGATTTCGCGCACCGTCAAGGACGCGGAGTGGCTCAAAGACATTGAGCGCAACCTGATGGCAAACGTCTACAAGAACAGCGCCGATACCGTGAAGCACTGGCAGGCGGAGTACGCCGAGGTTAAGGCGCTGTTTATCGAGATGGGATTGGCGAAGTGAAGCGCTATGACATGCGCTCATTCCATGAACCTCCCCGCTCAGGCGGGGACTGGACGCTCCCGGCTTCGCCACCCTCGCTTCGCTCTCCCTTCGGGACAAGGGAACACTTGAAGCGGAGCAGAAGGGCTGGGGAGAGCGCAGCGAGGGGGCCGAAGGCGGGAAGAGACGCCGCGTTCACGGCCTCAATTCGCGACGCACGCGTCGTGGCGTCTCTCCCGTTTACCGGGTTGGATTTTAACTTTCGCTGACAGAGATCACTCCGCCCGCCGTGCAGACTCACCGGACGAGCAGGCACACGCTGGGGAAGCCTACTGCGTGGGGGAACTCGCCCTTACCACGCCATCGGCGAGCAGCTTGTCGATTTCCGCCGTGCTCAGCCCGGCTTCGCGTAGCACCTCGACCGTGTGTTCGCCCACATGCGGTGTCGGGCGGCGGTTCATTGCCGGTGACGCCGAGAAATGCAGCGGCGTCCTCATCGCTCGCACTTTGCCTTCGGTCGGATGCTCTTCGATCTGGAAGAAATCCACGTCATCCAGGTGCGGATCGGCGAGGAGGCTGTCGATGGTGTGCACCGGTGCGGCGGGAATGTCGGCCTGCGTGAGCAGCGTTAACCATTCGGCGCTGGTGCGGGCCGCGAGAGCCGTTTCCATCACGTCGTAGACATCTTTTGAATGGGCAGCACGCTGCGCGCGTTGGGCAAAGCGCGGGTCCGCCTTCAATTCGGGCTTGCCGATGAGATCACAGAAGGTGAAAAACATCTTGTCGCCACCGGCTATCACGCAGATGTAACCGTCCCGGGTTTTGTAGGGCCGCCGGTCGAACATGCGATTTCTGTTTTTGGTTTTGGTGGGCGGCACGAAATAGTTGTCCCACAGGTGTTCGGACAGCACCATTTCAGCCATCATTTCGAACATGGGGACTTCGACTTGCTGTCCCTGCCCGGTGCGCGCGCGATGCAGCAGCGCGGCCAGCGTCGCATTGGCAAGATAGACGCCACAGACGCGGTCGGCCATGTTGATGGGCACAAACACGGGCTTGCCTGCGCTCTCGCTAAGCAGGGACGGCATGGCGGTGAGGCCCTGGATGATATCGTCATAGGCCGGACGCCCCGCATAACGGCCCTTGCTGCCGAATCCGACGGCGTAGCAGTAAGCGATATCGGGCTTGACCTTGCGCACGCTTTCGTAGTCGAGGCCCAGACGCACCATGGCTTGCACACGGGCGTTATGCACGACGGCATCGGCAGTCGCGGCCAATCGCAGGAAGGCATCACGGCCCGCTGCTTCCTTGAGATTGATGGCGATGCCGCGCTTGGCGCGATTCAGCACGAGGAAGGTTTGGCCCATTCCCGGGTTACGTTGGGGGCCGGACACGCGACGCCCCTCGCCCTCGACCGGTTCGATCTTGATCACGTCCGCGCCGAGATCGCCGAGGATTTTGGTGGCATAAGGCCCGAGCAGCACGGTAGTCAGGTCGAGTATGCGCAGGCCTGACAGCGGGCCGGTGGGTGCCGGAGGGTGGCTTGGCAGCAAGGACATTCAGCGCCCCTTGAACACCGGACGGCGCTTCTCGAGAAACGCCTGGCGCGCTTCGCGGGCGTCTTCGGAGCTTTGCAGTATGCCGCCGGCATTGGAGGTCATGACCATCGTCGTCTCCAGTGAGCTGTCCAGCGCGGCGCGCATGATGCGCTTGCCGATCCATTGCACCAGGGGAGGATTCTGTATGATTCGGTTGCACAACTCGCGGGTCGTGGTTTCCAGTTGCTCGGCGGACACCAGGTGATTCAACAAGCCCCAGGCATGGGCGCGCGTCGCGTCCAGCTGGCCGGTATAGGCAAATTCAAGCGCGCGGCCCAAACCAACCATCTTGGGCAAATAATAGGAGCCGCCGTTTTCCATGATCTGCCCCAACTGCTGGTAGCCGACAAAGCGCGTATGCTCGCAGCCCACGCGGATATCACAGTGCAGCGCCATGTCCATCCCCGCGCCGACTGCTGGTCCGTTGATCATGGCGATGGTGGGTTTGCGTATCTGCGAAATATCGCGGTGCAGTTTGGTGAAGCCGTGAATAAAATGCTGCCGCGCATGGTCGCCGCCTTCGGGAATGTTGCGGTTGCCGGCGAAGTTTTCACCCTTCATTTCCGCGGGCGTGTCGCGTTTCATGTCGGCCCCCGAACAAAAGCCGCGTCCGCTGCCCGTCAACACAATCACGCGAATATTGGGATCATCGTCACCCGCGCGCATGTATTCGCCGACCTTGGCGACCGTTCCGTTCTCTTCGGAATTCCCGATCAACGCATTCATGCGTTCCGGGCGATTGAACTTGATCCACAGAATGCCGGAATCCTCAGGCTCGTATAGCAGGTGATTGACCAGGTTGGGCGCCATCGGATTGCTCCTTGTCGTTTGCGAGGCAGGACACAGGTGGTGCGGCCCATATTGTCACAGGAGCAGTACTGCCATCAAGCGCTGCACCGCTTCAAGGAAACGGCTGATTCGCGCAAATCCGTAAAAATCGTCCACAATAAGTTATGCTTGGCACACGCCCGTACTCCACCCTAAGGAGCAACCCGGATGAATGGCATACACACCTTCGCAAGTGGCCTTGTCGTTGTTGCGGCATGCGGGTTTGCGGCCTCGGCTATCGCCCAGAAATCCGGGGGCATCCTCAAAGTACCGCTGCGAGAAAATCCGGGCAGCGTCTCCCTGGTGGAGGAATCCTCCATCTATACCAACCTGCCGTTGATGGGGGTGTTTAATAATCTGGTGCTGTTCGACCAGAACGACAAGATTGCGCGGCTGGAATCGATCAAGCCGGATCTCGCCACCGAGTGGTCATGGAGCGCCGACAATAAAGTAGTCACGTTCAAGCTGCGCGAAGGCGTGAAGTGGCACGACGGCAAACCGTTCACCAGCGCGGACGTCCAGTGCACCTGGGACACCATATTGGAGAAGCGCAATGCCAACTGGCGCAAGAACGTGCGCAAGGAGTGGTATCAAAACCTGAAGGAGGTAGCGGTCAATGGTCCGCATGAGGTGCGCTTCACGCTCGAGCGCCCGCAGCCGTCGTTCATGTCGATGCTCGCGGTCGGTTGGTCCGCGGTGTATCCCTGCCATGTCGATGGGCGCGTAATGCGGCAAAAGCCGGTCGGCACCGGACCCTACAAGCTGGTGGAGTACAAGCCCAATGAGCTGATCCGGCTCGCCAGGAACACCGACTACTGGAAGCCAGGGTTGCCGTATCTCGACGGCATCGAATACCGTATCGTTCCCAGCCAGGCGACGCGCACGCTGGCGTTTGTCGCAGGCCAGTTCGACATTACCGGGCCCGGTGATGTAACACCCGCGATCCAGAAAGACCTCAAGGCGCAAGCGCCCAAAGCCCTGTGCGAGACCTACGCGTCGGCGGGAAGCTCTCACATCCTGATCAATCACAAGGCGCCGCAGATGCAGGATGCGCGGGTGCGCCAGGCCATTTCCCTGGCGCTTGATCGAAACATTTTTGTCGCATCTCAGCAGGGCCATGGCCGGGTGGGCGGCATCATGATGACGCCGCCACACGGCATGTGGGGACTGACGCCGGAACAACTGGCAATCATTCCGGGCTTTGGCAAGGATATCGAGAAGAGCCGCGCGCAGGCACGCAAGCTGATGGAAGAAGCCGGTTACGGGCCCAACAAGAAGCTTAAGGTGACCTACATTACGCGCCAGGCCAATCCGGCCGTGTTAGGCGCGACGCTCGTCGCCGATCAGCTGCGCACGATCCATGTCGAGGGAGACGTCGACCCGAAAGATTACTCGTTATTCACCGGCATGCTGATGCAAGGCACTTACACGCTGGCGTTCCACGCCACCGGCAACGCCCTGGACGACCCCGATATCATCCTCTATGAAAACTTCATGTGCAATTCACCGCGCAACTACACCAAGTATTGCAATAAGGACGTCGAGGCAAAGATCCATGAGCAGTCGCTGACGCTCGATCCCAAAAAACGCAAAGAGCTGGTGCAGCAAATCGATATCATGCTGCAGCGGGACAACGCAAAACCAACCTTATTCCAGACCCTGTTGACGCAGTGCTGGCATCCGCACGTCAAGGGGTTCGTCAGGGGCAGCAACGGAAACTATGCGCACAATCGTTTGGAATCCGTGTGGCTGGACAAGTGAAGCGCTTATGTCCCAAGCCGGCAACGCCGGCACCACACCACTTAAGGTCGTAGGGGCCGGGTAGCGGGAAATTAAATCGGCGTTCGTTTGGGTGGCGGGACGCCAACCACGGCCATGCGTATCGGTTCGCTGCCATTATTGAGCAGTTGATGCTCTACAACACCTGGCGGCATATGTATGGTGTCGCCGGGCCCCACTGCCTGCTCATTGATTTCGTTGCTTGCGGTCTTCCACTGGATCACCCCGCGCCCGCTGAGTATGAAATAGATTTCCTCAAAATCCGCGGGGTATTCGACTTTGTAACCCTCTGTCGTGTATTTGGTATGCCTATGCCAATGGTGAGGGCTGTAGCCCGGACTCACTTCATCCACGTTGAAAAAGAGCTTCTCCGTGGCAAGGATTCTTTTTATCTGCCCGGCCTCTTTACCCTGGCCGCGTATATTCTGTGGCTGAACCTCATCCGACCTGACGATTTTTAGCTGCGCCATTCAATTCTCCTTGAACCAACCTCTACGTTTTTTGAATCTCCAGTTCCATGCCCTTCGCCACCAGTTTCGTACCCAGTTTGGCGCCGCGCATATTGAGCTCGCCGAGTTCCGCACCTTCCTTGGCCGGGTCGCAAAAGTAGGTTTCGTTCACATTGTTGTGGCGCACGAATTTGATCCTGACTTTGGAAATGGCTTTATTCTCCACACTGACCAGCCCGATCATGCCCAGCCAGTCGCCGTGCGCGATGCCGCCATGACCGGTGTGGAACGAGAAACTGCCCAGACCGTAGAGTATGGTTTTACCCTGATAAATTTCCGTCGGCAGCGAATAGTGCGGGCCGTGGCCCATCACGATATCCGCGCCGCTGTCGATGGCGGCGTGCGCGATCATGGGCATGTAGTCGAGCACGTCCTTGCGCAGGCCCCAGTGGCAAGAGGCGACCAGAATATCGACTTGCTTGCGCAGCGCAGCGACGTCGTCCTTGAACAATTGCAGGTGTTTGGCATCGGGCCAGGTCAAAATCTCGGGCGGAATGCCGGGACGGTTCGCCGGTGGAACTTCAGGACGCGTTTTGTGCATCGGCAATTGGTATGCCGTATGCCCTCTGATGGTGGCGACGCCGGCGGTGTGCGCGGTGGCTTCGTGATTGGTGGGCCAGTAGACTGAAGTGCGCTGCAGGAAGCCATAACGCACGCCATTTTTTTCAATGATCACTGGCGCGTAGGCTGCAGCGCGATTGGCGCCGGCGCCGGTATGCCGGACGCCGATTTCGTCGAGCCGTGCAACCGACGCATTGATCGCCGCTTCGCCGTAGTTGACGTTGTTGGCGATGCCCACCGCGTCGATGCCCGCGTATTTGAGTGATTCACCCGCCGCGCCGGGCGTGGCGAAGAAACCTTCGTTGTCCCACACCTGTCCGCCCGGCGGCGCGTAGAGGCAGCACTCCATGTTGCTGAAGCGCACATCCGCCGCTTTGAATTCGTCGATGGTTTTGCGAAACGGCACGGTCGGATCGATGACGTTCATCAGGTTGATGTCACCGGTGAGTATGAGTTGGGCCATGCGGGTTCCTTTGCTGAGGTAAGGCGAGGTACGTCCGATTCTAGTCAATAGACTATATCGGACACAATGTACGTGATTAAATCGTTTGCATTGTGGACGATGGCCGCAACCCATTACGCTCCAGGGTCACGCGCCCGCAATTCAAGCAGTTGCCCGATTTTCTCCGACGCTTTCAACCCAGTGCCCGTCAGCACCAGCACCGTCGATTCATGGGGCTTGATCGCGCCGCTGGTCAGCAACTGCGTCAAGCCAGCCCCCGCGGCAGCCGATGTCGGCTCGACATAAAGCCCCTTGCGCGCGAGCACGCCGAGCGCGGCCACAATCTCGTCCTCGGTAACGGCCACAATGCTGCCACCGGAGTTGCGCACCGCACGCAGCGCCTCGGCCACGCGCGTGGGCCTGGATGAAGCGATACCTTCGGCGATGGTCGGCGTCACTTGCGTCGCCACAAGATGTTCAACACCGGCCTGCCATGCGTTGAAGTACGGCGCGCAATTCGCAGCCTGCACGCCGAAGATACGTGGCATTTTCGCAATCTCGCCGTTGCGCACGAGTTCGCCAAAGCCGCGTTCGCAGCCGGCGACGTTGCTGCCGTAGCCCAGCGGCACGACCACGTTATCCGGCGCCTTGAAGCCCAATTGCTCCCACAACTCGTAGGCCAGCGTCTTGGTGCCTTCGGCGAAGAATGGTTGCCAGTTGTGGCTGGCATAAAAAATCTCGCGGCTCATGCGTAACGCGGCATCGGCCACGTCCTGACGCGTGCCGCGTATGGTCAGCACATCCGCGCCGCCCGCGGCGATTTGCGCGATCTTGGGATACGACGCGGTCTCGGGCACTAGTATGCGGCAGCGCATGCCCGCCGCGGCGGCATACGACGACAAAGATGCGCCCGCATTGCCGGATGAATCTTCCAGTACGTTGTCGATGCCTCGGCTCTTGAGGTAACTCACCAACACCGTCATGCCGCGATCCTTGAACGAGCCGGTCGGCATCATGAACTCCAGCTTGAACATCACCTGTGCGCGGTGTTGGCCGCTGCGCCACTCGCCGCCGGTGAGCGGCGTCCAGCCTTCGCCCAGGGTCACGGCATGCTTATCGTCTACCGCGATGGCTTTGGCGTAGCGCCACACCGAGTAGCGCGAGGTTTGAATATCGCTGCGCATCAATCCCGGTGAGGGACTGAGATTGAGATAACCGCCGCTGTCGGAACACCAGCGGGCGCTGTCAAGCGGGTAGGTAGCGCCAGTGGCGGGGTCTATGTAATTCATGCAAGAAACTTCCTGCTCAATTCCAGCACCCGGTTCACATCATCCAGGTTGTTATACGCATGCAGTGAAAACCGCAGCAGGCCGCGGCGTATCGACAGCTTCACCTGATGGTCGCCGAGATATTGATACAGTCCGTTGAAGCGCGCATCGTCGCTACCATAATGATTAGCGCTCATGTTGCCGATGGTCACGATGCCCGCGAGATGCGCACCGGGTTTGCCGCCCACCACCGGCACGCCCATATCGAGGTAGCCCTGTACCAACGCATGCGACAGCCCCGTCACATGACGTTCAATACGCTCGGTGCCGATATCCAGCAACTGCTTCATCGAGGCATCCACCGCTGCCGTCGCTGCAAAGTTGTAATTGCCCAGATCGAAGCGGCGCGCGCCCTCGGCTAATTTGAATGACAAGTCACCCAGGGCGGCCTCATGCGCATCACCCAGATCAACACCAAAGCGCGCGAGATACACCGGCTGCATCCTGTCCGCCCATTCGCGCCGCAGATAGAGAAAGCCCATGCCGTAGAGTCCCAGCAATCCCTTCTGGGTGGACACCGACAACGCATCGATATTCGCCAGTTTGACATTCGTATGCAGCTTACCCGCCGACTGTGCGGCATCCACCAGAAACAGCACGCCGCGCTCACGGCAGGCTTTGCCCAGCGCGTTGATGTCAGTACGAAAGCCCGGCGCGAAAGTCACCGTGGACACGGTGGCGCAGCGCGTGCGCGCATCCATATGCCTGATCATTTCATCAATCGGGATGTGGTTATCGCGCGGCTTGACCATGCGTACCTCGACACCGAAGCGCTGCAGATTCAGCCACGGATAGACATTGTTGGGGTGCTCCAACTCCGGGCACAGCACCACGTTGTCACCCGCCTTCCAGGCAATGCCGGTGGCCACCATGTTGAGGCCTTCGGAGATATTTTTGGTGTAGGTGATCTCCGCCGGGTCCGCGTTCATCAGTTGCGCGAAGCGCCCGCGCGCGCGCTCGATCAGCGCGAAGAAACGGTCTTTGTCGCCGCCATTCATCATGCGATCATCGAGATGCGCGTCGAGCGCCGCGCGCGTCTCGCGCGACAGCACGCCGCGCGCCGCGACATCCATATAGGTCCATTTTTCGAGTGCGGGGAAGCCCGCGCGAAAGGCGCTGAACACATCGAATTCGGTGTTGGGTTTATTCATGATGCACGCTCCATGACGACAATAATATGCCCACCGTCGTTCCCGCGCAGGCGGGAACCCACAGGGAAATGACTATGGCAACGGTGTTATGGGTTCCCGCCGTCGCGGGAACGACAGTTGGTTTTTTCATGAGCCTTCAAGATAGATCCGGGATGAATAGTCCGGTGAGATGCGGCCTTCAATAACGTCCTTTTCAATTGCGGTAATAGTACGCTGTTTCGCTTCGCCGTAGCCGGCGCCCGCAGGGGTGCAGATACGCAACACGCTGCCGCGTGGCAACGGCACATCGGCAGCCGCCGAGGGCAGCTTTTGCTCCTGCGGCGTATCGGGGTTCAGCACAAACGCGCCACACGCACCCGCGCCGCCGCCCGCCATCCCCTTTGCCGCCACATGCTGCCGCTCCGACGACAGGCTCACCACGATATCGTCGGCCAACACGCGGTAATCGCGGACCACGCCCGCACCGCCGCGATACTGGCCGGGGCCGGACGACTCATCCCACAGCGCATAACGTTCCACGCGAAACGGATACGCATGCTCCAGCGCCTCGGACGGCAGGTTTGACGAACCCGAGGCATGCACACGCACGCCATCCACACCGTCGCGATGGGCGCGCGCCCCCATGCCACCGGCCACGGTTTCGTAATCGACAAAATAGATGCCGCTGCGCGGATCGGTGCCCGACAACACAAACAGATGGTGCGGCCCGCTGCCCGCCAATGCCTTGTCCGGCATCGCCTGCGACAGCGCATTTGCAATCACGTCGCCCAGCACGCTGGCGGAAATGGAACGGCAGCCAATCGCAGCCGGCGGCACCGGCCCCACCACGCAGCCCGGCGGCGCGTGGATGTGCAGCGTGCGATAGTAGCCGGCGTTGGCCGGCACTTCGGGGTCGAGCATCGCCTTGGCCACGGTGTAGACGGTGGCGAGCAGCGCGCGATACGGAATGTTGCGCGCGCTTTCGAGTTGTTTGCCCGAGCCGGTGAAATCGAAATCCATGCGGCCATTGCCGATGGTGAGTGCAAGTTTGATGGCGCAGGTTTCGCCGTCGGTATTGCCATCGAGATAATCTTCCGCCACATAGCGCCCGCGCGGCAAGCGCTTGATCGCGGCACGAAAGCGCCGCTCGGTAAAATCCAGATACCCAGCGATGGCTTCCTGCGTGTCCTTAATACCGTAGCGATCAAACAATTGCAGCACGCTGCGCGCACCCACGGTGTTGGCGGCAAACTGCGCATGCAAATCGCCGACACGTTCATCGGGCGTGCGCGAATTGAGCAAAATGATGTCGAACACATCGCGATTGATCTTGCCTGCACGCAGGATGCGCACCGGCGGAATGCGCAAGCCTTCCTGATAAATCGACTTGCACACCGCCGCTTCGGAGCCCGGCACCATGCCGCCGACGTCGGCGTGGTGCGCGATGTTGGCAACGAACGCGATGATTTTTTTACCCGCAAACACCGGCGCGATGACGTTGATGTCGGGTAAATGCGTGCCGCCGCCGTTATAGGGGTCATTGGCGACGAACATGTCGCCGGGCAGGATTTCGCCCATGGGAAAGCGCTTCAGAATTTCATCCACTGCACCGACCATCGACCCCAGATGGATCGGCACGCGCTGCGCCAGCGCGATTACTTCGCCCGCCACATCAAATATCGCCGTCGAGCAGTCCGCACGCTCCTTGATGTTGGGCGAAAACGCGGTGCGCATCAGCGTTGCGCCCATTTCCTCGGCGGTGGCGAGCAGGAAGCGCGCGATGACTTCGGATTTAATGGGATCGATTTTGCGTTTCATTTTTCGTTTACCGATTTTACGACAGTCAATTACCAACACTGTCGTTCCCGCGCAGGCGGGAACCCATAACACCGTGCCATAGGGCACACCCTATGGATTCCCGCCTGCGCGGGAATGACAAGTCAGACTAATATAAGCTTGTATGTCATCTCGTCTTTCGCGCCCGCTTCAGGCCAATCCCAAATGCAGATAACCTAGCGCATCGTTATGCAACTTCGCTTTCGGCGGCACCACGGTAGTCGCATCCATTTGTTCGATGATCGCCGGCCCGGTGCAGCGCCAGCGGGCGGGCAACTGATCGCGCTCGAAAACGGGCGTCTGCACGAATCCCGTTCCCGCGAACCATACGCGGCGTTTTTCAGTATCTATTTGCTTATGAACTATTTTTACAGCGGGTGCAGCGGGCGGCGCCTGGCGTGCCGCGGTGACCACCAGCCGCAGGTTCAAGATCTCTACTGGCTGTGCCGGCATGTCGTATCCGTAGAACGCCTTATGGCGGCGATGGAATGCGCCGGCCAGCCGTTGCAGACTTGTTGCGCTCAGACGATCCCCCGCCAGCGGCATGATCAATTCAAAGTTCTGGCCGAAGTAACGCAGGTCCACAAACCAATTAAATCGAGCCCTGTTTTCGCCCTCACCGCGCATCCATTCGGCGCCGCGTACTTTCAATTCGGCAAAGCCAGCGTTGAACGCCGCTAAATTTTCGCGTTCAGCGCGCAGCAATCGCGTCAGACTGAAATCGCCGCGCACATCCGCATACAGCAAACCTATCGCCGACAACAGGCCGGGGCGCGGCGGCACCAGCACTTTTTTTATACCCATGCTGCGCGCCACGTCCGCTGCGTGCAGCGGTCCCGCGCCGCCAAAAGCCACCAGCGTGTAGTGGCGCGGGTCTACACCCTGCTCGACTGAAATCACGCGCACCGCACCCATCATATTCACGTTGATGATTTCGATCACGCCCGCGGCCGCCTTCACCGCATCCACGCCGAGAGATTGCGCGAGATCGTCAATTGCGGCGTGCGCTTTATCCGGGTGCATGGCCATGCGCCCGCCGAGCAGTGATTTGGGACTCAGGCGTCCGAGCACCACATTGGCGTCGGTCACTGTGGCGTGCGTGCCGCCACGTCCGTATGCCGCCGGTCCCGGAATCGCGCCTGCGCTTTGCGGCCCCACTTTAAGCAGGCCCCCGGCATCTATCCATGCGATGGAGCCGCCGCCCGTGCCGATGGTGTGTATGTCGAGCGTGCGCGTGCGCACCGGAAAGCCGCCCATTTGCCGTTCGCTTTTCTTGGCGGGTTCGCCGTCGCGAATCAAACACACGTCGGTCGAAGTGCCGCCCATGTCGAAGGTAATCAGGTTCGGCGCCTTCAACTGACGGCTCAAACCCACGCTGCCGATCACGCCGCCCGCCGGCCCCGAAAAAAACGTGTTCACCGGCAGCTTGCGCACCGCGCCTGGCGATACCGCGCCGCCGTTGGATTGCATCACGCGCGGCGTGTGCGGTATGCCCAGCGCCGCCACCCCTTGCTCAAATTGTGCCAGGGCGCGATCCATGATCGGCATCAGGCTGGCGTTGACGGTGGCCGTGGAAAAGCGCTCGAATTCGCGGAACTCGCCCAGCACTTCGCTTGAGGTGCACAGATAAATTTCAGGCCACAGCGATTTCACCAGTGCGCGCGCGCGCTCCTCGTGACCGGCATTGGCATAGGCGTGCATGAAACAGATCGCCACCGCTTCCACTTTTTTGGCCTTGAGGGTCTCGACCGCACGGCGCACATCGTCTTCCATCAAGGGCGTGACGACGGAACCATCGTGCGCCACGCGTTCCGTCACTTCAAGCCGGCAATCGCGCGTGGCCGGGGGCATCGGTTTGGGAATATCCAGATTAAAATAATGCGGGCGGCGCTGCCGCGCGAGTTCCAGCACGTCGCGAAATCCGGCGGTGGTGATCAACCCCGTGCGCGCCCACTTGCCTTCCAGCACCGCGTTGGTCGCCAGCGTCGTGCCCAGCACCAGAAAAGCGACATCCTTGCGCGCGATGACATTGCGATCGAGCAACTCGGCAATGCCCTCGAGGATGCCGCGCGCAGGGTCTCCGGTGGTGGTGGGTACCTTGTGATAACAGTAACGCCCGCCATCGAGATCAGCCGCCACCAGATCGGTGAAGGTGCCGCCGGTGTCGATACCTACGAATATTTTGCTCACGCTTTGCTCGGTGACCATAAAGAAACGCCCGCCATGGATTACACCGAAACAAACCACCGTCATTCCGGCGCAGGCCGGAATCCAGTTCGTCACTTCATCCGAAGGATCACAATTTCAGATGCTTCGCATAACGCAACAACCTGGATTCCAGCTTGCGCTGGAATGACGCGGCGGAGAGAATCGTATTGCAGCGTACCCGCGGCTTCCAATGTATTGATTTTGAAGAATATCATGCACTACACATCCCCGAACACGCCACTATCGTTTATGGTAGCGTTCCGTTTCAAACTCGCCGGAGTCTCGTGATGAACAGTCCGAATGTTAAAGCACTATTCACGGCTAAAACACTGCCGCTGCCCGACGGTTACAGCCGCGCCTTGTGCGCCACCATTGCCGGGTGGACCTACGACACGCTGCCCGTGCCGGTGCTGCGCAACGTCAAGGCGCTGATACTCGATACGCTGGGCGTAATCGGCGGCGCGGCGCACGCACCGGGTATCGAGGAACTCAACACCCGCCTTTCACGCTGGGAAAAAACCGGCTCCGCCACCGGCCTCATCGGCAAATGCCGCTACTCGCCGCCCACCGCCGCCATGGCCAACGGCGCTGCGGCGCACGCGCTGGATTTCGATGACCAGCATGACCCGGCGCGCGTGCACACCAGTTGTGTGGTGCTCCCCACCTTGCTTGCCACAGCCGAAGACATTGGCAGCATCAGCGGCAAAGACTTCCTCCTCGCCTACGCCATCGGCGCGGAACTGCACGCGCGGCTCGGCCTCGCCTGCTACAACAGCCTCGGCAAGGGCTGGCATCCGACGATGATCTTCGGCACCGTCGCCGCAGGCGTTGCAGCGGGCAAGCTGCTCAAGCTCGATGCCAACGGGCTGGCCAATGCGCTGGGCATGGCGTTTCATCAGACCAGCGGCTCGGCGCAAAGCATGCGCGATGGCGTGCTGTCCAAACGCCTGGGGCCGGGCTTTGCCGCACGCAATGCAGTGATGGGGGCGTTTCTTGCCGCCGACGGACTCACCAGCACGCGCGCCACGCTCGAAGGCAACGCAGGGTTGTTCGCGCTGTATGAACGCAACGAAGTCAAAGCGGAAATGCTCACTGACGGCCTCGGCGACGACTGGCGCGTCGCCGAGTACAGCTTCAAACCCTACCCCTGCTGCCGCTGCAACCACACGCCCATCGGCATCGGCATCGAGCTGCACGACAAGGGCATCCGGCCCGCGGATGTTGCCGCCATCGAAGTGGGCATGGGTAATGTGAATTGGCTCACCGTTGGCGCGCCCTACGATCCTTCGCGCAATGACGTGGTGCATGCGCAATTCAACACCGCCTACAGCTTTGCGCGCGCGCTGAGTGACGGCAAAGTGGATTTGCACAGCTATCGCAAACCGGCGATTACCGACAGCGGCATCGCGGCACTGACCGCGATCACCCAAGTCGTTGACGATCCCGCCATAGCTCCCACCGCCATCGAGCCCGCGCGCGTCAAACTCACCCTGAAAAGCGGCAAAGTCATTGAACTGAAGCGCGATACCATCAAAGGCAGCCCGCAGGATCCGCTAAACGATGCCGAGATGCGCGCCAAAGTACGCGGCTGTCTCGAGTTCGGGCTCGGCGCAAGCGCCGCCGAGGTGGACCGGCTGGCGGATGTGATTGCGACGCTGGAGCAATCCAGCGACGCAGCCCGCTCGATACTCGATGCATTTCCGGCGCAAAATAAATAGTAAGTATATGATTTTATTTATTTTTATTCGTTACGCCAAGAACGTCGGCAACAAGGCATAGCGTTGCCCAATTCAACCATTGCGATCGCTACCGACCACCGTGCACTGATCGCGCTGCTGATAGTCGCGGCGTTTGTGATCGCCGGCGGCATTCATTATCAGACGCCGATGCTGGCGACGATAGCCACCGAGTTTCAGGCGAGTCCCGCGGCGGTGGGCTGGATACCCACGCTGTCGTTCGGCGGCATGCTGGTGGGTGTGGCGTTGCTGGTGCCGCTGGGCGACCGTGTCAGCAAACGCTGGCTGATCATCGGCATGATCACCATGCTCGGCGTGGCGCAGGCGCTGATGGCGATGGCGCCGTCGATCACGGTGCTGGCGGTGGCAAGCCTCATTACCGGCATTTGTTCATCGGTGGGGCTGGTGTTCATTTCCATCGTGGTCGAAATCGCACCTGAGAAACATCGCGGGCGCACGGTGGGCACACAACTGATGGCCATGTTCATCGGCATACTCTTCGCGCGCATCGCGGGCGGCCTGATTGCTGCGCATCTGGGCTGGCGCTGGAGCTACGTGTTCTCAGGCGGCCTGCTGCTTGCGCTGCTGTGCGCGCTGCTGGCCTGGCTGCCACACACACGTTCCACCACGCAGATGGCGTATCACGATCTGCTGTGGTCGATTTTCACCATCTTTCGCAAGCACGGCAACGTACGGCGCGCGGTGTCAATTCAGTTTTTGCTCGGCATCTGTTATGGCGGATTCTGGGCGGTGGTCGCACCCATGCTGGCCACGCTGCATCACTTGGGGCCGACGGAAGCCGGGCTCATCGGCATCCCCGGTGCCGCAGGCATCCTGGCGGCGCGCCCGGCGGGGCGCTGGATGGATCGCTCGGGTGCTACGCCGGTGGTGACCACCGGCGTGTGCATCATGATTGCCGCCTGGCTCGCATTTGGCTTCGCCGCGTGGTCGATAGCCTGCGTGGTGCTGGGCGCGATATTGCTCGATTGCGGACTGCGCACCGCGATGGTGGCCAACCAAACGCTGGTCAACGCCGCAGCGCCGGATTCACGCGCGCGCGCCAACACCATCTTTGGCGTACACGTGTGGTGCGGCAACGCAGTGGGCGCGTTTCTGACCAGCACCGCGTTCGCACTCTACGGCTGGCTCGCGGTGTGCGCGATTGCGATGACGGCCTCGGTGTTTGCGCTGCTGATCCATTGGGGCGTGGTGCCGGTGGGTAAAGTGAGCGGCCAAAGGCCGTAACCCATTTGCTATCGGCTCACAACCATCTTGATGCCGAAGCCAATCAGAAACAGGCCCGCCAGCTTTTCCAAACTGCGCGATATGAGCGGGTTGGCACGCATACGCTCGGCCAGAAAGCGCGTTAGCAATACTACCGCCAGGCCATAGGCAAAGGTCAGCACGGCAATCGTCAGCGCCATGAAGGCGAAGACGGTCAGCCCCGGATTGCGGGCGGGATCGACAAACAAGGGAAAAAACGCCATGTAGAACACGATCGCTTTCGGATTGAGCAGTGTGATCATCAGCGCCTGGTGCAGATAGTGATGCGGCTTGATGTCCAGTACCGGCGCAGCACCCTGTTTGGCAAACAGCATCCTGCAACCCAGCCATGCGAGATAGGCCGCACCCAGCCACTGTACCGCATAAAAAGCTGCGGGGGTTGCGGTCAATACGGCGGCAACACCTGCCACTGCCAGCCACAGCAGGACTTGATCGCCGAGGATCACGCCGAGGGTCGCTGCCAGGCCCCCCTGAATACCGCCTTTGGCGGTTGAGGTAATCAAGGCCAGATTTCCCGGGCCGGGAATCAGCAGAAACACAATGATGGCGGCGACAAAAGCGCCGTAGTCGCCGAAGTTCGCAAAGCCGGGCATGGCGCCGCGTCCTTAATCAATACGCAAATTGGCCTGCTTGATCACCTTCGCCCATTTCTCATATTCCGCGCGCACAAAGACGAGGAATTCCGCCGGTGGTGTGCCTACCGGTTCATTGCCGGCCTTGATCAACTTGTCCTTGATGTCGGGGCTGTGCAGCGCACGCCGTGATTCTTCGTGCAGCCGGCGCACGATTTCCGGCGATGTATTGGCGGGTGCATAAAAGCCGTACCAGCCGGTCACGCTGTAGCCCGGGATGCCCGCTTCGGCGACCGTCATCACATTCGGCAACTCTGCAAAGCGGCTGCTGCCGGTGACCGCCACGCCGCGCAGTTTGCCCGCCTTGACCGGGCCCACCAATCCGATGGTGCTGGCGAATACGAACTCCACTTCGCCGCCCATGGCCGCAATCATCGCCGGGGCGGCGCCCTTGAACGGTATGTGCAGCCAGCGTATGCCCGCCATCGATTGCAACAACTCGCCCGCGAGATGATTGATGCCGCCCGCACCCGAGGTGCCGTAGCTCAACTGGCCTGGGCGCGCCTTCGCCAGCGCGATCAGTTCCTTCGCATTTTTGACCGGCACCGAAGGGTGGCTCGCCAGCATGAACTGTCCGCTTGCCAGTTGCGAAATAAAAGCAAAATCCCTGAAGGTGTCGTAAGGCATTTTTGAGCGCATGCTTGGATTGATTGAAAACTCCGGCGATGAAATCAGCAGCACATGTCCGTCGGGCGCTGATTTCGCCACCAGGTCGGCGCCAATCAGGCCGGCACTGCCCGCGCGGTTTTCAACGACGAAGGTGCCGCCGATCTGCTCGGTGAACTTTGCGGCGAGAAAACGCCCCACCGTGTCGTTGCCGCCGCCGGGTGCGAACGGCGAGATGATGCGCACGGTGCGTGTCGGCCAGGCCTGTCCTGAGCTTGTCGCAGCGGTTTGCGCGGAGGCTGGCAGCGCAAGTGAACCAAGTAGCGCAGCCATCAGCGTAAGGGATAAAGCTTTGTTTACAGTCATTGATTCATCCTTGTCCACAAGAATGTCCAGTTGTCGCTCCCGCTCCCGAACGATTTAGTCGGGGGCGGGAACGACAGGGCATGCATGTCTCAGTCCATGAAAACAGTATGAATTTTCACTACTCCACTTTCGCGCCGGACATTTTCACCACCTTCGCCCATTTATCGCGTTCGCGGCGCAACAGTGCGTCGAAATCAGCAGACGAGCCGCCCGCGAGATCCATGCCCAGCGCGGCGTAGCGCGGCCGCAGTTCGGGTAACACGCGGTTCATCGTACCGTTCAGGCGCTCAATGATCGCTTTGGGTGTTTTCACCGGGGCGGCCATGCCGTACCAGCCCACGACTTCGTAACCCGGCACGCCGGCTTCGTTGATAGTGGGGATTTCCGGCGCCAGCGGCGTGCGCTTTGCGCCGGTGACTGCGATGGTTTTCACCCGCCCCGCTTTGGAGTGCGGGATGATCACGCCGCTGGTGAACGAGACCTGTATCTCGCCGGCGATGAGCGCACTCAATGCGGGTGCGCCGCCTTTGTAGGGGACGTGCGTCATTTCAATGCCCGCCATCGTCTTCAGCAACTCGCCCGACAAATGGTTGGCGCTGCCGATGCCGGTAGAGGCGTACGTGAGAGGGGGGTTGCGCGTTTTGGCGAGCGCGACCAGTTCTTTCACCGAGGCCGCCGGTACCGCGTTGGCGACCGACAGATAGTACTGTGCATCCACGATCTGGCCGACGCCGGCGAAATCCCTGATCGCGTCGAACAGTATGTTGCGATAAAGGCTGGGGTTGATGACATGCGTAGGCGTCACAATGATCAGCGTGTAACCGTCGGGCGTGGCGCGTGCAGCCAGCTCGCCCGCGACGTTGCCGCCGGCGCTGGGCCGGTTATCCACCACGAATGATTGTGCGAGAGTATCGGCGAGTTTCTGCGTCAGGATGCGCGCGACCGAGTCGGTGCCGCCGCCGGGCGCAAGCCCGACCAGCACGCGCACGGGACGGTCGGGATAATTTTGTGACAGCGCGGGCGGGATTAGCGCTGCGCTGCTCACAAGGATTGCCGCAGCAAATATAAACCCGGATTTCATCATTCTTCCTTGTTGATCAATGGCGTGAATTTTTAATACAACTGAGTACGCATGCTACACCGCGCGGCGCGGCGCACTGCCTTGATGGTATATTGTATAACCATGAGAGCGCGTACTTGGATACTGGCGGGATCGGTACTTGCAATATTTGGCTGTGGCGTCGCGGTGACGCGCCCGCTGCCCGATCCGCGTCTCGATCGCTGGGGCGTGAAGGACATGGACCCGTCCATCGCCATGCAGACGCCCGATGCCGCGTGTGTAAGCACCACGCTGGTTTCCACCGGCGGCGCGTTTCCGAAACATCCGCAAACGCTGGCAATCCGCTGGACGGGCTTTGCCAATTTCGAGCTGGTGTACCAGGGCCAGATTATTCTGCTGGATGCCTACTTTGATCGCGGCAGCGTGTTTCCGCCGCTGGGCTTCAAGGCGGCGGATGTGACGAAAGCCGACGTGATGCTGATAGGGCACGGCCATGTCGATCACATGTCCGATGCGGCGTCGGTGGGAAACAGAACCGGCGCAGTGATCGTCGGTGCACCGGTGACCACGGAAAAATTGCTGACGCAGGGCGTTGATCCGGGTAAGGTGCGCACGGTAACCGGACGTGGCGGGGAAGTGTTGAAATTCAAGGGTTTCACGGTGGAACCGATTTTGGGCCGCCACGGCGAGCCACCGCAGAAAGTGGTCGCGGCATTTCAGAGCGCGCTGAAGGAAACCACCACGCCACCGACAAAAGACCAGCTTGCGGAGTTGATCGCCATACGCCAGCGTGGCACCTCTGACCGGCGCGTGATCGCCGAGGGCACTATCGCGTATCTGATTACGCTGGATAATGGCTTTCGCATCATGTATCGCGACAGCGGCGGTGTGGTGACCGCGTATGAACAGGCCGCGATGGATAAAGTTGGCGGTGTGGATGTGGCACTGGTGGCGGTGTCCGCCGCAGTGGTAAATACGCTCACCGTGCAGCGCGCGCTGGAACACATGCGCGCCTACCGCCCCGAAGTCTACATCCCCAACCACCACGATGCCTCATTCAACAATCTATGGCGCGCCACCGAGCCCTTGTTTCAGGCGCTGAAAGATGAAAACCCGAAACTGATCACCGTGTCGAAAGGTTATCGCGAGCCGGTGTGTTTTAACACGGAATACAATTTGCAGCGGCGGCGCAAGTAATCGGGTTGCATGGAATTGAGTGTATCGGGTAAACGCTGTCGGACCTTACGCGGTGACCGGCGAGTCACGACCCGAAGTTGACGTAGACGACAGTCGGCCAACGGGTAGTCCAATGGAATGCAAATTTAGGGTGGGCAAACCCCGGACTCGATCCGGGGGTGCCCACGAGCCGCGCGTAACGACGCCTACACGTTAGCGATTTTTCCGAAATGAAAATACCGCGACACGAATAACTCTTTTTTGCGTGGGCACAAAAGACGTGCCCACCCTCGCTAGCTGACTGTCAGGCGGGCATTGGCCTCTTCAAATAGCCGCATGTTCTTCTCGATGTCGTAGGTGCCCTCGATCAACGTCTCTGGATTCCATTCGCTACGATGGACGGTGAAGAACGGGCCAAGGTACACGTGAATGGCGCCCGTCAGGCGCAGGATGGGGTTCGTCACGGAATGGATTGCGTCGGGCCCCAAGGCTTCGACGTCCTTCGCTCTGAGGGACCGGGCACCGGCCGCTTTGATCAGGCCTGGTTGGTCGCCGGTACGGCGCCAAAAAATGTTGTCTTCCGCTCCGGTATAAACGCCGATGATCGCCGTCATCTTATGATTGTGCGGCATGATGGTCATGTGCGGTCCCCAGATGACGTTTATGATCGTCAGGTCATCAGCGACATGAATCTTCTGGACGGTGGCTCTGTTCGGCTCACCGAGACCCGCCAGCACCTCGCTCGGATTCGACACCGTACGCTCGAGAATTTCGCGAACCGCCCCTGGGGCATCCGTTTCCTGCAGTGCGCCCTGGCACTGCTCAATAAGTCGCTGAACGTCGAACATGGTCGTAACCTCCGAGGAGTAGATTTAAAAAGCATTTTCCACTAACCCGCAAGCTACCCCGCGACGGGCGCACAGTCAATCGCGTGAATTTTCGCCAAGCCCAGCTGATTTCCTGAAAATCTTGCCCAACGAAATGTCCGAAATAACAATGGGAGCGTGAGCCGCAGCTGATCGAACGCCCGGTATCGGGCAGGTATTTCGGCATCCTCACCGACCGGAGTTGGCCGCGAGCAGCCCGTCGCCGATCCTTCGGTCTGGCAAAGTCTGCACGGCCTCATTTGGATGTCCACACATCAGCCTCCCTCAGGCTCCAGCCCGCGCGCCTTGAATACCCGCCCGGCCTCCGCCGATTGCAGAAAATCCAGCAGCGCCTGCGCAAGTTTACGCTGCTGCGATTGCACAAAAACACCGCCGGCACTCACTGAAATGCTCTGAATTTCCGCCGGCAGCGGCCCGGCGTAATCTACGCCGGGCACCGCGAGGATTTCGGGTATCTGTTGTACTGCGATCTCGGCACTGCCCTTTACCACGAGTTCGGCGACGAGGCCGCCGGGTTGCGTTGTGGCTTTGGCCTTGATGGCATCGCCGATGCCCAGCTTTTCGATCAGGCCGGCGAAATATATGCCGCTGGCGCCTTCGGTGGTGTAGGCCACGGATTTTGCATTCAACAGCGCGCGCTTGAACGATTCAACGCTGCTCAGGTCCGGCTTGGGCGCGCCTTTTAATACGCCCACACCGATGCCGTTGCGCGTCAGCACGCGCACGCTGTCGCCGGCGACGTAGCCGTCTTTCACGATCTGATCCATTACGCCCTTGCCCAGAATGCCGAGATCGAAGGCTTTGCCGGCCTTGATTTCACGCAGCAGGATTTGCGCCGGCTCGAAGGTCATGGCGATCTTGCAGTTGTGGGCCTGCTCGAACAGCGGCAGCAGTTGGCGGAACGAGGCGGACATGCCGTTGCCGGAACAAACGTTGAGTGTGATCGTCATGACAGTCCCATCTCGTTGAACGCTTCGCGCGCGATGCGAAAGCTGTCTTCTGCCGCGGCGACGCCGCAGTAGACGGCGGTTTGCAGCAGCACTTCGCCGATTTCGTCCTGCGTGAGGCCGTTGTTGATAGCGGCTTTGACATGCAGCTTCAGTTCATGCGGACGGTTGAGCGCGGTGAGCATCGCCAGATTGGCGATGCTGCGGCGCTTGCGGGAGAGGCCGGGGCGCGCCCAGATTTTGCTCCATACGTATTCCGAGAGCTGCGTTTTCGGCAGCGACAGTGCATCGACTGCGTACGAGGCCTGCACATGCGATGGCCCCAGCACTTCGTTGCGCACCTGCTGGCCGCGCGCCTGCACCGCGGGTTCAAGCAATGATTCGTTCATCGGCGCGCCTTATTTCGCGGGCGCGGCATCGATCGCCACGAATACTTCACGCATGCAACGAAAGCTTTCGACCGCTGCCGGGGCGCCGCAATAGACGTTGGCCTGCAACAGCGTTTCCATAATCTCCTCGCGCGTCACGCCGTTGTTCAGCGCCGCGCGCATATGCGTTTTCACTTCGTTCGGGCGGTTCAGAGCGGTGAGCATGCCGATGGTCAGCAGGCAGCGCACGCGCGTCTCCAGCCCGGGGCGCGCCCACACCGCGCCCCACACATACTCGTTGACGATCTCCTGAAACGGCTGGGTGAATTTATCGACACTGGCGTAGGTCTGCTCGACCTGTGCCGCACCCAGCACTTTTTTGCGCATGGCGAGGCCGCGTTCGTGCAGTTCGGTGGTCATGGCTTGCTCCTCTGTGATGTGCGATGAGAAAGCATCAGTGTAGCAGTAGAATGCAAGCCTGATTCGTGAGCCTCCGGAGATACACATGCCTACGTTTGAAACCTACGCCAGCAACTATCGTTTCATGAAACTCATGCGCCAGGACGGCGTGCTGCAGGTGACGCTGCACACCGACGGCGGACCGCTGCGCTGGAACCTCGATGCGCAGGTTGAATTCGCGCAGGCCTTCGCCGACATTAGCGCCGACCGCGAAAACCGCATCGTCATCCTCACCGGCAGCGGCGGCGAGTTCAGCGGCCCGCGGCTGGACCCCGATGCGCCGTTTTTTCACGGCGCGCAGTTGACGCCCGGCGGCATCCACCACGTGTTCGTCAATGCGCGGCGCATGGTCAACGCGCATCTGAATATCGAAGTGCCGATGATCGCCGTGGTCAACGGCCCGGCCAAACGCCATGCCGATCTCGCCTTGATGTGCGACATCGTGCTCGCGGCCGACGACGCGACGTTTGAAGACACCGCACATTTTCAAAACGGCGGCATCGTGCCCGGCGACGGCATCAACGTGGTCTACACCATGCTGATGGGGCTGAATCGCGCTCGCTACCTGATGCTGACGGGGCAGGTGCTGAGCGCCAGAGAAGCCAAAGAAATGGGATTGGTGGCGGAGCTGCTGCCGCGTGAGCTGCTGTTGCCGCGCGCATGGGAACTGGCGCGCCAACTCGCTAAGAAATCCGACATGCTGCTGCGTTACACGCGCGCCGTGCTCACCCATCCGCTGCGCAAACTGCTCGACGAGAGCATGCCGTTTTCGCTGGCGATGGAGGCGATGTCTACTCTGGATAAAGGGGTGCAGCGGCAAAAATAGTCTTTTAAGCCAGCAGCCTGAGAGGGAAATTCGACTGCTTGAAAACCCCTCAATCCGTAGCGTGCGCTGTGCGCACGATCAACGGCACGCCCTACACCAGGCCAGCCGCAGTTGCTCGCGCGCACAGCGCACGCTACAGGCTTGTTGTTATGTAACTATTTGTTTTTGAAGGGTAAACTGCAGAGAGTAAAGGTCGCGCTGCGGAGCGTCTGCGCAGCCGTTCGCTACAAGCAAGGCATCGGACAAAGCCGCCTCGCCCGCGTTGTTCACGGCAGCCAGCGTGAACCCTTCGATCATTACGATCCAGTTGGGTATGGTGGTCGGGCGTCCTTGACGTTCAACCGGCGTCATCGCGCTCGCGGTTTTATCCGCCACCATCAGATGCGCGCCGACGATGTCGGAGCGCTGTGCGATTTGCGGCAGGACCTGCTGTGTAATATAGCGTTCGAGCGCATCTTCGGCGCCGGGTCGCGGATCAAAGCGCAGCGTCAACGCAAAGCCGCCCATGCCAGTACCGTGCGAGGCGCGCACGCTGGCGAGTCCGCGCACGCTGTCCAGCACCAGCGGGGTGGTGCGCAAAGTCAGCGGACTGGGGCTATTGGCCTTGGCCAGATAATCGGCGCCGGTCAACACTGCGAGGTCTTGTACCTCATACATCGTCAGAAAATTACGCCGTGCCTGCTCGGGGATTGCCGCAATGTAGCGCCGGCCGCGCAAAAAGCCGGGAATTTTGAGCCGCCCCACCATGTGCTCGCCGCAATGCCAGGCGTCGTACGCCGGGCGATGTTCGGGTGCGACGTTGTTCCAGTTAATCATGACTCCGCGTCCGAGCAGCATGTGTGTTCTCCACTTGAGAAACATTGAAGTAGAGTAGTGAGTGTAGCAGTGCGCAGTGGGTAGGTTGGGCTGAGCCTGCGAAGCCCAACATCGCACGGCTGCTGATCCAGAATCATTCACATTTCGCGCGGCGCCATTGTGTTGGGCTTCGCAGGCTCAGCCCAACCTACGCGTAATCTATAGTAGGATAATCTCCGTCTACGCAGGAGTATCACATGACCACCGAAGTCCGCTCCAACAAGCGCACAGGTCCCGACCGCGAACTGACGGACATCGCCGACTACGTGCTCGGTTATCGGGCGCGCGGACGCAAAGTACTGGACATCGCGCGCCTGCGCATGACCGACACACTGGCGTGCGCGCTGGATGCGCTGGATTATCCCGACTGCACCAAGCTGCTGGGGCCGGTGCTGCCCGGCACCGTGGTGCCTTTGGGTGCGCGCGTGCCGGGAACAGCGTTCGTGCTCGATCCGGTGAAGGCGGCTTTTGATCTCGGCAGCATGATACGGTGGCTGGATTTCAACGACACCTTTACCGCAGCGACCGGCAGTCATCCGTCAGACAATCTAGGCGGCATCCTCGCAGCCGCCGACGCGCTGAGCCGGCAGCGTGCCGCCACGCGCCGTGCCCCGCTGGTGATGCGCGATGTGCTTGAAGCCTTGATCAAAGCCTACGAAATCCAGGGCTGCATCGCCATCGAAAACGATTTCAACGTGATGGGTGTGGATCACACACTGTTGTCGCGGGTGGCGACCGCGGCGGTGGTGACGCAACTGATGGGTGGCACGCGCGATGAAATCATCAACGCGGTATCGAATGCGTGGATTGATGCCAGCCTGCGCGTCTACCGGCAGGCGCCCAACGCGGGCTGGCGCAAAAGCTGGGCGGCGGGCAACGCGGTGTCCGAAGGTGTCAGGCTCGCGCGCATGGCGATCGCCGGCGAGATGGGCTACCCGACGGTGCTCAGCGCGAAGAAGTGGGGTTTTTACGCGCGTTACCATGACGGCAAACCGTTCGCGTTTCAGCGGCCCCACGGTAACTACAGCGATTACGTGATCCAGAATTCCATGTTCAAGTTTGTCGCCGCAGGCATGCACGGCCAGTCGGCGGTGGAGTGCGCATTCCGCTTGCATCCGTATGTGAAGGACAGGCTCGCCGAAATTCAACGCATCGATATTTTCAGCCAGCGCGCGCTGATGGGCATCATGGACAAAACCGGACCGCTGCACAATCCCGCCGATCGCGATCACAGCGTGCAATACGTGGTAGCGGTCGGATTGATACAAGGCAAACTCGACGCCGCGGATTTCGAGGACGCCATGGCCTCCGATCCGCGCATCGACACTTTGCGCGCGAAAATGACCGTGAGCGAAGACGCCCGCTACTCCCGCGAATTCTATGATCCGAAAATACGTTCGAGTGCCAACGCGATACAAGTGACTTTCAAAGACGGCTCGCGCACGCCCAAGGTAGTGGTGACGTTTCCGTTTGGGCACCCACGCCGGCTCAAGGATGCGGGCAGCGTGTTGCGCACGAAATTCGAGCGCAGTCTGGGGCGGCGTTATGCGGCTAAGCGGGTTAAGGAAATACTGGCGTTGTGTGATAACGGTGCGCGGCTGGAAAGCACGCCGGTGCATGAGTTTATGGGAATGCTGGCACTGTGAAAACGTTGGTCTGACTATGCTGCGTAACATCAATTCACACAAATCATGCTTCACTGTCGTTCCCGCCTGCGCGGGAACGACAGCGTGGGTATGAGAGCCGCGACGTCCTCGTGAACAATATGTCTAAATTGATGATGGCGGCGGCCTTGTGCATGACGCTCATGGCTCATGCCGCCGACTGGCAACCCGAACGCAACGTCGAACTCATCGTAGGCACCGCAGCCGGCAGCGGCAGCGATGCCACTGCACGCCTGGTGCAGCGGCTGCTGCAGGAAAAGAAACTCGTCGAACGCCCATCAACGGTATTGAACAAAGTCGGCGGCGGTGGCGTGATCGCGGCGGCATACATGGTGCAGCATGCCGGCAGCGGCCACCATCTGCTGGTGGTTTCGCCCACGCTGTTGACCAACAACATCATGGGCAAGACCACGATCAATTACACGCAACTTACGCCGCTGGCGCAGATCGGCACCGAATATGTGGCGTTTGCCGTTGCTGCGGAGTCGCCGCTCAAAACCGGAAAGGATCTCGCGGCTCGCCTCAAGCAGGACAGTAGCGGCGTCAGTTTCGCGCTGGCGAATGCGCTGGGCAATCACAACCATATCGCGATTGCGCAACTGGCCGGCGCGGTGAGCGCCGATGTGCGCAAACTCAGGATCGCGGTGTTCGCTTCATCCAGCGAAGTGGTGACCGCTTTGCTCGGCGGGCACGTGGATGTGGCGGCGTCGCCGGGTTCCGCCGTGTTTCAGCATGTGCAAAGCGGCAAGCTGCGCGTGCTGGCGGTGGCGGCGGAACAGCGTCAGACAGGAGCACTCGCGACTGTGCCCACCTGGGGCGAGCAGGGCGTCAAGGTGGTGTCAGCCAATTGGCGCAGCGTGGTCGGGCCGCAGGGCATGACTGTGGCACAGGTGCAGTACTGGGATGGCGTGTTTGCGAAACTGGTGCAACAGGAGGATTGGAAAAAGGATGTGGCGGCGAAGCAGTTCGAGAATACCTACCTCAACAGCGCTGATACGCGGCGGCTGATGGAAGTGCAGCATGCCGAGTTGACGCTTGCATTGCGCGCGCTGGGGTTGGCGAAGGTACCGTAGGTTGGTGCTGAGCTTGCGAAGCCCAACATCGCAATACGGAATATTCGAATTTATCAATGTTTTGCGCAAGCCATTGTGTTGGGCTTCGCAAGCTCAGCGCCAACCTACGCGCTTTTGAGTAATTGAACAGGCGTGACTGGAGTGCGACAATGCCCCGCTCACGCAGGAGTACAGCATGTCCACTCTCAACATCCTGAATCCCGTCATCCACGATGACACACCGCGACTGCCGCTGGCGCCGCAGCTAGCGGCGTTGCGCAATGCGCGCATTGCATTTGTCGATAACAGCAAGGTCAACGCCGATATTTTTTTGGGGCGCGTGAAGACATTGCTGGATGAGAAATATGGCGCGGTCACCGGCGGCACGGTACGCAAGCTCGCGCCGAAGGACGATTTATCCGCAGCCGACCTGTTGCTGTTGGGCGACTGCGATGCAGTGATTCAGGGCTTCGGCGACTGAGGGACTTCCTGTTCCGTCAGCGTGTCTGACGGGGTCAAGCTGGAACAAATGGGTGTGCCCACGGTGACGGTGTGCAGCACGGCTTTCGCAGGTGCCGCGCGGCGGCAGGCGGCGGGGCGCGGCATGGACGATCTGCCGGTGGTGGAGATTCCGCATCCCATGCATTCCGCTACACATCAGACGGTGACGGAGCGCGCCGAAACCGTAGTGCACAGCCTGGTGGCGGCGTTGACCGAGCGTACTACGTCCGTCGCGAACGAGGCCGTTACGCACCTGCCCGACACTTTGGAATTGAATGCCGATCCGGTTGCGATCGAGGAATATTTCTTCGCACAAGGCTGGACCGACGGCCTGCCCATAACGCCGCCCACGCGCGCGGCCGTGGATGCGATGCTGGCGCAGACCGCGCGTGATCGCAGCGAGTTATTGGGGCCGATACCGCCGCGCATGCGCATCGTCCCCCTTGAAAAAATCGCGATCAATGCGGTGATGGCCGGCTGCAAGCCGGACTATTTTCCGGTAGTGCTGGCGGCAGTGGAAGCCGTGCTTGACGAAAATTGCCGGCTCTACGGCATACAGACCGCGACCAATAACACCACGCCGCTGCTTATTGTCAACGGCCCGGCCATCAAACGCCTGGGCCTGAATGCCGCGGGCAATGTGTTCGGCGCGGGAAATCGCGCCAACGCGAGCATCGGCCGCGCGCTGCAACTGGTGCTGCGCAATCTGGGCGGCGATCTGCCGGGCGAAACCGACATGGCGACGCAGGGGCAAAGCGGAAAATTCACCTTTTGCATCGCCGAAAACGAAGCCGACAGCCCGTGGCCAGCATTTCATGTCGAGCGCGGCTTCGCGGCAAGCGACAGCACGGTGACGGTGATCGGCGCGTCGCCGGGGCACAATCTGTTTACCTACGGTTGCGAGACGGGCGGCGAAATAATTGACCACTTCATCGGCGGGTTGACCGCGCTGGGCCACAACAATGTGATTTTTCCGACCGGGCCGCTGCTGGTGATCGGGCCGGAGCATGCGGGCGTGCTGGCGCGCGATGGCTTTGACAAGCCCGCCATCCGGCAAGCGATTTTTGAGCGTGCGCGCATACCGTTATCACGCTTTGCCGCGCGCACCGTGCGCGGCCTGCATCACCGGCGCGCGCGCTGGTTCGAACAATTTCCGAACGCCGATCACATCGGTGTGGCGGATGATGCGTCGCACGTGAGCATCGTGGTGGCGGGTGGTGCAGGCATACACTCGCAGTTTGTGCCGACCTCGTTTAGTTATTGCCCGGTGACGCGGGTGATAAGATTTAAGACGCCATAGGCTATTGGTATCGCAGAGTGCGAGCCATGCCACAAGAATCAAGTTACAAAGAACTTCCCTTGCTGTCGTTCCCGCGCAGGCGGGAACCCATGCGGCGGTGCATATCGCGAATGTGTTATGGGTTCCCGCCTGCGCGGGAACGACAGGTTAAGCTCAAGCCATCGCCGTCTCGTTCTCTTTCACCGCATACACGTTGGCAGTATCGGTGAGCCCCTTGAACTCAATCGCATTGCCGCAGCCGTCGCTCAACGTCATCAGCATCTGTTCGCGCACGGTGCCGGGTTGCGTGTTGCTGGGCTTGTTGATCCACGCAGCACCCAGTTGTTCGGCGCGGCGGGCGATTTTCTGAAAATCTTCGAGCGTCATCACCACGCCGAAATGGCGCAGCGGTGTGGACAGCGCGCCGCCGATTTTGCGCCCCTTGTCTCCGACCACGTCGTCCGGCGCGAGATGCGCGACGATATGGTGGCCGAAAAAATTGTAGTCGATGCGGCCTTTCAGCTTGCGGCCTTCGGGGCATTGCAGAATCTCGCCGTAGAATTTACGCGCGCGCTCGAGATCGTTTACGGCAAAGGAAAAATGAAACAGGGTGGCGCTCATGAGGCTTCTCCTGGAGGTGGTTTACTGCGGTAATGTTATCACAGCGCTGGTGTTCGCCATGAAGAACAGCAAAAATACCTCAATAAAAACAATAGGTTGTGATATGTACGGATTACAGCAAAGGACGTTTTAATGCACTGGCTTGCTCACGCGTGATGCGCAACTCGAAATGCTTCGGCCCGCTGGCGTCGGCGCAGATGTAAGGCAGGGAAATTTCTGCGCTACCCGCCGCATCGATTTCCGCTTGCGCTTTTTTCGCGGCTTCGGCAATACGCGTCAGCGCCATCGGATCGTTACGCAGATCCATACCCGTCTGCGTGCAGGCCTGCTCGCACAGCCAGTGGTATAGCGGGGCGGACTTAACGTCATGCAGGTCTGCCGGTTTTGCGCTGCGCACGGAAAGCGCCGGCGGCGCGGCGTCATCGGTCTTCTTCCGGCGCAGGCTCGGCAATGCGACGATCACCAGCAACGCAAGCGCCAGCAATATCACGATCAGCGTGGTATTCATCAGCGAATCAAGCGTGCGTTGCAATAATCAGGAATGGGCATCAATTTTCCCCTTGCGCCGCAGCGCGCTTGAGTTGCACGGTAGCACCGCTGTGGGATGCATCGACAGCTTTTCTGAACCAGCTTAGTGCTTTCTCTTTGTCGGGCTTGACGATATGCCCGTGCAAATAGGCCAGACCCAGAAAGTATTGAATCTCGGTCTGCCCGCGTTTGAGGCCCTGCGCCGTGGCCTTGCCGGAGCGCACGATTACGGTGGGCGCTTCACCGCTACCATTGCCGAAATCTTCCATTTCCTGAATCGTCTTACGCAAAAAACCATCAGCGGCTTGTTGTGAAGTTTTTTTATCCGCGTCGGTGGCGCTGCTGACCAGGCGCTGGGCGAGAATTTCGAGCACGGCGAACGGCGATGCGCCGGACGCAACATCATCGGTGTAAATTGTTTTCAACAGCAGTTTATCCACATCCGTTAGCTGACTGCTGCGCGCGAAGTAGGTCAGCACCGAGTTGCGTAGCGGATGGCCCGCCATACCCATCAGGTGCATGGTTTCGTGCAGCATGCAGCGCCAAACTGATTGATCGTTGGCTTGAATCTTCGCGCTCACGAGCGCGCTATTGCGCCAGGTAATGAACGTGACGCAGGGTTGATTGGCCGGTAGTGGCGCCGCTGGGCCAAAGAATTCCACTTGCACGTTGGCCGCAGGGTCGTCCGCAGCTACTTCGGCAACGGTGATGCCGGCGTGTTCCGCTACATCGCGCAGTTGACGCAGGGTGAATTCCTTGTGCCGCTCAGGCGAGACGCCGCTGAACCTGACGCGAATGGGTGTTTGCCATTTGTAGGCCGCGCGCGGAAAGCCGGTCTGTTGCCAGAAACTTTCCCATGCCGTGGTCAGTGTGTCTGTGACGTCTGCGGCGTCGACGCTGCCGGTTTGCACAGCGAAGCCGACGGCGATCAGCAGCAACAACTGCGTGAATTTTCGCATGGTGGTCTTGCAATGATGAGCGGATGATTCTGGAAAGCAGTCTAGTGGCGGCAAAACAGTGTGAGCGCTTAGCCACGGCTTGACAACCCCAACCTGCGGTCACACCATCGTGCAATCCTTTTCCTGCAACGGAGTACCGCGTGAGCCATAAGCCGGGCCGTACGTGGCTGGTAGTGCCGGTGTCAAAAACGATGGGTACCATGCCCTTCGCCACACCGCGATACACCAAGCCGCTTTGCACGCTGGCGATAGCTATCGGTGTTGCGCTGCTGGCCGCTGCAACGGATGCGGCAAACGCACAAACCTATCCCGCCCGCCCCATCCGCTTCATTGCGCCCTATGTGCCGGGCGGTGGCGTCGATTTCGTGGCCCGCATCATCGCGGCAAAACTCTCCGAGACCATAGGCCAGCAGGTGATCGTCGAAAACCGTCCCGGCGGCGGCACCAACATCGGCTCTGAACTGGTGGTGCGTGCCGCGCCCGATGGCTACATGCTGCTGCTGGGCGGCGTGCCGAATACTGCCAACATGACGCTGTTCAAGAAACCGCCGTATGACGTGGTGAAGGATTTCGCGCCGGTGATCCAGACCACCATTGCGCCCAACATCCTCGCGCTGCATCCTTCGGTGCCGGTGCGCTCAGTGAAAGACCTTATCGCGCTGGCGAAATCACGGCGCGGCGAACTTACGTTTGCGTCAGCCGGTATCGGCAGCTCCAATCATTTATCGGGCGAGATGTTTCGCATCATGGCGGGTGTGGACATCGTTCATGTGCCGTACAAGGGCGGCGGTGCTGCGGTCATTGATTTGCTGGCGGGGCAGGTGTCGATGTATTTCGGCACCACGCCAAGCACCGTGCCGCATGTACGCAGCGGCCGCTTGCGCGCGCTGGCGGTGACCAGCGCACAGCGCTCGCGCGCCACACCCGATATACCAACGATGTCCGAGGCCGCGCTGCCCGGCTTCGAGCAATCGGCGTGGCATGGTTTGCTCGCACCCGCTGCAACGCCGCAGGCGCTGATCGCCAGATTGAATAGCGAAGTGATACGCGTGTTGCGCATGCCGGATGTGATTGACCGCATGGCCGCGCAAGGGGTCGATGTGATCGGCAATTCGCCGGCGGAATTCGCCGCGTTTATCAAACAGGATGTGGTGAAATACGCAAAGCTGGTGAAGTCGGCGGGCATCAAGATTGAGTAGGGATCGTTGCGGTGAAGGTATTGATTTTTAGTTATAACTATCCGGGAGCGTAACCATGCACGGCACAACGCAAGCAGTACCCAATTCCACCGGCACAGCACCTCCCAAACTCGCCGCACCGGCGAATGCCGCCGACTGCCACATTCACATCTACGATGCCCGCTATCCGGCGGTTTCGCCGGTGCTTGCGGGCGGCACGGTTGCGGATTACCGCCTGCTGCAAAAGCGCGTCGGCGTATCGCGCGTGGTGATTGTGACACCACGTTGTTATACCACCGACAATACCGTGACCACCGATGCGATCCGGGAACTGGGCATCGACAATGCACGCGGTGTGGGCGTGCTGCGTCCCACGGTGACGGACGCTGAACTCAAAAAACTCAACGACGGGGGCATCCGCGGCATACGCTTCACCGTGGGTGATCCGCACACTGCGGTGGTGTCCATCGACATGATAGAGCCGCTCGCCAAGCGCATCGCCAACTACGGTTGGCACATACAACTCAACATGCCTTGCGACAAGATAGTCGAACACGCGGATATGCTGCGGCGTCTGCCGACGCCAATCGTGTTCGATCACATGGGTAAGCCGCCGATAGACGAAGGCGTGAAACACCCATCGCACCCTGTCATTCTAGATTTGCTGGACAAGCGCCGCGCCTGGGTAAAGATTTCCGGCGCCTACTCGAATACCAACATCGGCCCACCCACCTACGCGGACGCGACCGTGGTGGCTCAAGCCTTCGTCAGGGCCGCGCCCGAGCGCTGTGTGTGGGGCAGCGACTGGCCGCATCCGGGACCGAAGGTGAAGCCCGACGATGCGATACTGTTTGATTTACTCACTGTGTGGGCGCCAGTTGAGGCCACGCGCAATCGCATCCTCGTTAGCAATCCGCAAGACCTCTACGGATTTCCGAAATGAGCCTGCCGGTTCGGCGCGCGATGCACAGAAGCGGGTGGCGATCGGGGCATCATAGTGCGTAAGTTGGTGGTGGCTACGGTGCGTGCGCAAATTCTTGTGATGGCATGCGTCGCTTTTTGCTGCCACGCATCGCCACGCGAAATTCCGCTTCAGATAGCGGCCGGCACGCAAACAGTCGATGCCAGGGAGATCGCCGACTACCCTCGTGCCATTGACGCTATCCTGCGCGTGCTCGTTGAAAAATTTCATTTACCGCTTCCGCGAGGCAAAGTGGAAATCCATCCGACACGCGAGGGTTTTGAGCAGGCGTTGATCAAGTATCTCAAGCTCGCTCCGATGCTCGCTCGATCCACAGCGCAATTCGCCAAGGGTGCTGTTGGGAGCAATACGTTGATCGTCAACGAACAGGCCGACGCGGGTGACACGTGGCCGCAGCGCATTGAGGGCATGGCGCATGAGATCATCCATATGCTTCAACTCACGCTGGCCAACCGCCCAAACATCAGTGGCAATCAGTGGCTGATCGAAGGGTTTGCGGAGTGGATGGCGCTCAACGTTACGGATGCGTTGGGTGTGGACGAACTCACACGCGCTCGCACGAGGACTTTGGATAAGGTGCGCACCCAGAAGCGCAAGGGAGAGCTTCCGCGCATTGTGCGTCTGGATGCTTTTGCCGACTGGGTAGAAGCGCGAAGAAAATACGGATACGACGGAACCTACTCGTTGTCATTTCTCGTCACGGATTTTTTGATCAAACGCCATTCATTTGACGCTGTGATTGATTACTTTCGGCGTTTCCGGACGTCGAACGATCACGGCGCAAACTTAAAAGCAGCAATCGGCGAGAGCCTCGACGATTTTGAGATTGCCCTGGATCGTCACCTTGAGGGCTTACTCAAATGACCGATAGGGAACACACATCATCCTGGGCTGACGCTTTCACCAACAACCCGGCTATTTCTTCAGCGCCAACCCCATCTCCGTAAGAAACTGCGTCATCTCCACCTGCTGCCCAGCCAGCCAGCGCGAGAGTTCTTCGGCGTTCATGTAAACATCCTCGTACATATTGCGTGCCATGTACTCGCGCCAGCCGGCGCTCTTGTGTACTTTCGCCAGCATGTCTTCGAGCACTTTCGCTGCTTCACGCGGGATGGCGGCGGGCGCAACAAAGCCGCGCAGGCCGCCGGCCAGAATGTCAAACCCCTGTTCCTTCAACGTCGGCACGTTGGGCAGGCCTGCGACGCGAGTTGCCGCCGGCACGCCCAGCAGGCGCAATTTCTTCATTTCGACCTGACCCATGACTTCACCCAGGTTCTCGGCGGTGGCATGGATATGTCCGCCCATGACGGCGGTTACCGATTCGGTGCCGCTCTTGAACGACACCAGGTTAAAGCGCGCGCCGGAGGCTTTTTCAAGGCGATGCATCATGCCGTGCGCGCTGCCGCCGGGAAAGGTAATGCCGACGCTGATGGTTTTGGGTTTGGCGCGCGCGGCGTCGAGCAGTTCCTTGAGTGAGCGGTAGGGGGAGTTCTCGGCGACCGAGATGCTGTTCAGATCCAGGCCGATAGCGCCGAGCGTTGTAAACTTGTCGATGCCCACATCGAAGCCGGTGCGTATCGGCACGCTGACCAATCCAATCGCCGCCAGCAGAATGACGTACGGGTCGCCGCGCTTGCCCGCAACGTAAAGTTGTCCTATCGCGCCGCCGCCGCCCGCGCGGTTTTGAATAATAATTTGCTGCGGCAGCAGTTTTTCTTTGGCGACAATATCTGCGACGGTGCGCGCCACCAAATCAGAGCCGCCGCCCGCGCCGGTGGGGGACACCAGTTCGATGTGGCGCGTGGGGTAGGGTTGGGCGTGGCACGGTGCAGCCCACGCAGCGATCAGCAGCAGCGGGAGAAGCTTAATTTGGATTTTCATTTCCCAGGGCTCCAGCGTAAATTAAAAAACTACTATAAAAACAACAGCCCGCAATATTTCGACGGAGCCTTCTGCGTACCCTGGCCATGACCCCACGGTAGTTTACGACTTTCGACTGTTGATGGTGGCAACCAGGTCGAGCAGATTCTGCGCGGTCTTCGCCATCGCGATATCAACCAGCTTGCCGTCCACCGTGGTGCTGCCGGCGCCGCGCGTAAGCGCTTCCTGATACGCCGCAATCACGCGCGTGGCGTAATCGGCTTCGGCGGCGGTGGGGGTATAGATTTCGTTGGCCGCCTCGATTTGCGAGGGATGGATCACGGTGCGGCCGCGGTATCCGAGACGCCGCGACAACATCGTGTCGCGGCGAAACCCCTCGTGATCTCTGATGTTCGAGAACACGCCTTCCAGCGGGAATTTGAGGTTGGCCGCGCGCGCGGCGACAAACGTCATCTGCCGCACGAACATCATTTCCGGGCCGTCGCTGCTCCAGATCGCGCCGAGCGACACATTCATGTCGCCATCTTCGCCGCCCGCGTACATGCCGGATTCGATGCGCTTGCAGTTCGAGAAAATTTCGCGCGCGCTTAACACACCGGCGGCACTTTCAATCATCACAATCACCGGCGTGCTGCCGGGCGTGAGGCCTTTGCGCACTTCAAGACTGGTGAGCATGCGATCGACGCCGGCGATGTCGCCGGGGCTGTCCTGCTTGGGTACCACGAAGCCGCGCAGCTTGGGCATACCGACAAAGGCTTCGAAATCCTCGTGCATAAAGCCGCTGTCGATGGCGTTGACCCTGATCCAGCTGCGGTCTTCGGGTAGCTTCGCGATGTACTCTTTGGTCATCGCGCGCGCATTGGCTTTTTCGGCGGCGGGCACAGTGTCTTCAAGGTCGAAGATGAAACCGTCGGCCGGCAAGCTATGCAGCTTGTCGAGCATACGCCGCTGATTGGCGGGAACGAATAACAGACTACGCCATAGATGCATGGGGTGCTCCTTTAAGGTCAAAATCCAGGACCATTTGCCGCGGAACACGCAGAACACGCGGAAAAATTGTTCGAACTGTTCTTTCCGCGTATTCCGTGTGTTCCGTGGTTAAAAATGGAAGCTATATTCACTTCGCCAACATCACCACGCCCGCCTTGGCCAATGCCGCAATCTGCGCATCACTATGCCCCAGCTCGCGCAGTATCTCGGCCGAGTGTTGGCCCAGCAAAGGCGCAGGCAGCCGCAGGGTCGGGCTGTTGGCATCAAATAGCACCGGGTTACGCACCGCCGGCGTCTTGCCCATGACCGGATGCTCGATTTCCTGGAGCACGTTGCGCGCCTTGATATGCGGGTCGTCGAACACGTCTTTGTAATCGTTGACCAGCGAACACGGTACGCCCGCCTGCATCAGCAGGTCTTCGAGTTCAGCGGCGCTGCGCGACTGCACGGCAGGGGTGACAATTTCCAGCAGGCCGGATTCGTTTTGTTTGCGCAACACGTAACTGACGAAACGCGCATCGGTGAGATGACTCTCCAGTCCCAGCACCGTCATGAAGCGCTTGAACAGTTCGTCGTTCGGCGTGCCGATGGCGATATACTTGGCGTCGCTGGTTTCAAACAGCTGGTAGGGTGCATTGAGCCGGTGTTGGTGGCCGAGGCGTACCGGCACATCGCCGGTGGCAAGATAGTAAGCAGTTTCCCACGCCGCGGCCGAGATCGAGGCTTCGACCAGCGACACATCGGCGATACGTCCACCTTTGCCCTTCATCACGCTGATGAGTCCTGTAAGCACGGCGTAGGTCGCGAACATCGCGCCGAAGATGTCGGCGGTCTGCAGGCCGGGGCGCATCGGCATGTCGCCGGGCGAGCCGGTAACCGACAGCGCACCGGAAAAAGCTTCGACGATCAGGTTGACGCCCGCGCGGCGGCGATAGGGGCCGGTCTGGCCGAAGCCGGATGCGGACACGTAAACTATATCGGGATTGACCGCGCGCAGGTGTTGCGGGCCAAGGCCGATGCCTTCCAGTGCGCCGGGGCGATTGTTCTCCAGCATTACGTCACTTTTCCGGGCCAGCGCCAGCACCACATCGCGCGCCGCCTGCTGCTTGAGATCGAGCACGAGGCTGCGCTTGTTGCGATTAAGTGCTGCGAAACTGGCGCTTTCACCATTGACCAGTGGCGGCATGGCGCGCGTTTGATCACCGCGCGTGGGGCGTTCGATTTTGATCACATCCGCGCCCATGTCGCCCAGCAGCATGCCGCAAAATGGGCCGGCGATGAAGTTGCCCAGTTCCAGTACTTTGATGCCATCCAGCGGTTGGGACACTACGCACTCCTGACAACAGACGGTAATTGATTATAAGCGGGCGCATCCTCATTGCGGACGGTCTTCACGCCCGCGAACAGGGATGGCGTAAAATTCAAGCTTGAAACTTTTTATCGCATCGTCGTGGATGGCGTTCGCAGCCGCTGCCAGTGCCGCGCCCGTGCCTGAGACCGCGACTAAATTTCCCCCGGGTTACCCCAGCAAGCCGATACGCCTGCTGGTATCCGGCGTTGGCGGCGCGGGCGACTTCGCCGGGCGTTTGATTGCGGCGGAACTCACGCAGCGGCTCGGCCAGCAAGTCGTCATCGACAATCGCCCCGGCGGTGTCACGCCCGGCGAGATTCTTGTCAAAGCGCCGCCCGACGGCTACACGCTGATGATGGTAGGATTCGTCATCTGGCTGTCGCCATTCATGCGCGAGGGCGTGCCCTTCGATGCGGTGCGCGATTTTATGCCCGTATCAATGGCGATCAGTTCACCCAATGTGCTGGTGGTGCATCCTTCGCTGCGCGTGAAATCGGTGCAGGAATTGATCGCGCTCGCCAAACAAAAACCCGGCGTGCTCAACTATGGGGTGTCGGGCATCGGCAATTCCAATCACCTCGCCGGCGAAATGTTCAAGGCGATGACCGGTGTGAACATCGCAGCCGTGTATTACCGTGGCGCGGCGCTGGCGTTGACCGATGTGGTGGGTGGCAGAGTCGAAATGATATTCGCCACCGCGAATGCATCCGGCCCGCACGTTAGCGCGGGTCGCCTGATTGCGCTGGCGGTAACCTCCGCGCAGCCGTCGCCGGTAGCGCCGGGCCTGCCGACGGTGGCGTCCACGGGATTGCCCGGATACGAATGCGCGGCAACCATCGGCATACTCGCGCGCGCGGGAACTCCGACTTCGGTGGTGAATGTGCTGCATCGGGAAGTCGCGCGCTATCTGCACACGCCACAAGCGAAAGAGCGTTTGCTCAAAGCCGGCATCGAAGCCGTCGGCAACACGCCCGCTGAATTCGCCGCGATCATACGTGAGGATATCGCGCGCAAAGGCAAAATCATCCGCGATGCAGGCATACGGATGGAGTGACTTCACAGCATGACCGCCCGCTACATCGCGCACCTCGACATGGACGCGTTCTATGCCTCGGTCGAACTGTTGCGCTATCCGCAACTGCGCGGGCAGCCCGCTGTGGTGGGCGGGCGGCGGCGCAGCGTCGAGGCTGCACCGGCGGCGCCTGCGTTTCCCACGCTGCGCACCTATACCGGACGCGGCGTCATCACCACCGCCACCTACGAAGCACGCGCATTGGGCGTGCATTCCGGCATGGGCTTGATGAAGGCGGCAAAGCTCGCGCCCGACGCGTGGCTGCTGCCTGCGGATTTTGATCAATACCGGCGTTACTCACGCCTGTTCAAGGAGGCCGTGCGCGCGGTAGCGCCGCTGGTCGAAGACCGCGGCATCGACGAGATCTATATCGACCTCACCGCGTTGGTAATGGCAGGCGAACCCATCGATCCGTGGGCGCGCGCCCGCGACATAGCACTGCAACTGCAAAGCGCAGTGCGCGTCGAGACGGGCTTGTCGTGTTCCATCGGCGTCACGCCCAACAAGTTGCTGTCAAAAATCGCATCAGACCTGCACAAGCCCGGCGGCGTAACGGTGCTGACCGCGGACGACATACCCGCGCGCATCTGGCCGCTGCCGGCGCGCAAGGTCAACGGCATCGGCCCCAAAGCGAGCGCGCGGCTGGAGGCGCTGGGCATACGCACGGTCGGCGAGCTGGCCGGTGCCGATTCCGCGTTACTGATCGAAAACTTTGGCAAAAATTACGGCGCGTGGATGCACGATGCGGCACACGGGCGCGACCAGCGCGTAGTGGTTACCTACAGCGAACCCAAGTCCATCAGCCGCGAAACCACCTTTGAAGATGATCTGCATGCGGTGCGCGACCGCGAAAAACTCTCGCGCATCTTCACTGATCTGTGCCTGCGCGTGGCCGACGATCTGAAGCGCAAAGGCGTGGTCGGTAAAACCATCGGCCTGAAGTTGCGTTACGACAATTTCAAAACGGTGACGCGCGATCGCACGATCGATGCGCCCACCGGTGATGCAGCCATCATCCGCCGCGCCGCGGGGGAGTGTTTAAAGCGGGTGCCGCTGGACCGGCGCATACGCTTGCTGGGCGTGCGTGTTGGCGCTTTGAGTAAGCCCGGTGCGGCCGCAGTCAGCGTGAAGTCCGTGCCTGCCGCACCAGCACCGACGCTGTTTGATGATATTTAACTATCTGTTTTTATGAATTTTTTGTGACTGCTGCCCTCCCACGCACCAGCACGCACCGCCAAGTGTGGGCAATGGCGTGGCCGATCATCCTCGCCAATATCACCGTGCCGCTGCTGGGCGCGGTGGATACCGCCGTTGTCGGGCACCTGCCGGAACCCTATTACATCGGCGCGGTGGCGCTGGGCGCGATGCTGTTCAATTACATCTACCACCTGTTCAACTGCCTGCGCATGGGCACCACCGCGCCCACGGCGCAGGCGCGCGGCGCGGGCGACTACCCGCAAGTGCGCGCGATGATTGCCCGTGCACTGCTGCTGGCGGGGGTCATTGGCAGCGTGATCATTGTGCTGCAACTGCCGATCATCAACTTTGCGTTCTGGATTATCAAAGGCAGCGCTCAGGTCGAACACTACGCACGCGAATATTTTTTGATCCGTGTGTGGTCGATGCCGGCGGTGCTCGGCTCCTACGCCATCATCGGCTGGTTTTATGGCCTGCGCAATGTGCGCACGCCACTGCTGATTCAGGTATTTGTCAATTGCCTGAACATCGTGCTGGCGCTGGTTTTTGTGTTTGTGTTTCACTGGGACGTGCCTGGTGTTGCCGCAGCTTCGCTGATCGCTGAATATACCGGCCTGCTGATCGGACTGTACTGCGTGTGGCGTACTTTGCGTGAACTGCCGGACGATGGCAAGCGCGCCAGGCTGCTCGACCCCGCACAGCTCAAACGCATGGTGACGATCAACGGCGATATCGTATTGCGCACCATCTGCGTGGTCTCGGTGCTGGGCTTTTTCATGGCGAAAAGCGCCGAACTCGGCGATGTGCAATTGGCGGCCAACCAGGTATTGCATCATTTTCTGATCTTTACCTCTTACGCGCTCGACGGTGTCGCACATGCCGCCGAGGCGATACTGGGCGAATCGGTGGGGCGGCGCGATCGCGCTGCGTTTATGCACGACAGGCGCGTGGTGTTCCTGTGGTCGGGCGTGGTCGGCCTGATCAACATTGTGATTTACGCCGTGGCGGGGCACGCCATCATCGCGCTGATGACCAGTATTCCCGAAGTGCGCGCAGCGGCTGCAAGTTACCTGTGGTGGCCGGTGCTGATGCCGCTGGCGTCGGTGTGGGCGTACACTTACGACGGTGTTTATCTGGCCGCCACGCGCACGCGCATCATGCGCAACACCGTGATCGCCTCGTTCACGATATTTTTGACCTTGCTTTATACCCTGATGCCTTTGATCGGCAACGCGGGACTGTGGATCGCCGTGGGCGGATTTCTGGTGGGGCGCGGCGTGTTGCTGCATGTTTTCTTTCCGCGTGTGTTGCGGACAATTTAACCTGCCGCGGCAGCCATGCAAGCGCGCGCTCCACGTATCACGAAACGGAGGTTGACATGATGAATCGTAACCGGCGCCCGCCGCCGCAGGGCCGGGCAGGGTGGGCGCTAATTGCTGTTGCGCTGAAATGACGCATATTCCCTTCTAATGAGCAAAATGAACAGCAAAACCATCGTCGGAATAACGTTTTCGCTGGTGGTTTTAGGGATAGGAATCTTCGGCTACCATCTGCTGAGCGCAGAAACAGGCGCGCTGAAAAACGCCAAGGTCTACGAACTTACCGATCCGGTCGCTCGTGTGGTGGTTGTGGAGGGTAAGGTGAGCGTCAAAAACAAAATTCTGGTTCAGAATTTTGTCCATGCTGTACGGGAGATTTATTCCACCGGCACGGGGAGTGGGCGCTCTAGTTGGAGTACGAAAGAACAATTCAACCAACCGTTATGGCTCGATGTGGGATCGGAGGAGGTTGTCGTCAATACCGACTCCCCTATTGCTCGGGGAAACCAGGTGAAGATTCTGGTGGACTCAGCCAATAAGGAGAACCGGTGGCGCGGTATTGAGCGGGGCGCCACGGTTACGGTCATTGGCCGCATCACCTCTAAAAATCCAACGGCCATTGAAGCCACCATTTATACCTATGCAGACAGCCGTCACGGCTACGAAGAAGACGCGCGTTCCGGCCATCGCGCTTTTTGGATAACAATGGGTGTCGGTCTACTGATCGGGGCCGCCATTACTGTTGCCGGACTCTGCAAGAAATAGGAAAGTGGGATTAGGCGCCGACCTTCCATAGGGACTTGGGTGGAATATGGCTGAGCTCCCTCAGGATACCGGGCACCAGCGGGACGAGGTGTTCCATCCGATTACTTACTGCCTCAACCACAAGCACAGCAATCGGCAAAGTGGCAAGGTTCTGCTGGAACTCAAGGTTCCCGTCCATCGTCAGGAACACATCGAACTGAGAGGCGGCGAGTCCGAGCAGCTTTCCATTCTTGATGCCTGTCCATCCGCTACGCTGAACGGTGGAAACCTCGTGACCAACTAGCATTACGGCGAGACGACGCGGGAGATCCTCGTCAAGCAGGATACGCATCGGATGTGAGTGCGGCGCGTGCCTCTTCAAGCACTGCTACCGCCAGTTCGCGACTGACGGACGGAAAGTCATCCAGGAAGACTTCCAACGAGTCTCCGGCTTCAAGGTGAGCAAAGAGCGTCTTGACCGGGACGCGCGTGCCAGCGAAAACGGGCGTTCCGCTGTGGATCTCGGGGTCGATGGTGATCAGCTGTGTCTTCATGGCTGTACTCCAGCACACGCTACCGTTACAGTATACTGCATCGGCTGTTTATCGGCGGCCTAACGTCCGCGTTGAATAGCGCGCGGTTAGCTGGCAAGTTCTTCATTGGATGGTCTCGCCGGTCCAGCGGTCGCGATGCGCCCAGAACATGCAGCGCGGACACACCGAGCCTTCGGGGTAATCAGTATCTGTGTCATTCTTTCCTCCTCTATGTCGCTCCGACTCCGACGCCCAACGTGAATTGAACTTCCGAAATGCCGTGCATCAAATCACCCAGAGTAACGCGGATCAGCTATCCTTTTGATTTTGTTGTACTTTCGTGCTGTTGTTCTTAGTGGCGGCGGTTGCCATGCGGCGACATTTGCCGCCATCATCGGAGATAGGCTGCGCGTTGCACATCCTACCAACGTAGATCCGGCGGAGCCATCAAGCCGCTTTCGCAAACTCCTCCATCACCCGCTTTTCATGCGCAACAAGTTTCTGCACGCTGGCGCGGCTTTGCATGCGCTCCCAATGCGCCATGCAGTTCCTGAATTGCGACAAATCAAGTTTGAACGAAATCGCACGCCGGAAGCACCAGAAAAAATACGCATCGGGTGCGGTGAAATGATCGAAGAACCATTCGCGCCCAGCGAGCAGATTTTCCACCACGGCGAAGTCTTCGAACAGCAGTTTGTTGCCGACGCGTTTGACACTTTCCGCCGAGCCGGGAAGGTCGCAATAGTTTTCCGGTCGCGCGTTGGGCGTAAGGTGCGGATGGATGCCTGAACCGAAAAACGACATCAGCGACAGCGCCTTGATTTCCAGCATCGGGTCGGCGGGCAGCAGTTTTGCCGCTGGAAAATGGCGTGCAATCCACACTTGCAGCGCCAGATTTTCGGTGAGCGCTTCGCCATCGATAATCAGCACCGGCACTTTGTGCTTGGGGTTGAGCCGCAGAAACTCCGGCGACTTTAACTGGCCTGCGCGGGAATTCAGATTTTGCACCTCGAAATCCGCACCGGCTTCAGTAAGCGTTATAAACGGCACGGTGGCGCAGGTTTGCGGGGCGTAGCAGAGCGTGAGTTTCATGGTTGTTCCTGTTAAGGCGCTGAATGTCCAATGCCGCCAATATTATGCGAAGGTGCGCTGTGCAGCTAGTGTCGCGCGCGTCTGGATTCGGCGTTATAGTGGGATGTATGAATATGCGGCATCGTATTTTGAGCATCGGATTTGCGGTTTGTGCCGGTATCCCCGCTGTCGCTCCGGCGCAGGCATACCCCACCCGCCCGATCCGTCTGATTATTCCCAGCGGCGCGGGCGGCATTACCGACATCCTCGCGCGCAATATCGCGCCCAGGTTGAGTGACGCGCTGGGGCAGCAGGTGGTCATCGACAATCGGCCTGGCGCCAGCGGTATCGTTGGCTCGTTGATCGTCGCCAAGGCAGCCCCCGATGGGCATACGCTGCTGATGGCGTTTCCATCGCATGTGGTGAATCAGAGTTTGTTTGCGGATATGCCCTATGACACGGCGACGGCATTTGCGCCGGTCACTCTGGTGAGCGCGGTGTCGCCGGTGTTGATCGTCGGCAGCCAGTCTCCGGCGCGCTCGGTGGCGGAACTGATTGCGTTGGCGAAGGCCCGGCCGGGGCAGTTAAATCACGGATCAACTGGCAGCGGCAGCATGGGTTCGCTGGGCGCAGATTTATTTGGCGCGATGGCGGGCATCAAATTCACGCAGGTCGTGTACAAGGGGGCGCCGCAGGCACTGACCGCACTGATGTCGGGTGAAATCGAGTTTTATCTGATCGGATCGGTGGGCACGGCGGTAGCGCAGGTGAAGGCGGGCCGTATACGCGCGCTGGGCGTCGGCGCGAAACAGCGCAATGCATCGTTGCCGGATGTACCGCCGATTGCCGACACGCTGCCGGGTTACGAGGCGCGCGGCTGGAACGGCATACTCGCGCCGGCGGGCACGCCACGCGCCATCGTTGAGCGGCTCAATCAGGCACTGGTAAAAATTATTCGCTCACCTGACATGGCGCCGGCGCTGGCGGGTGAAGGCGCGATTGCGGTCGGCAACACGCCTGCTGAATTCGATGCGATCATCCGCGCGGACATTGCGAAGTGGGCGAAGATCATCAAGGACGCGAGCAGTCGTGCGCGATAAAGCAAAAATATTTAACAGAAATAGACAGGATGAACAGGATGAACGGCATGGGTTGTGGTGGTTTTTATCCTGTAAATCCTGTTCATCCTGTCGAGCCGTAAACAATGCCTTACATTGCCGCAGCAGAGTGCAGGCTGTACTACGAAATCCACGACTACAGCGATCCGTGGACCACGCCGGAATCCATGCTGCTGATTCACGGCTTCACCGAAAGCACGCCCGCGTGGCGGGCGTGGGTGCCGCATCTGGCGCGGCGCTATCGCGTAATCCGTTTTGATCAGCAGGGCTTCGGGCGATCGAGCTCGGTGCCGGATGAGTCTGCATTCAGCACGCGAAAGTTTGTTGATCATGCGGCAAAACTCATCAGCGAATTTGGGGGCGGGCGCGCGCATGTGATCGGCGCCAAAAGCGGCGGGTTGGTCGCCATAGAACTCGCCCGTCTCAAACCGGAGTTGGTAAGAACCATCACACTCGCCTCTGTGCCGCTGGCGCCGCCGCAGCCGCAACAATGGTTGCAGCACATGGAGACGCATGGCGTAAAAAGCTGGGCGCGCGAAACCATGCCGCCGCGTCTCGGCAGCCGCATGCCGCCGGAAGGGTTCGAGTGGTGGGTCAATCTGATGGGGTCTACCCGCATAGAAACGGCGCGCGCCTACATGCGCTGGGTGGGCAACATTGATGTCGGCGCCACGCTGCATGAGGTGAAATGCCCGGTGCTGGTGATTACCACGGAGTCACCGCGCCGTGGCTACAGCCGCAGCGATAGCGATTTATATCGCGAGAAATTGCCGCAGGCGGAAATTGTCGCGCTGCCGGTGGATGGTTATCACGTGGGCGCTACCGACCCGGATGAATGTGCGCGGATTACGCTCGAATTTCTGCTCAAGCATCGCAAGCAGGGGTAGGACACAAAGAGAACAAAGATCGCAAAACGCTGGACCGTCATTCCGGCGCAAGCCGGTATCCCCTTCCCTTGGGGGAAGGTAGGTTGGGGGGGCTATTCATGATCCGAAGGATCATTTTTCAAGATGCTGCGCATGATTGCACGACCTAGATTCCGGCTTGCGCCGGAATGACGGTGTAGCGGGTTTTGTCACTCATTGCGTATATTCGCAACCTTCGCCGCTTTGCCCCACTGCTCGCGCTCGGATTTCAGGAACGCCGCGAATTGCTCTGGTGAACTGCCAATGCCCTCGGTGCCGTCGAGCGCGAGGCGCGACGCCACTTCCGGTTTCTGCACCGCCTTGACCACTTCGCGATACAGCCGGTCGACGATGGGCCGCGGCACGCCGCGCGGCGCCATCAGGCCGTGCCATTGTGTGACCACATAACCCGGCACGCCGGCTTCAATCATCGTCGGCAGGTCGGGCGCGGCTTTGGTGCGCGCGGCACTGGCAATGGCGAGCGCGCGCAGTTTTTGCGAGCGCACCTGGCTGTAGACCGAGCCGCCGCTGAAAAAGCTCATTTGTATTTGTCCGGACAGCAGTTCGGTCAGTGCCGCGCCGACGCCCTTGTAGGGCACGTGGGTGAAGCGCGCCGCGGTGGCGCTGGCCAGCAGTTCGGTCGCCAAATGGGCAAGCGAAGCGTTGCCGGTCGAGGCATAACTCAATTTCGTGGGATAGGCTTGCGCGTAGGCCACCAGTTCTTTCACCGATTTCACCGGCAGCGATGGATGCACAGTGAGGATGTAGGGGCTCGCACCCACTTGAGATATGGCATCGAAATCGCGATAAATATCGTAGCGTGTCTTGTTGACGATGCCGTACACCACCAGGCTCGCCGACAGCATCATCACGGTGTAGCCATCCGCCGGCGCCAGCGCGGTAATCTCCGCGGCGATGCTGCCGCTGGCGCCCGCGCGGTTATCCACCACCACGCTTTGCCCGAGCGCTTCGGACATCGGCATGGCCGCCAGACGCGATACAAAATCAAGGCCTCCGCCCGCGCCGGAAGAAACTGTCATGCGGATGGGTTTGGTGGGGTAGTTCGCGGTGGACTGCGCGGCAGTGTGTGGTGTTGCGAAGGCCAACGCCAATGTCAGTGCCATGAACAGGCCAGTGTGTGCAGCAGCTTTCAATTGAGCGTCTCCCGAAACAATCAGCTTGCGCAATGGTAGGTGAAGGCCGCGCGCAAAACCAGATACAATTTCAAAATTCACTGAAATAGGGAGCGCCGATGTCCGCAGTCCCGGTGTTTGCCGCAGGCAATTATCGCTATATCAAAGCGGTGTTCCAGTATTCCGGCGGTGTCGCTGCCGAGCCAGGCTATGAGATTGAGCGCGCGCGGTTTTCCAGGCCGCTGCCGCTGGCGGATGCGTTTGCAGCAGTGGAGGCGCATTTCAAAAGCACGGGACGGCCGAATACTGCCTTCGCAGCGTGTGAGTTGCGCTCGCCCGCGCCGTTTACCGAACAGGGATTTTACGATTTCAACAAGGCGTATGTGACTACGCTTGAACGCTGGGGTATTTATCACGGCGCCCAAGGTAACGAGGGACCGCTGAATCCGGTGGCGCGCACCAATGTATGTCCGCTGTACGGCGCACCGGCTGAACCGGTGATGGCAGCGTTTTCCTATACGGTGCCGGCGCCGCGCGGCGTGTCGTCGCGCGGAACGTTCATAGTCGCCGGTGGCGGCGAAGCGCGCGCGCAACGCGGTGCCGATGGTGAACGCATCGTGCGCCTTCGCGACACCTCAGCCGAGGGCCTGCGCGAAAAAGTGCTGTATGTGGTGGCGGAAATGGAGCGGCGTCTGAATCTGCTGGGCTTCACCTGGGGGGACGCTGTTTCCACACAGGCCTACACCGTGCAGAATATCGGCCATCTGGTGGGCGAAGTGCTCGCGGCACGCGGGGCGTGCGTAGGAGGCCTCACATGGCACTACGCCCGCCCGCCGGTGATCGATCTGGAATTCGAGATGGATGTGCGCGCTGCGGCGCGCGAGATTGTTTTGTAAATTAACAAGGAGCGCAGTATTCATGCATCAACTCACCAGCAACGTCTTCGTCGAAACGCAAATTCGCGGCTGCAATCACGGCTTCGTCACCACTTCCGACGGCATCGTCCTGATCGACACGCCGCACAAGCCGAGCGACGCGGTGAAACTAAAAGCGGAGATCGCCAGGCGCGGCAAGCTGCGTTACATCATCAACACCGAACCGCATGGAGACCATTGGACCGGCAATGCATTTTTCGATGTGCCGGTGATTGCTCACGAAGGCGTGCGCACGCGCATCCTCGCCACCGATGTGCAGGCGCATGTGGCACGCGTGTCCACCTTTGGCCCTGAAGAACCGGGGTTGCTTGCGGGTTACCGTCCGAATGCACCGATCATCACCTTCAGGAACGGCATGACGCTGCATGTGGGCAATCACTCTTTCGAGATGATCCACATGCCGGGGCACACCATGTCCCAGGCAGCGATCTGCGTCAAGGAAGAAGGGGTGGTGTTCACCAGCGACAATATTTTTCACAAGGTGCACACCTGGCTGCAGGAGGCCAATCCGGACCTGTGGCTGATGTCGCTGGAATCGTTGCGTAAACTCAAGGAAGAAATATTTGTGCCCGGCCACGGCGCAATTTGCGGCAAGGATTACCTCAACGAACAATCCGCCTTCATTCAGGAGTGGAAAGCCTATGTGAAAGACGGCATAGACCGCGGCATGACGCGCGACGAAGCGATCGTGCGCCTGACGGCATTGACCGACCGCTATCCGATGGATATAGGCCAGGACGGCATGGCGCCCGGCGTGATGAAAATGAATGTGGGGAATCTGTATAACTATCTGACCGGGGCGTGAACGACGATGCGCGCTCATGACTGACCCGGCAGACGCAAAGCGTGTGGTGTGGGGCATCGGCACCTCGCGCACCCTGCGTGCGCACTGGATATTGAGCGAACTGGATTTGCCCTATGAACGGCGGCCGATTACTTCGCGCTCGGGCGCGACGCTGACGCCGGAATACACGCAGCTCAATCCCAGCCAGAAAATACCCACGCTGCAGGACGGCGATTTTGTGTTGACCGAAAGCGCGGCGATTGTGAATTACCTTGCCACGGCCTACGGCGCCGCACGCAATCTGTGTCCGCCGGTGTCACCGCGCGAGCGCGCACGCTACGATCAATGGTGTTTTTTTGCGATGATGGAACTCGATGCCAACACGCTGTATGTGATTCGCAAGCACGAGGATCTGCACGCTATCTACGGCGAGGCGCCGAACGCGCTGCAAGCAGCACGCGATGGGTTTGCACGGCAGTCGCGCGCCGCTGAACTGCGCCTCGCGGCGTGCGGGCCGTATGTGCTGGGCGAGAATTTCAGCGGCGCCGATATTTTGCTCACGACGTGCCTGAGCGGTGCAATACGCCGCAAGATTGAGTTGCCCGATGCGCTGCATGCGTATTTGCAGCGCACCACCGCGCGCGCAGCGTATCAGCGCGCTTTACAAATCAATCAACGCAGCGCGGAAAGCTGAAACTATTCGTAACTATTTTTTATCCGGATGATCCGCGCTCATGATGGCGCGGAAGGTGAGCACCGGAATCGACGAACGATGCAATACGCGGCTTGCTTCGCTGCCCATCAGCAGCGCGGCCAGGCCCTTGCGGTAACGCGCTGTCATCACAATCAGATCGCAGCCGCGCGCGTTGGCAGTATCGACAATCGCATCGTACGGGTGATGGCCCTTGGCCACCAAGGTATCGCAGAGCACGCCGGCGGTATCGGCGGCCTTGTGCACGAAAGCGAGAAAGCTCGCAGCCTGATCGCGCGCCTGCTTGTCCATCTGCTCTTCCATGCCCGGCGGCACCATGCCTTCAGACGCCATCATCATTTGATAATCCTGCATCACGTGGATGCCGGTGACTTTGGCGCTGCACAATTTTGCCAGCTCGATTCCGCGCTCCACCGCGCGCTCGGAATGGGCTGACCCATCAGTAGGCATCAAAATATGTTTAAACATAGACCCTCCTCAAGATCATGAATCAACACACTGCGTGACCTGTCTGCCAGAGTACGATTTCGTGCGTACGATTGCGTGAGTAAGCATGCCTGAATACGCTTGCCTGAGTACATTCCCCTGAGTACCTTACCAGCAATCCGTGGACTTGGCACCAATATATGTGGACTCCGCTGGTGGGCCGTTTCGCTTCAGTCTGCCTTGGCCCCCGACAGTTTGACTACTTTAGCCCATTTGCCGATTTCTGCGCGCAAAAAAGCGCTAAACGCTTCCGGCGTATTGGCCGGTGCGGGTTCGAGACCCACCTGGCCCAGCACGCGCAAGACTTCGGCATGGGCCAGCGCCTGCGTAATGTCGGTGTGCAGGCGCGGGATGATCTCCGGCGGCGTGCCTGCGCGCACCACCACACCATACCAGCCGGTGACCTCAAAACCCTTGAGCCCGGCCTCGGCAAAGGTGGGTAATTCCGGCATCAAGGTCGAGCGCGCTGCGCTGGTAATCGCCAGCGCGCGCAGTCGTCTAGCCTGGAGTTGCGCCACTACCGACGAAAGACTCAGGAATGCAAGATCAATGTGGCCGCCGAGTAAATCCGTCACCGACGCGCCCGCACCTTTATAGGGAATGTGCGTGATATTCACACCCGCCATGGTCTTGAACAACTCGCCACTGAGGTGTGGCGTGGTACCGTTGCCCGATGACGCGTAGTTGAGTTGTCCCGGTTTTGTTTTCGCCAGCGCAATGAATTCTTTCAAGGTTTGCGCGGGCACCGACGGATGAACCACCAGCACGTTAGCACCCGTAGCCGCCAGCGTAACTGCTGTGAAATCGCGCAACGGATCGTAAGCGAGTTTCTTGTAGAGGCTGACGTTGACGGTGAATGCCGGTTGCGCCATCAGCAGGGTATAGCCATCGGCAGGTGCCAGTGCCGCGGCCTCAAACCCCACATTGCTGCCGCCGCCGGGCCGGTTATCCACCACCACTTGTTGCCCCCATAGGACTGCGAGCCGCTGCGCCAGAGTGCGCGCGAGGATGTCGGTAGCGCCGCCGGGTGTGACCGGCACAATGATTCTGACGGTACGGGTCGGATAGCTTCCGAGTGAGCTGCCCGCAGTGTTTTGCGCCTGCAGCGGCGCGCAGCACAGCGTCAGCAACCATCCGCCAACAGCGCCGGCCGCGCGCGAGCGTGAGAATTTTTGCAGGGACGATGAATGCATGCCTGTAGTTTGATCTGGAAGCGTGGTCGCAGCAACCTTGAATTCATGCCTGGTGTGCGATACTGATGTCTCGTTGCGTCAGGAAAAGGAGCAGCACAATGGAAAATAATGGTCTGAAACCCATACGGCGCGTGGTTACCGGTGTAGATGAGCGCGGCAAATCCAAAGTGGTGTGGGATGGTCCGGCGCCCGACACGCATGCGGGGCCGATACCTGGCAGCGGGTGGATTGATTTCTGGGTGTGGAACGAAACGCCTGCGCCGCTATCGGGCGCCAACGATGACGGCAGTCTGAATTACGATTTTCCCGGGCCGCCGCAGGGCGGGCACTGGCGCGTGGTGCAGGGTGTTGGCAAGCCCGCCGCTTACGACGCTCAAAAAGATACGCACATCGTCGCGCCGCACGCGCCGGTGGAGCATCCGCTCACGCGGCGCTGGGATCGCGGCTGCAACGCCTATTACCAGGGCGGCATGCACAAGACCGAAACGGTGGACTACGCCATCCTTATCGACGGTACGCGCACGCTGGTGCTGGATGACTGCGAGGTCGAATGGAAACCCGGCGATGTGGTGATCGATGTAGGCGCATGGCATCAGTGGTCCAGCCGTGTGCCCGAAGGCGGGCGCATTGCGTTCGACATGATCGCGGCAAAGTTTGTGGATGGCCCGGTGGGACTCGCGCAGGGCAACGATCCCATCCAGCGTGCCAACGCCAATCAAAAGCTGCTGCCGGGTGTTAAACCCGCGCGTCGCATTGTGTGCATGGATCGCGAGCCGGACAAATCCACACGGGTGAGCGATGGCGCAACGCCGGATGTGCGCATCGATCCGGCGCGGCTGGGCTATGCTTCGCAACGTATGTGGGTGACCAGCGGCTTTCCGGCGAAAATTGTTTTGGAAACGCTGCACCTGCCGCACGCGATTGAAGCGCCGCCCGGCGGTTCGGTGTTGAATGTGGTGACGTTCCCGCCGGATGCGGCGTGGAAAGGCAAGGTCGGCGAGGCTGAAGTCAAGGCGTTTTTCAAAGCGATGGGCTCGCCAGGCGCATCGACCTATGCACCGTCGGCGCCGCATCCGTACATGCAAAAAACACGCACGCTGGAATTCGGCATTGTGACCGAGGGCGAGCTCGTGCTGGTGCTCGATACCCAGGAAGTGACTCTGAAAACCGGAGATTTCCTGGTGCAACGCGGCACCAATCACGCGTGGAGCAATCGCACGGACAAACCGGCAACGGTGATTATTGCCACGCATGATGGCAAGGCATAGCCGAGGCGAAGGTTAAGCCATGCAACGCCTACCGGTTTTTGTGCTGTGGTCGAGTGCGTTGAGCCTGGTGGCAGGCTACTTCGCGCACGGCGTTGCCGTGGGTAACGCAAATGCGCAGGCGTTTCCCACCCGCCCGATACGCGCCGTGGTGGCGTCCCCGGCCAGCAGCAGCCCCGATCTGATCGCGCGCGCCGTCACGCGCGAAGCGGAAATCATTCTTGGCCAGAACTTCATCATCGACAACCGCGCTGGCGCCAATGGCATTATCGCCGCGGGCATCGTCGCCGGCGCCGCGCCCGACGGCTACACCTTGCTGCATACCGCGCCGGCGTTTCTACTCAATGCGCTGGTGCATAAGAAACTGCCGTACCAGGTGCGCACGGATTTTGTGCCAGTGACTTGCGTCGCCGCCGGAGTTGGCTTCCTGATGCTGGTTAACCCGGCGCTGCCGGCGAGAAGCGTCAAGGAGTTCATCGCGCTGGCGAAACAAAAATCGCTGAGTTACGGCGCGCCGCCGGTGGGCGGCACCACCACGCTTGCGGCGGAGCTGTTCAACCTGCGTGCAGGCGTGCAGGTGCGCCATATTTCGTATCGCGGCGGCAGCGATGCGGTTAACGCGGTGATGGCGGGTGAAGTGGATGTCACCTTTTCACCACCCACCGGGTCGGCGGTGCATGTGCAATCCGGGCGCTTGCGCGCATTGGGATTTACCGGCTCCAAGCGCTACGTGCGGATGCCGGATGTGCCCCTGATCTCCGAGTCCGGCGTGCCCGACTACATCGTCGATTTCACCTGGAACGCCTGGTTCGCACCCGCCAAAACGCCGCCCCAGGTTGTCAAACGCCTGCAGTCCGCGGTCAGCGTTGCGCTGAAAACACCGAAGATGATCGACTTTTTGGAGGCTGCCGCGTTCTACCCGGTAGGCAACACTCCCGAAGAATTCCGCGTGTTCGTCGATGCCGAGTTAAAACGCTATGCGCAGAATTTGCGCGAGGTGAAAGTGCCTATGCAGTAACCCTAGAAATGGCCATCGACAGGATGAACAGGATTAACAGGACAGACCTGGATGGAGGTTTTATCCTGTGCATCCTGTTAATCCTGTCGAAATGTTCTTGGGGTTGGCTATCGCGAACACCCCGCCATCAATTCCTTGGCCGATATACTCTCCATCCCTTCCAGCAGTCCCTTCAGCGCTTGCGTACGCGCCGCGCCTAGTACGGCACCGGCCAGCTTGTCGAATTTTGCGTCGAGCCGGGCGCCCTGCGCGGCGATGTCGGTTTCCGGAATGCTGGCATCGTACGCCGCTTGCAGCCGCTGGCCGTCGGTGGTTTCGACGATAACTTCGGATTTCAGCGTGTGCTGCGGCCAGCCTTCGCGCACCAGTTCCACCGTCACCTTGTCGCGCATCGCCACCAGCGCGGCATCTGCACAGGTGGCTGCACTGTAGGTTTCGAGGCCGGCGGTATCCAGTCCGAGCAGTGCTGCGGCTGCCATAAAACGCAGGCTGAATTTTGCTTCGAGGCCGCTGCGCGGATTCTGGATGTTGCACATGCTGTCGGCACTCTGCGCCACGCGCACCACGGCGCGGTGGACGGCGCCCGGCGCGAGGCTGTGGCCCGCGCGCAGTTTGCGTATGCTCTCGACGGCGGAGTGCGTGCCGTAGCAGGCAGCGTGGTATTTGAACAGGTTCTCGCGAATGAAGTAGCGCTGCGGATCGGCCAGCGCCGCAGCAGGCTGAAAGTCCGGGCTCAGCGTGGCGGCGAATCCGCCGCGGCATTCGAGCATGTCGATGCGGCTTTCCATGCCGCGCGCCGCCAGCAACGCGGCGCGCAAACCGTTTTGTGCCGCGACACCGGCGTGAAACGGCTTGCACTGCGTGCCAAACTGGCTTTTAAGTCCCGCGGCCTGCGTGGCGGCGATACCGATGGCGCGTGCCGCCGCGTCGGCGTCGAGCCGCAGCAGGCGTGCACAGCCCGCTGCGGCCGCGACCACGCCGACGGTGCAGGTGTTGTGGTAGCCGCGCGCATAGTGCCCCGGCGCCACCAGCAGCCCCACCCGCGCCGCCGTTTCGTAACCCGCAACAAAGGCCGCGATAAGCTCCGAACCACTGGCGTCACGCGTTTCCGCCAGCGCCAGCAGGGCGGGCAGTATCGCTGCGGTAGGGTGGCCGGTCATGCCGGTGTTGACGTCGTCGTAATCGAGCACATGTCCGGCCGCGCCATTGATCAGTGCGGCCTGCAAGGGCGCGACCCGCTCGTGTTGCGCCACCAGTGCGCAAGCGGGATAGCCGCCTTCGTCCTGCGCGGCGCCGGTGAGAATGCGAATCAGCGGATCACTCGCCCCGGCCAGCGCCACCCCCATCCAGTCGAGCACGCAGCGGCGCGCGGCCTCGCGCACGTCAGCGGGAAGCCGTGCGGTGTCGCGCGCCAGTGCCCATTCGGTCAGGGTTGCGGTGACAGCGGTTTGTGTTTGTGTGGCTATTACAGCGGACATTTGTGGCTCCACAATATAGAGACGATCTTTGTTTAGCTTGGCGCTAGCCTAGCACCTTTAGCGGGAACCGAGCACCCGTTTCTTCACCGCCTGCGGCGAGCCCGCGAAGTCCATATCCGCGAGCGTGGCGGCTGCTGCGCGTGCAATGGCAAGAATAGGTTCTAGTATACTCATCGTCACTCTCCTCCGGGAGCATGCCAACCAGTCGAAAGTGCAATTATGACGAATGAAACCAAACTGCATGTCTACGATGTTCTCGCGAAGGCCTTCATCCAGGAGGGCGTGCGCACCTGTTTTACGCTGATGGGCGATGCGAACATGAACTGGGCTGCTCGAATGGCCCAGCAGGGATGCCGCATGGTCTACGTCAGGCACGAGCATTGCGCGGCCGCAGCCGCGATGGCCTATGCGCGCAAGACGTCGGAAGTGGGCGTTGCAACGGTCACCTGCGGGCCCGGCGTCACGCAATTGATCACGGCGCTCCCTGCGGCCGTGCGTGCCCATCTGCCGATGGTGGTGTTTGCCGGAGAGGCGCCGATCAAGATGGGCTGGTACAACCAGATGATCGATCAGGGGCCGATCATCACGGCAACGGGCGCGGCCTACCATCCCCTGCATTTGCCCGAGCGCATGCCGGTTGCGATTCGTGATGCGTTCCTGCAGGCGCGCCGCGAACGGCGCCCGGTAGTGCTCGGCATTCCGTTCGATCTGCAGGAACGGCCGTGGGACGGGCCGGAGACCTTGCCGACGCCCTCGCAACAATTAATGCCGCGCCTGTCGCCGATTCCGTCGCATCCGGATGATTTGGCGAAGGCAGCGCAACTGGTTGCGTCTTCCGAACGCGTGGTGATCTTTGCCGGCCTGGGGGCGGTCGAGGCCAAAGCGGGGCCCGCGTGCCGCGCGCTGGCTGCGAAGACGGGCGCACTGTTGACCACCTCGCTGCCCGCGCGGGGACTGTTCCACGACGACCCTTACTGCATTGGCATCTCTGGCAGCTTCTCGACCGAGGTCGGGCTCGAGTACCTGACGCAGGCCGATCTGGTCATCGTGGTCGGCGGCTCCCTTGCTTTCCACGCCGGCGGCGGCGGCCAGCTCTGGCGCAAGGCGAAGATGCTGCATATCGACATCGATCCCGTCGCGGTAAACCAGGGCCAGGAAGTAGCGCGCAACCACCTGCGCGCCGACGCGCGGCTGGGCGTGGAGGCACTGACCGCGGCATTGCCGGAACGCAGCACAAAGTGGCGCACGGAGGCGATGGCCGCGCGCATCCGCGATACGAAACCCGACAGCCATGTGTTCGAGATCGAGCCGGAACTGCTGGACCCGCGCGACGTGATCGAAGCGCTCGAAAAAGCGTTGCCCAAGGACTGGGAGCTGGTGAATTCCGGAGGCCACTGCTCGTGGTTCTACGCGCAGATGCCTGCACGCCCGAATGAGCGTTTCCTCACCATCCGTGAATTTGGCGCGATCGGCAACGGCATCTCGTTCGCCATGGGCGTGGCGGCGGCCCGCCCGGACCGACCCGTGGTGCTGTTCGAAGGTGATGGCAGCCTGATCATGCATATCCAGGAATTCGAAACCATCAAGCGTCACGGATTGAACATCCTGTTCATAGTAATAAACGACGGCGCCTATGGTTCCGAGGTGCACAAGCTTCGCTCGGAGGGACTGCCCGACACCGGATCGGTGTTCGGCCGCCCCGATTTTGCCGCCATCGCGCGCGGCTTCGGGCTCGAAGGAAAAACGTTCAAGAGCCTGGCCGATCTGCCCAAGCTGGTGCAGGAGTTCGCCAATAAGGGCGGCGCGGCCGTGTGGGACTTCCACGTGTCAGACCGGGTGGTGTCGCCGACAATTCGCCGCGCGCATCCGGCAAAGCACGCGAAGGCGTAGGGCTAGTGCACTGTTGCAGACTATCGATTACGTAAAACTGAAACTTATCCCCACTCGTCATTCCGGCGAATGCCGGAATCCAGTGTGTATTGATATGCGAAGCATCTAAAGCACTGTGTTATGGGTTCCCGCCTCCGGATCATAGTCCGGGGCAGGCTCCGCGGGAACGACAGTGGTGGTTTATCACCCACACGATTTTCACACGAGGTGGTTCATGAACGACATACTCCGCTCACCCGTCGCCACATCGGCGCTCGCTGCCGCCTACGAGAAGGACGGCTATTACTTTCCGTACGAGGTAACTAGCGAGGCCGAGGCGGCCGGGCTGCTCGACGACCTCGAAGCCGCGGAGGCCGAAGTCGCAGGCGATCGCGCCCGGCTTTCGATGCTGCGCAGCTATCCGTCGCAGCTTCTGCCTTCGTTCGCCGGGCTGATCCGCCACCCGCGCCTGATCGAAGCCGTGTCGCAAATCATCGGCCCCGATCTGCTGGTGTGGAGCTGCGGATTCTTCATCAAGGAGCCGGCGTCGAATAGCTTCGTGAGCTGGCACCAGGACCTCAACTACTGGGGTCTCGACGGGGACGACGAGGTCACGGCCTGGTTCGCGCTCACGCCGGCGACGGTCGAGACCGGATGCATGCGCTTTGTGTCCGGCAGCCACCGCAAGAGGGATGTGCCGCATGTCGATTCGTTTGCGCCGGACAACCTGCTCACACGCGGCCAGGAGATCGCGGTCGAGGTGGACGAAGCGAGTGCTGCGAACGTTCTTCTGCGTGCTGGCCAAGCCTCGTTCCATCATGGGCATATGTTCCACGCATCGGGTCCCAACAAAACGAATTCGCGCCGCCCGGGTGTTGCGATCCGCTACGTGGCGCCGTCAATGAAGCAGACCTCCGGTGACAGGCTGCTCGTTTCGCATGTGAGCGGCGAGGACCGCTACGGACACTTCGAGCGCATGCCCCCGCCGGCGGGCCGGTTGCTGGCGGAAGACTTCGACCACGCACGCCGCAACACGGACATGAAACGCGAAATTCTCTACAAAGGCGTCAAATCCGAGCTGGTCAACGAGAATCGCAGGGGCTGAGAGGCAAGAGGAGAGGGGGCAGGAACTTTTTTGTAGAATCACGGGACACACATCAAGCTTTCGGAGGAGATATGGATACGCTCGAGTCACGAATCACCATCAAACGTCTGCATCCGCTTTTTGTCGCCGAAGTAACGGGCATCGATCTGACGGTGCCCATGCCGCGCGAGGATTTCCGCACGATCTGGGACGCGTTCAACGAGCACCAGATCCTCGTTTTCCGGGGTCAGCATTTCGACGACCAGTCGCAAATTGCGTTTAGCAGCGACTTTGGCGAGCTCGAAACGATGATCGCGCATCCCGGCAACGACTGGAATCCGGGGCACATCTCCGTCATGACCAACCTCGGCAAGGACGGGAATTTCCTGCCCCACGACCATCCGGCGATGCTGCACCGGGAACGCAATGAAGAGTGGCACAGCGACAGCTCGTTCAAGCCGGTGGCGGCGCTCGCGTCGCTGCTCGCGTCGCGTATCGTGCCGCCGGTAGGCGGCAATACCGATTTCGCGAGCGCGCGGGCGGCCTACGAGGATCTGCCCGCCGAGCGCAAGGCCGCGCTCGAAGGCTTGACCGCCCTGCACCGCATGACGCATCGGGACATGGACAACGACAAAGGTTACAACGACGAGGACAAGAAGCGCCATGTCGTCACGCACCCGGTGATCCGCTCCAATCCTGTCAACGGCCGCAAGGCGCTCTACGTCGGTTCGCACGCGCAGGAGATCGTTGGCATGCCGCCGGCGGAAGGTGCCAGGCTGCTCGACGAGCTGACCGCGTTCTGCACGCAGCCCAAGTACGTGTACAGCCATCACTGGCGCGACGGCGATGCGGTGATGTGGGACAACCGCTGCACGCTGCACCGGGCGACGACTTTCGACAAGACCAAATATAAGCGCAAGCTGCACCGCACGACCATCGCGGGAAGGGCGCCCGACAGCGCGTTCGCGACGATGCCGGGGGCGTGAAAAGTTAGAAGTAAGGTGTAAGAACTGTCGGGAGGCGTCGGGCGAAAAAAGGGAATCTTGATCTCGGCTCCTTTCTTTCTCGGACACTTCGGACACATGTCTGAGTGCGTGGGCCAGCTGCTGTCGGAAGACTTCGACTGCGCTCGCCACAACGCAAACATGAAACGCGAAATCTTCTATCAGGGTGCCAAGCCTGATTTGCTTGGTTTACGCTTGGAACTTGTATGGCTTCATTCCTATAGCACGCGGGGTATTGAGCACCGAGGCGGCCATCAGCGCCCCGTGTTCGGTAAAGGCCAGTGGAGCCACCGGCGAGAACTTAAGCCGGGCGAGGTGGATGCAATTTGCAACCACCTCCGCTGTCTCTTTGGCTGTGAGTTCGAACATGAAATCCTCGGGGAAGCGTTCGCTATTGCGGCGCACCTGCTGGTTGAGCCGCTTGGTGGTCACACCGTAGAGTTCGGCCAGGTCCGCGTCGATCATCACCTTGTGTCCGCGAATGGCGAGGATACGCGCGTCGATACGCTCGACGGGAATCGACTTAACGCCAGCCAATCAGCAGCTCGAGAGATAGGAATTTTTAACACCATTTTTCACCAACGCGCAATCTATCTCCCGCTTGGGGTCCAACGGGTCTTGCTTATTGTCGGGAAGCTTATGCTCCGTCCTGGCTTGCCGTATAACCTATGCGCACATCTCCGTAGCCCGGAAGAAGTCCGAAGGACGTATTCCGGGGAAGAAGCACGGTGCATCGAAATTACGCGAGTTCATGAGCCCGCACTCCCCCGGAATACGGCCATGAAAAGCCATGGCCTTCTTCCGGGCTACTTGCCCTCACACTAAAAGTTGTGTGCATAGATTCGCCCTGAAGGGGAAGGAGTTCCTCGGAGATTTTGTATCACTACAGGATTTAACGCCTTTTTCCACCCATTAGCCCGCCGAGCACACCCCGCAGAATCTCTTTGCCTACTTGCGTGCCTATGGTGCGCACCGCGCTTTTTGCCGCAGTCTGTATCAGCCCGTCGCGCACCCCGCCGCGTGGTCCGGTGGTACCGACAAAAATATCCTTGATGGTGCCGAAGAT
>CAMATZ010000006.1 GCA_945861275.1 Bordetella parapertussis
TGCCGATCAGGCCGGTGGCCCCAGGCCGGTTGTCGATGACAAACGTCTGGCCGAGGGCTTCGTTGAGTTTGGCGCCGATGGCGCGGCCGGTAATATCAGAGCCGCCGCCGGGCGGGTAGGGCACCACCATGCGCACCGGTCGCGAAGGATATTTTTCCGCAGCGTGGGCGCACACGGTTGTGCCCAAGGCGGCGATCATCAACAGGCAATGCATAAAACGATGCATGATTTTACCCTGGCAAATAATGGCAATCAGCTTACCACGCGCGCGGCATCCGTCGTTTCTCAGCGCTTGCCCGCGCGCCTGAAGACGATATCGCCGTAATAGGCCAGCGTACTCTCGCCGGTGTTGTCGGTATCGGTCATTACCGCCACCGAGGTGATGCGCCCGGGCTCTTCGCCGAACGCCCGCCGGTAGTCGTCCACGACGTTGCGCAGCCGGTCTTGCCATATGCCCACGTTGCGTGCGCCGGATTCTGCAACAATCATCTTGATACGCGAGGTATGCAAATTGGGTAGCACAGTATTAACCGGCGCGCGGTTTTCCCAGATATACATCAGTGTCGCATAGGGCATGCTCTGGCGGGTCAGCAGCCGCACGTTGTCGAAAAACATGCGTTCATCCAGCGGCAGCGCATCGACATCGCCGGCAAAAGTGACCACCACACGCACTGGGGAATCCTCCAGATGCCGGGTGCGGTTGTCGGCGGACTTGATGAGCGCGGTGGTTTTCCATTGCCACGCCAGCAGCGGAAAGTCGCGCGGATCAATATCGAGCCTATGCACCAGCCCCGACGCCGACGCATCGGCATGCGCTTTCACCACGGTGCGGCCGTTGTATTCGACCAGCTTGTATTGCGTGGGCTTCTTGAATTTGGACAGCGTCCAGCGCCGCCAGCCGTCGGGCAAGGTCGCTTCGTCGGCAGGCCTGTTCTTGGAAAAAATTTTGACGTACGGCAGTGCAATATCCACCGCATCGTCGCGCGTCGAAGCGCAACCGGCAAGCAGTAGCATGGCCATGATGGCTGCAATACGCAACGAACTCCTCCAGCACCTGCGTTTTGTGATATTTGCGGCTGATTCTAATCAACTTCACCAGCGTGCGCGGATACCGCGCATTAATATCACATAACTATTTGTTTTTATTTGCTATTTTTTAACGATCATTTCGCGCGCCAAAGGCGGATTGGCGGCGAAATAGCGTTTAATGCCGGCGAAAATAGCTTCCGCCATTTTGGTTTGATAGGCGTCATCGTTAAGGCGGCGTTCTTCATCGGGATTGGTGATAAACGCGGTTTCCACCAATATCGAGGGAATGTCGGGCGATTTGAGTACCGCGAATCCGGCTTGCTCAACGTGGTTTTTGTGCAGCTTGTTGATGCCGCCGATTTCACCGAGTACCGCTTTGGCGAGTTTCAGACTGTCATTGATGGTGGCGGTTTGCGACAGATCGAACAAGGTCTGCTTGAGAAAAGGATCGGGCACGTCAAGGTTGACGCCGCCGATCAAATCCGCCTCGTTTTCCTTGCGCGCCAGCCAGTTGGCGGCGGCGGAGGTTGCACCACGTTCCGACAATGCGAACACCGACGAGCCGCGCGCATCGGGCCGCGTAAAGGCGTCTGCATGCACCGACACGAATAAATCCGCATTGGCGCGGCGCGCTTTGATCACGCGCGCGTGCAGCGGCATGAAATAATCGCCGTCGCGCACCAGCAGCGCGCGCATGTTGGGCTCTTGCTGGATGCGCTCTTTCAGTTTGCGCGAGATGGCGAGCGTGACGTTCTTTTCCCAGGTGCCGTTGCTGCCGCGCGCGCCGGGGTCTTCGCCGCCATGCCCGGGGTCGATGGCAATGATAAGGGTGCGCGCCGGCAACAGACGGCGCGGTTCGGCCCGGGAAACTTTTTCGCCTTTTTCACCTTTGTCCCCCTTGTCGGCCGTGCGCGCGGTTTTGTCAGGTACGGCCTGCGTCTCCACCGGTGCGCTGGCAGCGGGCGCGGGCGCCACCGGCGATTCCGCCGGACGTTCGAGATTTTCCAGCAGCGTCAGCAGCGGATCGGGCGGTTCCAGCGGGTAAATGTCCAGTGCCAGCCGGTGCGCGTAGCCCGCCACCGGCGGGAGTGCGAAAACCTGCGGTTTGACGCCGGCTTTGAGATCAAACACCAGCCGCACCACGCCCGGCTTGAATTGGCCGATGCGTACGGATTTTACATACGGATCATGCGCGCCGATTTTTTCGGCAAGGCCGGTCAGCGCGGCGTTGATAGCGACGTTTTCAAGATCGACCACCAGACGTTCGGGATTTTTCAGGCTCATCACCTGATGCCGTATCATCTGCGGCGATTCGAGCGTCACGCGGGTGTAATCCGCGGCAGGCCACACGCGCACCGCAGCGATGCGCACTTCGGCGAACGCCGTGGCGGCGTAGCCAAGGCACGCCAGCACAATCAGGCAAAGAATGAAGGTCTCAAACACCGACGCGCCCGGACGCCAGGATGACGTGCGGGAATCGCGCGATATTAGGTTTGAATCCTTTTCAAACAAGATGCTCCAGCCTCCGAGTCAGCGAAGATCGACACGTTTCTTCCCGTACCCGCTACATGCAACACAATCCTCAGGTCCGCCGGGGGCAACCCCTCAGCTTTTTCCGGCCACTCCACAAGACACACTGCCTGCGGGTTGAAATACTCCCTGAAGCCGGATTCATTGAATTCTTGTGGGTCAATGAACCTATAAAAATCAAAGTGATACAAGTATAACCTAGAATCTTCATAAACTTCAACCAAGGTGAAAGTAGGGCTTTTCACCCGGCCTTGATAGTCCAGACCGCGCAGCACCCCGCGCGCTAGGGTGGTTTTGCCCGCCCCCAATTCGCCGACGAGATAGATCACCATGCCCGGCGTGAGTCTGGCTGCCAGTGCCTGCCCCAAGGCCAGCGTGTCGGCTTCAGCGGGAAGCGAGCGGTGCATCTCGGTCATATACTCAGCCTATGGAAAACCCAGGTAATTCCCGCAAGGCCGATCTCGCCACGCTCGCACGCGACATCAAATGCTGGGCGCGCGAACTGGGGTTTCAGCAGACCGGTATCGCCGATTGTGATTTGTCAGCGGCGGAACCGCGTCTGCTGGCATGGCTGGAAAAGGGCTGGCACGGGGACATGGATTATATGGCACGTCACGGCATCGCCCGCAGCCGCCCGCACGTGCTGCAACCGGGAACGCTGCGTGTGATTTCCGCGCGCATGGATTATTTGCCCGATGGCGCGCGTGCGGTCGAGGATGTGCTCAGCGAGCCGGATCGCGCCTGCATCGCGCGCTATGCGCTGGGGCGCGATTATCACAAGGTGTTGCGGGGGCGGCTGCAGCAGCTGGCATATCAAATCACTGCCGCCGTCGGCGAATTTCAATACCGCGTGTTCACCGACACCGCGCCGGTGATGGAAGTCGAACTCGCGGTGAAAGCGGGCCTCGGCTGGCGCGGCAAACACACGCTGTTGTTGAGCCGCGAGGCGGGCTCGTATTTTTTTCTCGGCGATATCTATACCGATCTGCCGCTGCCGGTGGACGCGCCACAAGGCGAACACTGCGGCACCTGCAGCAAATGCATCAGCGTGTGTCCGACGCAGGCCATCGTCGCGCCCTATCAGCTGGACGCGCGACGTTGTATTTCGTATCTCACCATTGAACACAAAGGCAGCATTCCGCCGGCGCTGCGCCCGCTGATCGGCAACCGCGTCTATGGTTGCGACGATTGTCAGATGGTGTGCCCGTGGAACCGTTTCGCACAAGTGAGCGGCGAAACGGATTTTGCCGTGCGCAACGGGCTGGACAATGCAACGCTGGTGGAATTGTTTGCGTGGAGCGAGAGTGATTTCAACAGCAAGCTCGCGGGCAGCGCGATTCGACGCATTGGCTATGAGCGGTGGTTACGCAATCTGGCGGTGGGGATGGGCAACGCCTTACGTACGCTGGGTGAATCGGGCGAAGTGGCTGCGGCGCGGGCTATAATGGATGCGTTACGAATGCGTGCGGCGCATCCATCCGCGCTGGTGCGTGAGCATGTGGCGTGGGCGCTGGCACAGATGTAAAAGTTTCAATTAATACAACCTCAGGAGATTACGTTCATGAAACACTTGCACGCACTCGCAACTTTACTTTCGCTGACCGCCAGGGTGACATTATGACCGCCGCCGTTTTTCCCAACCGTGTCCACTACATCAACCACGAAAAGACCGCCGCCACAATGGTTAAGGGCGGGCGTGTTATCGAAGATGAAGGCTTGACCGTCATCGCTAATCGTGGCATGCAGCGCGGCTCGGAAATGCACGCCATGACCAATCACGTCTTTATCATCGTCGATGGCGAGGCGGAATTTGTCACCGGTGGCACGATGATCGATCCCAAGGAAATCTCTCCGGGGCAGACGCGTGGCAAAGGCATAGAGGGCGGCGTGTCCCATCATTTAAGCAAGGGCGACGTGATCACCATTCCGGCCAACACACCGCATTGGTGGAAGGACACCTCAAAGACCGGCTCAATCGGTTATTACGCGGTGAATTTCGCGCAGTAGACAACGCGCCTGTCCCAGGGGCGATGGGCGCGGCTTTTCCCCAGAGGAAGGTGATACTGGGGTGCGCTAGCGCTCCGGGAAAACTGAAAGGTCGGTGATGAGCGGGAGTTTCGCCGTGCGCGCGGCCTTGACCAGCGCCGAGTCGAGCGTCGCCAGCGGCAGCTTGCGGCGGCGCGCTAGTTCGAAGTAAACGGCGTCGTAGGGGGTGAGTTGGTGGCCGGCCGCAAGCTCATTCAGTTCGATGACGGATGGCATTTCATAGTCGATCCGCAGCGGGAGGCCGTCCGCGTTCGCGAGCACTGCGCGGCGTTGCTCTTCATTCATGCGTTTACGGCGCTCGGCATTGATCACTGCGCTGACCAGTTCGGGACGCCATAGCGCCGGGACCCAGATCTCGGCCCGACCGAGCGTTCCCGCCAATCGGGCGCAGAATTCGCTCGCCTCGTCCTCGATGTACCAGGGCACGCACACCGAGCAATCGACGACGAACGCATCGGGGAGATAAACAGCCGCAGGCTCGCGTAGCCTGGGCGTTCGCCGCGGCTTCAATACCTGCGGCCTTCGTCGATCAACTGCCTGATCGTAACGCTACCACCCAATGTTATTCCTTTGCGCAGCCGCTTCATTTCGGCGAGCCACTGCTCGCCGGTTTTCGTGGACTGGGCGGGCGCGACGGGCGTGAGCACTGCCACCGGACGGCCGTGACGGGTGATCGTGACAGCCTCACCCTTCTCAACCTCGTCCAACAATTGCGACAACTGGGTCTTGGCCTGGAAGGCGCCGACGGTCTTCATATGAACCTTGTCTAAACTGGTCAACCAGATTGCAGTATAGCGCAAACTGCGGTGTCACCGGCAGCGTGCCGCAACGCAGCCGCGCGCGCGGCAATTTCGCACTTTCGCAGCGAACAGCGCACGCGTCGTGCGGCGCCGAAGACCTGATCGCAGGAAGTGGAAAGGCTCGGGGCGAATTGCCCCCTTGACCTATCGTGTTGCATAAGTACAAGATGCAGCAGTACGCTGGCGGCACGATCCCGTTCGCAAAAGGCTAACGTGCGGCCAAAATCGATCCGCGATTATCACTGACGGAACGACACCCCATTTATTCAGGATAGACAACGTCAACACTGCTTAACCTCAGGAGAGAATGCTCATGAAACACGTGCTCGCACTCGCAACCTTGTTTTCGATGACTGCTTTGGTGACTTCAGTGAACGCCGGCGGATTTCCCAACCGTGTTCACTACATTAACCACGAGAAGACCACTGCCGCGATGTACAAAGGCGGACGTGTCATCGAAGACGAAGGTTTGATCGTCATCGCCAACCGTGCGGTGCAGCGCGGCGCGGAAATGCACGCAAACACCAACCACGTGTTCATCATCGTCGACGGTGAGGCGGAATTCGTCACCGGTGGCACGATCATCGATCCGAAGGAAATCCGTCCGGGGCAGATTCGTGGCACAGGCATTGAGGGCGGTGTGTCCCATCGCTTAAGCAAGGGCGTCGTGATTACCATCCCGGCCAACACGCCGCACTGGTGGAAGGACACCTCGAAGACCGGCTCAGTGGGTTATTACGCGGTGAACTTCGAGCCGTAGATAGCACTGCCCAAGGGCGGCTGGCGCGGTGGCGCGCCGGGACCAGCGATCAACGCCGCTTGCTGCTCGAGGAAGAAGAACTCGACGACGAGGTGGATCGTGGCGGTGGCGGCGGCGTGTATGGCCGTGTTGCCTGGTTGCGCTGCTGCTGCAGGGTGCGGTTGACCTGATTGTTGTTCGCGGTCTGGCGCTGGGTCGTCTGCTGCTGGCGCTCTTTCTCAAACTTTTGCTGCTCTTTCTGATTGGCGGTTTGCGCCGCCGTTACCAAAGGCGCACCGGCAAGGGCTGCCACCGCGAGAATGCTGAAAAGTTTCATAACTGGGACTCCCTGCTGGTAAATAGTGACTGTGGTTCGCGCTCCCTGCAGTTCCGAGCAGCTTGGGTGGATTCTACCAATGCTGCAGTGCCATTGTCATCCCGGTCTATTCCATTAGGGTACCCGCGCGCCAGGTCTTTAAAAGCCTGTGCGCCGCGCATGCCTCTTGCGAGCGATAGCGGGCCCAAGTTAGCATGCGGCACTACCTGCTACTCCCGTCTGGTTGGACCCTGCCCGCACAAAGGAGCGTTCCATGCGAACTATCGATGCCGTTGCGCAAATACTCAAGCGCGAGAATATTCATATCCTGCCGTCGTTCCCGACTACCGCCGTCATAGAAGCCGCCGCTGCGGCGGGTATCAAGCCCATCATTTGCCGGCAGGAGCGCGTCGGCCTCGGCATTGCCGACGGCTGGAGCCGCATCAAAAACGGCCAACCGCCCGGCGTGTTTGCGATGCAATATGGTCCCGGCGCCGAGAACGCTTACGCGGGTGTCGCCACCGCTTACTCCGATGCCGTTCCCCTGTTGCTGCTGCCGCTCGGCCACCCGCTCGATCGCGACCGCGTTTTTCCCAACTTTTCGTCGGTCAAATCGTACGAGTCGATCACCAAGTTCGCGGAGCAGGTCAATCAACCGCAGCGCGTGGGCGATACGCTGCGCAGGGCTTTTACGCAGTTGCGCTCGGGCAGGCCGGGCCCTGCGCTGGTGGAAATCCCCGTCGACGTCGGCAGCATGGAGGTGGATCCTGCAGTGGTGGAAAACTATCGTCCGGTGAAGATTGCCAGGGCGCAGGCCAATCCCGAAGAGGTGATGCGCGCTGCGAAAGCGCTGCTCGCCGCCAAGCGACCCGTCATTCAGGCAGGGCAGGGCGTGCTCTACGCAGAAGCGACAGCGGAATTGATCGAACTGGCTGAGCTGGTGCAGATCCCCGTCTACGCCACGCTCGCGGGCAAGAGCGCGTTCCCGGAATCGCACGCGCTGTCGCTGGGCAGCTCCGGTGGCGGGGCAATGAACGGCGCGGCCTATCACTTCATCAAGGAAGCCGACCTCGTGTTCGCGGCCGGGTCCTCGCTGTCGAAGCATGGCATGTCTACCAACATTCCCGGCGGCAAAGTCATCATTCACAACGCGGCTGACACCATAGACCTCAACAAGGCGTACTACGCCGACTTTCCGATCCTCGGCGACGCCAAACTTGTGCTGCGGCAATTCATCGCAGCCTGCCGGGAATTGCTGGGGAATAAAGCGCGCGACGGCGCGGCAGTGCGGGCCGAAATCGCCAGCACGCGCGACGCCTGGCTGCAACAGTGGCTGCCCAAGCTGAACAGCAACGACGCGCCGATCAATCCGTACCGCGTGATTTCTGACTTCATGCAGGTGGTGGACCCCGACACCGCCATTGTCACCCACGATTCCGGCAGCCCGCGCTACCAGATGATGCCGTTCTATCGCGCAGGCGGACCGCGCTCGTACATCGGCTGGGGAAAATCGCACCAGTTGGGCACGGGGCTGGGCCTGATGATGGGCGCGAAACTGGCCGCGCCGGAAAAATTCTGCGTGAACTTCATGGGCGACGCGGCGTTCGGCATGACCGGCCTGGACTTCGAGACCGCGGTGCGCTCGAGCATCCCCATCCTCACCATAGTGCTGAACAACAGCAGCATGGCGGTCGAGACGGAGCACATGAAGACCTCGCACGGCCTGTTCCGTACCCGCGACCTGCAGGGCAACTACGCGGACATGGCCAAGGCCATGGGCGGCTGGTCGGAGTGTATCGCGGAGCCCGCGCAGATCAAGGACGCGATTGTGCGCGCACGTAAGGTCACCGAAAGCGGCAGAGCAGCGCTGCTGGAGTTCGTGACCACACAGGAAAACACGGTGTCCCATCAACTGGCGTTTCGTAACGCGTGATGCGCGGCTGCGGCTGGAGTTTCACAGTGGAAAGCCAACCGATATTTCCGGTGCTTAAGTGCTCATAGCCAAAATTCAGGCCCAAGTTCCCGTAAACATCTCAGTACGCGGCGTGCGGCAACCGCACTAGGCCCAATACTTCGCCTTGTGCGGAATGACGAACCGAACTCCACCACGCGGGTCTGGCACGTCGCCGTGATAACGCGGGATGACGTGCATGTGAAGCTGTGGGACTGTTTGGCCGGCTGCTGGCCCATCGTTAAGGCCGACGTTGAAGCCGTCAGGCTTAGGCTCAAGCGTGAGTTGGAGATGCGCGATACACCAGTCAACCCAAGTCATCATCCGCGTCTTCTCATCGGCGTTCATATCGCTGAACCGCGAGACAACTCGCTTGACGATGATGAGACTGTGACCGGGCGAGAGCGGATACTTGTCCTTGGCGACGATAAACAATTCGTCTTCGGCCATGACGCGATCACGCTCAATATCGCCAAAAGGTTTCATTTAGCGAGGTGTCAGTTACGCAGCTTCCAGCCGGACTGAAAGCCTTGGTTCATTGCGATTTGAGTCTGCGGCAAGATGACCTCCCGATATTTGGTGACGAAGCCGATTTCGCCCAGCGCCAGTAGACTTGCAGTGTCCTGCTTGAAGCAATCGGTGTAGTCTTCCAGAAACTTGGGACGCTTCTTTGCAGCTTCGATGGCGGAAAAATGGAGCTTAGCGAGTCTCGGCAGGTAAAGGTCAAGGTTGGGCAGTACGTCGTTCTTACTAGAGTTCGTCGCAGCCTCAACTGGCGTCAGATTCCAGAGCAAGTCATGAGCAACGAAACTCCATGGTAGGAAGTGGTCAATGGAGAAGCTGTCGCCAAGCTGACGCTCAGAGTAAATGTCGCGAAACTCTGCGGGCTTGCCGGCTTTCTCAAAGTCAGTCCGCACGTGCCGCCAGAATTCGCGAGCGATTGTGAGTTGCCGCGCCGTCGGTGGGCGAAGTTTGTTCACGACGCCGGGCACGTTCGGATTTCTCGCCTGCAAGTAAAGCGCGAGATGATGCTCGCCGAAGGATTGCACGATGCCCAAGTTATCGGAGAGAAAGGACTGCCAAGAATCGTTGAGTCTGATTGAGTCGTGATCGAAAAAATAAGGGCTGGCGAACGGAGTCGATTGACTCTCTTTAGCCATCAGCTGAATCGCGCGTGTACGAGCGGTGTCATCGCGCTCACCGCGCAGTTTGTCCGCGAACCACGGTGTTAGAAACCGGGTCGGAACGTAACGCTTGAAAAATTCGAGCTTCGCCTGCGCTTCTGCAGAGCCAGCAACAAACTTGCGAATGGCCTCGGGTGCTGCGTTCGGCTGCAAACCGGAACTTTTCTGAATCTCCTGAATCACCTCTTGAAGCTTGTCCTGTCGTCCGAGCGAAAGCCGGTAGAGACAAACCGGATGCCAAGCGGCGACTGCCATCTCCGTAAATATATCTGCGAGTCGCAAGGAATTCCCCTGGCTACGCTTCATCAAGGAAAGAATGGCGAGAAACCAAACCAATTTGTAAGAGTTGGTTGTGTCGTTGAAAACTTGGCCCAGGTAAAAAGTCTTCTCCGGGTACCGCAACGCGACACCCGCGAGAGCGGGCGTCTGATCGGTTGCTCTGTCTTGATCCATTGCCTCTCCGATGCCTAGCTGCAACCCATTTGTTCAGTTCAATTTGAAGCTTTCCCTGAGGAGATTATCAATGCTGTCTGGCACCATCGGCGCGTAACGCTGCGTGCGTCCCGAGTGCTTCAGCCCGGCGAATTCCTTCGCATCCGGCGGCTCCTGGCGCAGGGACTTCCCCGGACCGCACAGGTTTTCAAGCGGCGATATCACGTTCTCCGCCGATCAGCCAAATCTTGGGTTGTGCCAGTACCCGCGTGACGAAGGCATTGCCCTGTTTTCTGCGCTTTGCAAGCTCCTGCGGCGAATACACCGTCGGATTCACTTTTCGTCCGAGCCGGCTCGTTGAATCTTCCAGCGTGGCGAAGAGATCGGCATAGGTCAGGCTGTCGCTCACCACCATCAGGTCGATGTCGCTCTTCGCGGTGTCCTGCTTCTTTGCCACCGAACCGTACACGAATGCGGCGCTGATCTGCCCGATCAGTGGCGCCAGCGCAGCACGCAGCACATCGGCAAGTCCTGAAGTCTTCAGCACCAAGCCGCGCAACTCCTCGAACACCGGCGCCGCCGCATTGGCCTGATAGTGCTTCTGCTTTCCCGCACGCGTAACGGTCACCAGCCCCGTCGCCTCAAGGCGAATCAATTCCCTCTGTACCGCGCCAGTGCCCGAACCTGCGAGGGTAATAACCTCATTCGCGTAAAAACTTCGGCCCGGATTCCCGAACAGCACGCCGAGTACGCGCTGCCGCCCCTTGCTGAAAAGCGCGTCTGCGATCCCAATCGCCGGACTTGCGGGGGCTTCGGTCTGTCGCTTCTTTATTCCCATATTGGGTATCATAAACCCCGATTTGGGAATGTTCAAGCTCGCCGGAACCGGGCAAAACATTTACTCCGACCGCGACACTCCCCAGAAGCGCTCAGGGTTTTTTGTCAGCGGCGCGAGTTCTGCGCGTGTGGTGAATCGCTCATATACCGCCTGCACGCGTTCCAGCACCTGGGCCTCGTCGATGGTGAGTATTTTGCGTCCTTCCATCACCAGTCGCCCTGATACGGCCACATCAGCGACATCACTTCCGGTCGCGTTATAGACCAGGCGGTAGATCAGCATATCGGATGGGTACAGGTGCGGCTGAAACAGGTCTACCGTGATGAGATCGGCTTTCTTGCCCACTTCCACCGATCCCAGGTCGCGGTCCAGACCGAGCACTTTATAGCCGTCGATGGTTGCCATTTCGAGGACTTTCCCCGGTGGCAATATATTTGCGTTCTTGAAATGAATACGCTGCTGGTCGATCGCCGCTTTCATGTCGAGAAAAATGTCGCAGTTGTGGGTCGCGGGTGCGTCCGAGCCGAGGGCGACGGTGACGCCGGCATCGATCAGCTCCGGCACCGGGCAGCGTCCGGGGTAGGTGTAGATGCGTCCGGCGCGCGGGTGATGCGCGGCATGCGTGCCGGTGTCGCGCATGATGCCGATCGCGCGTTCGGAAATCCCGGTGCAATGGGAGAGTATGGTGTTAGGTCCGAGCAGGCCGAGCTTTTCGTCATGGGCGTACTCGACGGCATTGCCGTACATATGGGTCCAAAACGTGACGCCGTATTTTTTCTGCAGATGCGTGATCGCTTCAGCCTGCTTGTGGATCCATTGTTCGCGCTCCGCAGACCACACCGGATCGTGCTCGTTGCGGTTGCCGATGCGCGACAAGGCAACGCCATAATCGACGATAGCGCCGCCGTTTTTGTCGTGGCCCGAAAGCAGGCGGTCGCAGTTGTCGATCACCGTATCGAACTCGACCATGCGCTGCGATTTGACGCCGTCGCGCCAGTAGGAGAACGGCCGCGGCCACGGCGGGCGCGCGGGTCCCAGCCCAATGCGTGTGCGCAGCCCTATGCGTTCGAGTTCGCGCGCGGCAATCTGCGTGAACGCGATGTCATCGGTGCGGGTGCCGTTGCCGCCCATCATCGAAAACATGCAGGTGGTGCCCATCTTGATGCGCTCGAGCGCGTTTAATTGCGCTTCAACTTCCCACCATTCCTCGTCCGTGGCCGCGGTTAGGAGGTCCTCCAGCATCTTGCGGCGGGTGCCGCCATCGAGGTTCTGGCCGACCGATTTCAGCAGACTGCCGCCGAGGTAGCCGTGCAGATCGACCAAACCCGGCAGGAGCGCTTTGCGCGTGCAATCCACAATTTTGGCTGAGCGATACCTGTCGCGCAAATCGCTCGCAGGGCCGACTTCAATGATGCGCCCGTCGCGGATCGCCACGGACGTGTGGTCAAGGGTAGACCGTTCGCGATCCATGGTAACCACGGTCGCGTCGTGAAACAGCAGATCCTGCATGGTTTTTATCTTGCGGATTTAATTTTTAAAGCGCGCATGGCGGGAAGCAGAGCAGGAACGTCGCTATGGATAATGCTCCACAAGGTATCGTTGTCGATGCCAAGAAAGTCGTCAAGATAAAACCGCCATTCACGCTGCGTGGAATCAGACACGGACCGCCTCTTTTTCAATGAACGGCCGCAGTTCTACACGCAGGGCTTTTTCTGTCACCAGATCTATCTTGCAACCGAACAAGTCTTCAAGATAGAACTGAACACCAAAGTAGCGTTCCGATGTTGCCGGCCCGTCGAAGGCGACCAGAATATCGATGTCGCTATCGCTTCGCGCATCATCGCGCGCGGTGGAACCGAACAGAGCAAGCTGAGTTACCCCGTAGCGCGCAGCCAGGGTTGGTTTGCTCTGGGTGAGCAATTCAAGAGCACGTGAGCGATTCATTGCCGTCTCCATTTAAAAGCCACGGTCAGGACGCAGCCGCCCACCAGGATACGTTTCCATTGGCATGTCGAGTTTACTCACTCTTGTGTTCGCCGGGAGAGCCACTTTCCATCTGGCAGGCGGGCGTCATGCCAGACACCATCGTATGGTAAGGCGCTATTCGGCCTTCGTGATCTGCGCCAGCTTTCCCTCGATCTGCGCAATCAGTTCTTCGCGTTGCTCGCACTTCTCAGGGTAGTGCAAGGAGCGTAATTTTATAATTAAAACAAATGGTTACGTCAAAAAATAAATTGGCGCCATGCGGCTGCCGGATACGCCGTATCGTCATTACGCACTTTATTACCGTCTGCTCCGCTTCAAGTGTTCCCTTGTCTCGGAGGTATTACCCTTATTGCGCCACCGTGCACCCGGGTAGCCAGACACCTCGCGGTTTTTCGGCTACGATGCGCGCTTGAAATTTGAGGGAATGCCGATGATTGTCATGCGTGTGTTGATCGCCTGTTTTTTGCTGCCGCTGGCCGCTGTCCCGGCGCTATCGCAGACCTTTCCCACCAAGTCGATACGCATGATTGTCGGTTTTGTGCCCGGTGGCGCTACCGACCTCACCGCGCGGGTGCTGGCGTCAAAGTTGACCGAGGCTTTTGGGCAATCGGTGGTGGTGGAGAATCGTCCCGGAGCGAGCGGGATGATCGGGGCGGAGCTGGTTGCCAAGGCCCCGCCCGATGGCCACACGATCATTATGGCGACGCAAACCACGCACGCGGTCGCGCCCAGTCTTTATCGCAAGATGACCTATGACGTGCAGCGCGATTTCGCGCCGGTCAGCCTCGTGGCTTACGGGCCGCTGGTGCTGGTGGCGCATCCGTCGTTGCCGGTGCGGTCGGTTACGGAATTGATCGCGTTCATAAAGGCGCGGCCCGGCCAGCTTAATTTCGGCAGTGGTGGCCTCGGCACTTCACCGCATATGTCAGGCGAACTGTTCAACACCATGGCCGGACTCAAATCGCAGGCGATTCATTACAAAGGCGAGGCGCCGGCTGTCATCGAACTGCTCGGCGGGCAGTTGCCTTATATGTTTGCCAATCTTCCGACAGTCTATTCTTACATCAAGAGCGGCAAGCTCAAGGGATTTGCCGTGACCAGCCCTCAGCGCGCGCCCACAGCCATGGAACTGCCGACAGTGGCGGAAAGCGGTTTGCCGGGGTACGAGGTGTTCACGTGGTTCGGCGTGTTCGCGCCTGCCGCGACGCCGCGTGAGGTGGTCGGCAGGATTCAGACTGAAATCGCAAAGGCGATCACGCATCCGGATGTGAAAGAGCGCATTGGCGGTCTGGGGCTGGTGCTGGTCGGCAACACGCCAGCGCAGTTCGCGGAGTTCGTCAAAGCGGAGCTGGTCAAATGGGCGCGTGTGGTGAAGGCAGCCGGGGTGACGGCGGATTGACTTTGCAGTATCGTGACAGTTCCACGGAGAGACGCCACGGCGCGCGCGTCGCGAAATGCGACAGCGAACGTGGCGTCTCTTCCCTCATCCCCGACCCTTCTCCCGGAGGGAGAAGGGAGTAATAGGCTCCCCGCCGAGCGGGGAGATTAATAGGTAGAGCAAACATGCAAAACAATTTGGGCCTGACGTTTACCCCGCTGCATCCCGTGTTCGCGGCCGACTGCTCCGGCGTCGACATCGGCGAGCCGATCTCGCCAGAAATCGCGGATGTGATTCATGATGCGATGGACCAGTACGCGGTGCTGGTGTTTCGCCGGGGTAAGCCGCTGACCACCGATCAGCAGATACGCTTCACCAAAAGTCTCGGCGAACTTGAAGGACTCTACACCAAGATTCAGCCGGAGCAGGGCATACGGCTGGACAACCCGCTGCTCTCGGATATTTCCAACCTCGCGCCGGGCGACAAGATTTTGCCACCCGAGGATCGCAAGCGTCAGTTCAGCATGGGTAACCGGCTGTGGCACAGCGACAGCAGCTACAAGACCATCCCGGCCAAGTATTCCGCGCTTTGCGCGCACGTCATTCCGCCCACCGGCGGCGAAACCGAATTCGCCGACATGCGTGCGGCGTGGGATATGCTGGACGCCGCCACCAAAGCGCAGATCAAGGATCTGGTGACCGAACACAGCCGCATTTTTTCCAAGGGCACGCTCGGCTTTCAATTTACCGAAAGTGAGCTGCGCGATTTCGCGCCGGTGCGCCAGCCGCTGGTGCGTACCCACCCGCGCACCGGACGCCATTCGATATACCTGTCGGCCCACGCCGGGCGCATTGTTGGCTGGCCGCAGCCCGAAGCGCTGATGCTGCTGCGCGAGCTGACCGAGCATGCCACACAGCGGGAATTCGTTTATCGCCACAAGTGGCAAGCCGGCGATCTGGTGATGTGGGACAACCGTACCACCATGCATCGCGGCAAGGCTTACGAAGACACCAAATATCCCCGTGATCTGCGCCGCACCACACTGACCAGTGGCGCGCTGGCCACCGGGTTCGCGCACGCGCTGCAGTAGGTTGGTAGTGGCGGAGATCAAGGCTTGAAAGCCTGCGCAAAACTTTTCAATTCCCTGAGCGCAGGGTCGATTGCCGGGTTAATTGCGCTTGCCGCGCTGTCCGCTACACCGGCCGCCGCGCAAACCCCTTCGACAGGCTCAGGGCAGGCTTTCCCCTCCAAATCCGTGCGCATCGTCGCGCCGTTCCCGCCCGCCAGCGTGGCGGACGTGCTGGCGCGGCCCCTGGCGCAGAAGATGAGTGAAAGCTGGGGGCAGCCGGTGATAGTCGATAATCGCACCGGCGCGGGTGGCAATGTCGGCGCGGAGCTGGTAGCGAAATCAGCGCCCGACGGCTACACCTTACTGCTCGGCACCACGGGCACCCATGCCATCAATGCCGCACTGTATTCAAAGCTGCCGTACCACGCGCAAAAGGATTTCGCACCGATCACGCTGGTGGCGAACGCCTACCTGCTGCTGGTGATGCATCCGTCCGTGCCGGTGCGGACGGTCAAGGAAGTGGTTGCGCTGGCCAAGGCGCAGCCCGGAAAACTCAATTTCGGTTCGGCCGGCGCGGGCACTACGCCGCACCTCGCGGGCGAGATGTTCAAGTATCTGGCGGGCGTGTCGATGACGCATGTGGCGTATAAAGGCAGTCCGCAATCCACCATCGATTTGATGGCGGGACGCATCGATTTGATATTCTCCAACGCGGCGGCAACGCTGCCGCATATCCGCTCGGGCCGGCTGCGCTTGATTGCGATCAGCGCCGCACGGCGCGATGCAACGACGCCGGATATTCCGACCATCGGTGAGACCATCCCCGGCTTTGAATTGACGCCGTGGTGGGGTTTGCTGGCGCCCGCCGGCACGCCGCGCGATGTGGTGGCGCGGCTGCACAGCGAGAGCGCGCGCATCCTCGCGTTGCCGGAAATCAAAGCGCATTACGCCACTCTTGGTATGGCCGCGGTTTCCAACACGCCGGAACAATTCAGCGCCTACATCAATGAAGAAACCGCGCGCTGGGCGAAGATCGTCAAGGCCAGTGGCGCGAGGGCGGATTAAAGGCACGCGCTCACGCTTGAGCAAGGCCGGAGTTTGAATCGCAATATCCCTCGTCGCATAGTGTTGTTCGGCGTTACAATAAATGCGCGTATATTTTCTCCGCAAAACTCTACCAAGGAATATTCATGTCCAGTCTGATGGAAAAATCACCGCTCGGTGTATTTCAGGCGCACTTGGCGAAAGGCGAACTCGCCTATCAGGTATGTCTTGATGACAACAAACCTTTTTTCTACCCCCGTCTCGTGGCGCCCGCAACCGGCAGCACGAATATTGAATGGCGCGTCTCCAAAGGACTCGGCACGGTGTATACGACCACCGCAGTGCATTACAAAGACGAGCCGCCGCTGAATGTGGCGATGATCGATCTCGATGAGGGTTTTCGCATGATGAGCCGCGTCGAGGACATCGATGCGATGCAGGTCAAGATCGGCATGCGGGTGAAGTTTCGTGTGCATCCCGGCAGTGACAAGATGGCGCCGTATCCCGTATTCACCCCCGCACCGACCGCAACCGGGGGTGCGAAATGAGCGTCGCTAATCTCGTGGGTTTGCAACGCGGCAGCGTCGCGGTCGTGGGCGCCGAGGAATCCGATCTGGGCCAGGTCGCGCAGGGCACGCATCCGATGGACCTGATGGCGCAAGCCACCATGCGCGCGCTGGAGGATTGCGGCTTGACGCTGAAGGATGTGGACGGGCTGTTCGTGGGCGCCACACAGGTGCGCATGGGACCGATGGCGTTTGCCGAGTATCTGCGTATCAAGCCCAAATATTTCGACGGCACCGTCATCGGCGGCTCGTCATTCATGACGCATGTCGCGCACGCGCATGCGGCGCTGCAGTTGGGGCTATGCAATGTGGCGGTCATCGCCTACGGCAGCACGCAGCGGTCGGTGTCGCGCGCGGCGGCCAGCCCACGCGAATTCAATTTCTACGAATCGCCGTATCGCCCGTTTATGCCGAGCACCGCGTACGCCATGGCAGCGATGCGGCATATGCATCAGTACGGCACCACCCGTGAACAGTTGGCGGAGGTGGCCGTATCCGCGCGCAAATGGGCGCTGTTGAACTCAAAGGCATGGGAGAAAGAGCCGCTCACCATTGAGCAGGTGCTGAAAGCGCGCATGGTGAGTTATCCGTTCACGGTGCGCGATTGCTGCCTGGTGCTCGACGGCGGCGGGGCGATTGTGATGGTGCGCGCGGATCGCGCCAAGTCGCTGAAAAAGAAACCGGTGTATGTGCTGGGCAGCGGCGAATCGCTGTCGCACGCCAATATTTCCAGCATGCCGGATTTTACGGTGACCGCGGCAAAAGAATCCGGCGCGCAGGCCTACGCGATGGCCGGCATGAAGCCTGCGGATATGAACATGCTGTCGCTGTACGACGCGTTTACCATTACGCCGATACTGTTCCTGGAAGATTTGGGCTTTTGTCCGAAAGGCGAGGGTGGACGTTTTGTCGCGGGCGGGACAATTGCGCCGGGCGGCAAACTCGCGGTGAATACCAGCGGCGGCGGCTTGTCCTATTGCCATCCCGGCATGTATGGCCTGCTGGTGATGATCGAGGCGATCCGGCAGGTGCGGGGCGAATGCGGTCAGCGGCAGGTCAAAAACTGCGATGTCGCTCTGGCTCAGGGCAATGGTGGCGTGTTTTCCAGCGAATGCACGGTGATTTTCGGTTCCGAGGCCACGCTGTAAGGAATCGACTGTCACGCCGACCTATGCACGCAAATGAGTGCATTTCCGTCGCGCCGGGAATCTCTCCCGGCGATCGCGGTCTGAGTCTGAACTAACAGGAGGGCATATGGAAAGACGAGGATTCATACAGGGCATTGCGGCATTGGCGGCTTTCGTGACATTGCCGGCGCGCGAAACGTTCGCGCAGTCAAATGACAGGAAAGCCGTCGACGCCATGCAAAAAAACTGGAAGGCGCTGCTGGCCGACGGCACGCCCGAGGTCACTGCCACACCACCACTGAAGCTGAGCAAAGAAGAGTGGCGCAAGCTGCTGTCGGCGCCGGCCTACGACGTGCTGCGCGACGAAGGCACGGAACGCGCGGGCAGCAGTTCGCTCAATGCGGAAAAGCGCCCTGGCGTGTTCGTGTGTGCGGGCTGTGCATTGCCGGTGTTTACGTCGGCGATGAAATACGAATCGGGCACCGGCTGGCCAAGTTTTTTCACCACCATCCCCGGCGCGTTCGTGAAAAAAACCGATTACAAGCTGATATTGCCGCGCACCGAGTATCACTGCGCCAAGTGCGGCGGGCATCACGGCCATGTGTTCGAGGACGGCCCGCAACCCACGCGCGAGCGCTGGTGCAACAATGGCGTTGCGCTAAGATTCATTGCCAAGAACAAAGCCTGATTTTTAAACGCGACAGATAGACCTGGAAAAAGCTATTAGCCGCAGTGTTCACGAAGGAAATTCAAAAGATAAGACAGGATGAACAGGATTAACAGGATAGACCTGGGTGGAGGATTTATCCTGTGCATCCTGTTAATCCTGTCGAATTGTTCTTGGGGTTAGCTGTGGCCGAATCGCCGTTTTTATTGGTAAGATAGGCGCACCGTGACCGCACCCGCGATACGCCTTGCCCGTGACAGCGATGCTCACACCATCGCGGTGATGTCGCGCTGCCTGATTGAACTGGGTTTGCGCGGCTGGAGTTGGGATCCGGGACGTGTGATGCGCGCCATCGATCATCGCAATACCTGTGTGGCGGTCGCACAAATCGATTATCAAATCAGCGGATTTGCCATCGCCGAATTCGGCGACACACAGCTGCATCTGAGTCTGCTGGCGGTGGCGTCCACGCATCAACGCAATGGCATCGGGCGCGCGCTCGTCGCGTGGCTGGAGAAGTCGGCACTGACCGCCGGCATCACCGAAATCGAACTGGAGCTGCGCGCGAATAACACCAGTGCAAAATTTTTCTATCAGGCGCTCGGCTTCGAGTTTGTGAGTGCGGTTCCCCGCTACTATCGCGGCGAGGAGACCGCTTTCAGAATGCGTAAAGCGCTAAGCATCACTGCAGTTCGTTCCATTAATTCATAAATACTTGTTTAAAAACAATAAGTTACGTAGTATCCCGCGCGCCTGTCCCGTGTGACCATAGACGCGGGATCAAACCCGGAGCCTGAACCCGATGGCGGAAGGATTTCGTCCCTTCACTCTGGCGCACGGCGGCGCGTTGCTGTGCATCGGCGTTGTGATCGTGCTCGCGGTGAGTTGCGGACGCAGGCGTCACCATCCGCACGCGCCGACCGCAATTGAACGCTCATTCGCGTATCTCAACCTTGCCGTGTGGATCATTGCGCACGGCTGGTGGCAACTGCCGGCGCGGTTCGACCCGGCGATGACGCTGCCGCTGCAAATGTGCCACATCGCATCGCTGATCGCCTCCGCGGTGTTGCTCACACGAAACGACACGCTGCGTGCGATCCTCTACTTCTGGGTGTTTGCCCTGTGTACGCAGGCGCTGATCACGCCGAGTCTGATCGAACCGCCCTCGTCGCCGGTGTTCTGGACGTTCTGGTTTTTACACGGATTTGTGATGCTGACCGCCGTCTATGATCTTGCCGTGAACCGGTTTCGCCCGACGTGGCGCCATTACGCTATCGCCTGTGCTGCGAGTGCGGCCTACGTGGCCGTGGTGCTGCCAATCGACTTAATGCTGGGTGCGAACTACGGCTTTGTCGGAAAATCCAAACCCCTGAACCCCAGCGTCATCGATGTGCTGGGGCCGTGGCCCGAACGCCTGCTGATTATCGTGCCGCTGGCGGCATTGGCGATGGCGTTGGTGATGCTGCCGTGGGTGGTGTTACGGCAGGCGTCGAAGTGGAAGGGCCGGGCGCACGCTTCAATGCCATTGCGCTTCTGATTCGGGGCAACGCCGCGCGCGTGGCTTCTGCCGCAGCCGCAATCACGCGCGCGCGGTAGCTGCCGGAGGTGCCCGCGAAATAGCCGATTTCGGGGTGTATCAGCACATCGGCAAACTTCGTTTCGGCATCAATGCGCGCGCGCCGTTCGCGATCCGTGCGCAACCATTCGTCGGGCACATTGTGCGGAACGTTATCGACACGCGCCGAGATATCGACCGCGATCACCACGTTCGCGCCCAACGCGCGCGCTGCGCGTACCGGCACCGGGCTCACCACATCGCCGTCCACGTAGGTCACGCCTTCGATCCGCACTGCGTAGAAGCGCCCCGGCACAGCGCTTGAGGTGCGTACCGCCAGGCCGGTGTCGCCGCGATTGAAGATTTTCGGCGCGCCATCGCGTTGGCGCGTCGCCACCACCGCAAAGCGTATGCCCAGCGATTCCAGCGGGCGCTGATGCACACGCGTATTGACGAAATCCTGCAGTTTTTGGCCGCGCACCTGGCCCCAATACCACCACGACAAATCACGCAGGTCCTCCAGGTCGAGATTCATCGCGAGCTGTTCGACGTCGGGCGCACTCATACCGCCGGCGTAGAGCGCGCCGATTACCGAGCCGATGCTTACGCCCACGATCAAATCGGGCTTGAGGCCTTCGGCATCCAGCACACGCAACACGCCCGCATGGGCGAATCCACGGCGCCCGCCACTGCCCAGCACCAACGCCACTTGCGGGCGGACATCGGTCGCACGCGGCGCAACGTAGCGCGGCGGGTTGGGGCCGTCATAGTCGTATTCGGCGGCGCTGACTGCGGCACTTACCACGCTGCCCAGCCACAGGAAGATCAGGCGAAGCGCGCAATGCTTGAGCATGGTAAATATTTCAGACGCTACACCTGGGGCGCGAGCCGCGCCTGACCGTAAAACGCCAGTAACGCCTTGAGCCGCTCACGCGGCGCCAGCGCCTGAAAATAGCCGCGACGGCTGGGCGACAAGCCGCTGCTGCGCCGCAAATCCACCAGCGACTCGGCCATTTTGACCCATGCCGCCAGCGAATCCATCACCGGCGCGTCATCCACGCGGTTCACGCCATTGCGCGCGAGCAACACGCACAGCGGCGCCTCGCCGGGAATAATCACATCGGCGCCATCGGCTATCATTTTGCGTGCCGCTACCTTGAAGCGCTCGATCAGTTGCGCCGGGTCGCTGAACCCCTTCAGCACATCGGCAAAGGTAAACCCCACCTGGCGCGCCGCGGTAAAGCGGCTGCTCAAACCATAACGATGTGCGTTGTCGGACAATTGGCCGGCCATGCCTTCGATGAAATTGAGGATGCCGAATTTTTCGCCCAGCGTACACGCAAACAGCATGGCCGACTCGCCATAGCCCACCACCGGGATATTGAGCGAAGCGCGTGTCTCACGCAGCATGATGTCGGGTATGCTGCTGATGGCGTAGGCATCAAAGCCCGCTTCTTCGGCGGCTATGCCCGCCATCAGGAATTGCGGCCCGTGCAGGCGTTGAATCACGTCAAAGCAGATGTCAGTGCCGGGATAATTCGTTGGATACGTGCCCGCCGCCATGCCGTGCATCACAATTTCAGTGTCGGGCCGCGCGACTTTTTTGAAATGCGCGGTGAGTGCCTCGTCATAGGCAGGCAAATCCTGCAACACGGTAAAACTCTGGTGCCAGATGCGCATGGCCATGATTCGATCAATCCGTATCGTTGTAAACTGATGGATTGTAACTTAGTCGCGTACTAACCTCAGGGAGAACGCACCGTGAGCCTGTCCTCGCAATCATTCGATGTGGTTGTCGCCGGTTGCGGTATCGCCGGCCTGTGCGCAGCGGTTGCCGCTGCGGAAAACGGCGCGCGTGTCGCCGTACTCGAACGCGCGCCCATCGAAGAGCGCGGCGGCAACACGCGCTATACCGACGCCTATCTGCGGATGAAAAGCGAGACCGAAGTCACCGACGATTTTGAAACGCATCTGGCGCAGAACGGCGGCGGCTATCTCGATCCGGAGCTGATTAAACATACCACGCAGGCATACGATACCTGGCCCGCCATCGTAAAAACGCTGAGCTTTGCAGATCCGGAACTGATTGCCGCCTTCGCCAATGCCTGCGGTCCCACCGTGCAATGGCTGAAAACCTTCGGCGTCAAATTCGATTTCCTGCCGACGCAATTTCTAACAAAATCGCAACCGCGCCTGCTGCCTATCGGCGGCGGGCTGGCGCTGATTGAAGCGCTTGCCGCCGCCGCCGAAAAACGCGGCGTGCATTTTTTTTATGAAACCACCGCCACCAGACTGCTGCAAAGTGAACGCGGTATGGTGACGGGCCTGCGCGCCAGTGGTGCCACAGGTGAACCGCTGCACCTCATGGGTAAAGTCATCCTCGGCTGCGGCGGCTTTGAGGGCAACGCGGAAATGCAGACGCGCTACATCGGCCCGCGCGCCATCTATCTGCGGCCGGTGGCACGCGGCGGTTATTACAACAAGGGTGAAGGCATCCGCATGGCGCTCGACATCGGTGCTGCGCCATGTGGTGATTTCGGCAGTTATCACGCGGAGCCCATTGATCCACGCTCGGGCCGGCCTGAGCCGTCGGTGTTTATTTTTCCCTACGGCGTGCTGGTTAACCAGGAAGGCGTGCGCTTCACCGATGAAGCGCCGGGCACCGTGGACGCGGTTTACGAATCGATCACACGCAGGATTTTCAGTCAAACCGACGGCATCGCCTATGCCCTGCTCGACAGCAAGATCAACGATGTGCCCAACTACAAGCTGGGCCTGCGCAGCGATCAGCCGCCGATCACCGGCGCCACTATCGCCGAACTCGCCGGAAAACTGAAAATCCCTGCCGCGATACTGGAACACACTGTCAACGCCTACAACGCGGCTTGCGTGACGGGTGAGTTCAAACCGCTGGAACTCGATCATCTCGCCACGCGCGGCCTCGCTCCCGCGAAATCCAACTGGGCGCGCCCGCTGAACCAGCCGCCTTATCAGGCGTACCCGGTGATCTCGTCCAACGTGCTTACCTTCGGCGGACTCAAAGTAAATACACATGCACAGGTGCTCAATCAGGATGGCGTTCCGATCCAGGGGCTTTACGCCGCCGGGGAAGTCGTCGGCCTGTACTACAAGACCTACACCGGCGCCACCTCGGTGTTAAAGGGTGCGGTATTCGGCCGGCTCGCGGGACTGGATGCGACGCGCACGCCAGCCTGATTGATGCGCTTAACAATATGATTTTATGTAACTATTTCCAGAAACGCGTATACTTTTAGCAGCACGGGAAAATTTCTCGCGAACCGTCAGGGAGCTCACATGGGACTGCGACTCAAGTTCAACCTGGTTTTGCTGCTGGTATTTGTCATCGGCCTGGGCGTGACGGGTTATATCTCGCACGATCTATTGCATCGCAATGCGCGCGACGAGGTGTTGCGCAATGCGGGGGTGATGATGGAAGCCGCGCTGTCGATGCGCAGTTATACCAACACGCAACTGCGCCCGTTAATCCCTTACAGCGACGAAATATTCCATCCGCAAAGCGTGCCCGCTTATTCCGCCACCGAGATCATGGCCGCGTTGCGCAAGAAATACGCGGATTACTCGTACAAGGAAGCCACGCTCAACCCGACCAATCCGCGCAACAGGGCGGTGGCATGGGAAGCCGATATCGTCAACACCTTTCGCAATGCGCCGGAGCACGGCGAAATCAGCGGCATGCGCGATACGCCCACCGGGCAATCGCTGTATCTCGCGCGGCCGTTTCAGATCAAGGACAAGGCTTGTCTTGCGTGCCACACCACGGCGGCGCAAGCGCCACCGGCCATGGTAAAAATCTACGGTCCCAACAACGGCTTCGGCTGGAAACACATGGAAGTCATCGGCGCGCAGATTGTGTCAGTGCCGATGTCGCTGCCCATCCAAAATGCCGACCGCGCGTTCTACGCATTCATGATTTCGCTGTCGGCGGTGTTTCTGGCGCTGTTCGTGATATTAAACGTGATGATGAGCCTGCTGATCGTGAAGCCGATCACCCGCATGTCGGCCGCCGCCGACAAAATAAGCACCGGTGACATGGACATCGCCGAGTTCAACGAAGCGGGCAAGGATGAAGTCGCGCTGCTGGGCAGATCATTCAACCGCATGCGGCGCAGTCTGGCCAAAGCCATAGACCTGATCAACAAGAGTTAACCCTTTTCGTTCATACGGCCAACACCTTGCCCACTCGCCGCGTATCATTGTCATGAGTACCGTCAACGACGCCCTGCCCATGGGCCACGTGCTCAACGAATACCGGGTCGAATCCGTGCTCGGCGCGGGCGGCTTCGGCGTCACGTATTTGGCAACCGATCTCAATCTGAATCTCAAGGTCGCGCTGAAAGAATATCTGCCGGAGCATATCGCAGCGCGCGCGGTGGATCAATCTGTGAGCGCGCGCACGCCCGAAGATGCGGATATATTTAACTGGGGTCTGCGGCGTTTTCTGGATGAAGCGCGCACACTGGCCTCGTTTCGTCATCCGAACATCGTGCGCGTGATGCGCTTTTTCGAAGCCGATCACAGCGGCTATATGGTGATGGAGTTTGTCGAGGGCGAACCGCTGAGCACGTGGATCGATACGCGCCGGCCGCTGCCGCAGCAGGATTTGCTTGCGATCGTGGGGGCGCTTGCGGGCGGACTCGCGGTGATTCACAAAAGCGCTTATCTGCATCGCGATATCAAGCCGGCCAACGTGTTCATGCGCGCCGATGGCGCGCCGGTGCTGCTCGATTTCGGCTCGGCGCGTGAAATCAAGGGTGGCGGTCAGGAAGTCACCGCGATAGTGACGCCCGGCTACGCGCCGCTGGAGCAATACCATGTCCACGGCAACCTGGGCCCGTGGACTGATCTTTACGCGCTGGGCGGCGTGATGTACTGGATGATCACCGGCGCCAAACCGGTCGAAGCCGCTGCACGGGTACGCAAGGATGTGATGACACCCGCCAGCGCGCAATTGCCGTCGGGCGTGTACAGCGTGGCTGTGCTGGACGCCGTCGACTGGGCGTTGAAACCCAACGAAGATGAACGCCCGCAAACTACCGCGGAATTCATGGCGCGTCTCGGCGTCGCGGCGCCAGTGGCGCCAGTGGTACATAGGGCCGTGCCTGCGCAGACCGGCGCGACCCCCGTGGCCGCCGGCTTCGACCCGGGCCTGTTAAAGCGCATCGAAACCGAGGCCGCGTTGCACCTGGGTCCGATCGCGCCGGTGCTGATACGCAACGCCGTACGCAAGGCGGCCTCGCTCGCCGAATTATGCGGCATCGTCGCGCTGGATATTGAAGACGAAAAAGCGCGCGCAGCGTTTCTCAAAAAATTCGCCAACCAGGAGCGCACTGCGCCGCCCGTGGCGCAGCCGCAAACGCCGACCAGCGCGGCGCCTCAACTGCCAACGAATTCGTCCAGGTTCGCGCCCGAAGTATTGAAGCGTGCCGAGAGCGAGCTGGCGCGTCATATCGGCGCGGTGGCCGCGGTGGTGATCAGACGCGCCGCCGCCATAGCGCGCAACGAAGTCGAGCTCTATCTGCTGATCGCCGATGAGATTCAGGATCCGGTCGAGAAAAAGGCTTTCGTGCGCAAGGCGGTGATGGCGTCGCGCGCACGCTGATTAGCGCGAAGTGAATCCGCGATTGACGGCATCTGAAACATCAATAATAATCCACTGCATTCAAATAAAACGAGGAGCAATCATGAAACTGAAATTCATAGCCAAAGCCGCCATCGTTGCCGCGACGGTCACGTTAATCACTGCACCGGCTTACACACTGGCCGCATCCAGCACTTCCAAAACAACCACCAGCAAGCACACCACCAGCAGCGGCAGCAGCGCGGGCCGCTCGGTCACCCAGGGCAATACCACCAAGCACACCAGCAAGACGGGCAGCAGCGCCGGAAAATCGGTCAAGCAGGGCAATACCACCAAGCATTTCGACAAATCCGGCAAGGTTGTGGGTAAATCGGTTACGCAGGGCAACACTACACGCACCATGGACAATTCCGGCAAGACCGTGGGCAAGTCGACCACGCAAGGCAACACCACGGTGCATAAGGATGCGCAGGGACGCACTGTCGGCAAGACGGTGACCAAGTAACGGTTAATCGACGCGCACGCCGGCGCTCTTGACCACTTTTGCCCACTTCGCAACTTCATCGCGAAACAGCGCCGCGAACTGATCAGGTGTGCCGCTGCCCGGTGTGGCGCCCAGCAGACGCAGGCGCTCGCGCAATTCCGGTGTCTGCAAGCCCTTGTTGATCTCGGCGTTGAGCCGCGCAATCACGTCTTTGGGTGTCGCGGCGGGTACGAATATACCAAACCACGCATTCGCATCGTAGCCGGGCACGCCTGACTCAGCGAGGGTTGGAACCTCGGGTGCCAGCGCGGAACGCCGCAATGTGCTCAACGCCAGGCCGCGCAGTTTGCCTATTTTCGTCAGCGGATACATTGTGAGCAGGTTGTCGAACTGCACCGGCACCTGTCCCGAGAGCACGTCAATCGTTGCAGGCGCAGCACCCTTGTAATGCACGCTGGTCATCTGTACACCGACTATCGAACGGAATAGCTCGATGAACAAATGCGCGCCCGAACCCGCACCCGCGGTCGCATAGTTGATCTGACCGGGCCGCGCTTTGACGAAGGCGATAAATTCCTTTACGTTGGTGACCGGCATCGAAGGATGCACCACCAGCAAAAATGGCGTATCCGCGGTGTGCGCCACCGCCGCGAAATCGCGCAACGCATCGTAAGGGAGCTTCGAATACAGTGAGGCGTTGATCGACAGCGACACGCTGCCCATGAACAGTGTATGGCCGTCGGGTGCCGCGCGCGCCGCCAATTCCGCGCCGATGTTGCTGGCCGCGCCGGGACGGTTCTCGACGATCACCTGCTGACCGATGCTCTCGCTGAGCTTTTGCGCAATCGCGCGCGCGGTGATGTCGGTCGCGCCGCCCGGTGGAAAGCCGATGATGATGCGCAGCGTCCTGGAGGGGAAAGCCTGTCCTGAGCTTGTCGAAGCGGTTTGCGCGAAACAACTGCCTGTAATCACAATCAGCAACATTACGACGCCAATAAATCGAGCCAACATAGGTTCTCCCTCCGTTGAGTTTCACTCTAAACCAAATAGGCAACACGGACTTATCCATCCATTTTTACGCCTGTCGCGCGCACCACCTTGCCCCACTTGGCGTATTCGTTGCGTATGAACTCGGCGAACTGCTCAGGTGTAGTACCGATGGCTTCGACACCGGTCGCGCTGTAGCGCTCTTTCACGTCCTTGTCGGCAAGCGCATGGTTGAGTTCGCGGTTGAGCCTGCTGATGATCGCCTGCGGCGTGTGCGCGGGCGCCAGCGTGCCATACCAGCCGCTCGATTCATAACCCGGCACTCCAGCTTCGGCGATGGTCGGCACGTCGGGCGCCAGCGGCGAACGTTTGGCGCTGGTGATGCCCAGCGCGCGCACGCGGCCGCTCCTGATGTGTGGCAGCACCACCGACGCCGGATTAAACGTGAGTTGTATCTGTCCGCTCAACAAATCGGCGAGCGCGGGCGCGGCACCCTTGTACGGCACGTGCACCAGGTCGATGCCCGCCATGCTGCGAAACAGTTCCATGGTGAGATGTAATGTCGAACCATTGCCCGCCGACGAATAATTCAGTGCGCCCGGTTTGGCTCTGGCGAGCGCGACCAATTCTTTCACGCTGGCAGCCGGCAACGCCGGATGCACTACCAGCAGGTAGCCGGCGCCGGCAAGCAGATTGACCGGCGCGAAATCCTTCACCGGATCGTACGCCAGCTTGCGGTAATAGTGCGGCGTGATCGCCTGCGTTGCAGTGGTGCCAAAAAACAGAGTGTAGCCGTCGGGCGCAGCGCGCGCGGCGATTTCCGCTGCGATCACGCCGCCGGAACCGCCTCGATTGTCGATCACCACCTGCTGACCCAGTAGTTCAGACAGGCGCTGAAACGTGATGCGCGCGACGCTGTCCACGCCGCCACCGGCGGGAAACGGCACAATCAGGCGTATCGATTTGCCCGGATAGGCCTGTCCCGGCCCTGTCACCGTGGATTGCGCGAGCGCCGATGCAGGATAAACCAGCGCCATCGAAACCGCCATTGAACCCAGATAGCTAACCGCAAAATCACGAGGGCTACGGCCGTTACAGCGCTTCACAAAGCGCCCTGCGATATTCCGCGATGAAGCGTTGTGTACTCGGTGGCAAATGCTTTAGCGCTTGCTCTCATCTGTGTTTATCTGTGTAAATCGGTGGTTAATGGTGTTTTGGAGCACTGCGAGCCAAATCTTAGCACCCCCGGTAGCGCCGGCCCCGTCTGGTTCGTCGCAGGCATGCGCCGGATAAGGCGCGCGCAAGCGGCTGTAGTAAAATGCGCGTCATTGCTCAAGGCCGCAAGAGGTTGTATGCAAGAGTGGGTTCGTCTGCTAGCGATTATTTTTGCATTGATGTCATCACCAGCCGGGTTTGCCGCGGGGGTGATTGAGTCGGCGCAAGGGCAGGTCAGGGCGGGCGCTTCCGCAGCGTCGGCCACAGTTGTTGCCGTCAAGCAGCGCATTTCCGCAGGCACCACACTGACCACGGGCCCCAAGAGTCGCGCGGTTGTGCGTTTTGATGACGGACAGGCGATTGTATTACATGAAAACAGCGAATTCCGGGTGGCGGAATATTCGTTCGTGAAGGACCAGCCGGCCAGGGACAAATTTGGTTTTGAGCTGATCAAAGGCGCGTTACGCTCGATGACCGGGGCGCTGACACGGCGTACGCCGCGCGCGTATACATTGCGTACTGCCACCGCGACAATGGGCATCCGGGGAACAGACTTCATGGTTGCAGTGGTAAACCCGGTGTATTTGCGTGTGCTGAATGGTGTGGTTGAGGTTGTGAATACCGCGGGCACCGCGACGTTCGGCACTGGTGCAGCGGGGATAGTGGCGAGTGAAACTGCGCTGGGGACCACGATACCGCTTTCAGCGATTCCGGCATCTATAGCGGCCACCTTCAGTGAATTGGCCGGGCTGTTCATTCTTGTTGACAGTGCGACCTTAGGCGCGGCGCTGGCCGCCGCCGGCGCCGAGGGCACACTTACGTTGCCGGCAGCGTTGGGAATAGCGGGGGCAATCGCTGCCGGTATTGCGGCCGCAGCTGCACAAAAGGATGGGACCTCCGGTGCGACTACCACGCGATAAGGGATTGCACGTCGGAGATGTGCCGGCCGCAACACCCGCCGCGGGTGCTTACGAATAAGTGGCGGAAGAGAGTGGGAGTCGAACCCACATAGAACTGTTAACAGCCCCTACCGGGTTTGAAGTCCGGCCGCCCCACCGGGAGCGATTCCCTTCCGTAGTACATGTCACTTTCTGCTGCATGGCAATTGTAATGGGTAAGCCATCGCAACCGTGCAGCCTTTCATCATGCGAGCCGCGCGCGAATACCGGCTGCCGCTTTTCGGGCATCCTCGATCGCATCATCCAGTTCGCCGCCACAGCCGCTGCGCACCGCCCCTACCGCCCACACGCCCGGCATTGCGGTTTCAAAATGCTCGTTGGTGACGACAAAGCCTTTGGCGTCACGCTGCACCGCATGCGGCAGATATTCCGAGTTGGGTTCCAGTCCGACGTAGGCAAACACACCGGCGCACGCGAGGTCTTCGCTGCGCCCATCGGCGTGCTTGATTGAGACTTTTTCAACCATTTGTCCGCCGCTGACAGCGGTGACTTGCGCATTAAAGATTTTGACGATTTTGGGTTGGTCATTCACGGCATGCTTGAAGAAGTCGTGCGCGCCGAACGCGCTGCCACGATGCACAATGCGCACTTCTTTGCAGTATTGCGACAGCACGAGGGCCTCCTGCAGCGCCGAATCGCCACCGCCGACCACTACCACGGATTCGTTCTGGTACATCGGGCCATCGCAATCCGCGCACTGCGAAACGCCTTTGCCCTCGAACGCGGCTTCACCGGGCACGCCGAGTTTTTTCAGGCGCGCGCCGGAGGCGACCACGACCTGCGTTGCCGTGTAGCTGCCGCTTTCGGTAACGACTTTTTTGATGTCGCCTGTGATTTCAATGCGGCTAACGGGTTCAGAGATGCTGGTCACGCCCGCGTCGGCATTGGCCTGCATCAGCGTGGAGGCGTATTCCGCGCCGCTGTTGCCGCTGCCGCCTTCGCTACCCTCAGGCGGTGGATCGAGTTCATTGATGTTAATCACCAAGCCGCCGAAGAGTTGCGCTTCGAGCGTGGCGACTTTGAATCCTGCGCCGGCGAGTTCGCCGGCAGCGATTAAACCGGCGACACCTTCGCCGATCACGATAACATCATAGGTTGCTGCCATTGCTGTTCCTTATCTGCGGTAAGAATTGTTGGGGCGGCGTTGTTGATGCGCCGGTTTGTTGGATGCGGGCGCGAGTTGCGCAGGCCGTGGCGCTGCGAGCAGTGGCTTGGCGGGAATTTCCGCCGCGCCGAGGATGGGCACAAAATCCTTGCGCATCTTGCGCGTGTCGCCGATGCGTTGCGTAACGCCCAGCGTATCCATGAATTCAAGTATTTCGATGGCAAGGCCGCGGCCGACACCGGTCCAGTCGCGGTACTGCGCGGCGGTGAAGATGCCGGTGGGCTGCGCCTGCGCCGTGGCCTGCGCGGTGGCGGCGAGTTTTGCCAGCGTGCCTTTGGTGTAAAAGCGATCCGGCGTCACGCGATAAATTTCGTTGCTCTTGGCTTTACGATAAAGGAAATCCTTGACCATGGCTTCCTTCAGTTTCAGTTGCAGCGCCAGGTCCTTGATCTGCGGCGCGTTGAATCCCGCAGCGTCGAGCGCGGGCTTGACGAGTTGCCACATCGTTTCGTCAGCGCTGTTGGCGGTGGTGCTGTGCGCGGGCAAGCGCGCTATGGAGCCGCTGGTTTCGATTTTGCGCGCGTCGGCCAGTGTGCGCAGGATGGTGCCGAAAGCGTCTGCCGATAATTCGGGTGCGAGCTGCTTGCGCAGCGTTTCGGTTTCTTCGCCGGCAGCCTGCGGTTGCGTTTGGTGAAAGGCCTGCAAGTGCGGCGCTATGGCATCCGTGATTTGGGTGCTGCGCGCGCGCGGGATGGCGACGCGGGTGTCCTTACCCAACTGCGCGAGGCCTGCTTTTTCGTAGAGCACGGCGGCTTGCGCCGATGGCATGTTGAACAGCGTTTCAAAGCGCTGAAGATCAACCGGCCTGCCGAGTTTTATCAACGCATCGAGCGTGGCTTGCGGCGTGGCCTGCTCCAGCGCCGCCAACTCGGCCTCGCGCGCTTCCTTGCTGTGTCGCTGCGTAGTCACAAACGGGTCAAGCACCACGCCGCCGCCGAGGGTGCGCGTGGCGGATTGATCACGCAGGATAAAGCGGTCGCCGTGCAGCGCACCCACCGGCTTGTCGAGTTGCAACTGCACCATCGCTGACGCGCCGGGCGCGATGCTTGCGCCGCGGCGAATCGCCACACGTGCGGTGACATCGGCCGTGGCGAGGTGCAGATGCACCGGCGTCCAGTGCTTGAGTGCCTGCGTTTCACTCGCCAGCACGCTGACACGCCCGGCAATCCGCTGCGTCGGGTGATGTATCGCCGGCGCCAGCACCCAGTCGCCGCGGCTCACCGCTTCGAGGTCGGTGCCGGTAAGGTTCAATGCGCAGCGCTGACCGGCGAGCGCTTGCTGCGCGGCCTTGCCCTGGATTTGGATGCCGCGCACGCGCACTTCATTGCCGGCGGGAGAAATCACCAGCTTGTCACCGGGCGCAACCTTGCCGTTGAACACCGTTCCGGTGACCACCGTGCCGCTGCCCGCTACCGTGAACGCGCGGTCGGCGGCATAACGGAAATGCTGATCGGCGCTGGTGCGCGACGCTGATGCCGTAGCCTCGCGTTTGAGCATCTCGCGCAGTTCGCTCATGCCCGCGCCGCTGACCGCGGAGACCGGCATCACTTTTGCGCCGGAAAGCTGCGTCGCCGACAACAGTGCGGTAACGTTTTCGCCCACTTGTTTGACACGCGCTTCATCCACGCGATCGATCTTGGTGACGACTACCGCGCCGCGCCGTATGTGTAGCAGGTTCAGAATGTTCAGATGTTCCAGCGTCTGCGGCATCACGCCGTCGTCCGCCGCGACCACCAGCAGCGCGTAGTCTATGCCGCACACGCCGGCGAGCATATTGCGCACAAAGCGTTCGTGGCCGGGCACATCGACAAAACCGATCAACTCGCCGTTGGGTAGCGGCAGATAGGCAAAGCCAAGGTCTATCGAAATGCCGCGCGCCTTTTCTTCGGGCAGGCGATCGGTGTCCACGCCGGTGAGGGTTTTCACCAGCAGCGTCTTGCCGTGATCGATATGGCCGGCGGTGGCTACTATCATTTTTGAATTCCAATGCAACCGCAAAGATGCAAACACGCAAAGGAAACGCAAAGACGATCAATAGAGAAATTATGCAATAAAAACATATAGTTATGCTTGTTTGATGTTCTTTGCGAAATCTGTGCGTTTTTGCGTCTTTGCGGTTCAGTTGTTGATTTTTAGTCCGCCAAGCTGCGCCACAAATTCATCCTCGTGATCAAGGCAACGCAAATCAAGCACGAACGCGCCCTCCTTGATGTGGCCGATCACCGGCACCGGCAGTGCGCGAAACGCGAGCGATAGTTTGTCGGCGAAGGAGCTTTTGCTTTTACCGACTGGCGTGATCGCGATGCCCGTGCTCGGCAACGAATCCACCGGCAATGAGCCACTACCGATCTGGCTGCCGGTATCGACTATCGCAGCGTGCGCTATGCCGGCGAGCGCGGCTTGCACCTGCGGCAGCACGCGCTCGGCCTGCACGCGGATATCGGCGCGTGTGCGTGTGAGCAGGCGGAGAGTGGTCACTTCCTCACGCAGCTTGTCCGGGTTGGTATAAAGGCGCAGCAGCGCATCGAGCGCGGCGAGCGTCATCTTGTCCACACGCAATGCGCGCTTCATAGGGTTTTTGCGGATGCGTGCGATCAGTTCTTTTTTGCCGACGATTAATCCGGCTTGCGGGCCGCCCAGCAATTTGTCGCCGCTGAACGTGACCAGATCCGCGCCGTTCGCCAGCGCCTCGCGCGGTGTGGGCTCGTGCGGCAGGCCGTAGTCTTCGAGATTCACCAGCATGCCGCTGCCGAGATCGACGATGTAGGGAATGCCGTGTTCATGTGCCTGTGCCGCGAGTTCAGGTTCGGGCGCGCTGGCGGTGAAACCCTGCACCGCGTAATTGCTGGTATGCACCTTCATGATGGCGGCGGTGCGCGGGGTGATGGCTTCGGCGAAATCTTTCAGGTGCGTGCGGTTGGTGGTGCCCACCTCAACCAGTTTCACGCCCGCGCGTTTCATGATGTCGGGGATGCGGAACGCGCCGCCGATTTCGATCAACTCACCGCGCGACACGATGACTTCTTTTTTTGCGCCCAGGGTGTTCAATACCAGGTACACCGCTGCGGCATTGTTGTTGACCACGACCGCGCCGTCGCCGCCGGCGAGTTTGGTGATCCATTTTTCGACATGCATGTCGCGTTCGCCGCGCGCGCCGCCGCCGAGATCGAACTCGAGATTAACCGGGCGCGTCATCGCGGTCATTACCGCGTCGGCTACCGACTGCGGCATCAGCGCGCGGCCGAGATTGGTGTGCAGTACCGTGCCGGTGAGATTGAACACCGGTCGCAGCGACGGCTGCGTCTGCTGTGCGAGTTCGGTGTTGCAGGCCGCAATGAAACGCGGCTCGTCGAATTCAAACGTGCCGGCGTCGTGCGCGAGTTGCTCGCGCTGCGCCTGCAGCAACTCGCGAATGGCGTCGGTAGTGAGCGCGCGGCCGTAACGAGAAACGAGCGCGCCAACGGCGCTGCTGCTCAGCAGCCGGTCAACCGAAGGTAGCGCGCGACGCGCGGCTGGATCCGGATTCACCATGATGGCAAAGGCTCCGGGCCGGTGACAACGGCTTTGCTACGCGGCGCAAGCATGAATGAGTGGCGGTTGGCAATACGAAAGGTGCAATACAGATGTGCAGCAATTTTAGCGCAATCCAAAGCGTGCGTGTTATTCGCAAAAAAGCCGCGACCCGCGCGGCTTTTTTGTCGACAGAAGAGCGAATGCCTATTCAAACAGCCGCTCCGGTATCGGCAATCCGGCGAGATCATCGGCGGTGAGGCGCTGATTGGGCTCGATGCCGAAGCGTTCCAGCACATGTATCAACTGGCGCGCGTGCTGCGCCGAGTGCCAGGTTGAACGCTCAAACACCACGTGCAGCGGCTGCTTGCCATAGTACGTGCCGATTTCGGCGCTCAGGGTTTTATCCGCAAGGCCCGCCCACCATTGCTCCAGGCGCTGGATCACGCCTTCGCCGTATTGCGCAAGGTCGTTGCCCGTCATGCACGTGCCGTCCGCAGGCAGCACGTTGGCATGGCCCACGGCGTAATCAGTGCCGTTGATGGTGCTGTCGAGAAACGCCTCGCAAATGCGGAAGATATGGTGGCTCATAATGCGAATCGCCCGCGGACGGTTGGGAATCACGTCCTGCTGCATTTTGTCGTCCGGCAACTGGCGCACATAGCGCTGCGCCGCGCGCAGTGCGATAACCCATTTTTTCACCAACTGGTCAGGCGGCAGCGGCGTGTGGCCCGTGCCTTCGAGGCCGACGAATTCCGCCACATCCTCGAGCTTTTGGCCGAATACGTATTTTTTGCCCTTCGATACTACTGGTACGCTACGAAGCCCAAGCGCAAGCAGTTTTTCGCGTCCGCCCGGATCGTTAGCGATGTCGATGACTATGTGGTCGATGTTCTTTTTCGAAAGAAACTCTTTCGCTCTGAGGCAGGAACTTCACCCCGGCTGGAGAAAGAGGATGAATTTTTCGACGGGTGCGTCCATGGAATGGCTCCGGTTGGGTGATGCTTGGAGACTACTCCCGCGAGGGAAATACCGTCAAGCGCGATGCGGCGTTATGCCCACGTTATGGGCAGGATTCTTGCCGCAAACGTATCGCTTCCGCGGCGGCAGCGGATTGTGCGGTGGATTCGATGATGCCGCCGCCCAGACAGACATTGCTTTCGTACACCACCACCGACTGGCCGGGGGTAACGGCCCACTGTGGTTCCGCGAATTCGATGGCACAGCTTTGTTGGGTGGCCGAGGCGATGACGCAGGGCGCGTCTTTCTGGCGGTAGCGCGTTTTTGCGCCATACACCCAGCCGCAGTGCGGGGTGGCGCCGCTGATCCAGTTCAGATTAACCGCGGTGACGCGATCCGCGAACAACAGCGCATGATCGTGCCCCTGCACCACCACCAGGCGATTGTTCGTCATGTCTTTTTCGGCGACATACCAGGCGTCGCCGTCGCCGTTGCTTTCACGCCGGCCGCCAATGCCCAGCCCCTGGCGCTGCCCCAGCGTATAAAACATCAAACCGGTGTGGCGTCCCACGCGCGCGCCATCGGGCGTGCAGATATCGCCGGGGTTCGCCGGAATGTAACGATTCAGAAACTCACGAAACGGGCGTTCGCCGACGAAGCAGATACCCGTCGAATCCTTTTTATCGTGTGTCGCCAGCCCTTCGCGGCGCGCGATGTCACGCACCTCGATTTTGGTGAGATTGCCCAGCGGGAACAGCGTCTTCGACAACTGCTGCTGATTGAGCCGATATAAAAAATAACTTTGATCTTTGGTGCCGTCATCAGCACGCAGCAGTTGAAACAGTCCGTCGCGTTCGCGCACCTGCGCGTAGTGCCCGGTGGCAATGCAGTCGGCGCCCATCGCCATGGCGTGATCGAGAAACGCCTTGAACTTGATCTCGGCGTTGCACATCACATCGGGATTCGGCGTGCGCCCGGCCTTGTATTCCGAGAGGAACTCGCTGAACACACGTGCCTTGTATTCGGCGGAAAAATTCACCGACTCGATATCGATGCCGATTTTGTCGGCGACAGACGCCGCATCAATCAGATCCTGGCGCGAAGCGCAATAATCCTCGGTGTCGTCGTCTTCCCAGTTTTTCATGAACAGGCCGGCGACCTCGTAACCTTGTTGCTTCAACAGCAGCGCGGCAACCGAGGAATCCACGCCGCCGGAGAGGCCGACGACGACTCGTTTCCTGGCGCTCATGGGGTGACCCGCATGGGGAGAAGGATTTGCATACCGCTATTCTACCGCCAGTGCGTGCAGGCCAATAAAAAAGGCAGAGTCTCTCGACCCTGCCTTTGCAACGAAAAACGGCGATTATTACTTGCCGCCTTTTTTGCCGTCGCCTTTGCCATCGGCTTTCTTGTCGTCGCCCTTTTTGCCGTCGCCTTTGCCATCGGCTTTCTTGTCGTCACCTTTTTTGCCATCGCCTTTGCCGTCGGCTTTCTTGTCATCACCTTTTTTGCCATCGCCTTTTTTGGCATCAGCTTTCTTGGCATCGGCTTTGGCTTCTGCTTTCGCCCCGTCTTTCTTGTCCTGTGCGATGACCGGGGTTACGGTCGCGGCCGCAAACAGCGCGGCGATCAGGGTAATAAACAGCTTCTTCATTTGCTTTTTCCTCTTGGGTGGTTGGTGGATTGCTGCCTGCGCAAACGACCGCATTTTTTCATCGGTCTTTGCCACTAACGAACGAGTCGGGGGGCGGTTGACCTGTCGCTGCAAGGTGTTGCATCGACGAGCGCAGAACTATAAATAAGTTATTTAAAACATAGGCTTAGAGAATTATTTTCCATCGACCTAAAGCAAGTCCGTGGCAGCTCCAGTCGCCGATGCTGCAGCGTATCAGTCGCAATGTCGGATAGCCGACGGCAGCCGTCATACGGCGCACTTGCCGGTTTCTGCCTTCATGGATCGTGAGTTTGAGCCACGCGGTGGGAATGTTTTTGCGAAAGCGCACGGGCGGGTCGCGCGGCCACAACCATGCTGGCTCCGCCACAAGATCCGCTTCGGCGGGACGTGTGAGCCCATCGTTCAGCGCGACGCCTTTGCGCAGTTGCGCGAGGGCATCGTCGTCCGGTTCGCCTTCGACCTGCACGTAGTACGTCTTCGGAAGTTTGTGCCGCGGATCGGTGATGCGATGTTGCTCACTGCCATCGTCGGTAAGTAGTAAAAGTCCTTCGCTGTCGGCATCAAGGCGGCCGGCGACATGGACGTCCGGCTGCAGGATGAAATCCTTGAGCGTCAATTTGCCTTTGACCGCGCGAAACTGGCACAGCACGCCGTAGGGTTTGTTGAACAGCAGGTGTTGCGTCATCGACGAACCGGCTGCTCAAACAACAACGCCCGCGGTTGCGGGCGTTGGGTGCAAGACTGCTGCCGCACCAGGATTACCGGCTGCCCCACGGCTTGATCGCTGCTTTCAACTGCTTGTAGCCGTCGATATAACGTGGCCGCTTGCCGGAAAATATTTTATCAAACGTCGCCAGTTGTGCATCCAGCCATTTGGCCAGTTCGCTGTTGCCCGGATTCGCCGCCTTGTACGCTTCGTTAATCAGTACGAAGTGGATGCGCGGATCGTACGGTTGCTTTTCGCCGCCGACGGTTTCGTCGCCCGCCAGCAGGCGCAGCAGCATGGCGTCGGCTGAACCGAGTGTCTGTTCGTAAATCGGCGCGCCTTCCATGCGGTACATCACGCTGGTCATGTCATGACCGCTCTTCATGGTAAAGCCCATGTCGGCCCAGACTTTTTTCATGTCCGCGCCGGTCTTGGCGTGATCGAGAACCATTTGCCCCCAGTTGCGCAATACTTCGGGCGCATCCGCCATGAGGTCGGTCAAGCGGTCGCCGTCGAGGTCGGTAGCGTAGACGATGGATTTGCGTTGCCGGATCATGTCATGCAGCAAAAGGCCAAAGTTAGTGTCGGAAATGTGTTCATTGATTTCGCCGCTCCAGTTTTCCATGCCGGCTTTGAAATCCTTGGGCAGCAGGGCGACGATCGCATCGACGTTCGCCCTTTGTTCTTCGTAGGCGTCCACGGTGTAACGGCGCTTTAACTCGAACTGGGTGCCCTGCAACAGCCAGCGCACGATACCGGCGTTGATGGTGTCTTCCTGCGCCTGCGTGGGCTTGGTGGCGACGCGTCCGATTTGCTTGGTTTCATGCACCATTTTCAGGAACAGCCGCACTGCATACGCCATGCGCACACCCGGCGTATTCATCTCGGAGTGGATGTTGCCGGTGTCGCGGCTGACCGTGAATTTCTTGCTGTCCTGCGAATACGGCAGGCCAGGCATGAAGCGCACACTGGTGATCGCGCCGTAAGGGCGCACATTGCAATACACGCCGGCGGCGGTGCGCAGCGGCGCGTTGGCGGATTTTCCCGCCACCACCACTTTTTTGCCGTTTTCGTTGACCATGAAATCACCCGCGGTGGACCACTTCAGGCAGGTGTAATCCATCTTGCCGAACCACTCCAGCGACTTCAGTTTGGTGTCGTGGCGAAACTGCGCCATCATCGGCACGCCGAGGAACGGCAGACCGAGCACATCGAGCGCCATCAAGGTGCCGTTCAATGCGAACATGTCGGTAAATGCATGCGCTACCGGCTGCACGCCGCCGTGGTTGCTGCCGCCTTCCCAGATCACGGCGTCGGAAATGCCACGCGGCTGAATTTTGGATCGTGGGTAGATGCTGTCGAGCAGCTTGAATAAATCGCCGTCTTGTTCTTCTTTGGCGATTTTAAAAAGGTCGAGGTTGCCAGTCATGATTCTCCGTTTCCGTCTTCGTTAGTGTTGGTGCGTAGTACACCTATGCGCGTAGCGTGGGTTTAAGCGCGGCGATTATCGCATTTATTGTAGTTTGTATAAATGTGCGCAAACGCGGCAGCGGCGTGCGCCTATGCAACGGTGTTCGTATTGTGGGCGACCGGAGCAGGTGACAAAGAGCGAGAGCGCGAAAAACACGCATCCCCCCAAACGTATCAGGGGTTTACGGAATTTCGACGACACGCGCAGGCGGGTGGCTATTCGGCGCAGCCGTCCCGCGCTAAAACAAACTACGCGGCCTGAATGTTTGAAGCTTGCTTGCCCTTGGGGCCTTGCGTGACTTCGAACGAGACTTTCTGGCCTTCCTTGAGCGTTTTGAACCCGTTCATTTGAATGGCCGAGAAATGGGCGAAAAGATCCTCACTTTTATCGTCCGGCGTGATGAATCCGTAGCCCTTGGAGTCGTTGAACCACTTCACGGTGCCTGTTGCCATGTTTCATCCTTGCCAGGTAAAGCGGGCTGCAGCCCCTTTTACTTTCGTGCATTTCCATCTGCGTAGTCACCACCACCAACGCTTCAAAAGCGTATCACCATCGCAGACAGAATTAAAGCATACACCAAAATCGCCGATAACATGAAAACAACAGCGCTAATCTTTTATCGCGGGGACACTTGAATTTTCCGGGATTACGTCCAAAATACACGCTTATGCGCGGAATCAGTATTCCGCTAGCCCGGTGTATATATTGAGTGATGTTGAACCATGGCAGGCAAACAACGCGATGACACGGTACTGGAGGCGCAGCGGGCCAAAACCAAGCCGCCGCCGATGTTCAAGGTGATGATCCTGAACGACGACTACACGCCGATGGATTTTGTGGTGATCGTGCTGCAAAAGTTTTTCTCGCTGAACCGCGAAAAGGCGACGGCGGTAATGCTGAAGGTGCATCGCGAGGGTATGGGGGTGTGCGGCGTCTATTCCAAAGATGTTGCGTCGACCAAGGTAGATCAGGTACGCTCGTACGCCAAACAGCACCAACATCCGTTACAGTGCATGATGGAAGAAAATTGATGTACCCTTGCAACCGTGATTACAGAAGCCGATAAAGGACGCCGATGATCGCTCAGGAACTGGAAGTCAGTCTGCACATGGCCTTCATGGAGGCCCGCCAAAAGCGCCACGAGTTCATTACTGTGGAGCATTTACTGCTGGCGCTGGTGGATAACCCGTCGGCCTCCGCGGTGTTAAAGGCGTGCGCCGCCGAAGTCGATGATCTGCGCAAATTGCTGGCGGATTTTGTGACTGAACATACGCCAATACTGGCGGGTGTGGACGTCGATACCCAGCCCACGCTCGGTTTCCAGCGCGTGATTCAGCGCGCCATTCTGCACGTGCAGTCGTCGGGCAAAAAAGAGGTTACCGGGGCCAATGTGCTGGTGGCGATTTTCGGGGAAAAAGATTCTCACGCGGTTTATTTTTTGAATCAAAAGGGCATCACGCGGCTCGACGTGGTGAACTTTATTTCGCACGGCATCAGCAAAACACCGCAGGCGGCGCCGGCCAAGTCCGAAGCCGAATCCGACAGCGAGCAGGAAACGCCAGCCGCAGGCGGCGCGCTGGAAAACTACACGCTGAATCTGAACAGCCTGGCGCAGCAGGGCAAGATTGATCCCTTGATCGGCCGCGACAAGGAATTGGAGCGCGTGATTCAGATTTTGTGCCGCCGCCGCAAAAATAATCCGCTGTTGGTGGGCGAAGCGGGCGTGGGCAAAACGGCGATTGCCGAGGGTCTGGCGCGGCGCATCGTTGAGGAATCGGTGCCCGACATCCTGCTCAAAAGCACGGTCTACGCGCTCGACATGGGCGCATTGCTGGCGGGCACCAAGTATCGTGGAGATTTCGAGCAGCGTCTGAAAGCGGTGTTGAAGCAGTTGCAGGAAAATCCGCGCGCGATTTTGTTCATCGACGAAATACACACGCTGATCGGCGCGGGCGCGGCATCGGGCGGCACGCTGGATGCTTCCAATCTGCTGAAGCCGGCGTTATCCAACGGGCAGCTGAAATGCATAGGCGCCACCACCTACACCGAGTTTCGCGGGGTGTTCGAGAAAGATCACGCGCTGTCACGGCGCTTCCAGAAGATCGATGTGCTGGAGCCCTCGGTGGAAGAAACCGTGCAAATCCTGAAAGGGCTGAAGTCGCGCTTCGAGGAGCACCACGGCGTCAAATACATGGCGGCAGCGTTAACCGCGGCTGCCGAGCTGGCGGCGCGTTTTATCAACGACCGGCATTTGCCCGACAAGGCGATAGATGTCATCGACGAGGCCGGCGCCGCGCAGCGCATCCTGCCGAAATCGAAGCAGAAAAAAATCATCACCAAACACGAGATTGAAGAAGTGGTGGCGAAGATCACGCGCATTCCGCCGCAAACCGTGTCGAACGACGACCGCAATTCGTTGAAGACCCTGGGGCGCGATCTCAAGTCAGTGGTGTTTGGCCAGGACAAGGCCATTGATGCGCTGACCACCGCGATCAAGATGGCGCGCAGCGGCCTGGGGAATCCGTTAAAGCCCATCGGCAGCTTTTTATTCTCTGGTCCCACCGGAGTAGGCAAGACCGAGGTCGCGCGCCAGTTGGCCTACGTGATGGGTGTGGAACTCATACGCTTTGACATGTCGGAATACATGGAGCGTCACGCGGTGTCACGCCTGATCGGCGCGCCGCCGGGCTACGTCGGGTTCGATCAGGGCGGGTTGCTGACCGAGCAAATCACCAAGCAACCTTATTCGGTGTTGCTGCTGGATGAAATCGAAAAAGCGCATCCCGACATTTTCAATATCCTGCTGCAGGTGATGGATCACGGCACGCTCACCGACAACAACGGGCGCAAGGCGGATTTTCGCAACGTGGTGATCATCATGACCACCAATGCAGGCGCCGCCGAGTTGTCGAAAACCAGCATGGGGTTCGCGCCGGTCAAGCAGGCAGGCGACGAAATGGGCGAGATCAAGCGCATGTTCACGCCGGAGTTCCGCAACCGGCTGGATGCGATGATTTCGTTTGCCGCGCTGGATCGTGAGGTGATCCTGCGTGTCGTCGATAAATTCCTGATGCAGCTGGAAGACCAGTTGCACGAGAAAAAGGTCGATATCACTTTCACTCAGGCATTGAAAGATTACCTGGCGAAAAAAGGTTTCGACCCCGCGATGGGCGCGCGTCCGATGGCGCGGCTGATCCAGGACACCATTCGCAGCGCGCTGGCGGATGAGCTGCTGTTCGGCAAGCTCGCCAACGGCGGCAAGGTAACGGTGGATATCGATGCTAGCGAGAAGGTCAAGCTGCTGTTTGCCGAGGAGAAAAAGCCCGAGGCGACGGTGGTTTAGCGGCGTCGCTGGCGCAGGCAAAAACCCCGGCTTGTCCGGGGTTTTTGCTTTACGAGTTGATCAACTTGCCGCTGTGCATACACCCCAGCATTGGTATACTAGATTGCGATAAATTCTTTAAGGAGTTACTCATGAACACGCGATGGTTCGCTGCGGGATTCGCAGCCATGTTGGTGGCGGGCGCCGTGCCCGCGCAGGCGCAGGACCCCCATGCCGCACGCGCGCTGGCGGCAACGTGTTTTACCTGCCACGGTACCGATGGACGCAGCGTGGGCGGTGTGCCGCCAAGCATCGCCGGACAAAACAAGGACGTGATGGTGCAGCAACTGCGGGATTTTCGCGACGGCAAGCGGCCCGCGACCATCATGCATCAGCACGCCAAGGGCTACACCGATGCGCAGTTTGAGTTGATCGCCGGTTATTTCGCCAACCTCAAGCCAGCGGCTGCGCCAGCGCGCAGCGGCTATTAGGAGAACGCCATGACTCTATCCAGACGTGAATTCATGCAATGGACGGCAGCGGCGGGCGCCACAGCGCTGGCAGGGTGCGCCACCACCGGCGGTGCGAGCGCCGGGCGCGTGGTGGTGATCGGCGCCGGCATCGGCGGCGGCACGGCGGCGAAATACGTGAAGATGTGGTCGCCGGATATCGATGTCACCGTGGTCGAACGGGAAGCCGGATTCGTCTCCTGCCCGATCAGTAATCTGGTACTGGCGGGCAACACCACTCTCAACGAAATTTCGCGTGACTACCGCGGGCTTGCCGATCGCGGCGTTAACGTGGTGCGCGACAACGCCGTGGCGATCGATCCTGTCGCGAAAAGCGTGCGGCTGGCGGGCGGCAATACGCTTAACTATGACCGATTGATTGTGTCGCCCGGCGTGGATTTTAATTACGACACGATTCCGGGCCTAAACAATGCCGCCGCGCAAGCGCAGGTGCTGCACGCGTGGAAGGCCGGGCCGCAAACGCTGGCGCTGCGCAAACAACTGCAAGCGATGCGCGACGGCGGCGTGTTTGTGTTTCATATTCCGCTGGCGCCGTTTCGCTGCCCGCCGGGGCCGTATGAGCGTGTCTGCCAGGTGGCGGATTACTTCAAGCGTGCCAAGCCGAAATCGAAAATCATCGTGCTCGACAGCAATCCGGACGTGGTGTCGAAGGCGGGCCTGTTCAAAGCAGCGTGGAGCAACCTCTACAAAGGCATGATCGACTACCGCCCCAACAGCGAAATTTCCGATGTCGATGTGAAAGGCATGACCATCAAGCTGTTGTTCGGCGATGTCAAAGGCGATGTGCTCAACGTGGTGCCGCCGCAACGCGCAGGCGACATTGCGCAGCAGGCGGGCCTGATCACCGCCAACAACCGCTGGTGCGGTGTGGACTGGCTGAGTTGCGAGTCCACGGCAGTCAAAGGCGTGCATGTGCTGGGTGATGCCACGTTATCGGCAGCTGCCATGCCCAAATCGGCCAGCATGGCGAATCAGCATGCGAAAGTATGCGCGGCGGCGGTCATCGCCCTGATCAAGGGCCAGCCGCTCAATCCCGCGCCGATGATGATGAACACCTGCTACAGCTTTGTCGATGCCAAAAATGTGGTTCATGTTGCGTCGGTTCATGCCTACAGCGCAGCGGAAAAAACCATGTTGGTGGTCAAGGGCGCCGGCGGCTTGTCCACTGCTCCCAGCGAACTTGAAGGTCAATACGCGTGGGGCTGGGCGCGCAACATCTGGGCGGATTCCCTGGGCTAACCGGGCAAGGTTTTTTTATGGCATAAAATACCGGGTGCTGATTGATACCCAGCACCCTTTATTTTTGCACGGGCAGATTGCGAGAAGGCGGCACCAACCACAACGTTGCCGCTACCGCCAGCGCGAACGCGACATACAGCAGCGTGAACACCCATTCGGGCGCGGCGAAAAACATCAGTTGATGCACCCAGCGTGCGATGAAACTTTTTTCCTGCGTCGCGCCGCGCAGTGCATCCTCCCATTCGGTAAGAGGGCACACCATGCCGAGCAGCGCTTCGCCGGTGACGAACACAATGGCTGCCAGATGCGCGATGCGAAACTTGAGGCTGCGTATCCAGCGCCAGCCGCGCCACGCGCCGAGCCACGTCAGCAACAAGCCGCCGACGACAAACAGCACGAACGCAAAATGAAGCAGCAGAATCGCGTCGGCGAGAAAGACGCGCATGCGCGATGACGGGTGCGGCGTTAGTGAGCGCCCGTAGCCACCGGCCGCGTGCGGTCGCTGACCCATTCGCTCCATGAGCCGGGATAGAGCCGTGAACCATTCAGGCCTGCCACTTCCATCGCCAGCAGATTGTGGCAGGCGGTAACGCCGGAGCCGCATTGATGCACCACGTTTTTGGGCGCGCGGGCGTTGAGCAGGGTTGCAAATTCCTGCTGAAGTGTAGTCGCTGGTTTGAAGCAGCCGTCGTCGGCCAGATTGTTTTTGAAGAAGCGGTTGGCGGCGCCCGGAATATGCCCGGCCACCGGATCCAGTGTTTCGTTTTCTCCGCGAAAGCGGTCGGCGCTGCGCGCGTCGATTATGTGCAGCGCCCTGGCGCCGGGATTGACGGCCTGCGTTACGATGTCGTTTGCGCTCACCGCCAGCTGCGGATTCGGATTGGGGTTGTAGCGCAGCGGTTTGATGGCGGGCAGCACAGCGTTGAGCGGCAGCTTGGCTCTGTTCCAGGCGTCGATGCCGCCGTCGAGCACGGCGACGTTGCTGTGTCCCACCCAGCGCAGCATCCACCACAGGCGCGACGCATACACGCCGCCCGACGCATCGTAGGCGACAACTTGTTTGCTGTTGTCGATGCCCAGTGCCGCCAGCCGCAGCGTAAACGTAATCGGATGCGGCAACGGGTGACGGCCATTGGCGCCGGTCTTGGGGCCGGACAGGTCTTCATCCAGATGCAGGAAGCGCGCGCCGGGCAGGTGCGCCTGCGCGTAGGCACGGCGTCCGGCTTCGTAGTCCGCCAGATCGTGACGACAGTCGCAGATAATCCAGTTGGGGTCATCCCGATGCGCGGCGAGTGCGGAAGCCGAAATTAGCGTGGTGAAACTCATGGTTTTGATGAATAAAGAGTGTTATTGCTGTGCATCCAAATGCGGATCAATCTCACGCCGCAGAAATTCATGAAAGTGTTGCATGCCGTCTTCCAGTGGTGATTGATACGGCCCCGCATCGCTTTCCCCTCGCTGATACAAGGCGCGACGGCCCGCCGTCATGCGTTCGCAGATTTCGCGGTCTTCGATGGCGGTTTCGCGGTAGGCGGCCTGCTCGGCTTCGATGAACTCGCGCTCGAACAGCACCATCTCTTCGGGATAATAAAATTCGACCACGCTGGTGCAGGCTTCGGGTCCGCGCGCAATGATGTTGCTCACCACCAGCACGTGCGGATACCACTCCACCATCAGCCCCGGAAAATAGGTGAGCCAGATCGCGCCGTGCGCGGGTGTCTGGCCGCCGCTGTGGCGCTTGACCTGATCATGCCAGCGCTGGTAGACCGCGCTGCCGGGCCTGGTGAGGCCGTGCTTCACGCCGCAGGTTTGCACGCTGTGCCACGCGCCGAATTCCCATTTCAAATCGGCGACGTTCACAAACCCGGCGAGGCCGGGATGAAACGGCTCGACATGATAATCCTCAAGGTAAACCTCGATGAAGGTTTTCCAGTTGCAGGCGTATTCTTCAATTTCCACGCGGTCAAACATGAAGCCGCTGAAATCGAGATCGCGCGTCACGCCAAGCGTGCCGAGGTCGCGCGCCACGTCGCGCGGGCCTTCGAACAACAAGCCGTTCCAATTCGTCAGCGGCGTTTGTGCAAGATCAAGGCACGGGTTTTGCGGGAAATGCGGTGCGCCCAGCAGCTTGCCGTCAAGGCCGTAGGTCCAGCGATGCAGCGGGCACACGATGTTTTTTGAGTGGCCGCGCCCGCGCAACATCACGGCCTGGCGATGGCGGCAGATGTTGCTCAGGAGCGACACGCCGTTGGCATTGCGCACCAGCGCCTTGGCGTCGCCTGCCCACGCCAGCGCGTGATAATCGCCGGCTTCGGGCGTCAGTAATTCATGGCCGGCGTAATTGGGGCCTGCGTCAAACAGCAGGCGTTTTTCGAGCGCATAAATCCGTGGATCGAAATACCAGGCTACGGGCAGCTGCGATGCGGCTGCGCTGCCAGGCTTAACCAGGGTTGCGACGTGGGAGAGGTCAGACATGCAATGGGTGCGCCATAAAAGTCATTTACCGGATTGCCGGTAAGTATGATCTAAGGGACTGATTTTCAAGGATTTTATGAGCGAGGAGGCCGCTATTTTTCCTCATGTTCCGGTAAATTGCAACGACAAATTCCGTATCACTGGGTAACTTTCTGTTTATAAAAAGAAATATCGCCGTAGAACGCAACCGCCGATTCGCCGGTGTTATCGCTATCGGTGGCGATGGCGACTGCCACAACCGGCGGCGCAACGTCACCAAAAGCCGCCTTGAAATCAGCCGCCACATCGCGCTCAGGGGCGAGCCACTGGTTTACGCGGGACGCGCCGCTTTCGACCACGATCATGCGCACCAGGCTGGTGTAACTGCTCGCGACGATGGTGCCAGCAGGCGCTGTGTTATCCCACACATAACAAATGGTGGCTGCGGGCAAATTCGGATCATGCAGCGCGCGCGCGATGCGCAGCTTGGTGCGATCAATGAACGACAGTTTTTCCAGTGGGTAATCGAACATCACGTACACGCGCGCCGGGTAGTCGTCGCCCTGTTTGCTGTGAATGTCGCTGTTCTTGTAGAGGTTTGAAATTTTCCAGCGCCATTTGAGTGTGGGAAATTCTGCGAGATTGACCTTGATTTCGCGGGTGAGTCCCGCAGCCGATGCGTTCGCTTCGGCCTTGATAACGGTAGTGCCGCCGTCGTCTACCAGCGAGTAGCGCGTGCGCGGTATGGTGCTGGAGACGCCCAGCGGCTTCCAGCTTTGCGGCAGTGCTGCGCCGGGTTTGAGCGCCGAGAACGCGCCCGCGACCAGGCTGTCGGCCTGTGCCCACGCCAATGCAGTCACGCAGCACGCAACCAGCGCGGCGCACACACGATTACGCCAGTGCATTGCTGTTATTGATTACTAGCAATTCGGACCAACGGCGGTAATCTTCCGGGCGATCAATATCCCACAGTGTTTCCAGTTCCTGCCACTGCCAGTGGAGTGCCTTGAGCCGCTCGCGCGTGGCGGCGAGTACGCTGTCGCTGCCCCACGCGATATTTTCGAACAGCCGATCGTCGCAACGTGTGAGACCGATCAACGCATAGCCGCCGTCTTCGGCGGGGATCAGCACGGCGTCGTTGCCGCACGCCAGCGCGGCTTGAGCGGCGTGCAAATGCTGCACCGTGAGCACCGGGCAATCGGTGCCGATGATAATCACGCGCGAATGGCGCACCAGGCCATCATCGAAAGCGTTGCACAGGCGTTTACCCAAATCGTTTCCGCGCTGCGGCGTGAGCGCCACGCCAAAGCGGCGCGCGCTGTCCTGCAAAAAAGCATCATCGAGGCTGTGCGTTGCGTGCAGCTCCACCGGTCCCAGGCCTGCCTCTGTAGCGGTGACCAGCGTGCGATGCACAAGCTGGCGATGCAATGTTGCGGCGCCTTCCGCACCCAACAGCGGAATCAGCCGTGTTTTCACCTCCCCCGCGCGCGGCGCTTTGGCGAAGACTATGGTCAGCGCGTCACAGCTTGGGGGCATGGGGCACGTAGGCGCGCGCCAGTTTGCCGGGGTCTGCCCCCAGCCAGTACTGCAAGCGCAACCACCACATTAACAATACCATGCGCAACACGCCGTGTTTTTCCCAGCGGCGGCCGGATACCATCATGCGATGGCGCAAATTCAGCGGCGGGCCGTAGCGCCTGAGATGCCGGGTCAGCGCCACGTCTTCCATCAGCGGAATTTGCGCAAATCTGCCCGCCGCTTCAAACAGCGAGCGCGTCACGAACAGCCCCTGGTCGCCGGTTGAAACGCCGGTCAAGCGCGAACGCAAATTCATGAGCGCGCCCACCACGCGCAGCAACGGATTTTTTCCGCGCAGCTCAACGTCAAATCGTCCCCAGGTCTTTTGCGCACGATTCAGGCCATCGGTAATCAGCCGGTCCGCGCTGGCAGGCAGACGGCAATCCGCGTGCAAAAACAGCAGAATATCGCCCCGCGCCTGCGCCGCACCCGCGTTCATTTGCATGGCGCGGCCGCGGCTGGCGGTGATCACCTGATCGGCGAGCGCACGCGCCAGCGCGGCGCTGGCATCCTCGCTGCCGCCATCCACCACCACAATTTCTACGCCGCGCGCGCGTAACGGCGCCAGCGCTGCGAGCGCATCAACGATGCCGTCGGCTTCGTTCAGGCAGGGGATGATGATGGAGAGGGGCATGGTAGGGCTGTGAAGGCGTGAAGAGTGAAGGGTGAAGAGTGAAGGGGTGAAGGAGTGAAGGGGTGCTGCATGGTATGTTCACTCACCCATTCTCCAAAAAGCGTGCGGGGAATAACGCGGCGACGCGATGCGCCACCCAGTGTGTTGGTGTACCTCCTTCACTCCTTCACTCCTTCACGGCCCCACTCTTCACCCTTCACCCTTCACGGTTTCACGGCATTCAGGCCCCAATCGTAATCCAGATGCTTGATCTCCGCCTTGCCGTCGCGGAGGATTTTCTGATGCTCGGCATTGTCGCTGAGCAGATTCGCGTATTTGGCGAAGAATTGCTCGCGTGACTTGAACCCTTTCAGGCCGCTGGTGAAATCCACCGCATACCACTTGAAAATTTCGGAAACTTCCAGCGCATTGCTCGAGGCGTTGTAGCGGTTGCGTGACTTGTCCGACACAAAACGCACGACCTGCTCTTCGAGCTGCGCATCGAGTTTATCGGCGACGAATGCTTCCTCGCGCAACATCGGGCAGCCGATGGATGCGCAATTCACCGCCATGTGTATGCGCGGGTCGTCGTGCACGCCCTTGGCGCGGATGGTATCGTGCTCGATGTTGTCGAGCGAGAGTTTGCGGCCGAACAGGTTGATGAAGTTGTCCTTGAACGGATTGCCAAACACTTTGCCGTAATCCCACACCGACTTGATACCGGGATAACGCAGCAGAATTTTTTCCACCATGTTGGCGTTGTAGGCGTTGATCAGGAAAGCGAGTTGCTGAGCTTTGTTCCAGCCTTTGAAGTCGGCCTCGCTCACTTTGGCAAGCGCCTCCAGGTAGGTATTGAGTGCCGCGCGATCCCTGGCGATTTCCGCATAGCGCATCTGCGAGGCTTTGCCGCCGTCGACAAGCACCACGTGTTTTTTCAGCAACGCTGTCCATTGCGCATGGCTGTGGTCGAACTGGCTCCATGCGGCTGTCGCTGTGAGCAGCCACAGTGAAAATATCGTAACGAATTGTTTTATAGACATAATGTTCTCCGCTCTGAGTAATCGCCGGTTAGTGATGCCCGGCTTGCGATACGGCGGTGGCGCCTCTCGTGCCTTTGCCCAGTAACCCGAATGCGGCGCCAAACACTGCACCAAAGCTGCCTGCGCCGCGTCGCCAATCATTAAACAATTGCGCAAACCGCAACTGCTGCTCGGTAGTCTGCGCTTTTTTCCACACCCCCGCCGCGTATTTGTTGGCTTCGCCCAGCGTCGGGTAGATGTGGATGGTGCCGAGTATTTTGTTCAAGCCGAAGCCGTGTTTCATTGCCGCCACGTATTCGACCAGCAGATCTCCCGCGTGTTCCCCGGCGATGGTGACGCCGAGTATTTTATCGCTGCCCGGCGGCGTGATCACTTTGACCAGGCCATGCGCCTCGCCGTCGGCAATCGCGCGGTCGAGATCGTCGATGCCATAGGTGTAAACCTCGTGTGGGATTTTTCTTTCAAGGGCTTCGGTTTCATTGATCCCGACCCGCGCCACTTCGGGATCGGTAAAAGTACACCACGGCACCACCGCGTAATCCACCTTGAATTTTTTGAGATTGCCGAACAGCGCATTCACCGCGCAATACCACGCCATGTGTGCTGCAGTGTGCGTGAACTGATAAGGGCCGGCCACGTCGCCGCAGGCGAAAATATTGGGATAGATGGTTTCCAGATACTCGTTGACTTCCACCACGCGCACAGCAGGAATGCCGAGTTCTTCCAGCCCATAACCCTTGAGATTGGCGACGCGGCCCACCGCGCACAGAATTTCATCGAAGGCGATGCGCTTGTCGGTGCCGTTGTTTTCAACGACCAGGAATTTTTCGCCGTGCTCAGTGACAACTTGCTTGGCCTTGTGATTGATCAACACATTAATGCCTTCCGCCTGAAAGCGCTTCATCACCAGCCCGGAAACTTCCGGGTCTTCGCGAATCAGGATGCGTGGCGCCATTTCCACTTGCGTGACTTCTGAACCGAAGCGCGCGAAGCATTGCGTGAGTTCCGAGCCGATAGGCCCGCCGCCCAGCACCACCAGGCGCTTTGGCAGCGTGCGCAAATTCCACACCGTGTCGGAGGTGAGCGGATTCGCTTCCGCCAACCCCGGTATCGGCGGTATGAAAGGACGCGCGCCGGCGGCAATCACGATATTTTTGGTGGTAAAGGTTTTCTCGCCGTCAACGGTTTTAACTTTGACTTCCCACGGCGACACGATGCGTGCTTCACCCTGCACGCATTCGACGCCCAGGCTGGCATAGCGCTCGACAGAGTCATGCGGCTCGACCGCCTTGATCACACGCTGCACCCGCGTCATCACGTCGGCGAAATCAAAGTCCGCGCTTGCCTGGCGGATGCCGAATTCCTTCGAGCGTTTGATGTGCGACAGCAGTTTAGCCGAGCGGATCAGCGCTTTCGATGGCACACAGCCGGTGTTCAGGCAATCGCCGCCCATTTGATGCTTTTCGACCAGCGTTACTTTGGCTTTTACCGCTGCTGCGATGTACGAGGTGACCAGGCCCGCGGAGCCTGCGCCGATCACCACCACATTGCGCTGGTAGCTTGCGGGGCGTGTCCAGCGGGCGTAGACCTTGCGCGCTTTCAACGCATCCAGAAATTTCTTTGCGATCAGCGGGAAAATGCCCAGCAGCACGAACGCAAATATCAAACCCGCGCCGATTTTGAATTCGCCCAACTGCGTGCCGGCATACACATAAACGATGGTGCCCGCCAGCATGCCAAGCTGGCTTACCCAATAAAACGTCACGGTCTTGATCGACGTGAGCCCCATCACCAGGTTGATTACGAAAAACGGAAACGCCGGCACCAGGCGCAGCGCGAACAAATAGAACGCGCCTTCTTTCGCCACCCCGTCGTTGATGGGTTTCAGCTTGTCACCGAATTTGGCCTGCACCCAGTCGCGCAGCAAAAAGCGCGACGCCAGAAACGCCAGAGTCGCTCCTGCCGACGATGCAAAAGACACCAGCACAGTGCCCCACAACAGGCCGAACACCGCGCCACCGACCAGGGTCATGATCGCCGCGCCCGGCAGCGACAGCCCGGTCACCACCACGTAGATGGCGAAGAAAATCAGCCCGGCCTGCAGCGGATTGCTGGCGACGTAGGCATCAATCACCGCGCGCTGTGATTTAAAGTAATCGAGGCTGAAATACTGCTTGAGATCAAAAACAAAAAATGCCGCGATGGCGGCGGCGATAATTACCAACAGCAGAATTTTGCTTTTTTTCATGGCGATTCCCCGGGCTTTGTTTCAGGCGCTAGCCGTTGGTCGCACGGCCCCGCAGTTGCTTACAGCCAGACGGTTGGCGTCAGTGACGGCGTAAGCCGGGCCGCGTGTGATTCTTGCATAGTACGACAAATGGCCCGCGCTGCCGGCCGGCCAGTTGGCGAGAAATTCACGCTGCCAGCGCGCAGGGTCGTAATGCACGGGAAGCGCCTCGACATGAATGTCACCGATGCGCGTGCCATAAAGGGGTGTGACCTGTGGGGCGGGCGTAGCGGCAATGCGCGTGATGATGCCAAACTGCGTGTCGCGAAAATTCGGCATGCCCGCCGCGCCGTTGTTGAAAACCGCACAGCGCCCCAGCGCGGTGTCGAGCGTGAGCGCCACCGGCAGGCAGGTGTGGCTGCTGGCGATGATCGGGCAATTGGCTGTAACTATTTGTTTTTGAAGCGTATTTTTAGTGACATCCCGCGTGATAGCGTCCTGCGACAGCGTCCACCCGGCGAGTGATTCGAGGTCGCCATGGACGATAGTCACGCGCACACCGCTCACCTCGGCAACGCTATGCATGGGCAGCGCCGCCAGCTGCGCGCGCAACCCGGAATGGCGGCGGGCGGTTTCGCGCAGCTTCACGCTGATGTCGTTGGAGCGCGCGACTTCAGCGGCAGCGACGTAATCCGGGTAAGCGCAGCCGCAGCCCGCGTCGCTTTCATCACTCGCGATTTCGGTCTCGACATTGCCGCGCAGCGCGTGGTGACGCAGCACGACACTGTTGATTGCGCGAAACCCGGCGTCGTCGATATTGAACCAGTTGAAATCGCCGTTGAACACCAGCGTCACCGCGCTTGCCTCGCGTGCGGCGAGTGCAAGCACAGCGTCCAATGCGGGCGCATTGCCGTAGAGCCCGCCGATCACGTATAGCGTCGTGGCGTGGAAATCGGGCGGGCGTGCGAAATCATGCGGCGCGTAACGATAATGCAGCGGACAGTTACGGCCGGGTTGCGCGAGTACCATGGCCCGTATCCATCCTGACGGTTTGACCCGTGCCTGCTAAGCCGCGAGCGCGCCGCTGCAACTCGAGCCTTGCCCGGCAGTGCAGCCATAGCAGTGGTCTTTGACGACGATCGGATTATGCGTGAGGTCCGCGCCCATCAACTCGCGCAAATGCGTGCGTGGCTTGTTGTTCCATGCCAGCGGCAGGCCGAGCATTTGATTAAAGTCGCAGTCGTAGACGTAGCCGCGCCAATCCACCGACAGCAGTGTGCGGCACATCACCGATGCCAGATTCGCGGGCTGATAGGCGTTTTTCAGCAGATCCATGTAGTGCCCGAACTGTCCCTGGGAAATCAGCGTGCTGCCAAAACGCTGTATCGGCATGTTGGTGATGACATAGAGTTCGTTAAAGGCGATGCCAAATTGACTGCCGAGGCGCTGGTGGTAATCCGCTTCCAGCGGGCCTTGCGCCGGTGGCAGCACGGCGCCCTGCGGGTTATAAACAAGACTGAGTTTGAGCGCTGATCCGTGCTGGCCATAACCTTTGCTGTTGAGCAGTTGCAGCGCACGAATGCTGGCGTCGAACACGCCTTTGCCGCGTTGCCGGTCGACGTTCTCTTCGAGATAGCAGGGCAGTGACGCCACGATTTCCACACCATGGTCACACAGGAAATCCGCCAAATCCTGCTGCCCCGGCTCGTGCAGTATAGTGAGGTTGCAGCGATCCATCACGCGCACGCCGATGTCGCGCGCGGCTTTCACCAGCAGGCGAAAATGCGGATGTAATTCCGGCGCGCCGCCGGTGATGTCCAGCGTGGAGATTTCCGCTGATTTGAGAAACGCGATGACTTCAAAAATCGTTTCGCGGCTCATCGCCTCGGTGCGCGTCGGTCCTGCATTCACATGGCAATGCAGGCAACTCTGATTGCATTTGTAGCCCAGATTAACCTGCAGCGTGTCTACGCGGTTGCGGCGCAGGGACGGAAAATCGCTGACTTCCATCAGCGGCAGCGTGGCGTGCATCCTTGTATCTCCAGTATCTTGCTAGGTTTGGCTGGCGGGCTATTTGCCGCTGCATTTTACTTGGTCGCGGCAGGGCGCGGTACCTTGCACACTGGTGCTTTACGCCCGCTTGCATCCAGCCAGGAATCGGGGCTGAAAATCAGGTATAACGCCTTGTTTTTGACAGCATACGGCTATTCATTGACCGCAAACCACTGATTGCGCTACCCTTTCGCTTTCCCTCTATACATGGTGTGTCCCGCGGTTCGCCGCTTCACGCTGACACGCCGCAGTGAATAGTCCGGCATTTTCCGCAATAGCCCGCTTATGTCCAAACCCGCCAAACCGCAAACCTTTGAATCCGCGCTCTCCGAATTGGAAGAGATCGTAGCGGAGATGGAGGCCGGCCAGTTGCCGCTGGAAAAATCCCTCGCGGCGTATAAGCGCGGGGCGGAGCTGATGAAATTTTGCCAAAACGCATTGCAGGACGCGCAACAGCAGGTCAAGATTCTCGAAGACGGGGTGCTGAAAAATTTCGGCGCACCCGGGCAGTGAGATCGTGACAAATCCCGCTGACTTTCAGGCCTGGGCTGCGGCCGGCCAGAGCCGTGTTGAAAGCGTCCTGCAACAATTGCTGCCGGCGCCGGAGCTCGCGCCGCAACGCCTGCATCATGCCATGCGCTACGCGGTGCTCGGCGGCGGCAAGCGTGTGCGGCCGCTGCTGGCGTTCGCCGCGGGTGAGTTGTCGGGCGCCGATCCGCAGCGCGCAGCTCTGGCAGGCGCCGCGGTGGAAATCATTCACGCCTATTCACTGGTGCACGACGATCTGCCGTGCATGGACGACGATGTATTGCGCCGGGGCAAACCCACCTGCCACGTTGAGTACGACGAAGCCACCGCCTTGCTGGTGGGTGATGCGCTGCAAAGCCTGGCGTTTCAGGTGATGACGGACAACAAGCTCAGTGACGACGCTTCGGTGCAGCTTGAAATGACCCGCTTGCTGGCAGTGGCGTCGGGCTCCCGCGGCATGGCGGGCGGGCAGGCGATTGATCTCGCATCCGTGGGCAAGGAACTGACGGTGACGGAACTGGAATTCATGCACATACACAAGACCGGCGCGATCATCCGCGCCGCGGCCTTGCTGGGACTGCGCTGTGGCACGCCGCTGAGCGCGCAGGAACATGCCCAGGTGGATACGTTCGCCAAGCTGATTGGCCTGGCGTTTCAAGTGGTCGATGATGTGCTCGACGCCGATGCCACCACCGCGACACTGGGTAAAACCGCGGGCAAGGATGCACAGCAGGGCAAGCCCACCTATGTCAGTACCATGGGTTTGGTGCGGGCAAGAGTTTTTGCTGAGGAACTTCGTGTGCAGGCGATGACGGCGCTGGAAGGGTTCGGGGTGCGTGCGTCGCGACTGCGGCAACTGGCAGATTTCATCGTGCTGCGGAAATTTTGACGCCGCCGATGTACGAATTACTGAAATCCATAGAAACGCCGCACCTGCTGCGTCAACTGGAGCGCAGCCAGTTGCACCGGCTGGCGGGTGAATTACGTCAGTATCTGATTGAATCGGTGAGCCAGACCGGCGGCCACCTGTCGTCAAATCTGGGCACGGTAGAGCTTACAATCGCATTACATTACGTGTTTAACACGCCACACGACCGGCTGGTGTGGGACGTGGGACATCAAACCTACGGCCACAAAATCCTCACCGGCCGCCGCGAGCGCATGAACACCCTGCGCATGTGGCAGGGGCTGTCGGGCTTTCCACAGCGCACCGAATCGGAATACGACACCTTTGGCACGGCGCATTCCAGCACCTCGATCAGCGCGGCGCTGGGCATGGCAGTCGCCGCCAAACTCGCCGGCGTGCCGCGTCAGGCAGTGGCGATCATCGGCGATGGCGCGATGACGGCGGGCATGGCGTTCGAGGCGCTCAACAATGCGGGCGACATGGATGTCAATCTGCTGGTGATTCTGAACGACAACGACATGTCGATTTCGCCGCCGGTGGGGGCGTTGAACAAATATCTGGCCAAGCTCATGTCGGGCCGCTTCTATGCCCGGGCAAAAGGTCTGGGGCAAAGAGTGTTAGGTCCGATTGCGCGCCGCGCAGAGGAGCACGTCAAGGGCATGGTGACGCCGAGTACCATGTTCGAGGAATTCGGCTTTAACTATATCGGCCCCATCGACGGGCATGATCTGGATGCGCTGCTGCCCACGCTCAACAACATCAAGCAGCTGAAGGGGCCGCAGTTTTTACACGTGGTCACGCGCAAAGGGCAGGGCTACAAACTCGCCGAAGCCGACCCGGTGCTGTATCACGGGGTGTCGAAGTTTGATTCGGCCAATGGTATCGCCGGCAGCAAATCCGGTGGCAAGCCTGCTTACATGCAGGTCTTCGGCGAGTGGCTGTGCGCGATGGCGGCGCACGACCCGCGGCTGGTGGGCATCACGCCGGCGATGCGCGAAGGTTCCGGCATGGTGCAGTTCGCAGAGCAGTTTCCCGAGCGTTATTTCGATGCGGGCATCGCCGAGCAACACGCAGTGACGTTTGCGGCAGGCCTCGCGTGCGATGGCGCGAAACCGGTGCTGGCGATTTATTCGACATTTTTGCAGCGCGGATTTGATCAATTGATCCACGATGTGCAGATACAAAATCTGCCGGTGGTGTTTGCGCTCGATCGCGCAGGCCTGGTCGGCGCCGATGGCGCCACCCATCACGGCAGCTTCGATTTGACGTATTTGCGTTGCCTGCCCAATATGACGGTAATGACGCCGGCGGACGAAAACGAGTGCTGGCAAATGCTCTCCACTGCGTTCAGCATGAACTCGCCGGTGGCGGTGCGCTACCCGCGCGGGGCGGGGCCGGGCGTCAAAATAGAACGTGATTTCAAGACCCTGGCAGTGGGCAAGGGCGAACTGCGGCGGCAGGGAGCGAAGATTGCGATACTCGCCTTTGGTTCGATGGTGACGCCTGCGCTGGCAGTGGCCGAAGAATTAAATGCCAGCGTGGCCAATATGCGTTTCGTCAAACCACTCGACGCTGAACTGATCTTGTCGCTGGCCGATACGCACCAACTGCTGGTGACCGTGGAAGAAAACGTGGTGATGGGCGGTGCGGGCAGCGCGGTGCTTGAGTTGTTGCAGCAACACCGGCGCAGCGTGCCGGTGTTGCAATTGGGATTGCCGGATCGATTTGTCGAGCAGGGCGATCCCGCGCTGCAGCTTGCGGCGTGCGGCCTCGATAAAGCAGGATTGTTGCGCTCGATTAAAGCGCGTATTGAACACGTAAACGTTTGCAACCCGTAACCGGAAAAACGTATGCCCAATAAACGCAAGATGGTGGACGACGACGATATCGAGGGTTACACCAAGATCGATCATTACCACCCGGTTACGGTGAAACGCGTGGCGGAGAAATACCGCACCATACTCAAAGACCTCGGCGAGAACCCGGAGCGCGAAGGTCTGCTGAAGACCCCGGAACGCGTCGCCAAGTCCTTGCATTTTCTCACGCATGGGTACGATCTTGACCCTGCGGAAATCTTGCGCTCGGCGATGTTCTCTGAAGAATACTCGCAGATGGTGATCGTCAAAGACATCGAGATTTACTCCCTGTGCGAGCATCACCTGCTGCCTTTTTTCGGCAAAGCGCATGTCGCCTATATTCCGAATGGCAGCATCGTCGGGCTGTCCAAGATTCCGCGCGTGGTGGACGCGTTCGCGCGCCGCCTGCAGGTGCAGGAACGGCTGACGATGGAAGTGCGCAACTGCATTCAGGACACCTTAAAGCCGCTGGGCGTGGCGGTAGTGATCGAGGCCAAGCATATGTGCATGGTCATGCGCGGCATCCAGAAACAGAACTCGGTCGCGACAACCTCGGCGTTTACGGGGGAATTCAACGTCGATAAAACGCGCTCTGAATTTTTGCGCCTGATCCAGTGAGCGGCGAAACCCAAAAAACCAGCGAGTACCGCGTCGAGCAGATTCTGCCGGGCGTGCGCCGTGGCGAGATGGCGATACTGGTCGATGACGAACGCCGCGAGAACGAAGGGGATTTGTTTATCGCCGCTGAAAGGGCCACACCCGAAGCCATTAACTTCATGGCGGCGCATGCGCGGGGTTTGATTTCGCTGGCGTTGACCGAAGACCGCTTGCGGCAACTGGGCCTGTCGCTGATTACCGGCGACACCGGCAACCAGACCAAATTCGGCACCGCCTTCGCCACGCCCATCGACGCACGTGTGGGTGTGGGTTCGGGCATGTCGGCGCAGGATCGCGCGCGCACCATCGCGGTGGCGATCGCCGACAATGCCCAGCCCGCGGATCTGATACGTCCGGGCCGGCTGCAGACCTTGCGTGCGGTGGACGGCGGCGTGCTGGCGCGGCGCGGGCACACCGAAGCGGCGGTGGACCTCGCGCGCATGGCGGGGCTGAAGCCTGCCGGGGTGATTTGCGAAATCATGAACGACGACGGCAGCATGGCGCGCCTGCCGGAACTTGACGCTTTCGCGGCGCGCCACGGCATTCCCATTATGCGCATCGCCGATCTCGCGGCGTATCGCGAAAACGAACGCGTGATCCGCCGCCGCGCCACCACCGTAATGCCGACCCGCAAGGCGGGCGATTTTGCGCTGCTGGTTTACAGCGACAACCTTGAGGCGACGCTGTTTGTGGCGCTGGTCAAAGGCAAAGTTGATGGCGAAACGCCCGCGCTGGTGCGCTTGCATTCGCAATGCCTCACCGGCGACGTGTTCGGCAGCGTGCGCTGCGATTGCGGCGAGCAACTCGAAGCGGCGATGCATCGCATCGAGCACGAAGGCGCGGGTGTGCTTGTGTATATGTTCGACGAAGGCCGCGGCATCGGCCTGCTTAACAAGATACGTGCTTACGCACTGCAGGATCAGGGCCACGACACGGTTGAAGCCAATCACGCGCTGGGCTTTGCGGCGGACATGCGCGACTACAAAGCCGGTGCGCACATTTTGTTTGATCTCGGTGTGCGCCAGGTGCGCTTGATGACCAACAATCCCGACAAGGTGGCGGCGCTGGAGCGTTATGGTCTGAATGTGGTGGAGCGCGTCGCGGTGGAAGTGCCGCCGCGCGATGCCAACCGCAATTACCTGCAGACCAAGCGCACCAAGTTCGGTCACTTGCTGTCGCTGACAGAGGCGGAGGATAAATCAGCGAAGTGATTTATTCTATGGATGGTTTAGAAGCGTTTGACCAGCAGCATCTGATCGCCCTCGCGGCGCATATCGGTGCGGCTCAAAAAGCTCATGCCGAGCAGGCCGTGGTGTCCCAGTGAGTTGCCTTCCATCACCATGCCATCAACGTTGTTCAGCGTGATCTCGCCCACCCGCACGCTATCAAATTTCACGCTGTAGCCGACGACCACGCCATTCGCGGTTTGTATCATTCTGCGATCGGCGGACGAGTATTTGACGTTGGCGCGGCGCGCGTCGTCGCCGCTGATGGTGACCGAGGTGGCGCCGGTATCGACGAGAAACTGCATCGAGGCGCCGTTCACCACGGCGGTGGTCATGAAATGCCCGCGCGAGTCTCCGGTGAGCCTCGCACGCGCCGCGGCGCTGTCGGAGCGCGGAGCGGCAAGCCGCTGATTGCCCATGTGCAGGGTCTGGCGCCGGCCGTCGATCTCGATCACCGCGCTGCCGGCGCCGATGCTCAGCAAGCGGATTTTCTCCGGCGTGGATTCTCCAACGGCGAGTGTGCGCGGCTTGCCGCCATCGACCATCAGCGTAGCCCTGGCGCCGAAGATGCCGATGAGATTAATGTCCGCCGCGCGCGCCGGCGCGGTCAGCGATAAAATGATCCACAAGCCATGCAAATATGAGCGCATTGATGAAACCCGTCGCTATTTTCAGACACTCGGTTACGGAAGGAGCGGGCTATTTTGCCACGTTTCTGGACAGCCGCCGGATACCGTGGCAACTGATAAAGCTGGACGAGGGCGAACCGGTTTGCGCCGATGCGCGCCTGTTTTCCGGCCTCGCTTTCATGGGCGGGCCGATGAGCGCTAACGACGATCTGCCGTGGATAGCGCCGGTGCTGGCGTTGATACGCGATGCGGTGCGCGATAGCGTGCCGGTGATCGGGCATTGTCTCGGTGGCCAGTTGATGGCGAAAGCGCTGGGCGGTGTGGTGTCGCGCAACGCGGTGAAGGAAATTGGCTGGGGACGAGTGGATGTTCTTCCCGGTGACGTGGCCAGACGCTGGCTGGGTGATGCCGCGTCGTTTGTATCGTTTCACTGGCACGCAGAAACGTTCACGATTCCACCCGGCGCCACCCGCATCGCGGCCAGTGCGTATTGCGATAACCAGATGTTCGTTCTCGGCAAACATTTGGGTATGCAATGTCACGTGGAAATGACGCCGCAACTGATCGCCGCGTGGTGCGCCGATTGGGGTAAAGAAGCGCAGGTTTTGGCGCAGCCTACGCCGTCAGTGCAGACGCCCGCGGACATGTTGTTAAACGTGAACGTAAAAACGGCGGCGCTGAACCGCGCCGCCGACAAAATTTACACGCAGTGGATCAAGGGATTGGCAGGATGATCTTAGGTCTTAGTCGCGGAAGTTCTTGAATTGCAGGGGAAAATCGGTAACTGATTTGCGTACCAGCGCGATCGCGTCCTGCAGCAAATCTTTTTTGGCGCCGGTGATGCGCACCACGTCACCCTGTATGCTGCCCTGGACTTTGAGTTTGCTGTCTTTGAGCAGCTTGACGATTTTTTTGCCCAGCTCCTGATCGACGCCTTCGCGGACTTTGACGGTTTGCTTTACCTTGCCGCCGCCGATGGTTTCAATTTTTTCGAGTTCGAGGCAGCGCACGTCAATGCCGCGCTTGGCGAGGCGGCCGGTCAGCGCGTCGCGTACCTGGCCGAGTTTGAATTCGTCGTCGCCGAAAGCCGTCAGTGTTTTTTCCTTGTCGTTGATTTCCACACGCGCATCCGAGCCCTTGAAGTCAAAGCGGTTGGTGACCTCTTTGTTGCATTGCTCGACCGCGTTGCGCACTTCCATTTGATTGACTTCGGAGGCGATATCGAAGGTAGGCATGGGATTTCCTCTTGAGTAGCGATCAGGGCCGCAGCAGCTTGATACGGTGCGAGGTCAGCGGCAGCGCGGTGCCGTCGTTGAATTCGGCGGCGGCTTCGACCGCGAGTTTCGCCAGATCCTGCGCGTCGCGGTGGCTGTCTTTGTAGGTCGCAAACAGACTGCCCATGGCGTAATCAGCGCCGCTGCCGAAGGCATAAAACTTTGAAAACTCCTGCACCGTGCGGTGCGCGGCCACACCGAATATGCCGTGCTTGTTGGCGAGCAACACGTCCACGCGCGTGGATTCCACCGGATCATCGCTGCCGGCGACGGCATTGAGAAAATATTCCTCCTTCAATACCACGTGCATCGCCTGCCAGGTTTTGAAAATGTTGTGCACGCTGTTAAAGCGTGCCGCGACCTTGGGCCGCGCGAAGTAATCCGTGAGTATCGCCTTGAAAGTGGTGTTGCCGGTGATCGCCAGCACCGTGTCGCCGACCTTGAAGGTCTTGTGATTGTTGACGATGTAGTCCGCGGTTTCCTTTCCGGAACCCCATTTGGTCATGGTGTCGGCGGCGATGGCGACATATCCGTTTTTGCGTACGACAGCGATCGTGGTCATTTGAAATTCCTACTTGCGGTGCTTATTCAGCCTGGCGGCAATGCGCAGACGCAGCGCATTCAGGCGTATGAAGCCCGCGGCGTCGGCCTGGTTGTAGGCGCCGCCGTCGTCTTCAAATGTGGATATGGCCGGGTCGAACAGCGAATTGGGCGAGGTGCGGCTCACCGTCATCACCGTGCCCTTGTAGAGTTTGACGCGCACCATGCCGTTGACCGCAGCTTGTGATTGATCGATCAGCGATTGCAGCAGTTGCCGCTCCGGGCTGAACCAGTAACCGTTGTAGACCAGGCGCGCATAACGCGGCATCAGGTCGTCCTTTAGCGCCAGCACCTCGCGGTCGAGCGTGATCGATTCCATGGCGCGATGCGCTTTCAGCATAATGGCGCCGCCGGGTGTTTCGTAGCAGCCGCGTGATTTCATGCCGACGTAGCGGTTCTCCACCAGATCCAGGCGGCCGATGCCGTGCTTGCCGCCGAGCTGGTTGAGCTTTTCAAGCACGCGCGCGGGCGACAGTTTTTTGCCGTTGAGCGCCACGATGTCGCCGTGGCGGTAGCTGAGCTCAACCACCTCGGGTTTGTTCGGCGCTTTTTCCGGCGATACGGTGATGCGCCACATCGAATCTTCGGGTTCGTAGGCGGGGTCTTCCAGCACGCCGCCTTCATAGGAAATGTGCAGCAGGTTGGCGTCCATCGAGTAGGGCGCGCCACGGCCCTTGCGCTTCTTGTAGTCAACGGGAATGCCGTGCTTGTCGGCGTAAGCCAGCAATTTTTCGCGTGACAGCAAATCCCACTCGCGCCACGGCGCGATGACTTTCACGTCCGGCATCAACGCATAGGCGCCCAGCTCAAAACGCACTTGATCGTTGCCCTTGCCGGTGGCGCCGTGAGAAATTGCGTCGGCATGTGTCAGGCGCGCGATTTCCACCAGCCGCTTGGCGATAAGCGGGCGCGCAATCGAGGTGCCGAGCAGGTATTCGCCTTCGTAAACTGCGTTGGCACGGAACATCGGAAACACAAAGTCGCGCACGAATTCTTCGCGCAGATCCTCGATAAAGATTTGCTTCACGCCCATCAACTTGGCCTTGGCGCGGGCCGGCGCGACTTCTTCTCCCTGGCCGATATCGGCGGTGAAGGTGACCACCTCGCAGCGGTAAACATCCTGCAGCCACTTCAGAATGACCGAGGTATCAAGACCGCCGGAATACGCGAGCACGACTTTTTTTACTGATTCACTCATGTAAAAATTCTCAATAAAAACAGATAGTTAAGATAATGTACCCGATCCTCGTGCGATGGGTGGGAGCGGCTTGGAGTGGGGATGGGCTGTGCGGCAGAAATCAAAACAGCTTGCGCGTAGGATCGGCATCCAGCACGCGCGGCATCAGCAAAAACTCGAGCAGCGCTTTTTGCGCGTGCAGGCGGTTTTCCGCTTCGTCCCACACCACGCTCTGCGCACCGTCTATCACTTCGGCGGTGACTTCTTCGCCGCGATGTGCGGGCAGGCAGTGCATGAACAGCGCGTTTTTTTTGGCCGCGCGCATCATCTCGGCATCGACGCACCAGTCGGCGAAGTCACGCTTGCGTTCTTCGTTTTCCGCTTCCATGCCCATGCTGGTCCACACGTCGGTGGTGATGAGGTCCGCGTCTTTCGCGGCGTCCATCGGATCGGCGAATTCTTCATAGTGCGCATCGCCGTATAAACCGGCGCGTTCGGCTTCGACTTCGTAACCCGGCGGCGTTGAAACATGCACGTTGAAATCGAGCACTTCCGCCGCCTGCAGCCAGGTGTTGCAGACATTGTTGGAGTCGCCGATCCACGCCACGGTTTTGCCCTGAATGCTGCCGCGATGCTCGATAAAGGTAAAAATGTCCGCCAGTATCTGGCACGGGTGATACTCGTTGGTGAGTCCGTTGATCACCGGCACCCGCGAATGCGCGGAAAATTTTTCAATGATGGTCTGCTCAAAGGTGCGGATCATCACGATATCGACCATGCGCGTGATCACGCGCGCGACGTCTTCAATCGGTTCGCCGCGCGACAATTGCGTATCGCGCGACGACAGATTGATCACGGTGCCCCCCATTTGCAGCATGCCGGCTTCGAACGAGACGCGGGTACGGGTCGAGTGCTTCTCGAAAATCATCGCCAGCGTGCGATCGTTCAGCGGCATGTGCGGCTGGTAGCGTTTGAATTGCTCCTTGATCCAGCGCGCGCGGCCAAACACGTACTCGTATTCGGCACGTGAAAAATCATGGAATTGAAGAAAATGGCGAATCGTCATCGCAAATCGCTGGCGCCGAAGTGTTCACGGCGCCTATGGCGCCGCTTATGCAGCGGCTGGCGCAGGTTTCATCAAAAACGAGCGAATGAGAGGCGCGAGTTCATTAACGAGTTGATCAGCCTCGCTACGCGAGATTATGAGTGGCGGCACCAGGCGCACCACGGTATCGGCGGTGACATTGATCAGCAGTCCTGCTGCAAGCCCTGTTTTTACCAACTCACCGCACGGGCGGTCGAGTTCGATGCCAATCAGCATACCCTGGCCGCGGATTTCCTTGACGCCCGGCGTTTCGGCCAGGGCGCGCTTGAGGCTCGCACGGATGTGTTCGCCGATTTCAGTGGCGTTGCGGCACAGATTCTCGGATTCGACGATGTCCAGCGTGGCGAGAGCTGCCGTGCAAGCCAGCAGGTTGCCGCCGAACGTTGAGCCGTGGCTGCCCGGCTGAAACAAGGTTGCCGCGGTGCCCTTGGCCACGCACGCGCCGATGGGCACGCCGCCGCCCAGACCCTTGGCCAGCGTCATCACATCCGGCGTGACACCATAGTGCTGGAACCCGAACAGAGTGCCGGTGCGGCCGATGCCGGTTTGCACTTCGTCGAGCATTAACAGCCAGCCGTGTTTGTCGCAAATATCGCGCAGGCCCTGCAAATAACCGCTGCTGCACACGCAGACGCCGCCTTCACCCTGCACCAGTTCGGCAAGGATAGCCACGACATTCTTGTTGGATGCAGCCACGCGCCGCACCGCTTCAAGATCATCAAACGGCACGCGCACAAAGCCGGATACCAGCGGCTCGAATCCGGCCTGCACTTTGCGGCTGCCGGTGGCCGAAAGCGTGGCGAGCGTGCGCCCGTGAAAGGAGTTTTCAAGCACCACTACAGCCGGATTTTCGATATCCTTCTTGTGGCCGTAGTAGCGTGCGATCTTGATGGCTGCTTCGTTTGCCTCGGCGCCGGAGTTGCAGAAAAACACCGTGTCCATGCCACACAAGTGCGTGATCTTGTCCGCGAGTTTTTCCTGTGCCTCGATATGATAAATGTTCGAGGTGTGTATGAGTTTGCCCACCTGATCGCGCAGCGCGGCTACCAGTTTCGGGTGGCTGTGCCCGACCGCATTGACGGCCACGCCCGCGAGTGCATCGAGGTAGCGTTTGCCCTGAGCGTCCCACAGCCATACCCCTTCACCGCGCGTAAAAGCTACGGGAAGCCGAGCGTATGTGTTCATCAAGTGTGACATCCGAGCACCCCCATAAAAGCAAATGGCCACTGCATCATTGTTACCGTGGCCAGTTTCAGAAAAGCACACAACGCCGGTTACCGAAGCTGCGAGCCGCCTGTGTGTGGAGTAATTCTACCTGTCAGGACTTGCAGCGCAAGTGAAATCTTGATTACAAACGGAGTTTTTCGGGCGGCTCTGGTAAACTTGCCACACGCGGGCTCCTCTGCCGATTTCACTCCTCAACTCACTTAATCCCATGTTCGAAGGCGCTGTCGAAATCGTGATTGAGGGTGTCACCGCCGCCGGAGAGAAATTTCGCCCCAGCGATTGGGCCGAGCGCCTGTGCGGCATGATGTCGGTATTTGGCGAAGATCGGCAATTGAGTTATTCGCCGTTTCTCAAACCGGTGATCATTGTGGGCACAAGCTGCGTCGTGGTGGATTGCAAACTTGAAGGCCTGGATACGGCTGCCTACAAATTCCTGCTGTCGTTTGCGCGCGACAATGAACTGGTGATGCGGCCCGGTCGTATGGCAGTGCGGCCCGAACCGTTGGTGGTGTAAGCGTAAATCTACGCCATTGCCTTGACGGCGGCGGACAGGCGGCTCTTGTGTCGCGCTGCCTTGTTTTTGTGGATGATGTTCTTGTCGGCGATGATATCAATGGTGCTGGTGGCGCGTTGATAGATCGCCTTGGCGGCGGTTTTGTCGCCGGCTTCGATTGCTTTCACCACGTCTTTGATCGCCGTGCGCATTTTCGAGCGCAGGCTCGCATTGTGCTGGCGGCGTTTTTCACTTTGCCGCGCGGCTTTGCGGGCGGATGCAATATTGGCCATCTGTTACACTCCCTTCCGGGAAGAAAAAGAGCGCGATGATACGAATTTTTCAGGGAATTTGCAAGAATTACCGGGTTTTGTGGCATACCAACAGCAGCATTAACGCCCGCTTTAAGTCCTGAACGCGGCCTGAACTGATGAATTTGCCATGAACCTGCTGAAGGCACTGGCCACCGTAAGCAGCATGACGCTGCTGTCGCGCATTCTGGGCTTCGTGCGCGACACGGTGATTGCACGGGTTTTTGGCGCCGGGTTGGCCACCGACGCATTTTTCGTGGCGTTCAAAATCCCCAATTTCCTGCGCCGTTTGTTCGCCGAAGGTGCTTTTTCGCAGGCCTTTGTGCCGATACTCTCCGAGTATAAAAACCGTCGCGGTGACGACGAAGCGCGCGACCTTATCGATTACGTGTCCGGCCTGCTGGCGCTGGCGCTGTTTGTGGCCACCTTGCTCGGTGTGCTGGCGGCGCCGTGGATCATCTATGTCAGCGCCCCGGGGTTTGCCCGCGATCCCGTCAAATTCAACCTCACCGTGGATTTGTTGCGCATTACCTTTCCCTACATACTGTTCATCTCGCTCACCGCGCTGGCGGGCGGCATCCTCAACACCCTGAGCCGGTTTGCGGTGCCCGCGTTCACGCCGGCGTTGCTGAATCTGTCGTTCATTGTGTTCACGCTGTGGCTGACACCGTATTTTGACCCGCCGGCGAAGGCGCTGGCATGGGCGGTGTTCGCGGGCGGGGTGCTGCAACTGGCGTTTCAGGCGCCGTTTCTGCTGCGCCTGCGCGTGATGCCGCGCTTTCGCCTGAACTTCCGGCATGAGGGCATGCGCCGCGTATTGCGGCAAATGGTGCCGGCGCTGTTTGGCGTATCGGTGGCGCAGATCAGTTTATTGCTGAATGTTATTTTTGCGTCGTTTCTGCTGACCGGCAGCGTGTCGTGGCTGTATTACGCCGACCGTTTGATGGAGTTTCCGGCGGGCATGCTGGGTGTTGCGTTGGGCACAATCTTGCTGCCGAGTCTGTCGAAGCACTATGCGAGCCAGTCCGCCGCGGCGTATTCGGCGCTGCTCGATTGGGGGATGCGCCTGACGTTTCTGCTCGCAGTACCCGCAGCGGTGGGCCTCGCCTTGCTGGCGATACCGTTGATCAGCACGCTGTTCGTGTACGGCGCGTTTTCGGTGGCGGATGCCGAAGCCACACGCGCGGCGCTGATGGCCTACAGCATCGGCCTCTTAGGCCTGATACTGGTCAAGGTGCTGGCCCCCGCGTTCTACGCACGACAGGATATCCGCACGCCGGTGAAAATCGCGGTGGTTACGCTGGTGATCACGCAACTGCTTAACCTTGCATTTATCGGGCCTTTCAAGCATGCAGGGTTGGCGCTGGCCACCGGATTGGGATCGTGCCTCAATGCCGCCTTGCTCTATTATTTTCTGCACAAGCGCGCGATTCATGTGCCGCAGCCAGGCTGGATCCTGTTTCTGCTGAAGCTGCTGCTCGCAGTCGGCGCCATGGGCGCCTTGCTGTGGGCAGTTGCGGGCGATGCCAGACTGTGGTTTGCGCTTGACGCCGGGCAGCGCGTGCTGCGTTTGGGGTGGGTGGTAGCGCTGGGTGCCGGCGCTTATTTCGCCGTGCTGTGGCTGCTGGGATTCCGCTGGGCCTATTTCAAGCGGCACGAGCCCGGGTAAATCAGCGCTGCATAGCGCGTCGTGACAGGTAGGACAGGATGTCCACCAGCGCAACCAGCAGGATCATCGCAATCAGTATCGAGCTGGTTTCATTCATGTGGAACAGGCCCATGTGAAATGCGAGCATTTGTCCGAGGCCGCCGCCGCCCACCACGCCCAGAACCGCCGCCGCACGAATATTGTTCTCCCAGCGATACAGCGTGTATGACAACAGTTGCGGCAGTATCTGCACCAGCGTCGAATACAGGAATATGCGGCCCGCCGGCACACCCTGAACCCGCAGCGCGTAGGCAGGGCCGGGCGGCGCGTTTTCGATGGCTTCGGCAAACAGACGCCCGAGCACGCCGGTGGTATGAAACGCCAGCGCCAGGGTGCCGGCAAAGGGGCCGAGCCCGGCAGAGATGATGAGCAGTGCTGCCCACACCAGTTCCGGGATCGAGCGCAATGCGTTCAGAATCAGCCGCGTCGGACCCCGCCACAGCGCCCGGTCTTCGGCATGCGTGCGGCTTGCCGGCAGCGCCAGCGCGAGACCCGCGACGACGGCCAGCAGCGTGCCGAGCGCCGACATGGCAATGGTTTCCAGACTCGCGGTCAAAAGTTTCTGCAGGAACGCGGCGTTGGTGGCCGGCGACAATAGTTCGCCCACAAACTTGCCCATCCTGCGCGCAGAATCCGCGGACAGAAATTTTGCCCACTGCAGGTCGAGGGACCAGAAACTCGCAACCGTCAGCGCGGAGAGGCCCAGCATGAACCAGCACGCGGCGCAGCGCGCATCAAAAAGCCTGCGCGGCAGCCGGTAAATTTCGTTGGCGGCGGCGAGCGGGGTGTTGACGGGCGGATTACTCATGCCAACGCCCGCCGCAGGCGCGAACTGGCGTAGTCGGCCAGCCCCACCAGCAGCATGAATACGAGGAGCATGGTCGCGACTTCGGACCCCTGGAACATTTTCATCGAATTGTCCATCTGCTGTCCTAAGCCGCCCGCGCCCACGAATCCGAGTACCGCGGAGGAACGGATCGCGCATTCCCAGCGATACACGGTGTAGCTGGTCAGTTCGGCTGAGCTCTGTGGCAGCAGGGCGTAGAAAAACGCCTGCAGGCGTCCGGCGCCGTTACGCAACAGGGCGTGGGTGGCATGCGACTCATCGCTTTCCAGTATTTCGCCGTACACCTTGCCGAGCATGCCGCCGTAGGTGAGCGCAATGGCGAGCACGCCCGCGGTAGGGCCCAGCCCGACCACGCGCACGAACACCAGCGCCCATACCAGTTCGGGCACGCTGCGCAGCACGATCAGCAGACACCGTATTGCCTGGCGGATGACGAAGGGAATCGCATGCATGCGTCCCGGCAGCGCGGAAATCGACAGCGCACTGGTCGACAGCAAGGTGAGCGGAATCGCAATCAACAGCGCCAGCGCCATGCCCGCGGTGGCAATGGCGACGGTGCGCCAGCACTCGCGCACCACCAGCAGCAGGAACTCCCCCTCAATTTTGGGCGGGAAAAAATCACCGACGAAACGTTGCGTAGACTTGATGGTTTCCGGCTCAAACAGCGTCCATGGCTTAAATTCGGTCAGCACCAGCGCCGGCGCCAGCAGTACCAGCCCCGCGCTCATCCAGAATACGCGCGACAGCCATGCCGGATCACGCAGCTGCGGCGGTAGCACGGTAGCGGAAGCGGACGAAATCAAAGTGGACAATTACCGGCAATATATTGCGGCGGGTGGTTTGCCGTCTGGCACGTCGTCGCCGGGCAAGGGCGCGGCGCCGAGCAATTCGTGTTCATGCTGTGCATAAAGCGCGGCCAGCCGTTGCGGCGTGACTTCGCGCGACGGCAGGTCGAATTGAATCTCGCCTTCGCGCAGCCCGATGACGCGCGCAAAACGTGTGGCGACATCGACTTGATGCAGCGTGGTGATGAGGGTGGCGCCGTGCTCGCGCGCGGCCTGCGTCAGGCTCTCGATCGCCAGCGCCGCGCGCGACGGATCGAGAGACGACAGCGGCTCGTCGATCAGCCACAGCGTGGCCGACGACACCAGCGCGCGGGCGAGGCCGATGCGCTGGCGCTCGCCGCCGGATAGCCGGTCAACGCGGTCCCACAGCTTGTTGGCGAGATCAAATCGCGCGAGGGCTGCTTCGGCCTCAGCGATGTGTGTGGGATATATCAGCGAGCGCAGGCTGGCCGCGAGCGACTGGCGCGGCAGCCGCGCCGCCAGTACCGCGGTGATGACGCGTTGCCGTGGCGGCAGCGGCGGCGTCTGCGGCGCCAGAAACAGCCGGCCGCGCAGTTTTTGCAGCCGTGCCACGGAAAGCTGCCAGGGATCGGCGCCGTCGAGTTCGAGTGTTCCGGTAACCGGTTTCAAAGCGCACGCAAGCGCATGCAGCAGCGTGGTCTTGCCCGCGCCCGACGGGCCGATGACGGCGACTTGTTCACCGGGGGCCACGGCCAGTGTCGCCGGCTTCAACGCCAGCGCGCCACTGGCGGCCGGATGGCGCGCCGACAGGGCTTCGATGCTGATGCGCATTGCGGCGCTTTGGCGCGGTCTACTTGATGAGTCCGGCGCTGCGTCCGGCGGTTTCGAGATCGCGATAATTCTCCGCCCTGGTGGTGATGTATTTGGTCGCGCGGTTCAGCGTCAGAATCTCCTTGCCTTCCGGCGTCGCCATCGACAGATCGAGCAGCGCCTTGGTGATGCGCTCGCGCAGCGCGGCGGGCATGTCGGCATGCACCGACCAGTTGTAGTTGAAAAACGGCGGCGTGGTGTAAAAGACATCCACTTTGGTGGTGTCGACTTTTTTCTCGTCGACAAATTTGCGCCACACGGTGATGTCAAGCGCCGCAGCGTCGACGCGGCCGCCGACGACCGAGGCTATGGTTGCGTCATGGGCGCCGGAGTAGGCAACGCGTTTGAAATCCTTGTCGGGATCGATCTTCGCCTGCAACAGGAAATTGCGCGGCATCAGGTGGCCGGAAGTGCTCGACTGCGAGCCGAAGCTGACCTGCTTGCCTTTCAAATCAGGCAGGCTCTTGATACCGGAGCCGGTCTGGGTGATGAACACCGAGCGGAACTGCGTGTCTTCTTCGCGTTGCGCGATGGGCACGATCTTGCCGCCGGAGCGCAGTTGTGCCTGCACATGCGTGAAGCCGCCAAACCACACCAGATCAACCTGCTTATTGACCAGCGCCTCTACTGCCGCCGGGTAGTCATTCACCGGCGTGAATTCCACTTTCATGCCGACGGTGCGTTCGAGGTAGCGCGAAAGCGGGCCGAATTTGCGTATCTGCTCGGTGGCGGCTTCCTCGGGTATGGTGGTTACCTTGAGGACTTGCGGCTGGGCAAGGGCTGCTGTGGCGGCTAGCGCCAGGCTGACAGCGGCGGTGCGAAGCAGGGAGGTGAAGTGAGAGGAGAGGTGCGACGGGATGCGTAACATGGTGTTTCCTTTCTATCGGATTGCAGCGGGTTTTGGGCGTGAGGTAACGGTTTGGCTGGCGCGGACCAGCGCGGCGAACCCGCTAACGACACGGCGCGTGCGGGAAGGACTCAAATCAATCATGGCTATGCTTTCGCGGTCAGTTGACTGACGGACAAAGAAAGACAGTCTCACGCCTGCCTTCCCTCATGTGGAAGTTACAGCAGGTTCAAATGAATTGCAAAGCCAATTCAATAATTTACGTGTTCCTGATGCGTTGCGTACCGCATTCGGCATACGCACTGCAGCGGCATTTCCGTTTGCACGCGTGAAACAAAGGTTCGATGCATTGTAAAATACCCACGACCGCGTAGAGGCACGAATTGTCGCGGAATTTTAATCAGGAGAAAACCATGTTGATTCCAAGCTGTTCACGTACGCGCCGCGTAGTCTGTGGCGCAGTGGCAAGTGTCGTCACCGCCAGCACCCGCCCGCGCCAGGGAGGATGTAATGACCGATAGCCTGCAGTTACTTTCACCCACACCAGGCGCACCCGTCACCGTCAACCCCGCCACCGGCAAACCGCCGCGCTGGAAAATGGCTCTCGATGTTGACCGCTGCACAGGCTGCCACGCCTGCTCCGTTGCCTGCAAAGTTGAACACAGCGTACCGCTCGGACGCTATCGCACCAAAGTCTATTACTGGGAGCAGGGCAAGTTCCCGCAAGTCAAACGCAATTTTCTACCCACGCTGTGCATGCAGTGTGAAGACGCACCGTGCCTCAAGTCGTGCAAGCAGGAAGCGATCAGCCGGCGGGTCGACGGCATCGTGCGTATCGATCCCGACGAGTGTGACCACTCCGGTGACTGCGAAAAAGCATGCCCGTACGCCGCGATCAGCTGCGACAACAACGATGTGGCCAACAAACCGCCGTGCTCAAGCCGGAAGAAAAAACCAGGCCTTCGGTCGTCTACAAGGGCCGCGCCAAGGCGATGGGCAATGCCATCCTGCCGATACAGCGTCGCCGCTGGTGGGCATGCAAGGCGGGTTCGACGCAGTGTGTTCGATACGCAGGGTGTGATATCGCGGATTGAGAAGCTTTTGTAGTTTAATTATCATGAACTTACGTGTTGCTTCCTGCATGGCGCCCAACGTCGACGACACCTGTCGTGCGATGACGCGCTATCTGGGAATCAAGCTCGGCATGCCGGCACAGTTCGTTAATGAGATTTCCTGGCGCGAACGCGAGCAGCAATTTGACGCGGGTGAAATTCAGCTCTGTTGGTTGTGCGGCTTGCCTTATGTGTGGAAGGCGGACAGTCCGGCGCCGGAAATTGAGTTGGTGGCGGCGCCTGTGATGGCGGCGGGACGCTATGGCAATCAGCCGGTGTATTTCTCCGATATTGTCGTGAACGCAGGTAGCCGCTATGCATCATTTGGCGACCTGCGGGGCGCGTCGTGGGCGTATAACGAACCGAACTCGCATTCCGGCTACAACGTGGTGCGCCACCATCTGGCCCGTCTAGGGGAAACCAACGGTTATTTTGGCGAGGTGGTGGAATCGGGCGGGCATCAGGTATCGCTCAGAATGATCGTCGATGGTGCTATCGCGGCATCCGCCATCGACAGCACTGTATTGGAAGCCGAGTTTGCAAGCACGCCCCGGTTGCGCGGGTTCTTGCGTGTGATTGAGACGTTGGGACCCAGCCCGATGCCGCCGTGGGTGATGCGCAGGGATCTACCGGTTGCGTTGAAGCAATCGATGCGCGAATTGTTTCTCGGCATGAACAACGATGCCGAAGGGGTGGAAATATTGCAGACATGGGGCATCGCGCGGTTTGATCCGGTTGATGATGCCACCTACGATCCGATACGAACGATGTCATCGCATGCCGCGTGCGTGCGGCTATCGGCACAAGCCTGAAACGGAGGGGATATGGCTCACACTGTCACGGTATCAAGAATTTGCCCGGCGCCGCTGCTTGCGGCAGAAGCATTGAACCACCGCTACACGAGGGTGCGGCAGGCGTCGGTCGCGTTGAGCGCCGGATTGTCTGCCGAAGACTGCGCCCTGCAATCCATGCCCGACGCCAGCCCGATCAAGTGGCATCTCGCGCATACCAGTTGGTTTTTCGAGACCTTTATTTTGGAGCAGGCGATTTCCGGGTATCGGCATTTTCGTCCCGAGTATCGCGTGCTATTCAATTCGTATTATGTTGGCGTGGGCGAACGGCATCCGCGCGCTGAACGCGGCTTGTTGTCGCGGCCTGCACGGGAAGAGATTCTGCAATATCGCGAGCATGTTGACAGGGGCATGCAATGCGTGATGAGCCGCGCGGATGCGCTGCCGCGAAAGCTGCGTGACCTGATCGAATTGGGATTGAATCATGAACAGCAGCATCAGGAGCTGATGCTGACCGATCTGAAACACTTGTTGTCACGCAATCCGCTCAAGCCGGCATATCGCAATGCCATGGGTGAGAGCGTCGCTGAATCCGCGGCCTCGCTGCGATGGATCGATTGTCCCGGCGGTCTGCATTCAGCGGGCCATGACGGCGCAGGGTTTGCTTTCGACAACGAGCAGCCGCGGCACCGCGTATTTATCGAGCGCCATGCGCTGGCGTCGCGCCTGGTGACCAATGGCGAGTATCTCGCCTTTATCGGTGATGGTGGCTACGCGCGTCATGATCTGTGGTTATCGGAAGGCTGGGACGTGATGCAAGCGCATCGCTGGCAGGCGCCGCTATATTGGGAAAGGTGCGAAGGCGAATGGCAGGCGTTCTCGCTGTTCGGCATGGCGGCACTCGATCCCGCCGCGCCGGTGTGTCATGTGAGTTATTTTGAAGCGGATGCTTATGCGCGCTGGGCAGGCGCGCGCCTGCCGTTTGAAACGGAATGGGAAGTAGCGGCGTCGCCACTTAACGTTGAAGGCAATTTCGCGGAAGAGGGCGCCATGCAGCCATTGCCTGACGCTGCGGAATATTCACTGCTGCCGCGACAACTGTTCGGCGACGTATGGGAGTGGACACACAGCGCTTATGCGCCGTATCCCGGCTATCGCGCCGCGCCCGGCGCGGTGGGCGAGTACAACGGTAAGTTCATGAGCAATCAGTACGTGTTGCGCGGCGGATCGTTTGCCACGCCGCGTGCACACATCCGCGCAAGCTACCGCAATTTCTTTCCATCCGGCGCGCGCTGGCAGTTTAGCGGCATACGCCTGGCGCGCGACCTTGCGTAGCCGGGGCGATGGCGCTCGACCCGCATAAATCCGTCGCGGATTACCGTGCGCTGGCGTCGCAATACGATCATGCGACGCGACGCATCAACGGCATTCGCCGCAGGGCGATCGCGGCGTTGGCGTTGACGCCCGGTGAAACCGTGCTCGATGTCGGCTGCGGTAGCGGATTCTGTTTCGCGCCGGTGATGGAAGCGATCGGCACAGGTGGATGCCTGCTCGCCTTCGATCATTCGGCCGACCTGCTGGCGGTCGCGCACGGCCGCGTCGCGCACGCAGGGTGGCGCAACATTGCCATTCTTCAGGCGCGCGCTGAAACAGTGAATTTCCGCAACGAGATTGCCCGGCGCGGCATCGCGCCACCGTCGGCGCTGTTGTTCAGCTATGTGCACGACGTGATGCAGTCGGAGGCAGCGCTCGACAATATACTGTCGCAGGCCACGCCTGGCGCCCGCGTATCGATCACCAGCACCCGCTTATGGCCACGGACCTGGTGGCCGTTGTGCGTGCCGGTGAATCGCTATCTCTATCGCACGCACCAACGCTACATCACCAATCGCGAAGAGAATTTCGACCGGCCGTGGGCAAAACTCGCGCGGCGCCTCGAACAGCTGCACCTGCGCATCTACTGGCCGGGCTGGCGTTACGTGGCCACCGGGCGGCTGTCCGAATCCAGCCAGCAGCGGGTTTCATAGGGAAAACACGCTATAATTCAAGCTTTTACGCACTCTCCTTGCGATGCGCATTACGCGTGGCATACCTGCTGCCGCTACCTCTTCTGTTGCACTTACCATAGGCAATTTCGACGGCGTCCATCTCGGGCACCGCGCGATGCTGGATGAACTCGCGCGCGCCGCGCGGCGGCTTAACGTGCCGGCCTGTGTGATGATTTTTGAGCCGCAGCCGCGCGAGTTTTTTGCGCCCGATGTGGCGCCGGCACGGCTCACCTCGCTGCGTGAAAAACTGGAGTTGCTGGAAGCGAGTGGCGTTAATCACGTGCATGTGTGCCGCTTCAATTACGCTTTTGCGCAAATCACCGCACAGGATTTTATCGAGCGCGTACTGGTGCGCGGGCTGGGTGTGCGCTGGTTGCAGGTGGGTGATGATTTCAGGTTTGGCGCGCGCCGTGCGGGCGACTTTGTGATGCTCAAACAGGAAGCGTCGCGTCTGGGTTATGCAGTACAGGCGCTGCCCAGCGTCATGGTGGAAGGCATACGCGTTTCCAGTACCGCGGTGCGCGATGCGCTGGCTGCGGGTGAGTTGGGGCGTGCCGTGCGTTTGCTGGGCCGCCCGTACAGCATCAGCGGGCGCGTGGTGCGCGGCAATCAACTGGGCCGCAAGCTGGGCTTTCCCACCGCAAACGTGCAGATGAAGCACAATCGCGCGCCGCTCGCGGGCATCTTTGCGGTAGAAGTGCATGGCGCCGCGGCGGGCGCGGTGCGTGGTGCGGCCAGCCTCGGCGTGCGACCCACAGTGCAGGCGCAAGGCGCTGTGGTGCTTGAGGTGTATCTATTTGATTTTAAAGAAGAAATTTATGGATCTCATGTGCGGGTGGATTTTTTGCACAAACTGCGGGATGAAGAAAAATATGCGGATCTGGAAGCGTTGAAACGACAGATTGCTGTGGATGTTGAAAATGCTAAAGCTTACTTCTTCACCGCAGAGGCGCAGAGGCGCAGAGCAAACGCAGAGTAAACGGAATGACCGACTACAAACACACCTTGAATCTTCCCGACACCCCGTTCCCCATGCGTGGCGATCTGGCGAAGCGCGAACCGTTGATGCTCGAAAGCTGGCAGGCGCGCAAAGTCTACCAGCGCATACGCGCCGCCAGCCAAGGGCGGCCGCGCTTTGTGCTGCATGACGGCCCGCCGTATGCCAACGGCGACATTCACCTGGGTCATGCGATCAACAAAATCCTCAAGGACATGATCGTCAAGTCGAAGTCGCTGTCCGGCTTTGACGCACCGTATGTGCCGGGCTGGGATTGTCACGGCATGCCGATTGAGGTGCAGATCGAGAAACAGCACGGCAAACATCTGCCTACCGCTGAAACGCAAAAGTTGTGCCGCGCGTACGCGAGCGAGCAGATCGAAAGTCAGAAGCAGGATTTCAGACGCCTCGGCGTGCTGGGCGATTGGGACAATCCCTATTTGACGATGGCCTACGCCAACGAGGCGAATGAGATACGCACACTCGGCAAGTTACTGGAAAAGGGCTACGTCTATCGCGGCCTGAAGCCGGTGAACTGGTGCTTTGATTGCGGCTCTGCGCTGGCCGAGGCCGAAGTGGAGTACGAAGATCGCAAGGATGTGGCAATCGACGTGGGGTTTCCGTTTGCCGAGCCGGAAAAACTTGCACGTGCGTTCGGATTGCCGGCGCTGCCGGACAAGCCCGGTTATGCGGTGATCTGGACCACCACGCCGTGGACGCTGCCGGGCAATCAGGCGTTAAACGTGCATCCGGAGTTTGATTACAACCTCGTCGATACCGCGCGCGGGCTGTTGATACTGGCGGCGGAACTGCAGGCGGCATGCCTCGCGCGTTACCAGCTCACAGGCACGACCATCGCCTCCTGCAAGGGCGCTGCGCTGGATCTGATCAATTTTAAACATCCGTTTTATGAGCGGTTGGCGCCGGTGTATCTGGGCGATTACGTCACGCTGGATGCCGGCACCGGCATCGTGCATTCCGCGCCCGCCTACGGCGTCGAGGACTTTCAATCGTGCCGGCGCCACGGCATGAAGAACGAAGACATTCTCACGCCGGTGATGGGCGACGGCAAATACGTCTCCACGCTGCCGCTGTTCGGCGGCGAGATGATCTGGAAAGCCAATCCAAAGATCGTTGCGCACCTTGAGGAAAAAGGCGTGCTGTTCAACCAGGCGCAGCATCTGCACAGCTACATGCATTGCTGGCGCCACAAAACGCCGGTGATTTTGCGTGCGACAGTGCAGTGGTTCGCGGCGATGGATGAAGCGCCCGGATACAATGGCGTCAAACCCGCCGAGACGCTGCGCGCGACTGCGTTGCGCGGCGTGCAGGAGACAAAGTTCTACCCCGCGTGGGGGCAGGCGCGGCTGCACGGCATGATTGCGAGTCGGCCGGATTGGACATTGTCGCGCCAGCGGCAGTGGGGCGTGCCGATGCCGTTTTTCATCTCGAAAGAAACCGGCACGCTGCATCCGCGCACGCTGGAATTGCTTGAACAGGTGGCACAGCGCGTAGAGAAGAGCGGCATCGAGGCGTGGCAGGCAGTGCAGCCCGAAGAACTGCTCGGCGGCGACGCCGCGCACTACGAAAAAATAAAAGACACGCTCGACGTGTGGTTTGATTCAGGCTCGACGCATTTCACCGTGCTGCGCAACTCGCACAAAGAGGCGTCTGCGTTCCCGGCGGATATGTATCTCGAAGGCTCGGATCAGCATCGCGGCTGGTTTCATTTGTCGCTGCTGGTGTCGTGTATGACCGACGGACACTCACCGTATCGAAGTTTGCTTACGCACGGTTTTTTCGTCGACGGGCAAGGCCGCAAAATGAGCAAGTCCCAAGGCAATGTCGTGGCGCCCCAACAGATCACGAGCGAGCTGGGCGCGGACATTCTGCGGCTGTGGGTGGCGGCGACCGACTATTCAAGCGAGTTGTCGATCTCCAGGGAAATCCTGAAGCGCGTAGTGGAGTCGTACCGGCGCATCCGCAATACGCTGCGTTTCCTGCTCGCCAATCTCGCCGATTTTGACATCACGCGCGATGCGTTGCCGATCGATCAGTGGCTGGAAATCGACCGCTACGCGTGGGTGATGACGCATGATATGCAGGCCGCTTTGACGCCTTCTGAACCGGGCGTGCGCGAGCCGCAGGCGCCCGGCCACTACGGCAATTACGAGTTTCATCAGGTCGCACAACGGCTGCAGTCGTTTTGCTCGGAAGACCTCGGCGGTTTTTATCTGGATATACTGAAGGATCGCCTCTACACCGCGCCCGCCGGCGGACGCGCGCGGCGCGCGGCGCAAAACGCGCTGTATCACATCACGCAGACCTTGACGCGTTTGATGGCGCCGATACTGTCGTTTACCGCAGAGGAAGTGTGGGCGACGATCCAGAAAAGCGACGCCAGTGTATTTGAACAGACCTGGTATGCGCTGGCTTTACCCAGCGATGCGGATACCCTGCGCAGCCGCTGGCGCACGCTGCGGGCGTTGCGTTCGGACGTGCAAAAAGAACTGGAGGTCTTGCGCGCGGATGGCAAGATCGGTTCGTCGCTGGCGGGCGAGGTTGACCTTTATGCCGAAGGCGAGACGCATAAATTGCTGGCGTCGCTGCATGATGATGTGCGTTTTGTGATGATTACCTCGCGCGCGACGCTGCATGCGGGGGCCGGTGGCAGCGCATCTGGCGGGCTGCCAGGCGTGAGCATCCGTGTCAGCGCCAGCACCCACAGCAAATGCGCACGTTGCTGGCACTACCGCGCTGATGTGGGTGCAAATGCCGGGCACCCTTTGTTGTGCGCACGTTGCGTATCCAACCTGTTTGGGGCGGGTGAGGCGCGCGAACATGCGTAAATGGATCACGCTTGCCGCGGTGATTGTGGTGCTCGACCAGATCACCAAATATTTCATCGTGCAAAAATTTGTGTTGCACGAAACCCTGCTGGTGACGCCGTTTTTTAACCTGGTGCGGGTGCATAATAGCGGTGCGGCATTCAGCATGCTGGCCGAGGCGGGTGGCTGGCAGCGTGTGTTTTTCATCGCGGTGGCGGTGGTGGCCTCGGTGTGGGTGGTGTGGCTGCTGCATAAATATCCGCAACAAAAATGGTTTTGCCTTGCACTGGCAATGATCCTGGGCGGCGCGGTCGGCAATCTGATCGACCGCGTGCTGTTCGGCGCAGTGGTCGATTTCGTGCAAGTGCATTACGCAGGCTATTATTTCCCGGCGTTTAACGTGGCGGATTCGGCGATTACCTGCGGTGCAGGGTTGTTGATCTGGGACGGCCTGAGACCGCAACGGTCGCCGAATTCGTAGGGCGGGAAAATCCCGCCCTCTGTGCGGTACCCTAAAGGCGGGATGCGCTTTGCTTCTCCCGCTCTACGAAATGTTATAAGGTATTGTTTTTAAACAATAAGTTTTAATAAAGCTGCGGTCGCCAGAATCCCCGCATATAATTCCCCCATGCAAGTCATTCTCGCCAATCCCCGTGGTTTTTGTGCCGGTGTAGACCGTGCCATCGAAATCGTCGAGCGCGCGATAGCGCTGCACGGCGCGCCGATTTATGTGCGGCACGAAGTCGTGCACAACAAATTTGTGGTCGATGACTTGCGCAAAAAAGGCGCGGTGTTCATCGAGGAGCTTGACGAAGCGCCGGCGGGTGCGACGCTGATTTTCAGCGCGCACGGCGTGTCGCAAGCGGTGCGCCGCGACGCCGAAGCGCGCGGCCTGCGCGTGTTCGATGCCACCTGCCCGCTGGTCACCAAGGTGCATGTGGAAGTCGCCAAGATGCGCGGGCAGGGCCGCGAAATTGTCATGATCGGCCACAAAGGGCATCCCGAAGTGCAGGGCACCATGGGGCAAAGCAACAACGGCATGTATCTGGTCGAAGGCCCCGATGATGTGGCAAAACTCCAGGTAAAGGACGAAACCCACCTCGCGTTTGTGACGCAAACCACGCTGTCGGTGGATGACGCGCAAGTCACCATCGATGCGCTGGAAGCGCGCTTTCCCGCCATCGTCGGCCCCAAACGTGACGACATCTGCTACGCCACGCAAAACCGGCAGGATGCGGTGAAGACCCTCGCCAAGCAATGTGACATCGTGATTGTAGTGGGCTCGCCCAACAGCTCGAACTCCAACCGTCTGCGCGAAGTGGCGCAAAACCAGGGCGTGGATGCGTACATGGTGGATAATGCCGGGGAACTCAAAACCGAATGGCTGGCGGGGAAAAACCGCATCGGCGTTACCGCAGGCGCGTCGGCGCCGGAGATACTGGTGCAGGACGTGATCGAGCGGCTAAAAGCGCTGGGTGCTGATCGCGTGAGCAATGTCGAAGGGATCGCCGAGCGGGTGACGTTTCCGCTGCCTAAGGCACTAGCCTAACAACGCAGCGGGTTTTAAGGCGCAGCTGTCACGATAGCGCCTACCTACACTCCTATCCCCAAAAAAAACGGGCGAGAGCCTCAGCTCTCGCCCGTTAATTCATCCGCGAAACCGTTACTGCACGAGTTCTCGCCAACTGATGCGTTTTCCGGCAGGTGCGCCGGAGACTACCGGCACCTTCTTCACGATATTGGATCCATCACTCAAGGTTAAAATGATAGAGAGGGTGCCGTCTGTGTGTCGCACAATGCGCGACCCAACCACCGCCAGCAGGGCAGATTTGTAACTGAGTTTGCCGTCGGATGCTGCAGCCAGGCCCGTTGACGCATTGAAAAAATTGACCCAGCCATAGCCGCCGGGCGAACAGGGGGTGCTCGTCGGCACGTTGCTGCTAACTGTCAATGTACCCAGTTGCAAGTCCAGGTCTTTGGCCACACGTTCACCGCTATCCGGCAGATCCGCATACCACCCGGCCGTCGATCCGCACGCGCTGGTGCAAACGGAGGTGCGATCGACGGTGCCCACGTTGGTAACCGTTAATTGCATCGCCGCCCGCAAATTCGCGATCGGGGTAGCGGATAACTGTTCTGCAATAGCGTAGACCGTTTGCCGCTGCGTGTTGCCCAGGTCGGAGGTTCCCAACAGGCGGCCGGTGGCCACAAACACGTACGGCACGCCCGGATTGCCGACGTTGGCCAGCCGCGGTCTTATGGTGATCGGCTGGCGCGCGCCAAGGTTGTCTTTGGCAACCGCAAGCAGGTTCACGCTGGGCGTGGGCGTGATATTGACATTAAAGCGCCAAATATTGCCCTGTAAATCCACGCCATAGACGCGCTGGGTGGTGTTGTCGACATTCGAGCTGAAGACGAAGTTGTTGATCTGATTTAAGCCGCTGGGCGTAGCGGAATCGCCAAAACCGGTGCTGATCTTGTAAATGATGGCGCCGGTAAAAGGGTTGAGCACGTAGAGATACCCCACGCCGTCGCCCGCTTGTGCCGGGGCGTTAACATTGTTGTAGCCCGAGGTAACGAACACCGCCCAGCGCCCGTCCGCCAGCTTGCTGATAGTGGGTGTGCCATAGGTAAAGCCCAGATGGCAATCCGAGGTCTGGCCAGGCCCGGCGCAGATGCTGGGATTATGCTTGAACTCCCACAAGCCTTTTGGGTTAGCCGGGTCGGTAACGTCCAGCGCGTAATAGCCTTTGCCGCCGCGATTCAATCCGCCCACCAGTATGGTTCTCCATCCGCCCGTTATAGGGGTAGGGTCGAATACGTCGCCGCTAGTGGGCGTGCCATCGACATAGTATTGATGGCCGGTTTCGTAGCTGTTGTCCGCGAGTTTATACAGATTGGGCAGCACCATGCTGGGAATAAATGCCCAGAGTTCGTTGCCGCCCAACGGGTCCGGCGATCCGCCTACCGTCAGCGGAGTGCCTGCGCGAAACGCGTGCAGCATGCCGTCGTTCGCCCCCACGTAAAGCATGGTAGTGCGGCTCGCTTGCGCGCTCTTGAATGCGGTGTATCCGCTGTCGGTATAATTAAAGGAAGGCGCTTTGACAAATAAAGGGTTGGAATTGGCGATATCGCCCAGCACATGCTCGCGTTTGCGATAATACAAGTTGGTATTAATCGCAAATATCTCGTTGCCGCGCTGCCCGCGCACGAAGTTCACCATAGTAGCGCCGGCCGCCAGTGCGACCTGATTGACGGTCGCCGGTGCGCCCGTGCCATCGGTCATCAATGGGCGCTGGCTCAACAAGGCGACCTCGGTCGCGTCAAAGAAAGCCTGTTCTGCCGCGTTCAAACCGGTTGATGCAGCGCCGGTCGGGTTGCCGGACACATCACAGGCGAAGGTGTTCAAGCTGAAATTAGTCAGGTTGTCGGTAGCGCCGCTGCGAAACAGTTTGATCGTGCGATTGTCGCAGAATGCTTTGGTCTTGGCGTTCAACAGGGCTTGCGCGGACCAGATTGGCGCGCTGAGGCCGGTGGTGGCATCAATGGTTGTGGCCACAACGTTGCCGCTCCATTCCTTTGACGTGAACTTCGCCGCGTAGGCAAAATTATCGCCCGCGACGGCTTCCTGGCTGCTGGATTCCGCTGAGGAGCCTGCTGAAGGGGCTGCGGTAACACTGGCCAGCACTCGCTGCAGGCCGCTCACCACGGCGTCGGGATTGGCTGCGCTGAAAAACTGCCCGCGTCCGTTGACCGCGGCATGCCACAGGTCGTCCAGCGTCGTGGGTTGGTTTTCAGACGGCACGGGCCAGTTCTTAGTGCCTGCCCGCAGTGCGGCAAAGTCGCCCGTGCTGCCAATTAGTTTGTAATCGGGGTTATAGATGAGTGTGCCGGAGAGTCCCAGGCCCAAGGTGAAGGTGGTCATGTGCTGCCAGGTTGCGGTATCCCCTTCCGCGGCGACATAGTCGGACGGTACGGTACCGGGCGGCACGGTACCGGTGCCGACATCGGTCCCCAGAGCGCCTATAGAGCCATTGGGACGCAAATCGGTGATGTAATAGTATTGCGCCACGTCAGCCAGTGATCCGGAGCTACCGTTCGCGTCATACATGGGGCGCGGCGTGGTGTTGACGCCCAAAGTGGTGGCATTCAGAACGCCATCGTGATTGCCGATTGCCGAGCCGTCCACTTTTTTACCCACATTGCCGTTCCAGTAACCGTCGGTGGTGAGCAGGGTGTAGTTGCGCTGGCATGAATACTGTACGGGGTCTCCCGTCATGCCATTGTTGATGCTGTCCTGCTTGCCCGCAAAATGGCGGCCCGCACGCGACAGCGCCTCACGCAAGGGCGTGCCGCTGCCCGGCGCCTGGCTATACAGTCTGGTATACCAATTGGTTTTCTGTGTCGGGGTAAAGTCGTTGATGGCCAGGTACTCTGCCGCACCGACCGGGTTGCCGGGATTAATAGTGATAAAGCCGACCCGGTAGGCGTCGGTTAACGTGACGAAAGCGCGGCCGGTGGCGGAGCGCATCATCAGCATGCGCGTGCGGTAGAAGCTGTACCAGTTGGCGAAATTGACACGCTCGTCGGTTGCGCCCGGTCCCGAGGTTGCGCTAACCCGGACTTTGGTGTGACCGCCGGCGCTGTGCGGGAACGCGCTGCTCGACGCCGCATTGCACGATCCCCCTCCGGTATTCACATAGTAATACGCCGGTTGCGCGGTGTCGGTTCCAAAACCAGCACTGGTCGTGCCGTCGTAAGCAATGAATGATGTGCTCAGGTTCAGTACGGGGGATGTACTGTTAAAGCCGTCGTACTTGGCAGCGGTAAAACTGGCGTTGGGAAAATTACTGCCGTCCGGGTTCTTGGGCGAAACATAGACTGTCGCCGGGTTATAGTACATGGAGTTACACAGATGGTTCTTGTAGCCCACTTTATTGATATCGCCAGCTATGCCATCAGGCATGAAGACCCAGCCCATGGAGCCGGAATCGTCGAGGGTGAACAGAATATTGGGTTTGACCACGACGCTGGCAGATGTGCTCAAAGGCGAATCCGCGAGATCGGCGAAGGCGGCGAAGGACTGCATATGAGCCGTTATCAATAACGCTGCCGATGCGACAGTCGCCAAACTTCGCGTAATGGCGTAGAGGCTAAGCTTGCGAGTGGATAAAGAGGGTTTCATGTTGATCCTTGGTCCCTGACAGGGGATGGTTGGCGGTGGATAAGTATCAAGCGTGTCGTAATCAGCGCGCACGGCGCGCGGTCAATACATGGTGGATTGGACGTAGCTGACGGTGTTTCGCGGGCCGGTGACGCGCACGGTCACGCGGTAATACGGCTGTAAACTGCCTTGCAGACCCTGCTGGATCTCGGTACCTATTGTGCCGCCCGAGCCGAGGATCGCGACGCACTGCTGTGGTGGGGGCAAGTTGTACGCCCCGGCACTGCCGCACATGCGGTGTATGACATAGCGGACAGAATTACCTGCTGCGTCGGCGGCCCCGGCGCTGGTACTTAGGGCGGTCCAATTGAACGTCGGTGCATTGAAGGTGGAATCCCAGGTGGAGTAATAGCCACTGGGTTGATCGGCGACCAACAAGCCCGCATTGGCGCCATTGGTCAGCCAGGTGCGCGCGGCTTCAAGGCCCTTGTCCGCGGATAACGTGGCGCCTTGCTGGAACGCCATATTGCCGGCGATGAGCAGGCCGGTGCTGACAGATCGCCAGGCAGCAATTCCCGCGAGCGACATCGCGACCAGGACGATTAACGATATAAACAGTACGACGCCACGCTGGCGTACACGCTGAAGCGTCAAATTGACCGTGGCTGGCTGGTTCATGGCGAGGTCCCCCAAATAACGTTGCGCAAAGGTATTACGGCTTCATGCACCCGATAACGATAATTACGCCAGTTGTTGGGGCCGGCGGGATTGGTATCGGCGGTGCCGTCGACATTTCGCATGACGAAGGCGTTGCTGGGAGCGCCGGTGGGCATGGTATTGCCGATCCAGACCGGTGCAATCGGGGTGACTGCGGTTCTTTCGTATTCTCCGCTACGCGACAATAGTGCAACGCGTATCGCCCGCACCTTGGGCCAGACAGCGGGAGCGGGATCCGTGGTCGCCCATTGGATATTGGGGGGGGGTGCCACGCTGATGTCGACGCCGTATTCCGCCTGAAAATCAACGATGCTATCGGCAACCGATATGGCAGCGGTGAGGGGGGTTGCGATGTCCTCGCGCACGGTAAGGCTGCTACCGCTAAGTGACCATATGTTACGGCGGGGCATGACGCCGACGCTGGGCCCGAGGTTGTAGAGGCTGCCGTTGGTGAACGCAGGCGGCGCCGCAGGATTGTATTTTGCGGTTACGGCAACGCCCGCAGCATTGATATAGCCAGCACCCGGCGTATGGGTGATGGTGATCGTATCCGTGCCATTGTCGGTTATTTCCAGCAGCGCGCAGCGGGTGGCGCCGGCGACCACGCCCGCGGCGATGACCAGGTCTCCCGGCCGCAGTCCTGCGCGGGATGATTGCGTCGTCTTGGTGGTGGCGTTGGAGGCGGTGAAATACTGGACGTTAACAAACAGCGGGGAATTGCCCCAGAGTACGTTCAGGCTGTCCGGGGCGCCTGCGGCGCCTTGCACGATTTGCACCGGCAGCAACGGAAAGTTAAAGGCGCCACGCGCGGTTGCAGTCGCTTCCACGGTGCAACCGAGTTCAGGCGCGATGCTAAAGCCGAATCCCGCCAGCCGCAGGTCACGTTCCAGCGTGTAGAGGGCGAGCGCCCCGCTGAGCTGGGTATCGCTGCCGGCGCCGGTAGTGCGCCTGCGTGACTCCGTCACCGCCAGTGTCTGGAAAATAATCACAATGCCGATGAGTCCGATAGCGGCACCTACCAGGATTTCAACCAGGCTAAAACCGCGCTGCCGGTTACGCAAATGAAGTGACATGCCCAGGCTCAGGTGACGTTTGCAGTGAGGATATGACTGCGGTTTTGTGTATCAGCCGGTGCTTTCCAGCACACGATTACGGTAACCAGATTTGCGCCTGCCACGCTGGTGTCCACGTTGACCTGCAGCATCGCCGCTGTCGCGCCGGGCAGGGCCGTGCCAGCGGTGCTGGTCACTGCGGTAACCCAGTTTGAGAGTACGGCGTTAGTGGGGTCGGTCGCGCCGCCGGCAAAATTGCAATTCGCGCCGCCCGTGTTGTAGCGGAAACTGTTCAGGCTGGTTGCCAGCGTGGCGGCGCTGGTGCGGTCGACGTTTACCCACATCAGACTAACCACTTGGTTGGCCAGTGACGCCCCTTCACCGCGGTACTGGGCGTCTGCCGAGGTGGCAATGGCTTGCGCCTGCATGCCGATCATCGCCAGTATGCCGAGGGAAAAAATCAACAGCCCCAGCAGCGCCTCGAGCAGGATGACGCCCGCCTGGGCGTGGTTGCGTTTATGCATAGCGGTCACCGTTAGCATCTTCGTGTATCGCCCACGGTGAGTATGGCAGGATCGCACATTTTAACTTGCCCTCCCGTCATCACCACCACGTTCAGGCAGCGCATCGGGCCAGCCGCGAAGCAGGCGCCACCCGTCGGATTGGTAAATTGGATTGTTGCCGTTGCGGGCAGCGTGGTAGCGCCAAACGCAGTGAAGACGATAGCGGTATTGGTTGCGGTAACGACCACCGCCGCCGCTGCGCCCTCGGTTGAAGACTTACCTTCGATAAAGTCACGCGTGCCCGTGGCGGGGTTGGGGTTGACCGAACGCACGATCCAGTTTGTGCCGCCTGCGGTGGCGGCGGCGCTGTCCACATTGGCGGCCAGGGGAACCGCGTTGGTCATGATCAGCTCCACCTGCGCATTGAGTTTTACCGCTTCGGCCCGTGCCCGTTGCAGCCCGGCGGTAAAGGCTTCAGCCGTAGCGCGCAGTCTGGAGTTGTTCATCATTTGTGTGAACGCGGGAAGACCCAGCGTGAGCAGGATAGCCATTATGGCTACCCCTATCATCAATTCGATCATCGTAAATCCGCGCAGATACCAGCGACGCACTAGCAGCCTCCGTCTCTCTTGGTGACCCAGCAGGTGGCAGAGCCGGTCCAGGTGGAAGGTGCTGACATCACCGTGGTTTTTACGTTGACTTCATTGATGGTGTAGGCGAAGCCACCCATGCCCAGGGCTGCTACACCTGTCGCCTGGATGCCAAAGGTCGTAAGCGTCGCCGCAGGAGCGCAGGCATAAGTAAAATACCTGGTCTCGGCTGCCGCCGGGTTGCAGGGCCCGCCGACATAGGTGCGGTTGTCCTGGAAAAACTGCTCCATCCGCACGCGCAAATTGGCAAGGTTCGCGGTCGCCTCGGCGATTTTTCCACGTGTGACGTGGTCGTTGTATAAAGGAAGCGCGACTGCAGCAAGGATCGCGACAATCGCGACCACGATCATCAATTCAATCAGCGTAAAACCCGAATTATGCTTTGCGTGCGTCATGTGATTCTCCATGTGACGAATAATAGTAAATGGTTGATCTTCAGTGCAAACCGACCCGACATGCGGTCAGTTTAGCGCCATGGACGGCAGTCAAGGTGAACTGGTTCACGGGTTTTGACGGGTTTCAGCACAAACCGCTAGCGATTTAAGCAGCGTATTGACCGCCGTTTCCGGCAGCGCGCCACCCATTGCGCCACTCATTTTGCCAATCAGCGCGCCGTAAGCCGCGATATTCGCCGCGGCCGCTGCCTGCGGTGCTGCTGCCGAGCCGGTCGATGACAGCGGGAATTCGCGTTCCAGTGCTTCTTGTTGCAGGCGTTCCGCCAGTAGTTCGTCACGCTGGATGGCGCTGCGCAGGGCGGCACTGTCCGCTGTGGCCACGGGTGCGATGCCGGTTTTGAGTTCACGGCGGATCGCGCGCAGCGGTTGCACGATGCGCAAACGCCAATCGCGGGTGCTGGCATCGATGCGCTGCACCTCGTCGCTGCTCAGGCGCCGTCCGTTGCAGGCCATATACAGGATAAAAAACAAAAAGTTAACATCAACACCGTGTTGATCCTGCAGCGCAATGCATACCGGCGGCACTGCGGGCTGCTGGTAGAAACGCAGTGAAAATTCCCAGAACGCGGATGCGCCTGTGTCCATTCATCGTCCGCGTGGCAGCGTACTTTTGGCTACGCGTGGGTCGTCTTTCCAGCGCTTGACCACGCCGGCATCGATGCCCAGCAAATCCAGCGCGCGGCCCACGCTTTGCGTCACCATGTCGGCTATGGATTTGGGCCGGCTGTAAAACCCCGGCACCGGCGGCATCACAATCGCGCCGTTGAGCGTGGCCTGTTGCATCAAGCGTATGTGCCCGGCGTGCAGCGGCGTTTCGCGGAACATCAGCACCACGCGGCGGCGTTCTTTCAGGCACACGTCGGCGGCGCGCACCACCAGTTCTTCGTCAAAGCAGTTGGCGATGCCGGACAGCGTTTTCACCGAACAGGGCGCTATCAGCATGCCTTCTGTTTTGAAAGAACCGCTGGATATCGCCGCGCCGATGTCTTTGTGGTTGTACAGCACATCGGCCAGTTTGCGCACGTCTTCAATCGCATAATCGGTTTCTTCGGCCATGGTGCGCGCGGCCGAGGGCGACAAAATGACATGCGATTCCAGGTCCTTAATTTTGCGTAAAATTTCCAGCGCGCGGATGCCGTAGATCACGCCGGAAGCGCCGGTGATGGCGACGATGAGTCGTTTCATATTGTGATTCATCAGACTTTCGTACGGGTCACAATCCAACCTTGTAAGGGAGGAAAGTTTTTCGCGTAAACACGGCGTGGATTGTTGATTGTGGCGGCGGGCGCCATCCTGTAGCATTTAAATTGATTGTAGCAGAACAGTTGTGCTCAGTTTCGCAAGGCTGAATCATTGTAACTATTTGTTTTTAAAGGATATATTGTGAGACCCTTCGAAGGCATCAAAATCATCGACCTAACCCATGTGCTGGCCGGTCCGTTCGCGGCGTATCAACTCGCGCTGCTCGGCGCGGATGTGATCAAGATTGAAGACCCGAACGAATGCGATCAAAGCCGTGAAAGTGGCACCGACCATGATTTGTCGGATGCGAAAATGGGCCTGGGGTTTGCTACACAAGCATCGAACAAGCGCGCAATTACGGTTAATCTGAAAACCAAAAAGGGTCAGGAGATCATCAAAAAGCTCGCCCAGGACGCCGATATTTTTGTTGAGAATTATCGTGCCGGCGCTATTGCCAAACTGGGTTTGGGTTACAAGGATTTGTCCGCCATCAATCCCAAGCTGATTTATTGCTCGATGACGGCGTTTGGCCAGGACGGTCCGCGCGGCCATATGACTGCCTACGATCACGCGATTCAATCGACCTCGGGTATGATGCGCACCACCGGCACGCCCGAAGTGAATCCGATCAAAGTGGGCTCGCCGGTGATCGACTACGCCGTCGGCACCATGAATGCGTTCGCGTTGTCGGCGGCGCTGTTTCAGCGCAGCCGCACCGGCAAGGGCCAGTACATCGACAGCGCCATGCTGGATGTGGCAATGATGCTGATGGGGTCCCACCTCACCAACTACCTTTACACCGGCAAAGAGCCGTCGCCCAAGGGCAATCGCATGGAGCATGCCAGCAGCCAGGGCTATATGGCGTCCGACGGCCTGATCATGATCGCTGCGAGCAACAAGGGGCAGCATGAGCGTTTCTTCACCGCTATCGGTCGCCCGGATATTGCCAGGCAATCGTCACACAAAGAGCGGCGCGAGAATTACGCCGCGCAAACCAGGATCGTCGAAGACATTATCGTCACCAAACCCGCGCAGGAGTGGGAAGATTTCCTGCAAAGCCGCCACGTGCCTGCGACGCGCACACGCAAGATCTCCGAGTCGGTGAAAGACCCGCAACTCGCCACCCGCAACCTGTTCCACACCCATAAGAATGCGCCGGGCTACAGCAAAGACCTCACGGTGCCGGTGATGGCGTTCAAGTTCGCGCACGGCGGCCCGCAGGTCACCTCGCCGCCACCGGGGTTCGGGCAGCACAACGACGAAGTGTTGGGGCAGTTGGGTTACAGCAAGGACGACATCAAGGCGATGCGTGCCGAGGGCGTGATTTAGTCCATGCTCAAATCGGCGTAGCGCTTACCGGCAATGCCGGCAATGGCAGCGCATGGCCTTCCGGCACCGGCGTGCGCGCCACATTCATCACCAGCGCCAGCAGCCCGTAATAACCGGCGACGGCGAGTAGATCGATCACGCCTTGCTCGCCGAATTTTTTCACGCTACGCGCGTACGTGGTATCGCTCACGCCTTTGTTGTTGAGGGCCTCGGTGAGAAAGTCATAGAGAATTTCTTCGTCTTCGGCCATGCCGGTGGGGCGGCGGCCTTCGGCCACCGCGTCGGCGATTCCCGCTTTGAGTCCGGCTTCGACCGCCTGCCGGTAATGCGCCCACCACTCAAACTGCTGCGACCAGTAACGCGCGGCAATAATCGCGGCGAATTCGCCGAGACGTTTGTCGAGGGGGCACTGAAAGCGCAAATACTCGCCGACTTTCTGCACCCGATTCATTAACTCCGGGCTGCGCAGCAGCGCGCTGAACGGCCCGCCCATGTGCTTGCGCGGGCCCGACATGACACCGTCGACGGCTGCTTTTTGCGCAGCACTCATTTGCGCTTCAGGGATAGGCCCCAAACGTACCGGGGCAACCTTGTAGTGCGCTTCTTGCGGCGGGTTGGACATCAATTTCTTCGCGATATCAAGCCATACCCATGAAGTTGCGCTTGCCTATATCCACGCCATTGTGGCGCAGGATGGTGTAGGCGGTGGTGACGTGGAAATAAAAATTGGGCAGCGCACGTTTGAGCAACAAATCGATCCCGGTGAACGGCACTTCGCGATCCCCCATTTTCACGGTGACGGTCTTGTCTTCGCTGCCGTCCACCTGCGCCGGCTTGATGTTGTTGAGCCAGGTAACCGTGTTTTCCACGCGGGCGGTAAGGTCAGCCAGGCTTTTTTCATTCATCTCGACTTTGGGCGCTTCAACGCCGGCGAGCAGCGCTATGCAATTGCGCGCGTGGTCGGTCGCGACCTGCACCTGACGGGCGAAACTGAACATGTCAGGACTCAGCCGGTAACTCAGCAGGGTCGCCTCGTCGTACTTCTTTTCGCCGTAGAGTGCTTGTGCTTTTTTCAGCACGATGGCCATGCCTTCGAGGTGACGGACGAAGACGGGCAGGGAAATCTGGGACATAGATACAGCCATGGTGGTTTCTCCTTGAGACGGGGTGATCGGGGTGGAGCAGACATTTTACCCGAAGCGTGGCATGGCGGAAGTGTGGAATAGTGGCGCGGGACTATCGCCCACCCGTTCTGCAATGCTAGAGTTCAGGCTCATGGTTCAAACCGTCACGAAAAAAATTCGTATCTATTCAGCCTGAGTGCCAAATCAACTTCTTTCCCTCACCCCCTAGCCCCTCTCCCGGAGGGAGAGGGGGAACAAACCCTCGCCCTCCGGGAGAGGGTGGCGCGAAGCGCCGGGTGAGGGAGGTTTTTGACTTTTCGTTCACGCTGAATAGAGACAAAATTTCAGCAAAGGGACACCGGCATGGCACACGGCATTGGATTCACGGACAAAAAAGTGATGGCCGAACTTACGGCAAAAATGCTGATCGAGGTCGATGCCGTGCAGTTCATGGGTGACAAACCCTATATCTATACCTCGGGCCTTGCGAGTCCCGTGTATACCGATTGCCGACGGCTGATTTCGTTTCCGCGCGTGCGTCAGGCGCTGACGGATTTTGGTGTGGCGACGATGTATCGCGATGTCGGCTTTGAGCAATTCGACGCGGTGGCCGGCGGCGAGACCGCAGGCATTCCCTATGCGGCGTGGTTTGCCGATCGCATGATGTTGCCGATGCAATACGTGCGCAAGCAGGCCAAGGGTTTTGGCCGCAACGCGCAGATCGAAGGCGTGGTCAGCGAGGGCCAGCGCGTGCTGCTGGTGGAAGATCTCGCCACCGACGGCGGCAGCAAAGTAAATTTTTGCAAGGCGCTGCGTGCGGCGGGCGTCAAATGTGATCACGTGTTCGTGAATTTTTACTACAACATTTTCCCCGAAGGCGCGAAGCTGCTCGACGACATGGGCATCACCATGCACGCGCTGGCGACGTGGCAGGATGTGCTGGCGGTAGCAAAAGCCGCCAACACCTTCGATGCAAAAATGCTGGCGGAGGTGGAGAAGTTTATTCACGATCCGCGTGGGTGGTCGAAAGCGCATGGTGGAACTGCGGGTGCGAGTGGCGGATAAAACGTAATAAAAACAAATAGTTATATCAATGCTACGTTATGGCGCCGTCAGGCCCTTACTGCACCTGCTGTCCCCCGAAGCCGCGCACCGCGTCGCTCTGTGGGCGCTGAAAAAAGGTTTTGCAGGCAGCGCAATTGAAGCGGACGATCCAGTGCTTGCCGCGCGCGCGTGGGGCTTGTCCTTCCCCAATCCCATAGGTCTGGCCGCGGGCTTTGACAAAGATGCCGAGGTGATGGACGCGATGCTGGCGCTCGGTTTTGGTTTTGTCGAAGCCGGCAGTGTGACGCCGCTGCCGCAGCCGGGCAATCCGCGGCCGCGTTTGTTCCGGCTGGATGAGGATTACGCGGTGATCAATCGCTTCGGTTTCAACAGCAAAGGCCTTGCGTATTTTGTTGAAAAACTTAAAGCGCGCCCACGTACGGCTGGCGCAGGCATCGTCGGCGCCAACGTCGGCAAAAATCGCGATGCCACTGACGCGGCGGCGGATTACGCCACCGGCATCTCGAAACTATGTGCGCTGGCGGATTATCTGGTGTGCAATGTGTCGTCGCCGAATACCCCGGGGCTGCGCAGCTTGCAGGCGCGCGTACAGATCGATGAACTGATTCAGCGTGTGCTCGAAGCGCGCTATAACGCAGCGCCCGACAAGAATAATTTGCCGCCGCTGCTGGCCAAAGTCGGCCCCGATCTGGATCAGGCGCAGTTGCAGGATATTGCCGAAGTGGCGCTGGCCAGCAAAATCGACGGGCTGATAGTCGGCAACACCACCGTGTCGCGCCCGCCGCTGCGCAGCCGTCACGCGAATGAAAGCGGTGGCCTGTCGGGCCCGCCGCTGATGACGCTGGCCACAGCTTGTCTATCCAGTATGTATCGGCTGACCGGCGGGAAAATTCCAATTATCGGCTGCGGCGGCGTGAGCAGCGGTGCGGACGCCTATGCCAGGATCCGTGCCGGCGCGTCACTGGTGCAACTGTATTCTGCGCTGGTTTTTCACGGCCCCGAGCTGGTCGTGCGCTTGAAGCGTGAACTGGCGGCGTGCCTGCACAGCGGCGGGTTTAAATCGGTAGCGGATGCGGTGGGCGCGGATCATCGGCCTGCGCGTGAGGCCTATGCTAAAATCGGCCCCCGCGTTTAAGTGCTGACGCGATTTCTGTTACGCCGTTGTAGCTCAGCTGGTAGAGCAGGCGCTTCGTAAGCGTCAGGTCGGGGGTTCGATTCCCTCCAACGGCACCACTACTCGCGGTGACGCCTAATGTCAGGTCATTCGCCAACTGTGGCTGCGCGATAGTGGTGCAGTGAATGCAAAATCGCTCACGTGCCGCCGCCGATTTACCGTTTGTCGCTGATAGACGGCTACCCTAACAAACTTTATTTACGTAGAATATCGTATTGGTTCGGCGGCAGATTACGGTTTTGAGTAACCCGTGTGTTGTAGAGGAGTTTATTGCAATCATGGATGCGCCTGGTACTTTGGAATCCACCGACTTTCTGGTTCGTTCCAGATTAGAGGTGATGCGCTTGCTCAACCGCATCATGGAAGGCGGCGCGGCGATTTCGATCCATTTTCTGCATAGCGCTCATGTTGCAGTCAGCGCTGTGATTGATGTGGACGAACCCGGCAACCGGCTACTGCTGGAGTGTCCGCCCGATTGGCACAGCAGTTTGAGTGGTAATACGAGTGCCGCTAGTGGAGACGATCGCAGCGGCAGCATAATGCTGGCGTGCATGCTTGACGCGGCAAAAATCCAGTTTCAGGCCGGTGCTGTCGAGATGGCCGATATCGATGGCACACCCGTGTTGAGTTTAAAAATTCCCGATTTCATGTGGTGCTTTCAACGGCGCCGCGACCCGCGTTACAGTGTGGTTGGGCTGAAGATCGCGCTGAGCCTGGGGTTTCTGGAGTCCGATGCGGAGATTGCCGATATCGGCAAGGGCGGCGTCGGGTTGTTGAATTGCGACAGCGAATTGAAGCTGGAAGAGGGCGAGGCGTTGAGCGGCTGCGCCATTGCACTGCCCGGCGTAGGCCAGATCACGGTTGATTTAACCGTGCAACATCAGGTGCCGATGCAGTTGCCTGATGGCCGGCAGGTCATGCGCGTGGGCTGCCAATTTACCGGAATCGACGACAGCACGCAGCAGTTGATTACACACTATCTGGCGGCGTTGACCGAGGCGTGACGCGCTGGCATTATTGAGAACACAGCTTTACCGCAAAGCCGCCATCCCTCATCCCCGACCCTTCTCCCGGAGGGAGAAGGGAGGCTCAAGCTTCCTCTCTCCCTTTGGGAGAGAGGTCAGGAGTGAGGGTTCGACGCAAAGGAAACGCAAAGAAAAACCAGAACTTCTTTGCGTGGTTTTCTTTGCGTTTTTGCGTCTTTGCGGTTCGCAGTGGGGTTACAGCACGCCCGAAACGCCACCGTCCAGGTTGATGGAGGTGCCGGTGACGTAACTCGCCGCTGACGACGCCAAAAACACTATCGCGTTGGCGGCTTCCTCAGCCTCACCGAAGCGCTGCATCGGAATTGTCTTCGATTCTTCGTTGTAATATTTTTCGGGGCTGCGGCCTTCACGCACCATGCGCCGCTCGTGCTGGCCGGATTTAATTTTGCCGATGCACACCGTGTTCACCAGAATATTATCCGGCGCGTATTCCTTGGACAACGATTTGGTCAGCACCAGTCCGGCTGCGCGCGACATGGATGTCGGCATGGAGCCCGCGCCCGGCTGTTTGGCGCTGGAGATGGTGATATTGATGACGCGTCCGCCACCGCGTTTTTTCATTTCCGGTATGGCGCGTTTGGTGCAGCGTATGGCGCCAAATACTTTGAGTTCAATATCGTCGTGCCATTTCTGTTCGTCGATTTCGAGGAAGTTGCCGCGCAGAGAAGTGCCCGCATTGTTAAGCAGAATATCGATGCCGCCAAACTGCTTGATCACCGCGTCAAAGAAGCGCTCGATATCGGCGGCCTTGCTCATGTCGGCTGACATGGCCAGCACTTCACCGCCCAACTTGCGAATCTCCGCCGCGGTTTGGTCGAGTTTTTCCTGGCCACGCGCGCAAATGGCCACTTTTGCGCCTTCGCGCGCGAGTTGCAGCGCGGTGGCGCGGCCTATGCCGTCGCTGCCGCCGGTGATAACGGCAATTTTGCCTTTCAATCCTAAATCCATTTGGAGTCTCCTGTAATGCTGTGAACGATGTGAACCATTGCAATGTGAATTGCTGCGCTTGCTGAAGAATTCCGGCGCAAGCAGGCGGCATTCTAGCGTGATTTTCGGCTGGGCTTACCAAACGCGGGAATTCGTCGTAGCATAGCCTTATGCGTGCGGGACTATCCTTGCAACCGCCGCCCGGAGATCCGCGTGAACATTTTATGCCGTTACACCTGCAAGTTTGCCAGCGCGCTTGCGCTATCGCTGCTGGGCGCCGTGCCGCTGTATGCGCAGGAAGTTAACCCAGGGGGGGCGCCCGACACGCAGGCCGCTCCCGCCCCGCGCGGCAAGCCGAGTCTCACCGTCGATGCGTTGTCGGTGGTGCGCGTGCGGGCGCAGGCGTCGGCCAATGCCAGAAGCGGCCGCTCGCTGGGAAGAAACCGCGAAGGCACCGGCGTGGTTATCGATTCCAGCGGCCTGGTGCTGACCATCGGCTACCTGATTACGGAAGCGGAAAAAATAGAACTGAGCACCGCCGACGGCAAAGTGTACCCCGCCACCGTGGTGGGTTTCGATAACGCAACCGGGCTCGGGCTGTTGAAATCGCTGGTGCCGGTGCCGGTGAAGCCCATCGACATGGGTTTGTCGTCGGATACCAAAGAGCGCGACATGGTGCTGATTGTCGGCTTTGATGGCGTGGCGCCCGCGTACGTGGTATCGAAGCGGCAGTTCGTCGGCTACTGGGAATATTTGCTCGACGAGGCGATTTATACTGCGCCTGCGACAGTGAACTGGCAGGGCGCGGCGCTGGTGAGCAAGGAAGGCAAGCTGCTCGGCATCGGCTCGCTGGCGGTGGGTGACGCCATGGGCGCCAGCGGCGGGGTGCCGGGCAATATGTTCGTGCCCATTGATTTACTGAAACCCGTGATCGGCGATCTCGTTGCCAATGGCCGCTCCACCACGCAGCCGCGTCCGTGGCTGGGCGTGACCTCGCAGGAAGTCGGCGGCAATCTGCTGGTGGTGCGGGTGTCACCCGAGGGTCCGGCCGATGAAGCGGGTTTGAAAGCGGGCGATATCATCGTCGGCATTGCGGGCGATGGCATCAAGGGCCAGGCGGATTTTTATATGCGCTTGTGGAAGACCGGCAACGCCGGTGTCGAAGTCGTGCTCGATGTGCTGCGCGGCAATCGCGTCGAAAACGTGAGCATCAAGAGCGCCGACCGCAACAGCTATTTTCGGACGAACGCTACCTACTGAGTCACTAATCGTCACTGCGGTGTAACGTGCGCTTGTGTTGGGCTTCGCAAGCTCAGCCCATACAACTTATGCCTCATTTTGCGCGGGAGAGGATCCAGCCATCGCGCGTTATTTTGGCCGCTGTCCCTGTGCAAAGCGTTCCAGCAATTCACCCCGTTCGGGCGCAGCCACTGCCTGCTGCAAAAGCTTTTCTTCGACTTCGATGCCAGCGCCGAGCGGAATATTCAACGCCTGGCGTATCGCCTCTTTCGCCATCGCCACCGCGGTGGGCGGGCGCGTCGCAAGTTCTTTTGCGATGGCGCGCGCGGTGTCCAGCACATCGGCTGCGGCAACCACATGCGTGACCAGACCCATCGCCAACATTTCGCGCGCTGAAATACGATGCCCGTTCAGAATAATCCAGCGCGCCCGCACTGGACCGACCAAACGTGGCAGCAACTGTGTGCCCCAGCCGCCGGGGATGCCGCCCCATTGCACTTCGGGCAACCAAAACTGCGCCGACTCGGATGCCACCACCGCGTCGCCGAGCAACGACAATTCGAAACCACCTCCGGCGGCGTGACCATTCACCGCGATCACCAGCGGTTTGGAAAATTGCGCGAGTTCATGCCAAAACTGCAGCAGCGGCACGCGAAATTCCGCATCCTTGCCCGGATGTTCGCGCCGCTCTTTTAAATCCGCGCCCGCGCAAAACACATCACCTTCGCCGGTGAGCAGCAGCGCACGCGCGTTGGCGTCCGACGAAATCTGTGCCAATACATCGCGCAATTCGGCGATCAGTGTTTTGTTGAGCGCGTTTTTTGCTGCGGCACGCGCCAGCTTCAGTATCACCACGTCGCCGTCGTGGCCCACCAAGAGGTGCTGATAACTCATACTTAGAAGTATCCTAAACCAAGCACGCCGCTCGCCAGATCCATCTGATCCACCAGTTTGCGGCTCACCAGATTGCGCAGCGTCTCCGTCGTGCCGCCGCCGAGGCTGCCGTAACGCGTGCCACGGAAGAAACGCGACACCGGGAATTCATCGGTGAAACCGTAGCCGCCATGCACCTGCACCGCTTCCGAGGTGACACGTATCGACATTTCGTTGCAGTAAATTTTTGCCATCGCCGCCAACGTCGGATCGGGAAACTGCTTGCCCGACACCGCCGCGCGATACAGCAGCCCGCGACCGGCTTCAATCTGAATCATCATGTCCGCCGCTTTCCAGCGCATGCCCTGAAACTCGCCGATGCTTTTGCCGAACGCTTTGCGCTGGCGCATGTATTTGATCGCCTCTTCAAGAGCGCCTTCGGATATGCCCAGACAAATCGCCGGATTCAGGCAGCGCTGCACGTTGAACGCGGACAACAACCGTTTCATGCCGTTATCGCGCAGAATCAGGTTCTCCAGCGGCAGTTCGATGTTGTCGAAAATAACTTCCGACAAGTACTCGCCGCCCATGGTGTGATAAGCGGCATTGTAAGACAGGCCTTTGATTCCACCCGGCACCAGCACACAGCCGATGCCCTCTGCGCCCGGCACGCTGTTGACGCGCGTGAATACCACAAACATTTCCGCGATGTCGGCGCGGCTGATCAGCGTTTTCACACCTTTGAGAATGACTTTGCCACCCTTGATTTCGCAGTTGGTGCGATAGTTCGGCACGTCGGTGCCGGCATCGGGCTCGGTCAGACAGATCGCCAGCATGGCGTCGCCGCTGACCACACGCGGCAGTATCTGCTTTTTGATTGACTCCGGTGCGTAGGTGGCGATGATGCGCGATTGCGCGCCCACTTCGCCCAGCGCGCCCATCGCGGTGACGTAACACACTTTGCCGATTTCCTCGAGCACCAGCACCGCGTCGAGCGTGGACATGCCCGAGCCGCCGTATTCCTCCGGAATCGACATGCCGAGCACGCCGATTTCGGCCAGCCGCTTCATGTTTTCCGCCGGCCACGAACCGTCAAGATACTTGATCGCGCGCGGCATGAATTCTTTTTGGCACACCTTGCGCACGGTGTCGACAAAGGCGCGTTGTTCGTCGGTTATGCTGAAGTCCACTGGCGTTGTCTCCTGGTGTAGCTTAATGTGTGAAGAGTGAAGAGTGACGGGTGAAGAGTGAAGGGGTGAAGGGGTGAAGGGGTGAAGGGGGTACCTCATTCACGCCTTCACCCCTTCACTCCTTCACGGCTGTATAGGGCCAAATTATAGGCGTTGTGCCACTGCCAGCCAAACGACGCCGATACGTGCCGTCCACAGTTTGACGCTCGGCAAGCGCTCGCCTAGACTGGACGCCTTTCCTCCCATTGCACAGAAAGTTTCCACATGGCAGCAATTTCCGCCCAGGATCACTGGACCCAAAAAGGCGCGGTTAAGCTTTTTCTATTCGAGAAACACGCCGGCGCAGCGGGCCACAAGCCCGCCGTGCTGTTCGTGCACGGCTCGTCGATGGCCTCGCAGCCGACGTTCGATCTGAAAGTGCCTGGCCGCGCGCATTCGTCGGCCATGGATTATTTTGTCGAAAAGGGTTTTGATACCTGGTGCGTCGATATGGAAGGCTACGGCCGCTCCGACAAAAAGCGCGACATCAACTTCGATATTGCCAACGGCGTGGATGATCTGGTGGCGGCGACCGATTACATTGCTAAAACGCGCGGCATCAAAAAATTCATGGTGTATGGCATTTCATCCGGCGCATTGCGCGCGGCCCTGTTCGCGCAGCGTTGCCCCGAGCGCGTGTCGCGGCTCGCGCTCGACGCGTTCGTGTGGACCGGTGAAGGCAGCCCCACGCTGGCCGAGCGCAAAAAGAAGCTGCCGGAGTTCCTGAAAATAAACCGCCGCCCGCTGGATCGCGCCTTCATGCATTCGATATTCAACCGCGATCACCCCGGCTGCGCCGAGGCGCATGTGATCGAAGCCTTCGCAGATCAGGTGCTGGCGCTCGACGATTCAGTGCCGACCGGCACCTATGTCGACATGTGCTCAAAGCTGCCGGTATGCGACCCCGCGAAAATCAACGCCGCTACCCTCATCATGCGCGGGCAGTTTGATGGCATCGCCGGCTTTGATGATCTGCTGGAATTTTTCAAGCGCCTGCCCAACCCCGACAAGCAGTTCGCGGTGATGTCGGGTATCTCGCATGCGAGCTTCCAGCAGATCAATTACCTGACCGTTTATCACATCCTGCATGCATTTTTTACACAGCCGGAGCCGATTTATAAGGGTTGAATCCAGCGCGGCGAGGGTGCTGCGCCGCTGAATCAGATTCAGGTTGCAATAACCATGATATCGGTTTAGGCTGAATATTTCCGCACTCTGGGGGGAAGCCAGTTTGCATCCTACGTTGAAAAACCATGTGCCGGTGATAGCGCGTTGGCGCCGATGGCCGCTCGCGCTGCTGGCCTGTGGCATCAGCTTCACGGCCTGCGCCGACGAAGTGGACGATGCCATTGCGCTGCTGCGCGCGGGCAAGGCGGATGCCGCGTACCAGCTCCTCGCGCCGCTGATCGACAAGGAGGTGGGTAACGAGCGTTTCTACCTGACGCTGGGCGCCGTCGCGCTCGACAGCGGACGCCCGCAAGTCGCGGTCGCGGCGCTGAAACATGCGCTGCTCAAGAACCCGCGGCTCACCGTCGCCCGCGTGGACCTGGCCCGCGCCTATCTCGCGCTCACCCTTTATGCCGATGCGAAGCGCGAACTGACGCAGCTACTCGCCGAGAATCCGCCGCCGCAGGCGCGGCCCGCTCTCGAACGAATGCTTGCCGCCGCCGAAGCCGGCGTGCATGCCGAGACTTTCGGCGTGGTGAGCGGCTACATCGAAGTGGGCTACGGGCGCGACTCCAACATCACCGCGGCCACCTCCGACTTCACCGGTGGCATCCAGGGCGCCTACGGTCTGCCGGGTTTTCAACCGACCGGCAGTTCGATTCTGCGCCGGGCGAATTTCGCGCAGGTCAGCGCGGGCGTGGATTGGCTGAAGCCGCTCGACTCCAACTGGGCGGTCACTGCCGGCGCAGCCGGATTCTGGCGCGGCTACAACCACTTCTCGGCCTACGACCAGACTTCCGGCGACGTACGGCTTGGCGCGCTGTATACCGACGGACGGCAATTGCTGCGCCTGGGCACAAGCTATCAGCGTTACGATCAGGATACCGATGCGCCCGGCACGCCGAGACCGACCGCCGACCGCCGCAGCGTGGGACTCAGCGCCGACTGGCGCTTCAACCTCGATCGCGAATGGAGCATCGGCGCATTCGGCGCCGTGAACCGCTCGCGCTATCCCGACAACCCCGTGCTCGACTTCAACGAGACGCAGGGCGGCGTGAGCCTCACCCGGCGCTTCATCGGCGTCGCCAATGCCTCTGTGACGCTCTCACCCAGTTACACCGACGACCGTGCATTGAACGCAATTCCCGGCAGCGCCACCGGCGCGAGCTTCTCCCGGCGGATCGGCGGCGCGCGCCTCTCCGGGCAGTTCGACCCGCTCGCGAATGTCACGCTGTTTGCATCGATCGGCTACTTCGTGCGCAGGGACGCGAGCGACTTCGCCCGCTCGACCCTCGTCGCGCGCGGCGAGGACGAGCAGACGGATTATTCGCTCGGCGCGAGCTGGCGCTTCGCGCGGAACTGGAGCGTGCGCGTGCTGGCGAGCCATACCGAAAACCGCTCCAACATCTCGCTCTACGATTACGACCGCAACGAGTTTTTCGTGGGGGTGCGTTATGACTTTCGCTGATGAATCGCGTCGCACGAAGCTGCGGGTCATCGCCGTCGCTGGCATGACTTTGTTCGCGCTGCAACCGTGGCAAGCCGAGGCTCAGTATGAGCGTTTCGACCAACAGGGGTTCTACGGAAACGCTCAGCAGGTAACTAATCCTGATTTCGGGCAGCGTAATCTTGGTCTCGGGCGGAGCGGGCAACGTGAGCTGAAAACTGTTGAGCCCGCGGTCGGGGTTCGTCAGCCACAAGAGGTGATAGAACGACCACTGACCAGTAGCAGGGGCACGATAGAGCCAGGGACTGACATACCATTGGGCTTGGACGTGCCGCCACGCGCGCTGGTGGATGAAGCTGCCCAGGCAGAATTAGACCGCGACAGCGCAATTAGTCGCATTGTCAGAGAGCAGTTTGAGGTGCGAGCTGATCATGTCGGGGACGTTGATAGAAGTGACGGGCGGGGGGACGATGCTGATGCGCGCGCATTTGAATACCGGCAAAGGGCCGAAGAGGCACGCAATGCCGGATCTGGTTCCGGCGGCAGCACGCCTGGCGGTGGGACGACGCCTGGTGGTGGGACGACGCCCGGTGGTGGGACGACGCCCGGTGGTGGGACGACGCCTGGCGGTGGGACGACGCCCGGTGGTGGGACCCCTGGTGGGGGCACCACCGGCTCCCTCGCGGCGCCCAACCGCACCGGCACCGCTGCGATCGACAATACCGGCGGCGCCAAGGTCGATGGTTTCAATCACGCATCCGACCCGACCATCGACCAACAGGGCCGAAGGAACTATGTGCTGGGCGGGGCAGACCTGGGCGATCAAGCCTTGGGCGGCTCGAAAGCTTTCGCTACTGCCAATGCCGCGCTGGGCTTTACCGAAAATGATGTCGCCCTGACAGGCATATCAGCCAAGGCGTACCTCCATCCGCGGGAAGGCTACCGGGACACGCCGACTACGCTCACCGGCACCATCCCCTACAACTTCCTCGCCGCCACGCCCCCGTTCGACAACCTCGGCCGCGCCGGCACGTTCAACGGCGCTACGTTGAGCGCCAACTTCACCACCAGCCGCGCCAGCGCCAGCGTGGATTTCACCGTCGCCGGACAGCAATGGCTGATCAACGGCACCAACATGCCTTTCGGCCCGCGCTTTAGCCTGGCCTCGGCCCCGGCACTATCGGGCGTTGCGAACAACGGCATGACCGTGACCAAGGTGGGTTGCCCCACCTGCGTCATGTTCGGCTCGTTCAGCGGCGGCTTCGTCGAGCAGAACTACGCCGGCGCGCTGCTCGGCTACAACCTGGGCGAGCTCTCCGGCTTCGGCGGCGTGACGGCGTACACGGTGAACGGCGGCGCGGCGTTCCAGCGCTCGACCGTGATCGCCAACGGTGCGCCGAATCCCACCGGGGTACTCTACCTGCTGCTCGACGGCCAACTGTTCGACGCGACATCGGTCCTGACCGGCGCCGGCGGCGCGCTGACCGGCTTCACCCGGCCTAACGGCGTAACCACCGTGGAGACCACCATCAACGGACCGCCGGCCGCGACCAGCTCCACGCTCGGTGGCGCCATCACCTACGGCACGCTCGATCCGGCGAGCACGTTCGACCGCACCATCACCACGCCGCTCGCCGCCGGCTCGACCATCGCTGTGTACAGCACGACGCTCGCCACCGCGTCGAACCTGGTGCCGGCGCTCACCGGTCAGGCGATGTACACGCTGGCGGGTTCCACGCCGCCGACGAGCTCGACCGGCGTCGCGGGCACGCTCAACTCCGCCTCGCTGGCGGTGGATTTCAGCAAGCAGACGTTCGCAACTGCCATCAGCGCGACATTCGCCGCCAATACCTATGCCATCAACACCAGCAGCGGACGGCTCGGGCAAAACGGTGAGCTGTCGTTCAGCGGTGCGGGCTTTACCGCCACCAAAAACGGCGCGAATCTGCCCCCCCAGCCCACGTTCCGGTTGAGCGGCGCGCTCGGCGGCGACACGCTCGCCAACGCGGGCTATGCCTACGCGTTTCTCGAGAGCGGCGGCGCCTTCGCCTTCAACGGCTCGGTCAATTTCACCGCCCCTGCGCAACCGCTGGCGACCACCGCGTTCCGCGACGTGCTGACTTCGACGTACGTCAGTGCCTTCGGCGGCCAGTCCACCGTGAGCGGCATGCCGAATCCCGCCGCGGCCGTCCCTGTCAATGCGCAGGGTTACATCACGAGCTACATCTCGCCGGTCGATCTGCGCAACTTAGGCGTCGTGCCGACCATCATTTCCACCACCGGCGCGACCACCTTCTTCAACGACTTCGGCCCGACCCGGTGACCGGCATGATCTGGGGGCGGCTCTCCGGACAGTTCACGGCGCAGGACCGCGCACAGACCGCGGCTGCCTCGCCCGCGCTGCCGCCGAGCTTCCTGCACTTCATCGCCACCGCCTCGGCGAGCGCGCCGGTGAGCTATCCGCAGACCGGCGTGTTCAATTACACGCAGGTCGGCGCCACCCTGCCTTCGGACAATCTCGGCAACCTCGGCACGCTCAACTCGGCGACGCTGCAGGCCGACTTCACCAATCTCAAGGTTGCAGTGACGGTGAACGCCACGGTGTCGGGCACGACGCTGAACGGCACGACCGCCGATGCGCGCATCACCAACGCCGGCTTCGCGGCGAGCACCGGCGCGGTGGTTGGAAACCTGGCGGTGACGTGCACCGGGACATGCGGCACACTCAATAGGGGCGCGTTGCAAGGCGCGTTCACCGGCGCGGGCGCGGCCGGCGCGGCAATCGCCTACGGCATGAACACCGCCGGAACGGGCGGTTTGAACAAGGTCATCTCGGGCGTCGCCGCGTTCCGGCGATAGCCGCGGCTAAAGCCGACACCTGCGATATGCCCGGCGCAGGTGACCGCGATCCTGTCCTGCATTACCTTGGGAGCCGCAGACGATGTTCATCGTAACCAATCGCAACATCCTGAATGAAGCCGGCACTGATTTCGACGCCGTTGGCAGCGTGTGCAATGCGAAAGGGCCTGCCGAATTACGGCTGCTCGAAATTACCAGGAAGGGACGCGGTTGGACGGTGCGGGTACTAAAGGATGAAGCCAGCGACGCGATGCTGGCCGAAGCGGGCATCCCCAAACCGCGAAACGGCAAGCCCGTCTACGCCAGTCAGTATGTATTTAAGCGGATCTTCGACACCGCCACGGCCGATCCCGGCAAGCCCAAGCATGTGGTGTTTTTCGTGCATGGTTTTAACAACACGCTGAAAGACGTGGTGGTGCGTTGCCACGGGCTGGCAAAAACCTTCGACGTGGAAGTGGTCGCGTTCTCATGGCCATCCAACGGCGGCGGTATCCGCGGCGTCGCGAGTTATCTGGATGACAAGCGCGACGCGCAGGCCTCGGTGGTCGCTTTTGACCGGGCCATGGATAAAGCGCGGGTGCTGTTGCAGCAGTTGCGTGCGTCCGCCATCGCGGCTATCGCCGAGGACAGCAGCAAAAAATTTCCCGACAACGGCGAGCGATACCGCGAATTGCTTGCCCTGAAAGCCGCGCAGCACTGCCCGGTTCAAACCACGCTCATGCTGCACAGCATGGGGAGCTACCTGCTGGAACGCACCTTGAAGTCGAGCGCACTACGCGGCCAGTTGCCCTTGTTCGACAACATTGCGTTGTGCGCCGCCGATGTGAATAATCCTGGCCACGCGGAATGGCTCGACCGTCTGCAGCCCCGCAATCGGCTGTATGTGACGATTAACGAGGACGATGCGGCACTCAATGCGTCGCGGCTCAAAGGCGGTGACGAGCAGCTTGCGAGGCTCGGGCATTGGGGCTATGACCTCAATTCGCGGCAGGCCGTGTATGTCGACTTCACCAATGCGAAGTGCGTCGGCTCGTCGCATGCCTATTTCGAAGGGAAAGCCCTGGGCAACGCCAAGCTCAAGAAATTCTTCAAGGCGGCATTACACGGGCTGCGTGCGGAGCAGCAGGCGTCGCTGCGCTACGACAGCGCCACCAATCTTTACCGGATCGCATAATTGCGCGGGAAGTTAACCATGACTAAACCCCTGCACCACCTCACCGCCAGCGAAATCGTGCAGGCCATAGCCGCGCGCAAATCCACAGCCGAAGCGGTGGCGCGCGCCTGTCTCGACCACATTGCCGCACGCGAGCCGCAGGTGGAAGCGTGGCAGTTTCTCGATCCGGATCTGGTGCTAAAGCAGGCGCGCGCGCTCGATGCCAGCGGCAGGGTGGGGCCGCTGCAAGGTGTGCCGGTCGGCATCAAAGACATTATCGATACCTGCGACATGCCCACCGAATACGGCACGCCGATACACAAAGGCCACCGCCCGCGCATCGATGCCGCTGTGGTGGCGCTGACGCGGCGTGCGGGCGGGATCATCATGGGCAAAACGGTGACCACGGAATTCGCCAACCGCCATCCCGGTAAAACGCGCCATCCGCAGGACCCCACACGCACGCCGGGCGGTTCATCCAGCGGGTCGGCGGCAGCGGTCGGCGATCACATGGTGCCGCTGGGCGTGGGCACGCAGACCACCGGTTCTACGATACGCCCGGCGGCTTTCTGCGGCTGCGTCGGCTACCGGCCGACGTGGGGCGACATCCGTTTGTCCGGCGTGATGGAAGCCGCAGGATCGGTGGACACCGTGGGGCTGATCGCGCGCTCGGTGGAAGACATTGCGCTCTACCGCGATGTGTTGCTCGGCATACCGCCGCAGCCATTGGCAACGAAAGTGATCGACGCACCGCGCATCGGTTTTTGCCGCACGCCGTACTGGGATCAGTGTGACGCCACGACGCAACACTCGCTGGAAGATTGCGCCGCCCGGCTGGCGCGGGCTGGGGCGCGGGTGTCTGAGGTAACTTTACCCAGCGAATTCGAGCGTATCGCCGAGGCGCATCGCTGGGTGTCGAGCTTTGAATTCGCGCGCAACCGCGCGTGGGAGATCGACAATCACTATGAAATGATCAGCGAAGCGCTGCGCAACAACCGGCTCAAAGACGGCCTCGCGTGCAGCTTTGACACCTATCGCGAATCGCGCAGCGTACTCGCACGCCTGCGCCGCAGCCTGCATGACGTGTTCAGGGATTATGAGGTGTTGCTGGCGCCCGCGGTTTCGGGCGAAGCGCCGGTCGGGCTTAACGCCACCGGCAACGCGTCACATTGTCTGATCTGGACCAGTACCCATGTGCCGTGCATGACGCTGCCCTTGTTCAGCGGGCCCAACGCCTTGCCGGTGGGCGCACAATTGATAGCGGCGCGTAACCATGACTGCTTGCTGTTCGAGGCGGCACGCTGGGTGACGCGCTGCATGCGCCCGCATTGAACGCAAGCGCGTAAGGTTCAAGGCGCGGGCGTCCGCGTGCTAGCATCTGGGCCGGAGGTCCGTCGATGGCGATGCCGCAAGATCACGACAACACGCTGCAACTGCGCGCAACGCTCGATGACACGCCGAACGTGGCGGTTCAGTGGTTCGACGGTGATGGCCGTGTGCGCTATTGGAATCAGGCATCCAGCCGCCTGTTCGGATGGAGCGCCGGCGAAGCGATGGGCAGGACGCTGGACGAGATCGGGCTTTGCACACCGCTACAGGCCGGTGAATTCACCGCAGCCCTGGAACAGATTTCCGGTCTAGGCCATGCGCTCGAGCCCGCGGAACGCACCTTTGTGCGCAAGGACGGTTCGCACGGCATCATCAGTTTCACGCTGTTTCCAATACCGTCGCTGTCTGGCGAGCCCTGTTTTGCCTGCACCGTTATCGATGTCACCGCACACCGCGAAGCGGAAAACCGGATTCGCCGGCTGAACCGCGTCTACGCCGTGCTCAGCAACATCAACGCCGTGCTGGTGCGCATCAAGGATCGGCAGACGCTGATCGAAGAGGCTTGCCGCATTGCGGTCGAGCACGGTGGCTTTGGCGTGGTGTGGATCGGGCAGGTGAATCATGCCGCCGGACGCGTGGATTCGGTGGCGTGGGCGGGCGTCGATGGCTGGGAGTTCCACGCCATAGAGGCAGCATCACGCGGCACACTGCAAGGCGGATCGGGGCTGCTCGCGCGCTGCATCCGCGAGCAGCAGCCGGCAGTGGAGAGCGATATGTCGGCGCAGCAATGGCCGATGGGCGCGCGACGGCGGCGCGCGGTGGAACTCGGTTACCGTTCGGTGATCATCCTGCCGCTGATCGTGAATGCCGAGGTCGTGGGGCTGTGCGGCATGATGGCGAAGGAGACCGATTTCTTCAGTGACGATGAGGTGCGCCTGCTGATGGACCTGGCGGGGGATGTCGCGTTCGCGCTGGAGGTTATCGAGAAAGAAAACCGCATCAACTATCTGGCCTACTATGACTCGCTGACGGGGTTGCCCAATCGCACGCTGTTGATGGATCGTCTCGGACAGTTAGCGCATGCCGCGGGACAACGCGACAGCAAGCTCGCTCTGATTGTGGTGGACATCCGGCGCTTTCGCTTTGTCAACGAATCCGCCGGACGTCAGGCCGGTGACACACTGTTGCGCGAGCTGGCGCAGCGTTTGCGGTTGTCGTGGCGCGAACCGGACAATGTCGGGCGCGTCGCGGGAGACTGCTTTGCACTGGCACTGGGCGATTACGCCAACGAAGCCGAATTGATGCACGCCATCGAGCAGTCCATCATGGAGGTGCTGCGGGCGCCGTTCCTGGTGGGCGGGCGCGAGGTGACGGTGTCGATGTCCGCCGGCGTGGCGGTGTTTCCAGAAGATGGCGCGGACGCCGACACGCTGTTCAAGAACGCCGAGGCCGCGTTAAAGCAGGCCAAGGCGCTGGCCGAGCCGTACCTGTTCTATCAGCCGCAAATGAATGCGCGCATGGCGGAAACGCTGTTGATCGAAAACCACATGCGGCGCGCGCTCGATCGCGAACAATTCGTGCTTCACTATCAGCCCAAGGTTGAAACTTTAGGGGCGCGCGTGACCGGGTTTGAAGCTCTGATACGCTGGAACGATCCCGATTCCGGACTGGTTGCGCCCGCTGCGTTTATTTCGATCATCGAAGAAACCGGCATGATCGTCGAGGCCGGACATTGGGCGATGTGCCGCGTCTTGCAGGATCAGGCCTTGTGGCGGCAGCAAGGACTCACGCCGCCGCGGGTTGCGGTCAACGTTTCGGCGGTGCAACTGCGGCACAAGGACTTTACCGATCAGGTGCGCGCGCTGGTAAACGCGGGCGCAGCGGGCGCGTCTGCACTCGATCTGGAAATCACCGAAAGCCTGCTGATGCACGATATGGAAGGCTGCATCCGCAAGCTCAAGGCGATCCGCGATCTGGGCGTGAACATCGCGATCGACGATTTTGGCACCGGCTACTCTTCGCTCGCGTACTTGTCCAAACTGCCGGTCAATGCACTGAAAATAGACCGCTCGTTCATTGAAGGACTGCCGGGTGACGGCGATAATCTGTCCATCGTCGCTTCGATCATTTCACTCGCGCACGCGCTCAAAATCAAGGTGATTGCCGAAGGCGTGGAGACCGTCGAGCAATTGCAGGTGCTGCAATCACTGGAATGCGACGAAATCCAGGGCTTTCTGATCAGCCTGCCGGTGACGGCGGAATGCGTCGCCGCGATGCTGTCACCATTCGATTCTGGTGTAGAGGGGAAACCGTGATGAAACGCAAAAAGTGGTTGCACGTTGCCGTGTGGTTGGCGGTGGTGGCGATGATCGGCTGCGCAGCCGTCGAGCGCCAGCGCGAGCGTGGTGTAAACGCGCCGGCGGTGCGCATCGATCCGCCGCCCGCTTACATGGCAGCGGCGAAAAAGGCGCTGGCCGAGCCGTTCAAGGGCATTACCAGCAACGGCAAAATTGTTCCCGGCCTGTATTCAGTGGGCAACACCGGCGTATCCACCGAGCCGATCCGGCGCGCGGCAGAGGATTTTATTGTAGCGCTCACCGCGCAACAGCGCGCGCAAGCGCTGTTCCCCGTGACCAGCAATGAGTGGCGTAACTGGAGCAACATTCATCGTTACCCGCGCGACGGCGTGATGCTCGGTGACATGAGCGCAGCGCAGCGCGAACGCGCGTTTGCGTTGATGCGGGCGACGCTTTCCGCGCGCGGGTTCGATGGCGCGCGCGACATCATGAAGCTCAACGAGACCATCGCCGAACTCACCGGCAAGTTCGACGAATACGGTGACGATCTCTACTGGTTTACCGTGATGGGCACGCCGTCGGCAACCGCGCCGTGGGGCTGGCAGCTCGACGGCCATCACCTGGTGATCAACTGTTTTGTGATCGGTGATCAGGTGGTGATGACGCCGCTGTTCATGGGATCGGAACCCACCCGTGCCGACGCGGGCAAATACGCCGGTACCGCGGTGTTTCAGGAAGAAGAGCGGCGCGGCCTCGCATTCATGCGCACGCTCACCCCCGCGCAGCGCGCGAAAGCGGTAGTCGGCGACACATTGCCGCGCGAAGTGTCCGCGCCTGCGTTTAACGACAATCTTCAATTGCGCTATCAGGGCCTGCGCTACGGCGAGCTGTCTGTGGCGCAGCAAAGCCAGTTGCTCGAACTCATTGAATTGCACATCGGCAAGATGCGTGAGGGACATAGCGCGGTGCGCATGGCGGAGATCAAGCGCCATCTCGACCAGACCTGGTTTGCGTGGATGGGCAGCGCTGCCGAGGACAGCGTGTTCTATTACCGCATCCATAGTCCGGTGGCGCTGATCGAGTTTGACCATGTGCGCGGCATCGCGCTGAATAGTCCGGAGCCCTCGCGCAATCATGCGCACACAGTGATCCGCACACCCAACGGCAACGATTACGGCATGGATCTGCTGCGGCAGCATCACGCGCGGTTTGAGCATATCAAGGGCGAGCACGTGGCGCGGCACACTGCCCGCAAGCTGCACCTGACGCCTTGAGCACTTCATCCCACGCGCGGTCTGGGCGTGGCGCCGGATGATGATGCGCATTGATAAGTCAAGCACACATGGGGTGTGCATGACGCAGATGAGACTTTCTATTAACTGATTTTCGAAACTAGCGTGGGCAGCGCCACTACCCTGATATGAAGAAACCTCTGGAAGTTCTGTGCCTGTACGCCGCCCACAACTACACCCTCAACGGCGCCTTCGCCAGCCGCGCCGCCCGCGATCCGCAACGCGAGTTCTTATTCTTCAACGGCACGTCGTGGACGTGGCAGGCGTTTGGCGAAGCGGTTGAGCGCACCGCGAGGCTGTTCGTTGCACGTGGCGTCAAAAAAAGCGACCGTGTAGGTGTGATGGCACGCAACTGTGACGGGCATGTGCTGGCATTGTTGGCGCTGGCGCGCATCGGCGCGATCATGGTGCCGGTGAATCCGGAATTTGGCGTGCAGGAGGCGAAGTATGTGTTTCATCATGCCGAGGTGAGTGCGGTGCTGGCGGCGAGCGACACGCTGGCCGTGGCGCGGCAGGCCGCCGCGGGTCTCGCGATACCGCCGTGGTTTGCGCTGATCGACGGCGCAGCAGACGATGCGCCGTTGCTTAGTGAGCTTGCGGCCAACGCGCCGCAGTTGGCGCTGCCAACAGACATCACTGCCGACGACACGGTGCTGATCGTCTACACCTCGGGCACCACCGGTTTTCCCAAGGGTGCGATGCACAGCCAGCGCAGCTTTGTTACCGGCGGTGAGGCCTTTGTGCAGCGCGTGTATCTGCAGCACGACGACCGCGTGATGGTGGTGCTGCCGATGTTTCATATCAACGCCAATTTCTACTCGGTGGCGGGCACGCTGGCGGCGGGTGCTGCTCTGATAATTGTGCCGAAGTTTTCAGCGTCAACCTTCTGGCAGGTGGCTGCGGACACCGGCGCCACCGAAGTCAACATTATCGAAGCCATGGGCACCATACTGGTGAACCGGCCGCGCAGCGAGTATCGCCCCGATCACAAATTGCGCGCCGTGTATGGGGTGCGCGCGAGTTACGCGGATACCTTTCGTAATGAATTCGGCATTCCCATACTGATCGGCGGCTACGGCATGACCGAGATTCCGGGCGTGACCTGTAACCCTGTGGAAGGCGTGCAGAAGTGGAACACCATGGGGCCGGTGGGGCGGCATCCCGACCCCGATCGCCCGTGGGCGCAATGCCGCGTGGTGGATGACGAGGGGCGCGATGTCGGGGTGGATCGGGAAGGCGAGATGTGGGTGAAAACACCTATCGTGATGCAGGGCTATTTTCGCGATGCGGCGCAGACGGCAGCGGCATTTCACGAGGGTTGGTTCAAAACCGGCGACGTGGTGAAGTGCGACGCAGAGGGTTACTACACGTTTGTTACGCGCAAGGGCGACATCATTCGCCGCCGCGGTGAAAACATCGCCGGCGCGGAACTCGACCGCGTGATCGGCGCGCATCCGGCAGTACATGAAGCGGCGGCAGTCGCAGTGCCCGCCGAACTGGGCGAGGACGACATACTGGTGGCAGTGGTGTTGAAGCCGGGCGAGAAGACCAGCGCGCAGGACATCGCGCAATGGTGCCGCGAACGTTTGGCGCCGCAGAAAGTGCCGCGCTATGTGCTGTTTGTGGACGAATTGCCGCACACCCCGACCGCCAAGGTGCTAAAGCAGGTGTTGAAGGCGGATAAAAGTTTGAAAAGTAGAGCGGTGGATTTGGCGGGGTAGCAATTCCGGGAGACGCGCAATTGAGCTGCCCTTGCGGCTACTCTGGCTTAAGTCCGATGGTGTTGATGAGATTCTGAAAGCGCACGATCTCTTCCCGGATGTACTGGGCAAGATCAGCCGGCGTACCGGGTTCGGGTTCAATACCCTGACTCTTGAGCAGCTCCGCCAACTGAGGCGTATGCAGCACCGCATTGATCTCTGAATTGAGACGTTGAACGATCGCCGCGGGCGTTCGGCGCGGCACGACCAGCGAATTCCAGGACTTGGTCTGGTAGCCCCTGATGCCGCTTTCGTCAATGGTGGGAATGTCCGGCCCGATGGCGGAGCGTTTGGCGGTAGAGACAGCCAGCGCCCGCAGCCGTCCGGCATCTGCGTGCGGCTTCAGCACCGAGATGCCGCCGAACATGAGGGCAATCTGACCGCCCATCACGTCGACCGTCGCCGCGCCTACGCCCTTGTAGGGGACGTGCACGATGTCGATGGCCGCCATGTGCTTGAACAATTCCGTAGCCAGATGATTGCCCGACCCAATACCGGCCGACCCGTAATTGAGCTTGCCGGGATTAGCCTTCGCATGGGCCACGAGTTGCGCTACGGATCTGGCGGGCACTGTGGGATGCACGGCGAGCAGATAAGGTGTCGATCCGAGCATGGACACCGGCGCAAAATCGCGTTCCGGGTGATAGGGCAGTTTGCTGTTCAACGCGGGATTGACTGCGAGCGTGGTGATGGTGGCGACCAGCAGGGTGTAGCCATCGGCAGGAGCGCGTGCCGTAATCTCTGCGCCGATAATGCTGGCTGCGCCGCCGCGGTTATCGACAATCACCGGCTGACCGAGACGCCTGGCGAGCATCTCGTTTACCGCTCTGCCTATGAGATCGGCAGAGCCGCCGGGCGCGTACGGCACGATCAGCCGGATCGGCTTGCTCGGATACGGTCGTTGCTGGGCCGCACCGCTGGTGCAGAACAGTGTGCCGATTGCAAACAGCGCGACGCCGGGTACCGCGCAGGTTTTCATCGCCGGAATTTAGCGGCTGGGCCAGCGCACGTCAAACCTGGCCTTTCGCAACAGCAGTGGCCGCCAGGTGCCGGTCGCTTTGCGGGCGGTCTATTGTAACTATTTGTTTTTAAATATAAATTCGCAATAAATTTGATGAGCAGGATGGCCGCGCTGATAGCTATGTTCATCTGCCGTCATCTGTGGCTAAATCCGTTCTTCATTAATTGGCGTCAAGCACTATTGGCCACAGATGAACACCGATTAGAACAACGAGCGTAGCGTGCGCCATGCGCACGATTCACTCGAGTATCCGTGCCGCGGATGCACAGGCTGATCGTGCGCATGGCGCACGCTACGGGTTTGCCTGTGTTCATCTGTGAAAAAAAGTTTTACGATTTGACTTCAACAGGAGGAATGTCATGATTACCCAAGTATCTAAGTTGCGCAGTATGTTACTGGCGAGCGTGTTAACCGTGCCAGCGGTATTTGCCCAGCAGCCTGCGGACGCGCCCGCTGCCGCTCCCGAAGCACCCAAACCCGCGGTGTCCAAGCCGATTCCCTCCATACAGCCTGCGCCGGCGCTGGTGCCGGGGCGAGGGGATATACCCAGTGTCGAAATCGGCAAGCGCCTCTCCAACGTCGCGCCGCCGCCGATGGGCGTGCCGGTGGACAAATTGCCGAAGCTCACCGTGCCCAAAGGCTTCAAGGTCGAGGTCTACGCACACAGCATCGGCAACGCACGCACGCTGCGCATCGGCGACAAGGGCACAGTGTTCGTGTCGAACCGGCTGCTCGACAAGGTGTATGCGATTACCGACAAGGGCGGCAAACGCGAGACCAAGGTGATTGCCTCGGGGATGGATCGTCCCAACGGCCTGGCGTTCCACAAAGGGGCCTTGTACGTGGCGGAAGGCACCAAAATCAACCGCTTCGACAACATCGAAGACAACCTCGATAACCCGCCGAAGCCGGTGGTGATCTATGACGATCTGCCGAATCATGCATCGCATGGCTGGCGCTACATCGGCATCGGGCCCGATAACAAGCTCTATATTAACGTCGGCGCGCCGTGCAATATTTGCGAGCCGCCTCCAGGCCACGCGCAAATCCGCCGTATGAATCTCGACGGCAGCGGCGCGGAAATTTACGCGATGGGGATCCGTAACTCGGTAGGCTTCGACTGGAACCCGGTGACCAAGGAGCTGTATTTCACCGAGCATGGCCGCGACTGGCTATCGGAAGATCTGCCCGAGGATGAGTTGAATCGCGTGACCAAGCAAGGCCAGCATTTCGGCTTTCCCTATTGCCACAACGGCACCTTTACCGACCGCGAGACTGGCTGGGGCAAGTCGTGCTCGGATTACGTGAACCCTGCCGCGTTACTCGGACCGCATTCTGCGGCGCTCGGCATGCGTTTTTACACCGGCAATATGTTCCCCGGTTACAAAAACGCGATCTTCATGGCGCGCCACGGTTCGTGGAATCGCACCAGGAAAATCGGCGGCGATATTATCGTGGTCAGACTCAACCCGAACGGCACGGTGAAATCGCAAGAGGTATTCATGACTGGCTTCATGGTGGATAACGCCTACTTGGGCCGTCCGGTCGATGTGGCGGTGATGAAGGACGGTTCGATGCTGGTATCGGACGATCATGCGGGCGCCGTGTATCGCGTAACTTATGGTGTGCAGAAGCGCTGATTACATTGAGAAATTTGTTGGAGAGGATGCGCGGCGGCGCCAGCGTAGTGGCTGCCGCCGCGCTGGTTTTGGGGTGTGCCGCTCCTGCTGCTGCACAGTCGGTGCAGGAGCGGCTTGCAACCTGCCTGGCTTGTCACGGCGCGAGCGGGCAATCCGCGACGCCAGACACGCCGTCGCTGGGCGCGCAGCCGGCGTTTTTTCTGACCATTCAACTATTCATGTTCCGCGAGAAGATCCGCGCGGTGCCGTTAATGAACCAGATGATGCAAGGTGTCAGCAACACGGATCTCAATGCACTTGCGGCTGCCATTTCCAAGCTGCCGCCACCGCAACCGCCCGCTGGCGCGCCCGACACCGCACGCATGGATGCCGCGCGCACGCTGTCCGAGCAAAATCGCTGCAATATTTGTCATGGCGGCAACTACGCGGGGGGTGAAAACGTGCCGCGTATCGCTGGTCAGCGTGAAGACTATTTGCTGAAGACCCTGCGCGAATACAAGGCCAACACACGACGCGGCTACGATGCCGCGATGTCGGACGTGCTGCATTCGGTGAGCGATGAGCAGGTTGCTGATCTGGCGTATTTTCTGGCGCGAATGAAGTAGACACGGGAAGTTATTGCGTGTGCGCCAGCAAACGTGATTGGCGTCGCGGATTTTGGTACGCCAACCCCAAAAACATTTTGACAGGATTAACAGGATCAACAGGATGGGGGGTATCCTGTTAATCCTGTCTATCGATGTAAGTTTGCTTCGGATGAGCACAGATTGAATTCGCTGTCGTTCCCGCCGCAGCCTGCCCTCGAATGCGTTTGTCGGGGATCGGAACGACAACGGGTTTAATCTGCGTCCATCTGTGTTCATCTGTGGCAAAAAAAGTTTTTGAACCTATAGCAGCACAACCGGAGGCCCTGAATTGCAACGCAATCAAATCGGATTAGCCGTCATCGGCTCCGGCCGTATCGGCACGCTGCGCGCGCGGCTGGCGTCGGAGCATCCGGCGGTGAATTTTATTGCCACGTCGGATCGGAACCCGGCGCATGCAAAGGCGCTGGCGAATAAAGTGGGAGCGAAGGTTCACTCCGGCAATAACCTGGACATCATCAATCACCCCGATGTGACGGCAGTCGTGGTGTCAACCGCCGAGGGTGAACACACCGAAGCGGTGCTCGCGGCGATCGCGGCGGGTAAACCCGTGCTGGTGGAAAAGCCGATTGCGCTGACCACGGTTGAAGCCGACAGCATCATCGCCGCGGCTGAGCGCCACAACGCCAACGTGCGCGTGGGTTACAGCCGCCGCTACAAGGAACGTTACCTGATCGCCAAGGAACAAATCATTCAGGGGCGCGTCGGCAAGATTACCGGCGCCGCCGCACGCGTGTTCAACTCCAGCTCGCAGGCGCTGGCGATGCTCAAACGCGATCCGCACGCCACGCCGGTGGTCGATGCGCTGACCTATTACGTGGATTTGATGAGCTGGTTTCTTGGCGGCGCTAAACTGGTTGAAGTCTATGCGCGTGGCACCAAGGGCGTGTTGAAAGCCGCTGGGCATGATGTGGATGATGTGTGTTACTCGGTGCTGACCTACGACGACGGCGCCACGGTCAATCTCGGCATCAGCTACGCGCTGCCGGAAAAGTATCCGGCGCTGGGCCACGCCGCGCGCGTGGAAGTGCTGGGCACCGAAGGCGTGATCATCCTGGATGACGATCACACCGATCAAATCATGTACACCAACAAGGGCATCCCGCACGTGTATTTGCCCGACCATCAAGTCAATATGGTGTTTCTGCAAAGCGGCACGCCGGGGGATTGGGCGCTGGGCGAGTTCTGGGGGCCGATCGCTAATGAGACGCGCGCCTGGCTCGATCACCTCGCGACCGGCAAGCCATGCGTCCTGGCGACGCCGCAGGAGGCGCGCGCCACGCTGGAAGCGACGCTGGCGATAGAACTGTCGGTGGAAAGCGGCCAGCCGGTGCGCTTGCCGCTGGCGGGATGAAATTCTGACTGTAAACAAGGAGAGCAGGCATGAAAGACATCTGGTTTGAAAAGGGCGTGGCGATGCGGCGTAAGGTTTTGAGCCGCGACTATGTGGATCGCCAGTTAAAAAATGCGGATGAATTCACCAGGCCGATGCAGGAACTTGCCACCGCTGCAGGTTGGGGCATGGTGTGGACGCGGCCGGGATTGACATTGAAACAGCGCAGCATGCTGACGCTGGCATTTGTGATCGCGCGCGGCAAGGCGGAGGAGCTCGCGCTGCATCTCGACGGCGCGACACGCAACGGCGTCACCAAAAACGAGGTGCGTGAAATCTGTTTGCAGGCAGCGGTGTATTGCGGATTTCCTGAAGGCCTGGGCGCATTTCGTGTCGCCAAAAAGTATTACACCGACGCGGATGCGGGCAAAAAATCTGCTGCCAAACCCAAAGCAAAGCGCAAGAAATAAGTGGTCCGTGTGATGGGGTGCTGCGTTGACCATCGTTGGCGTGGCGGCTAGACTGCTTGAATGCGGGAATAAAAACTCACTGGACGCAACATCATGCCAACAAAAGCACCCAAAACCATAGACACGCGCGACAAAAAAAACCGCAAGCTCACGCGCAAGGATGTCAAAGACGCCGCCAAAAAATACAAGAACTGGGGCCGTTGGGGTAAAGACGACGAAATCGGCACGCTGAACTTCACCACTGCCGATCACATCATCGCGGCGGCAAAGCTGGTGAAAAAAGGCAAGGTGATGTCGCTCGCGCTGAAATACGATCAACAAGGACCGCAGGGCGCCAAGAGCAAGTATCCGGCGCTCGGCCGCTTTAACCCGATACACCTGATGACGCGCACCGGCACCGATGCCTATGCCGGCATACTTGATCACCGCGGCATCCGCGGCACCGACGACATCATCATCATGCCGTTGCAATGCGGCACGCAGTGGGACGGACTTGGCCACATCCTGTATGAAGACTTCATGTGGAACGGCTACGATTGCCGCAATGTTTCCAGCGCGGGTGCGGCCAGGGCCGGCATCGAAAAGACCATCGAAAAAATGGTGGGCCGCGGCGTATTGCTGGATGTGGCGCGCGCGATGGGCAAAAAATGTCTGCCCGACGGTTTTGCCATCACCAATGAAATGCTGGACTACACCGAGCAAAAGCAAGGCGTAAAGGTCGGTCAGGGTGATTACCTGCTGGTGCATACGGGTCACGTGCAGCGCTGTCTCGACAACAAGAGTTGGGACGGCTATTCCGGCGGCGATGCGCCGGGACTGGCCTTCGAAACCGTGTCGTGGCTGCACAAAAAGGAAGTTGCCGGCGTGGCAACCGACACCTGGGGCGTGGAAGTGCGTCCCAACCAGACCGCCGACACCAACCAGCCGTGGCACTGGATCAGCATACCGATCATGGGCCTGACGGTGGGCGAGATTTTTCATCTCACCGAATTGGCCAAGGATTGCGCGGCGGATAAACGGTATGAATTTTTGTTTGTCGCGCCGGCGCTGCCGATTACCGGGGCGGTAGGTTCGCCGGTGAATCCGCTGGCGATCAAGTAGGCCGGAACGCGCAGCGGTTCCGACGCCTGCTCAGTGTTTTACGTTTAACGAATTTAGCGTATCCGTAGCGTGCGCTGTGCGCACGACAACTGTTGCCGGCATGGTGTATTGCGTGTGGTTGTTCGTGCGCACAGCGCACGCTACAGACTTCGCTGAATAATAAAAAACAAATACTTACGAGAGGTTTATGATGGTTACGAAAGTGTTATTGGCGGCGCTGGGGATGGCGGCTTGTTGCGCACCGGCCACGGCGCAAACCGAGATCGCGGGTTATCCCTCGCGCCCGATCCGCATTATTGTGCCGCAGTCGCCGGGCGGCTCCACGGACCTCACCGCGCGGCTGGTCGCGCAGCGGCTAACCGAAGTGTTCAAGCAGACCGCGATAGTGGACAATCGTCCGGGCGCCGGTTCCACCAGCGGCACCGAGATCGTGGTGCGCGCGGCGCCCGATGGGCACACGCTGCTGGTGGTGGCCTCCTCGCTGACCATCAATCCGGCCTTGTACACCAGGCTCTCGTACGACGCGATACGTGACTTCACACCGATCACGCAGTTGTCGAGATTTCCGAACCTGCTGGCCGCGCATCCTTCGGTGCCGGTGAAAACGCTGCAAGACGTGATCGCGCTTGCCAAGGCCAAACCGGGCCAGATCAACTACGCCTCGGCGGGCACCGGCACCGGCACCCACATGTCGGCCGAATTGCTCAAGCAGATGACCGGCATAGACATTGTGCAGATTCCGTTTAAAGGCGGTGCGCCGGCGGTGATTGCCACCATGGGCGGGCAGACGCAGTTGATCATCGGCACCTCGGTAGGCACGCTGCCGCATGTGCGATCCGGCAAACTGCGGGGCATTGCGGTCACCTCGGCACAGCGCTCGCCGAGTGCGCCGGAGATTCCAACGTTTGCGGAATCCGGCGTGCCGGGCTACGACCATGAACCGTGGAACGGCCTGCTCGCGCCGGCAAAAACGCCGCGCGCAATCATCGCCAGGCTCAATGCGGAAGTCGTGCGTATGCTGGCGACACCCGAGGTCAGGAAGATTTTTGCCAACGAAGGCGGTGAAGCGGCGGGCAATTCGCCGGAAGCGTTTGCCGCGATTGTGAAATCAGAAACCTTGAAGTGGGCGAAGGTGGTCAAGGCGGCTGGCATCAAGATCGAGTGAACGGGTGTGAAAACCGTGAAGAGTGAAGGGGGAGGAGTGAAGAGGTACGTCAAACCCATTAGCGGAGTGCTTCTTCACTCTTCACCCTTCACCCTTCACGCTTTCACCCCCACACAACCCCACCACTCACTACGGAGATAGTCATGTCACAAAACCCCAAGGACGTTCAGTATCTGCTGGATCGTGCCGCCATTCATGATGTGCTGTCGCGCTACTACCAGGGGCTGGACCAGGGCAAGCAGGATCAGGTGCGCCGTTGTTTCACCGACGACGTGTGCGCCAAATTCGATGAGCGGCCGCCGACACGGGGTATCGCTGCGCTGATGGATTCCTTCTCCGTCTTCAGGAACCACCAATCAGGCGCGTGGAAAATCACCACGCACTTTATGGGCAATCTGAATTTTAATCTGCTGGAAGGCGATGTCGCGGAGACAGAGACCAACGCCATCGCATTTCTGGTGCTGCCGGGCGAGCCAAAAGAGCAGGTGACCATGCGCAGCCTGCGCTATCTGGATAAGTTGCGCCGCACGCAAGACGGCTGGCGCATCTGCGAGCGGCTGCACACGCTGGATTGGAGTTGCCATGTGCCGACCTCGTTCTCGGTGCCGGTGGCGCAGCGGCTGTCGGCGCGGCCGGTGTTCTGACGGCAAAGGGTGAAGCGTGAAGGGTGAAGAGTGAAGAGTGAACTGCGAGGCTGTGCCTTTTCACGCATTCACCGGTGAACCAAATCATGTTACAAGCAAACACCCAATCGCCACGCTCTTCCGGAAGAACCAGCCATGAACATCGACCTTCACAACCACGTGGTCCCGCCCACTGTCCTTGACGCTATCCGCAAGAACCCCGGGCGCTTTCACACCAGTGTTTACGAAAAAGACGGGAAAACATATTTCGATGTACACGGCAATCCCGCCGAGCTGAAGCCGGAATTTTTCAACGCCGATGCGAAAGTCGCATGGATGGATAGCGTGGGCATGGACATCGCCGGCCTCTCGGTTGGCCCGCCGATTTATTTTTACAACCTGTCAGCGGACGCCGGACTGGAGTCGGCGAAGCTCGCCAACGACGGCATCGCGCAGATGGTCGCTGCACACCCGCAGCGCCTGCGCGGCCTCGCGCATTTGCCGATGCAGGACCCCGACGCCGCGATCATTGAACTGGAGCGCGTGGTCAAGGAGCACAAGTTCAAAGGCATCGAGATGGGCACCTCCATCGAAGGCGTGCCGCTGGCCGATCAAAAATTCCGCAAGGTGCTGAAAACCGCCGAGCAACTCGGCTGCTTTATTTTCACCCATCCCTATCAGTGCCTCGCCAAGGGCGGGATGGATCAGTACTACCTCAGCAACTTCATTGGTTTTCCGCTGGACACGACGATGATGGTGGCGCATCTGATGTTCAGCGGTGCGCTCGACGACTGCAAAAACCTGAAGATATTGCTCGCGCACGGCGGCGGCTTTGTGCCGTATCAGATCGGGCGTTTTGTGCACGGGCACAACGTGCGCCACGAGCCCAAGGTCAACCACGCAAGTTCGCCGCGCGATCTGCTGCGGCGCTTTTATTTCGACGCGCTGACGCACGATGCGCAGGCCGCGCGTCATCTGATCAACTGCGTGGGGGCAGACCGCGTCGTTATCGGCACCGATCACCCGTTTGACATGGGGACGGACCGGCCGCTGGAAGATATCGATAAAATTCCCGGTCTTACTGCAGCGGAACGCGAACAGGTGTGCAGTCTGACGGCGCGAGCGCTGCTGGGTGAGGTAATATAAGCCATGCTTAAAGTCTCCATCGCGTTCCAGATCGCAATACTGCTGATCCTGGTTTCGGCGGGCGCCACCTGGGTAAATTATGCCCGGGATATGCGCGCTCTGGAGTTGATGGAGCACGCGAGTATCCGCAACAAGGCCCATAGCGCTGCGTCTACCGTCAAGGAGTTGATCAAACTCAATAGCGACTCTCTGCTGGCAGTTTCCAGGGCGCTGAGAGGTAACCAGGACATTAACCAGGTGATGACAGGGTATCTGCGCAACGGCAATCTGCAGGCCGCGAGCGACGCCCTGAATAAGCTCTACCCAAAACTCGGCGTAACGTCGCTGGTGGTGATTGATCGCAATAAAACGCTAATTTACCACTCGCCCCCGGCGCCAACCGGTGATGGCAAAATCGATTTTAAGGGTTTGACTGAAGCACTCGTGGGCGCAGAGGTGACGGTGGCCCATCAGGAATTGCCGCACGGCTATTCCATTCGTGTGGTAGCGCCCATTACCTTGTCTGACGGCAAAATCGCCGGCGCCCTGGTGGTGGGCACGCTGTTTGACGATGCATACGCGCGCAAGCTTGCCGCCGCCGCCGCCGCCGAAATCTCGTTCGCGTCGAACACCGGCGTGTGGTCAAGCTCGTTGCCGGCGGATGTTAAAAACAGCCTGTCCACCGGCATCGCCGAGATCATCAAGCGTGTTCAGCCTGGCGCCGGCATCTTCATCGAAGACAAGGCCGCGCACAGCGCGCGGGTCTACACGCCGCTGCGCATCGTCGATGAAACCGTTACCCTGATTGTGCAGTCGGATACCAGCGCCTCGCGCGTGTTGCTGCAGGAGCAGCAGGATAATCTGCTGCGGATGTCGTTTTTGGTGGCGCTGATTTGCTCGGTGCTCGGCACCGCGTTCGCCTTTATTCTGACCCGCCCCTTGCGCATTTTGCAAAGGGATACGCAGCGTTTGACCAGCCAGTTTGCGATTGCCGGCAGCGCTACGCCTGCCGCGCCGGCCGCGCAGGACGCGAACGAAGTCTCGAACATGGTGAGCGCCCTTCAAGTGGCCGCCAAGCTGCTGGCGCAGCACGCCGATGAATCGCAGGCCGCGCGCGAAAAAGCGGAGTACTCCGCGCAGTACGACGCGCTCACCAGTCTGCCCAACCGCAATTTGTTCCACGACCGTCTGCAGCAGGCGCTGGCCGGGGCGGCGCGCAGCCAGAGCCAGGTGGCCCTGTTGTTCGTTGACCTTGATAAATTCAAAACCATCAACGACGCGCTGGGGCATAACGTGGGCGATCAGGTGTTGCAGGAAGCGGCATCGCGCTTGCGCGGCTGCGTGCGCGAACAGGATACCGTTGCCCGCCTGGGCGGGGACGAGTTCGTGGTGATACTGCCGAACCTGAAAGATCTCGAAGGCGCGGGGATCGTAGCGCGCAAGATTTTGAAGCTGCTGGACGCTCCGAGCGACCATACCGGCAGCCCCCTGCTGCATGTTTCAGCGAGTGTCGGCATCAGTATTTATCCGGCCGATGCAACGACCTCCGATGGACTTATCAAGTGCGCCGACGCGGCGATGTATCACGCCAAGGAGGAGGGGCGTAACCGCTATCAGTTCTTTACCGCTGAAATGAACGCGCGGGCGAACGCGATGCTGGTGATCGAACACGGCTTGCGCCAGGCGCTGGAACGCGATGAATTCGTGCTCTACTACCAGCCCCAGGTCGCTTTGCCGGGCGGCAATCTCATCGGCGCGGAGGCGCTGCTGCGCTGGCGTCATCCCGAGCGCGGCTTGCTGGCGCCGGCGGAATTCATCCAGGTTGCCGAGGAACGCAATCTGATCGTGCCGATTGGCGAGTGGGTATTGCGTGCCGCGTGCCGCCAGAATCGTGCGTGGCAGGACGAAGGCTTCGTGCCGATGCCGGTCGCGGTCAATGTTTCCCCTCTGCAGTTCGAGAAAAAAGATTTGCCCGAGAAAGTGTCTCAGGCGCTGCTGGCTTCCGGCCTCGCGCCGCGTTATCTTGAACTGGAAATTACCGAGAGCTCGCTGATGCACGATTCCGGAATAACCCACGCCAACATCGGCGCGCTCGAAGCGATGGGGTTGTTACTGTCGCTGGATGATTTTGGCACAGGCTATTCATCGCTGAGCTACCTCACGCGCCTGCCCCTGAGCAAGTTAAAGATTGACCGCGCGTTTGTGAGCAATATTCCAGGGGCAAGGGATGACACCGCTATTGTGACAGCGATTATTGCGATGGCGCTGAGTCTTGAGCTGGATATTCTGGCGGAAGGCGTGGAGACGGCGGAGCAAGCCGAGGTGTTGCAGGCCGCGGGTTGCGATAAAGCGCAGGGTTATTATTTCGGCAAACCCATGCCGTCAGAGGAGCTGCGCACCCTGATGAAACGGGTAGTACCCACGGCGGCGGGTGATCCCATTGCGCTTGCTGGCACCGGCTGAGTCTGCGGCCGCCCTGAATGATTCGTCCGCTCAAAATTACGCATACCTCTGATGTCCATCTCAATGACGAGCCGGATGGCGTCAAGGTGCGCGAGGCGTTTACCCAGGTGGTCGATACCGTGCTTGAAACGGATACGGATCTTTTCCTGATCGCCGGTGATCTATTCGATCACAATGAAATTCAGCGCAAAACCGTCGATTTTGTATACCAGCAGTTGGCGCGCGTGTCCTGTCCGACGGTGGTTATTGTCGGCAACCACGATGTGTGGGACGAGCGCTCTATTGTGAAACGCATGGATTTTCGCAAGGCCGGACCTCACGTCACCCTGCTCGACGATGCCGATGGCGCACAAGTGATGTTTCCCGATCTGCACGCCACGGTGTGGGGCCGCTGCATGCTGGATCACGATCTGTCCAACAAGCCGATGGCGGGCGTGCCGCCGCGCAATGGCGATATGTGGCACATCGGCATGGCGCACGGCTTCTACACCGATGACCCCGAGACTGCGCGTTCGTCGTTGATTACGCCGCAGGAGATTGCCGCATCGGGTTTCGATTACCTGGCACTGGGTCATGTGCATGCGCATCGGCAAATGCGCCATGGCAACACCCTCGCCTGTTATCCGGGAGTGTGTGCGGCGCATATCGGCACGCTCGGCAGCGGCTGCGTGGCATTGATTACGCTTACGCCAGGTAAGGGCGCCAAAGCGGTGGCGCATACGCTGGGTGGCGAGGTCAAGCTGGGGCGCCACGCTTAAATTCGCCGCCGCAACTCAAGGCAATGACTCCACACTGATCTTCGCTTCCTTGATCAACTTGCGCCACGACTGCAGATCGTCGCGGATGATGTCGCTATAACCCTTGGGCGTGGAGGTCGCGATTTCGAGGCCGTTGAGGTAAAAACGCTGCGAGATTTCCGGCGACTGCAGCGCCTTGTTCATGATCGGATTGAGCCGGTCGACGATGGCTTTCGGCAGGCCCGCCGGCGCGATCAATCCCCACCAGCCGGTGTTGTAGTAACCGGGTACGGTTTCGTTGATCGCGGGAATTTCAGGCGTGAGCTTGATGCGTTGCGTGTGCCCGATGCCCAGCAGCCGCAGACGTCCGGTCTTGACATGCGGCATGGTCGCCAGCAGGCCGGTGATGGTCAGATGAATCGAACCGGACACCAGGTCCGCCATGGCCAGCGCGCTGCCCTTGTACGGCACGTGCACCAGATCGATGCCGGCAAGCGTCATCAGTTGCGCGCCACCGAGGTGATTGGGCGTGCCCACACCGGGAGAAGAAAAATTGAGCTTGCCCGGCGACGACTTTGCCAGTTTGATGAATTCGGGCACCGAGTAGGCGGGCACGCCGGCACTCACGAACAAGGCGTAGTAGACATAGGTTGCGAGCCCGATGTGCGTAAAGTCCTTGAGCGGATCGTATGGAATGCGGTTGCCCATCAGCGCCGGCCCGGAAACCAGCCCTCCGGTGGTGCCCAGCCCGAGGGTATAGCCGTCGGGCGTGGCCTTGGCCACCATGCCGTGGCCCAGCACTGCGGCAACGCCGGGGCGATGATCCATGACCACGGGCTGGCCGAGCACTTCGCCGATGGCCTTGCCGATTTCACGCGCGGTGAAATCCGTGCCTGCGCCCGGTGGATAGGGCACGATCATGCGGATGGGTTTGTTGGGGTAGGGTTGTGCACAGGCCTGATGGGTAGCCACGACACCCGCCAGTGTGAGTGCGCTCATCAAGTTTCTTGTCGTCGTATGAATCTTCATTTGGAACTCCAATTTTAACCGAGGTTGCGTTCATGCAACGTGCAGATATTATCTTCGATCATGGCGTCGCCTTTGGGCATGCACGACTTTCCCGCTGCGTTCCTTCAACGTTGCGCGGCCGCGCGTCATCGGAATGGATATGCACGCGCGAGTGCTGGCATAATGCGCACAAATCATATTACCCAGGAGTTTTCATGTTGTGCAGGATGATGGCGTTGCTGTTTTTGGCGTTGGTGGTGGTGCCGGGCGCGCAAGCGCAGACCGCTTCGACAAGCTCAGGACAGGCTTTCCCCTCGAAGCAGATGCGGCTGGTGCTGCCGTTTCCGGCGGGCGGCCCCACCGATTTGCTGGGCCGCGCGGTGGCGCAAAAAATGGGTGAGCAGCTTGGGCAGACGATGGTGGCCGACAACCGGCCGGGCGCGGGTGGCAATCTGGGTATTGAAATTGCCGCGAAAGCGCCGGCCGATGGCCATACCGTGGTGCTGGTGTCATCGGTGATTTCGATTGCGCCGTCGCTGTATCCGAAGTTGAATTATGAGCAGAAAGACCTGGCGCCGATATCGCTGGTGGCCGAAATTCGCAACGTGATTCTGGTGCACCCGTCGGTGCCGGCGAAAAGCCTCAAGGAATTGATCCAACTGGCCGCGCAAAAACCCGGCAATCTCAATTACGGTTCGGGCGGTGTGGGCACCACCACGCACATCACGCCGGAACTCATCATGAGCCTGACCAGGACCAAAATGAACCACGTGCCGTACAAGGGCTCGGGCCTGGCGCTGATCGGCTTGATCGGCGGGCAGCTCGATGTGCTGATCATGGCAGTGCCTGCGTCGGCACAACAGGTCATCGCAGGCAAGGTGCGTGCGCTCGCCATACTCGCGCCCGACCGCGCGCCGCAACTGCCGAATATTCCGACGGCGAAAGAACTCGGCCACGAAAATTTTGCGGTGCGCCTGTGGTACGGCATGCTGGCGCCTGCCGCAACACCAGCGGCGTTGATCGCGCGTCTAAATTCGGAATTGCACAAGGCGCTCGCAACGGCGGATTTGAAAGCGCGTCTGGTCGCCGCCGGCATTGAGCCGCTGTTGAGCACGCCGCAGGAATTTGGCAGCTTCATCCAGACTGAAACCGTACGTTACGCGAAAGTTATCAGGGACGCGGGGATCAAGGCGGAGTAGGTGCGAGTGAAGGGTGGGGCGTGAAAAGTGAACAGTGAACGGTGAACAGTGAGGCGTGAAGCGCACTGCTCACGGTTCTATTTAATTTCGAGGTGGTTCATGAAAAAATTATTTAAAAACATAGGGTTATGTATCCTCTGTAGCATGAACTTTAGTCACGCGGCGGAACCCGCGTGGCCCACGCGCGCAGTGCGGGTGATGGTGCCGTTTGCGCCCGGCGGCACCACCGACGTGATTGCGCGCATCATCGCCGCGCGCATGACCGAAATCACCGGACAGCAATTCATCGTCGATAACCGTGCCGGCGCGGGCGGCAATATCGGCACCGGTATCGCTGCCAATGCGGCGCCGGATGGGCAGACGATATTGGTGCACAGCTCGGCCTACGGCGTGAATCCGGGGTTGTATAAATCCATACCCTACGATCCGTACAAAAGTTTCATCCCGGTGACGAATTTTGCGGAGTCGCCGAATCTGTTCTCGGCGCATCCGGGCGTGCCCGCGAAGACCTTGCCGGATGCGTTGAAACTCGTCGGCGCTGACCCCAAAAAATACAGCTTTGCCACGCCCGGCATCGGCACCACACCGCATCTCGCGGTGGAGATGCTCAAATATGCGCTGAAGCTGGACGCCGGCAATATTCCGTACAACGGCGCGGGGCCGTCGGTGGCAGCGCATCTCGGCGGACAGGTAATGCTTGCCTGTTCGGCATTGCCCACGCCTGCGCCGCATGTGAAGGCAGGCCGTTTGCGCGGGCTGGCGATGGGCTCGCGCCTGCGGCATGAGTCGTTTCCGGATATTCCGACCATGGCCGAGTCCGGCTACAAGGATCAGGAATCCGAAACCATGCAGGGCATTTATTTTCCGGCGGCCACGCCGCAACACATCGTGCGGCGCTTCCATAGCGAACTGGCGAAAATCGCGCGCATGCCCGAAGTGCGCGAGCGCGTGCAGGGGCTGGGTTTTCAATTCGTGATGAATACGCCGGAGCAATTCATGGCGCAGACTAAATACGAGGTTGAAAAGTGGACGCGCGTGGTGAAGAACGCTAACGTGCAGGTGCAGTAACGAACTACAAGGAATTCAAGCGGCGTGATTTCCTCAAAGCAGGTGGGGCAGCCGGCGGTGCTAAAGCCGCTGAAGGTTGACCAGTGGGTGTTTGCCGGTCTCAATCAAGATCACGCGTAAGCCTTTGTTTTTATTGGAGAATTTGTAATGGCTCGGAAAGGTAAAAAAGTCGAACCCAAGAACATCAAAGCCTCGGGCATCGACCCCAAACACGGTGTGCCGTCAGCGCCCGATGGTCTTTACGATCCGTCGAATCCGGGGCATCGCTGGGATCTGCCGCTGCAGGCGCCGGGCCGCATGCAGGTCGATTTCGAGGAGCGCGTTGATTTTCGCCGCCTGCACAACTATCGCCTCGCGCGCACACGCAACGCGCTGGCGCAATCGCAACTCGGCGCGCTGCTGGTGTTTGATCAATACAATATTCGCTACATTTCCAGCACCGTGATCGGCGAATGGGCGCGTGACAAACTCACACGCTGGTGCCTGCTCACCGGCAACGGCGAGCCGTGGGTATGGGATTTTGGCTCCGCCGCGCGCCATCACAAAATTTACGCGCCGTGGCTGCCGAAGAATCATTGCCTTGCCGGCAACGTGGGCCTGCGTGGTGCGATCAGTCCCAAGGTCGGCTTGTTCGAAGAAGCGGCGAAAGAAATTTACGATGTGTTAAAGCAGGAGGGTGTGGCCGACACGCCTATCGGCATCGATGTGTGCGAGCCGCTGTTTTTATTTGCATTGCAAAAGCTCGGCCTGAATGTGGTGGACGGCCAGCAAGTGATGCTCGACGCACGCGAAATCAAAAGCCACGACGAAATCACGCTGCTCAATATGGCGGCGGCGATGGGTGACGGCGTATATCAGGATATTTTCGAAGCGCTCAAACCGGGGGTGCGCGAAAGCGAAGTGGTGGCGCTGGCGACCAAGCGTTTTTACGAAATGGGTTCGGACTGCGTGGAAGCGGTCAACGCGATTGCGGGTGAGCGCTGCAGCCCGCATCCGCACAACTTTACCGACCGGCTGATTCGTCCCGGCGATCAGGCGTATTTCGATTTGATTCAAACCTACATGGGCTACAAGACCTGCTACTACCGCACTTTCACCGTCGGCAGTGCCACGCCCGCGCAGCACGACGCGTACAAGAAGGCGCGCGGTTGGATGGACGGCGCGATAGCGATGTTAAAGCCCGGCGTCTCAACCGAGAAAGTGGCGAAGGCGTTTCCGAAATGCACCGAGATTGGATTTGAAACCGAAATGTCGGCATTCGGGCTGAATTTCTGTCATGGTCTGGGCATGGGCCTGCATGAGCGGCCGCTTATTTCGCGGCTGAATTCGTTCAAGGACCCGTATGAATTGAAGGTCGGCATGGTGTTCGCGGTGGAGACCTTCTGCCCCGCAAAAGACGGCGTGTCGGCCGCACGTATCGAGGAAGAAGTGGTGCTGACGCCGAACGGGGCTAAGGTGATCACGTTGTTCCCGGCGCAGGAGCTACCGATTGCGAACAAGTATTAATTTTCTGCGTTAGCAAATGGTATTCGCAATTCTGCGGACACTCCTTCCCCTTCAGGGGGAAGGCCGGGATGGGGGTGGGGGCAGCGTGCCAACCCCATCCCCACCCTAGCCCTCCCCTTGAAGGGGAGGGAATGAGTATGTAGCACAGTACAATTGGACACTGAATTTCTGAGGGCAAATCTTGGATACCGATAGCAAACAAAAAACGCCTGTCGTGCTGGGGCATGATGTGCGCCTCGAGTTGTACAAACTGCAGCTCGATCTGCGCTACTGCGAAAAGCGCGCCTATGATCTTTTCCTGCAAAATCTGATCAAGGGCACCAGCCACCTGTCACTGGGGCAGGAAGCGATAGCCGCCGGCTTTGGCGTGGCAATGCGTGCCGACGACTGGACGTTCTGCACCTATCGCGGGCACGCACATACACTGGCGCGCGGCGTGTCGATGGAAGGCGTGCTGGGTGAACTGATGGGGCGGCAGTGCGGCCTGCTCGGTGGCAAGGGCGGCTCGATGCATCTGACCGACGTGACCAAGGGCGCGATGGGTTCCTACGCCATCATCGGCGCGCATCTGCCGGTGGCGGCAGGCGCGGCATGGAGCGCGCAGTATCGCGGCACGGAACAGGTGGCGGTGTGTTTCTTTGGCGACGGCACCACCAATATTGGTGCATTCCACGAGGCGCTGAATTTTTCAGTGGTGTGGAAGCTGCCGGTGATATTCGTGTGCGAGAACAATCTTTACATGGAGTACACACCGATCAGCAGCGTGACCGCGGTCGAGCATCCGGCAGCCGACCGTGCCAGCGCCTACGGCCTCGAAAAAATCGTGATCGACGGCAACGATGCCGACGAGGTGTATCGCACCGCGGTGAAATACATGGAGCGCGCGCGCAAAGGCGGCGGCCCGGCATTGATCGAGTGCATGACCTATCGCCACAGCGGACACTCGCGTGCCGATCCGGGCCAGTACCGCCCCGCAGGCGAGCTCGAACGCTGGCTGGAATACGACCCCATAAAAATCTATCGTGAGCGTTTGCTGGGGCTGGGTATCGTCGAGGCGACGTTAACCGATATCGAAGGTGAATCCATGCGCAAGGTGGACGCAGCCACCGAAACGGCCAAAGGTTCGCCGGTGCCTACGCTGGACCAGATAGACAAAAACGTGTGGGCAGACGGGAGCACAGCATGGCGGAATTAACCTATCGCGACGCGGTGGCGGCGGGCATCGCGCAGGAAATGCGGCGCGACGAGAACGTGGTGTTCCTCGGCGAAGACATCGGCGCGGCGGGCGGCGTGTTCAAAGCCACCGTCGGGCTGTTTGAGGAATTTGGTCCGCGCCGCGTGCGCGACACGCCAATATCCGAGCAGGCCATTCTGGGAGCCGCGATGGGCGCGGCGATGACGGGTTTGAAGCCAATCGCTGAGATCATGTTCTCGGATTTTCTCGCGGTGTGCTGGGACCTCGTTGCCAACGAAATCGCCAAAACGCGTTACATGACTGACGGCCAGATCACGCTGCCGCTGGTGATACGCACCGCTAACGGCGCGGGCTCGCGCTTTGGTGCGCAGCATTCGCAGTCGGTTGAAAACTGGGCGATGATGATACCTGGCATCAAGGTTATCGCACCGGCGTTTCCTGCGGATGTGAAAGGCTTGATCGCGGCAGCAGTGCGCGACCCCGATCCGGTAATCATATTCGAGCAAAAGTCGCTTTACGCGTTCAAGGGTGAAGTGCCCGATGGCGAACATGTTGAACAAATCGGCAAGGCCAAGGTTTTGCGTCAGGGCAGGGATTGCACCATCGTCGCACTCGCGCTGATGGTGCATCGCGCGCTGGCGGCGGCCGAGATACTGGAAAAGGAACACGGTATTTCGTGCACCGTGGTCGATGTGCGCTCACTGGTGCCGCTGGATACGGTCACCATATTGGCGGAAGTGGCGAAGACCGGACGCCTGGTGACGATCGAGGAAAATCCGCGCTTGTGCGGCTGGGGTGCGGAGATCGCTTCGATAGTCGCGGATGAAATTTTCTGGGATCTCGATGGTCCGATCATCCGCATCACCACACCGCATATACCGCTGCCGTCGGCGGATTTTCTGGAAGACAACACCATACCGTCGGTGGAGCGGGTGGTGCGCGAGATTCGGGAACGGATCGATTGATGAAGGGCTTCACCGCAAAGACGCAAAAACGCAAAGAACCCCACGCAAAGAAAACCTTGTTATTTGAATTCCTTTGCGGTTCTTCTTTGCGTTTTTGCGTTTTTGCGTTTTTGCGTCTTTGCGGTGGATGTTGAATTTACAGCGTAACGCCATGCGGATAATCACAAGTAACCTATTGTTTTTATTGACAATTTCATTGTCCTTCGGCGTGCATGCCGTGGACACGATACTGCTCAACGGCAAGATCGTCACCGTCGATGATCGCTTTACGATAGTCCAGGCGCTTGCCATCAAGAATCAGCGTGTTGTCGCTACCGGAAGCAGTGCCGATATACGCAAGCTCGCCGACAGCGGCACGCAGGTGATCGATCTCAAAGGCCGCACGGTCATTCCGGGTCTCATCGACAGTCACGCACACTGGGTGCGCGCGGCCGAACATGATGAATTGCGTTTTGATGGCGTGACCTTGCGCGCTCAGGCGCTGCAATCGCTCGCGTCGCGAGTGCGCGCAAGTAGGCCCGGCGAATGGGTATCGGTGCTCGGCGGCTGGTCGGAAGAGCAGTTCACCGACGATCCACGCGGTTTTCCGCTGGCGGAACTCGATAAGATTGCACCGCATACACCGGTAGCACTGCAATCGGTCTACCGGCACACCTGGCTGAATTCAGCAGGACTGCGCGCGGCGAAAATCGACGACAGCACGCCGAATCCGCCTAACGGCACGATCGAAAAAGACGCCAACGGAAAGCTGACCGGCCTGGTGCGCGGCGCGGGCGGCGTGGCGTTTGTCGCAGCGAAGATACCGAAGCTGCATGACGAGGCGCGCATGGCCAATACGCGCAAGCTGGTGACCTACCTGAACGCGCTGGGTGTTACGGCCTGGGGTGATGCGGGCGGGCGCGGCATGGGCGATGAACACTACGCGCCGTATCGACAGCTTGCCGAACGCAATGATCTTAACATTCGATTGTTCTGGCTCACCATTCGCCAGCCCAGTACGCCGGAGCAGGTGGATAAGGTGCTGACCGAGATTTCAGCGTTGAGGCCGTTCCAGGGTAACGATTATTTTGATCATATGGGCTGGGGTGAAACCACGTACGCGCCGGTGACGACGCAGTTGCTCCGTGTCCAGAAAGAGGTCAGGCCCGATGCGTTGGCGCAGATGGTGCGCGTGACGACAGCGCTGGCGCAGCGCGGCATCTACCTGAATTCACACGTCGAGATGCACGGCCCCATTGATCAGTTTATCGCTGCGTATGAGGAAATGAGCAAGACCACGCCGATCAAGGGTCTGCGCTGGTCGTTCTCGCACCTCGACCAGATAGATGAACAGCAGTTGCAACGCATGAAGCGTCTGGGCATGACCGCGCAAATCCACAGCCGGCCGCTGATCCAGGGCGTGCTGATGCACAAGGTGCATGGCGACGCCGCATGGGATATGCCGCCGTTTCGCCGGGTGCAGGATAGCGGCATTGTGTGGGGGCTGGGTTCGGACGCTACCGCGGTGACGACCTCCAATCCGTTCTACACGCTCGGTTTCGCCATCACCGGCAAGATGGTCGGCGGCCATCATGTCAATCGCCAAAGCATTTCGCGCGAGGAAGCGCTGATCGCGCATACGCGCAACAACGCCTTCATCCTGTTTCAGGAGGCGAATCTGGGTTCGCTGCAAAACGGCAAGTACGCCGATCTGCTGGTGCTGGATCGCGATTACCTTACCGTGCCGGCCGATGCCATCAAGGATTTGAAGCCGGTGATGACTATGGTCGGCGGAAAAGTCGTTTACGAGGCGAAGAGGTAGTATGAACATCATCATGCCCCAGCTCGGTGAAACCGTCACCGAGGGCACTGTCACCAAGTGGTACAAGAAAGCCGGCGACTTTATCAAGGCCGACGAAACGCTGTTCGATGTCGAGACTGACAAAGTGAGCACGGAAATTCCGTCGCCGGTGGCGGGCGTTGTCAGCGAGATTTGCGTGGCCGAGGGTGTCACCGCGAAAGTGGGCGTGACGCTGGCGGTGATCGCGGAAAGTGGCGCGGCGGCGAAACCACAAGCGCCTGCCGCCGCCACGGTGTTACCTGCTGCTACGGCGCCGGTCATGGCCGGGCACACGCGCATGGCGCCGCGCGGCCATGCTGCTGACCGGCTGTCGCCGGTGGTGCGCCGCTTGATCGCCGAACGCAATCTGGATGTCAGCTTGATCACGGGCACGGGTCGCGATGGCCGCATCACGCGCGATGATGTGGTGGAATATATCGCTAGTGGTGCTGATGCAAAACCCGCCGCCCCCGCGCCAGCCGCCAGGCCGGCGGTTGCGATACCCGCCGCGCCAGCGCCTTCCACTTCCCAAGCGGGTGCTAACGCCAACACGCTGCCGCTCAATGCCGTGCGCAAGCGCGTGGCCGAGAACATGACAAAGTCGTGGACCACCGCACCGCATGTGCTGCAAGTGGTCGAAGCGGATTTTTTCCGTGTCGATCAGGCGCGGCGCGCGGCGAGCGAAGTGTGGAAACAGCGTGAAGGCTTTGCGTTGACGTATCTGCCGTTTATCGTGCGCGCGGTGTCGATTGCGCTGGGCAAATATCCCAAGCTCAATGCCACCTTCAACGGCGACAGTGTCACGCTGTTGAAACGCATCAACATCGGCATCGCTGTCGATTTGAATTTCGAGGGACTGATGGTGCCGGTGGTGAAGGATGTACCCAATAAATCGCTGCCGCAGATAGCGCGTGAAATCAATGATCTGGCGCAACGCGCCCGTAGCGGCAAGTTAAAGCCGGATGAACTGACAGAAGGCACTTACACCCTTTCCAACAACGGCGCGTTCGGCACCGTCATCACGGCGCCCATCATCAATCAACCGCAGGTGGCTGTGATGTCCACCGATAGCATACGCAAAAAGCCGGTGGTGATTGAAGCGCTTGAAGGCGACAGCATAGCCATACGGCCCGTGGGGGTGCTGGCGCAAAGTTTTGACCATCGCGCGGTGGACGGCGCTTACTGTGGTGCTTTTTTGAGTGAGGTTAAGACCATCATCGAAACGCGGCTGTGGGCGCAGGATTTGCAGGCGTAGTGGTGATCTAAAAACCTTCCCTCATCCCCGGCCCTTCTCCCGGAGGGAGAAGGGAGAAATGCCCCTCGCCCTCCGGGACAAGGGCACACTTGAAGCGGAGCAGAGGGGTTGGGGTGAGCGAAGCTTTTGACGTGGTTTTTGACACAGTTTTTAATTTTCCCAGCAGCAAACTATCAGTTGTCCTCTCTGTGGCGAAAATGTTTTCAGGTTTTTACCTGAATTTTAGAAAACGGATGGAAGTGCAATGGCAAATCTGAAGCAACATAAACTCGGCTGGATCGGCATCGGCCGCATGGGCTACGCGATGGCGGAGCGGCTCGCCAAAGCGGGCTGCGACATCTCGGTATGGAACCGCACTAAATCCAAGGCCGAGCCGCTGGCGCAATCGGGCGCGAAAGTGGTGGACCATCTCACCGATCTCGCGGGCTGCGATATCGTGTTCACCATGGTGTCCACCGGCAAGGATGTGAAGGAAGTATTGTTCGGCGCGCATGGCGTGATGTCCAAAGGCGGTGCACCCAAAATCGTGGTGGACAGCACCTCGATCTCGATTGAGGAATCCGCTGAGATACGCAAGAAACTCGGCGAGAAGAACGTGCAGATGCTGGCAGCGCCGGTATCGGGTAACGCCAAGGTGATCAAGGCGGGCAAGCTCACGGTGGTGGCTTCCGGGCCGAAAGCGGCGTTTGACGCGGTGTCGCCGTATCTGGATGCCATCGGTCGCGGTTCGTCGTACGTCGGTGACGGCGAACTGTCGCGTATCGCGAAGATTTGCCATAACGTGATGCTGAGCGTGGTGATCCAGAACCTGTGCGAGATCACGATACTGGCCGAGAAAGCCGGTATGCAGCGCCATGCGTTTCTGGATTTTCTCAACAAGAGCGTGATGGGATCGATGTTCACGGCGTATAAAACGCCGGCCTTGTCGAACCTGGATTTTCACGTGACCTTTACGCCGGAACTGCTGCGCAAGGATATTGATCTGGGTTTGAGCGCGGGCCGTGAATACGGCGTGCCGATGCCCACCACGGCGGTGGCGCGTGATCAGGTGCAAACGCTGATTGGTCACGGCTACGATCAGGATTTTTCGCAGTTGCTGCTATTGCAGGCGAAGGCATCGGGCATCGAATTGAAGTCCGAGAATGTCAACGTCGGTGATGGACTATGACAGCCGGAATCGAGTATCTCGAAGGTACGGATTTTCAGAAGAGCCGCGCCTTTTCGCCCGCGGTGATCACACAAGGCGGACAAACGGTGTGGCTCGCCGGCCAGACTGCGACGGTTGATGACACCGGCAAGGATATTTCGGGTAACTTCGAGGCGCAGGCGCGCGCGATTTTTGCGTCCATCGACAAAACGCTGCGCCGCACCGGCGGTACACTCGCCAATCTGGTGACGATGACGGTGTTCATCAATGATCCCCGTCACGGTGATGCGTTTGTGAAAATACGCAATGAATTTTTTAAGGACGGAAAATTTCCCGCCAGCGCATTGCTCACGATCTCGCATTTCGCGCGCCCCGGCATGTTGCTGGAGATTCAGGGTGTAGCAGTGATTTAATGAATAGAAACAATAACTTATGAAATACCGACGACTGGGCCGCAACGGTCCGCAGGTGTCCGCGGTCAGCATGGGGCGCGGCGCCGCTGCGGTTACGGCAGGCACGCCGCTCGCAGACGATTTCAACGCCGCGATTCATCGTGCGCTTGATCTGGGCATCAATTTTTTTGACAGCTCCGACGCGTACTGGAAGACGCGTCACGAAGTGCTGCTCGCGCACGCGCTCAAGGGCCGCCGCAACGAAGTGGTGATTGCCACCAAGTTCGGCAATATCGATCTGCCTGACGGAAAAAAAGCCACCAATGGCCGCCCGGAGTATGTGCACAAGTGCTGTGACGAGAGTCTGCAGCGCATGGGTGTGGACGTGATCGACATTTATTTTTTGCACCGTGTTGATCCGCATGTGCCGATCGAAGATACCGTGGGCGCGATGAGTGAATTGATTTCGCGCGGCAAGGTGCGCTTCATCGGCCTTTGCGAAGCGTCGGCGAAAACGCTGCGCCGCGCGCATGCCGAACACCCGCTGACCGCGCTGCAGACCGAATACTCGCTGTGGTTTCGCGAATCCGAGAAAGATATACTTCCCGCGTGCAAAGAGCTGGGCGTGGGTTACATCGCCTACGCCCCGTTGGGGCGCGGGCTGTTGACCGGTAGAATCAAATCGGTTGAGGATATTCCCGAGGCTGATCGCCGCCGCCGCCATCCGCGATTCCTGCCGGAGAATCTGGCGCGCAACGTTGCGCTGGTTGCGGAATTGGAAGCAATGGCCAAGCGTTATGACGCGAGTCCGGCGCAACTGTCTTTGGCATGGATACTGGCGCAGTGGGAAGGCATAGTGCCTATTCCCGGCACCAATAATGCTAAAAACGTCGAGCAGAATGCGGCGGCAGTGAATCTGAGTCTGGATGCCAAGGATAGCGCACGGTTGAGCGAGGTATTTGCGATTGGGGCGGGGGCAGGGGAGCGGTATATGGCCAATGCGTTGAAGGGTGTGGGGATTTGAGTTGTCGGTTGGTATGTGCTTCAAGTTCAACGTCGCCGGGGGCAGCCCGGCAGCTGGTCACTTTCTTTGCACGGCCAAAGAAAGTAACCAAAGAAAAGCCGCCCCCGGTTCGCCGACCTCTCCCTGCGCTGCTCGCCACGCCGGGCGGCTGCGGAACTCGCCCTCGCAGACTGCAAAGGCGCGAGGACTCAGACAGTCCTCGCCGACTTCCCCCAGCGTGGCTGCGCTGCTCGGCGGCTCTCAAGGGGGATTTGCTGTCCACCGCGTCGTGATTGCGAGCTTTGATTTTCTAGTTCACCTCACCTCGAAAATCTTGGTAGCGCAAAATGTAGGGTGTGCGCACCGTTTTATTTCTTAATGAGAGTAAGTGATGGCCAAAGCCAAACAACCAGCGGTCAAGAAAAAAGATGTCGAACTCACCCGCAGCGCCAGTCGTGAAGATCACACGCGCCCGTTCCACACCTTGCAAGAGATGGTGATGCACGCACGGCAGAATTTGTCGCGCTTTCAGTGGGACACCTTGTGTGGCGGTTCGGATTCTGAAACCACGCTGCGGCGCAACCGCATGGCGCTGGATTGCCTGGCGTTGCGGCAGCGCGTGCTGGTGGATGTCTCCAAAATTGATATGAGCACCACGCTGCTCGGTGAAAGACTCAAGCTGCCGGTGTTTATCGCGCCGGTGGGTAATTTTTTGCAAATCGCCGACCCGGCGGGCGCGGTGGCGGTGGCGCGCGGCGCGATTGCGGCGGGTACCACGGCATTCATCAGCACCGCCGCCAGGCCGAGCATCGAAGAAGTCGCCAAGAGCGTGGATCATCCTTTGTTGTTTCAATTGTATGTGCGCAGCGATCGCGCCTGGATGCGTGACTTTCTCGACCGTGCCAAGGCGGCGGGTTATCGCGCGATATGTGTGACTGTGGATCGCGCGTATTACAGCCGCCGCGAGCGTGACATCATCAACCAGTATTTGCAGCGCGCCGATTCGGGTGATCCGCGCCATCAGGCGAGCCTCACCTGGGAGGATGCGGTGTGGATCAAGCAGCACACCCAATTGCCGCTGATACTCAAGGGTATCGCCACTGCTGAGGATGCGAAACTCGCGGTGGAGCACGGAGCGGATGTGGTTTATGTGTCAAACCACGGCGGCCGTCAGCTCGACCACGGACAAGGCACCATCGAAACGCTGCCGGAGATTGTGGCGGCGATGAACGGCAAAGCCGAAGTGCTGTGGGATGGCGGCGTCACTCGCGGCACCGATGTGGTGAAAGCGATTGCACTCGGCGCGCGTGCAGTCGGTGTCGGAAAGCTGCAAGGCTGGGCGCTGGCGGCGGGCGGCGAGGCTGGCATCGTGCGCATGTTCGAACTGCTGGCGCAGGAGATCCACACCACGCTGGGTCTGATGGGTGTTACGTCACTGAAGGAATTGAACCCTTCGTGGGTAAAACCGGCGCTCCACACGGGCAAGTTCGGCGTGACCTGCAACTATCCTGTGTTCGATGAGATGTTTAACAACTCCTAAAATGTAGGGTGGGCACATGTGCCCACCGTTCGGAGTTTCTCGTTTCGCGGCAGCGTGGGCAAAACAAAAAACGTTTTGCCCACCCTACAAATTCGCATCACGCCATGCGCATAGCGGTGGCATTGACGGTTTTTTCAGCACCCTACTGCACCTTGATCCCGCGATCCTTGACGATCTTCACCCAGCGCGCGAACTCGCGCTGAATACGCGCATTGAATTGCGCCGCCGTGCCGCCGGTGGGGGTCATGCCCTGGGTTTCGAGATTCTTTTTCATATCGGGTTCCTGCAGTATCTTGTTGATGGTGCTGTTCAGCGTATCGACGATAGGTTGTGGCGTGCCGCGCGGCGCCATCGTACCGAACCACAGCTCGACTTCATAGCCCGGAATGGATTCGCCGACAGTCGGCACGTTGGGCAGTGAATACCAGCGCTTGGCGGTGGTAACGCCGAGGGCGCGCAGTCTGCCGCTATTGACGTGCGGCGTCACCGGCAACAGACTGCCCACGATGATGGGCACTTGTCCCGCCAGAAGATCCGTCATGCCTGCACCGGTGCTCTTGTAGTGCACCCCCAGCATCTGCGTGCCGGTCATGCTGAGCATCAGTTCAGTCGCCATGTGCGTGAGTCCGCCCATGCCAGTGGACACGTAGGTGAGGTCGCCGGGCTTCGATTTCGCAAGTGCAATGAATTCCTTGGTGGTTTTGGGTGGCAGCGAAGGGTGCACAGTGAGTACGAACGGCGTGATGCCGAATTCAGCGACGCCCGGAATGCTGTTGACCGGATCAAACGCCGGCCGGTGCGTGGCCGAGGTTGCCGAGAAGCTGCCCGACATCATCATGATGGTGTAGCCGTCGGCGGGCGCCTTGGCCACCATCTCCATGCCGATGATGCCGGCGGCGCCGCCGCGGTTGTCGACGACGAATTGCTGCTTGAGCATTTCCGTGAGCTTGGCCGACACTTGGCGCGCGGTAATGTCGCTGCCGCCGCCGGGCGCGAACGGCACGATCACGCGCACGACTTTTGTGGGGTAAGCCTGTGCAGGGGCGAGTGCGGGGTAGAGTGCCGCGGCCGTGGCAACGCACGCGACAATGGGTTTCAGGAAAACGGTTTTCATACAGGTGCTCCTCGTCATTTTAGTGGGACTATTTTAACCGGTATTGGTGTGGCGGGGCCGCGATCAGCGCGTTACGCTGCGCCATCGCGCTGCGGTCTGCCGGTGAATGTTATACCCGGAGGCGGGAATGAGATTGTTGGTTTATGATCCACACGAATTTCCGATGAACCTTACCGATCGATTTATACCACCATGACTGCTGCTACAAACGAATTCAGGGTGATGTCCTCAGGCGCCTTTGCTGCGGCGTATCTGGCATTGATCCCGCAGTTGCAGCGCCTGACCACCAAAACCATCGTTACCGCCTCAACCGCTTTGGGAACGGGTGAAAATGCTATCCCGAACCGGCTTAAACGCGGCGAAGTCGTGGATATCGTCATTGTTGCAGACGCCCTGCTGCGCCAACTCGTGGCTGAGAGCCTGGTTTTGGCTGACAGCTATGCGCCGGTTGCGCGCTCGGCAATCGGCATGGCAGTGCGGGCGGGAGCACCCAAGCTGGATATCAGTTCGATCGATGCGCTGCGAAGCACGCTGCTGCAGGCAAAATCCATTGGTTACTCCCCCAGTGTGAGCGGGCAATATCTCACCACCGAACTGATTCAGGGCCTGGGCATCGCTGATCAAGTGCTCGGCAAGTGCCATGCCGTCGGCGGCGGCGTGGGCGTGGTCGTGGCACGCGGGGAACTGGAGATTGCCGTGCAGCAAATGAGTGAACTGCTTCCGGTGCCAGGCATCGCACACATCACGCCGCTGCCGCCGGAGGTGCAGAGGGTTTCGGTGTTTTCTGCGGGCGTGGCTGCGCGTTGCCCGGATGCGGCGCTGGCTCGCGCGGTGATTAAATTCCTAGCGTCGGCCGCGGCAGTTCATGCCATTACGCAAAGCGGTTTGGAACCCATCAGTAATTGATGGGGTATGATGGTATCTGCAAAACCCCTTACCCCAACGGCTGGCGCCTACGAACACATTACCACGGAGAAAATCATGAAAGACGGACTCAGATTTGTCGACTGCGATATGCATGTCATGGAACCACCTGATCTGTTCGCGACCTATCTCGACCCGAAATTCCGCGACCGCGTCATCCTGCCGCTGGGGGCGGACGGGCGCCCGCGCCGGGGTATGATTATGATTGATGGTCTGCCGACCTCGTATGACGTCGAGCTGCAGAAACACCGCAAGCGCGGTCCCCTGCGCAGCAGCAATAGCACACAGCCCCTGTCCGGTTCGCGGCTTGCCAATTCCAACCGGCTGGATTTCGCCATCGCGCGCAATTACAACGCCGAGGCGCAAGTGATGGCGATGGAGATCGAGGGCATCGACATTGCCGTGCTGTTTCCCACCGTGGGCTTAAGCCTGATTGCGCGCGACGGCATGGACCCGCATCTGTCGCTGGCCCTGTGCCAGGCCTACAACAACTGGATCCATGACTTCTGCCAGTACAGCCCGGACCGGCTGAAATTCGCCGCCATGCTGCCGCTGCATGACGTCAATCTGGCCGGACTGGAACTGATCCGCTGTGTCAAGGAACTCGGTGCCGTGGGGTCCTTCGTGCGCCCCAATCTGCTGCAAGGGCACTATTGGCACTCGAATTACTGGGACCCGCTGTACAGCCTGCATGAAGAACTCGACGTGACTCTGGGATTCCACGAGGGCACCGGCGCGTGGAACGGCCACATGAACAAGCTCTACGGCGAAAACCGTTTCTATCGCCACGTCGCCAGCCACTGGATCGAGATGCAGCAGGCGCTGATCGCCATGATCATCGCGGGTGTCTTCGAATTCCACCCGAAGTTGAGGGTCGCCTTCCTGGAGGCGCAGAATTCATGGGTACCCGGGATACTGTCGCGCATCGAGTGGGATTACCCGCAATACCGGGATTCGCATGCGCCGTATCTTTCACTGACGCCCAAGGAATACTTCCGGCGCAACTGCTGGGCCGCGGTCGAAGGGAGTGAGCCGGAGATTGAGGGCACGGCCAAACTCATCGGCGCCGATCGCATGTGCATCTCGACCGACTACCCGCATTTCGATTCCGATTTCAGCAACGTCTCCAACAACCTGTTGCGCAACGTTCCGCGCGAGATGGCGGCGCAGATATTCATGGGCGGAGCGCATCTGTATGGCTTTACCAGCGAAGACTTCGCGGCAGCCGATGCCGCCGCCGCCAAAAACCGGCAGACCGCTGTTGCCGTTGAAGCCTAGCAGCCTATGCCAAGTACTCGGCTTTTTCACCAGGCACCGGAGAATTCTGAATGGCGCCTTTGGCGGATACCTTTTCGCGGCCGCCGCATTGCTCAACCAGCGCGGATTGATCACGAAATGCCATTTCGTCGGCCGCCTCCGGATCGACCATGCCGTGCAGAATGCCATCGTATTGCCTGACGACATCGGCATGCGCTGCGTCCTGCGCGAGATTGCTTAGTTCTTGCGGATCTTTTTCAAGATCGAACAGTTCCGGCTGATAGCCTACATAGGTGATGAACTTGTATTTACCTTTGCGGATCATAAATGAAGCGCGGTCCGCGCCGGCCGCGTAATATTCGCTGAACGCCACCCGCTCGGGATCATCGGGTGCGTTAGCCAGTCTGGTCAGAGATCGTCCGGGCAGTTTTTCCTGTGCCGTAATCTCGTCATGACCGATGGCCTGCAACACCGTCGGGCCAATATCGATCAGTGTGACGGGCGTGGTCGAGACTTTGCCTGCGGGCACACCCGGGCCGGCCACGATCATCGGAATCGCAGCGGACTCCTCGTACATATTGTTCTTCCCCCACAGCCTGCGCGCGCCGAGGTTCTCGCCGTGATCGGTGGTGTAAATGATGAGGGTGTTATCCCGCAGCCCTGCTTTATCAAGCGCAGCAATCACTTTGCCGATATTCGAATCGAGGTAGCTCACGCAACCGTAATAGGAATTCATCAACACCTTCTTGGTTTGCGGCGTGAGAAAGTCCTCGTGATTGCGCGAGCGTTGCAGCAAATGTATCCACGGATGCAGCGCTACGTCCGGGTCGCTCATCTTCGGCATCGGAAAATCAATCTTGCTGTAGCGTTCATAAAATTCCGGCGGTGCGATATGCGGCGGATGCGGGCACACGAACGAACACATCAGTGTCCACGGCCGGCCGTTGTGGTTTGCGCCTTTGTGTTTCAGCCAGGCGCATGCTTTTCCCATGATCTCGTTGTCGTATCGAGTGTAGGAGGATGCACCCGGACCGATGCGTTCGACGGTTTTACTGCGCTTCAATGGCGGCGGCATCGGACGCTTCACGCAACCGCGTATATCCCCAATTCCGCCATCGACGTTCATCGGAATAATGGCTGCTTCCAAACCCACCGGAGCCTCGTCGTCACGGAAATGCAGCTTGCCTATCGAGGTCACGCCGGATCCCTGTGCGCCTGACATGTGATGCCAGCTTTTCACGCGGCCTTCATAGCCGTGCGAGTTATCCCAGTAATGCGTCTCGTTTACGTAGCGCCCTGTCGCGAGTGCCGCGCGCGCCGGCACGCAAATCGCGGAGTTGGTATAAGCCGTGGTAAAGCGGGTGCCGCGCGCGGCTAACGCGTCTATATTGGGCGTCGCGATAAAGTCATGCCCATAACACCCCATCACCTTCTGCTGGTGTTGGTCTGACATGATAAAAAGAACATTGCATGCTGTCATGGTGTCCTCGTGGGGTTACCCCCCCAACTGTTTGAAAATCATACGGGTTGTGGCTGCGACCGTGTGGTCCCGGTAAGCCATTGTCTGCGCACTGCGGCGGGTAAGGGCAGGTTGCTACTATACCGGTTAAAAGGCTACGTACATTCCCGCGATTGACCATTCTGCGGGCGCAGGATAGATTGCAGGTTGGTGAAAAATGGTGCTTAAATCTCCTATCAAGCGTGCAGCGCAAAACGTAGCGTTCGCATCTTTGTTGCTGGCTGCGATCACACTTGCTGCCGGGCCGTGCCTTGCACAGACGACGCCGAAATTCCCGAACCGGCCGGTGCGTATCATCGTGCCGTTTACGCCCGGCAGCGCAAGCGACCTTATCGCGCGCAGACTCGGCTCGAAGATGAGCGAGAACTGGGGCGAGCAGGTGGTGGTGGACAATCGCGGCGGCGCGGGCGGCATGATAGGCATGGGCATCGTTGCCGCGGCCGCACCCAACGGTTACACGCTCCTCGTGCACTCTCTCGCTATCGCGGTGAGCGCGGCCCTGTACTCGAAACTGCCTTTCGACCCGTTCAAGGATTTCGCGCCGGTCAGCCAGATCATGGCTTCTCCGAGCGTCGCGGTGGTGGCGCCGGTGCTGGGCGTGAAGTCCGTCAATGACCTTATTGCACTCGCACGGCAGAAGCCGGGGCAGATCAATTTCGCCACCGCCGGCATAGGCAGCGGCTCGCATCTGAATGCCGAGCAATTCAAGTTCGCAGCCGGCATCGATGTGACGCACGTGCCCTACAAAGGCCCGCAGGAAGCGCTGCTCGACGTGATGACCGGTCGCGTACAGTATTTCCTTTCGCCCATGGTGCCAGCGCTGCCCCACATCAGGGACGGGCGCTTGCTCGCGCTCGCAGTGACCACCGCACAGCGCACGCCGCTGCTGCCGGATGTGCCGACGGTTGCGGAGGCCGCGCTCCCCGGTTACGAATACCAGGCGTGGTTCGGCATGTTTGCGCCGGGCGCAACACCGCGGCCCATCGTCGAGCAGCTCAGCAAAGAGGTCGCGCGCGTCCTGGAGCTGCCGGACATTGTGAAAGCAATGGCGAATCAAGGCGAGCAGCCCCGATCCAGCACGCCCGAAGAATTCACGCGGTTTTTCCGCGCCGAAGTCGAAAAATACAAAAAGATCGTCAAGCTGGCGAATATTCGCGTGGAGTAGCGTAATGGGCACCTCTGTCACAGCCGCATTCGCATTCTTCGTTTTGGCAGCCAGCGTTGTTGCTGCGGGTCCGGCCACCGCGCAGAGTTATCCAAGCAAGCCGATCCGCGTCATCGTGCCGCTCGCGGTCGGCGGGCAGGCCGACATCGTGGCACGCCTGCTAGCGCAGAAACTTGCCGACACCTTTAAGCAGTCACTGGTCGTGGACAATCGTACCGGGGGTGGGGGCTCCATTGGCACTGAAACCGCTCTAAGGGCAAGCCCCGACGGCTACACCATGCTCATTACGGCGAGTACCTACGCCGCCAACGCGGCGCTCTACACGCCGCCGTACGACCCGGTGAACGACGTGACAGCGATCGCGTTCATCGGCGACACCGGCTTCGTCGTGTCGCTCCATCCGTCGCTCCCCGTCAAGAGCATCAAGGAACTGGTGTCGTATGACAAAGCGAATCCCGCCAAGCTTAACTACGGCTCCGGCGGCATCGGCAGCACCACCCACCTCGCCACCGAACTCTTCAACCAGATGGCCGGCACCCGCATGGCGCATGTGCCGTACAAGGGCGCTGCCCCGGCACTGAATGATCTGCTCGGCGGACAGATTCAGCTCGCGCTTACCGGCATGCCGGTGGCAATCCCGCAGATCAAAATGAATCGTGTGCGCGGCCTTGCGGTGACGACCGCAAAGCGCTCCAATGCCGTGCCGGATATTCCGGCCGTGGCTGAAACCGTCCCTGGTTATGATGCTGCGAGTTGGTTCGCCGTCATTGGCCCGAAAGGCTTGCCCCAGGACATCGCCGGGCGCTGGAACCGCGAGGTCAATCGCATACTGCAACTGGCTGAGGTGATAGAACGCATGGCAGGCTTCGGCATCGAGCCCGCTGGCGGCTCGCCGGATCGCTTACGCGAAGTTATCAGGCGCGACGTCGCGAAGTGGCAGATAGTGGTCAAGACCGCCAACATCAAACCGGAAGGCTGATCTAATAGCCAGGAGCGTCGTTCATGTCCAATTCGCTGAAGCAAACCCGTATCGAATTGAATAACGCGGTGTTCTCGCTGCCCGAGGCCTGAGGTTGCCGCGACGACTATCCACCAGCACGCGCACGTCCGGGATGCCCAGGGAACACCTGACTTAAAAGGCGCATCAGACTTTCGTGTGGGTCGATACCAACCCCCCTGTTATAGTCATTCGCCCCAATGAACTTGAGACCCACGACGCAGATGCCCGGACCAGGCCTCGCCTACCCTGGCGCAATCGCGGTGATCGTGATGACGCTGCCGCTACACTCGACCGCTCAGGACTATCCCGCCAAGCCTATCCGCCTCGTCGTGCCGTATGCGCCGGGCGGAGGAATGGATCTCCTCATGCGGCCAGTTGCACAGCGCCTCGCACAGATTGTGGGGCAGGCCGTGGTCGTGGATAACCGTGCCGGCGCGACCGGCATCATCGGCGCCGACGCCGTGGCGAAGGCGCCGCCCGACGGCTACACGATCCTCGCGGCCTTCGCCTCGCACTACCTTCAAAAGTTCGTCTCGAAGAACGAGCCCTACGACGCGGTCAACGATTTCGTACCCGTCACACAGGTTGCGAAGTCGCCGAACATGATCGTGCTGCATCCCTCGGTGCCCGCACACACCGTGACCGAGCTCGTCGCGCATGCAAAGAAGCAGGCGGGCGGCATGTCGTTCGTGACCGCAGGTACCTTATCGTCACAACATGTGTCGGCCTTGTTGCTCACCCACATGACTGGGGCCCATTTCGAGCATGTCGCCTACAAGGGCGGCGGCCCGGCGATGATCGACCTTCTCGCAGGTCAGGTGCCGATGGGCGTGTTGATCATGGGCACCGTCATGCCGCAGATCAAGGCAGGCAAGTTGCGGCCGATCGCCGTGGTCGAGCGCGCCAGGGCGGCGGCGCTGCCGGATGTTCCGACGATCGGCGAGAGCGTGCCAGGATACGCCATGCCCGATATCTGGGCTGGTTTCCTCGCACCGCGCGGTACGCCTGCCGCCGTGGTGAATCGCTTGTACAAATCCGTTCAACAGGCGATCCAGTCACCGGAAGTGCGCGAGCGCCTGGACGCGGGCGGCTACGAGCTTCTCCCCGGTGTTTCGCCGCAACGGTTCGCCGCGATCATCCGGGAGAGCGTCGCGATCTACCGCAACGTCGCGGCGGACGCCGGCGTCAAGCCCCAATAAGGGGCGACAGTCCGCAGTTACCCTTTCATGAGAGAGCAGATCATTTCTCACTTTTGCGTAAGAAAAGCACGCTCGGCAACTTCTCGAAATGCGCGTCGCAGGTCAGTACATCAGCGCCATATTCCAGTGCCGTGGCATACACCACTGCATCTGCGGTTGCCAGCTTGTATTGACGATGCAGACCGGCGGCAGTTAGCGCAATGCGAGTGTCCAGCGGCGCCACGACACATTTTTGCGTAAAAGCGATCACTTGATCCGCCTGATCTTCGCCGGCTTCTCGCGTCAGCCATTTCGCCAGTTCCAACTGCACAATCGTCGGCACAACGCATTGCGCCTGATCCGGGAATTCCTTCGTCAGCAACTTCTTCAGTGACCCGCCAGTCAACCACTCGATCCAGATCGACGTATCAACAACGCGCATCAGTAGCGATCCTTGCGATCCCGATAGCCTGTCGCCTTTGCACCCTTAACCAGACCGGCAAGCTGCTCCAGCTTCGGCACCGGCATAACCAGCACGCCGTTGCCTTTGGGAATAAAGACGAATTCCTGGCCTGCCACCCAGCGCTGTTGTTCACGTACGGTCTTGGGGATGGATATCTGGTATTTGCTTGAAAGCGTTGCCATAGCCGTCATGTTCGTACCTTTATGTGATCGATATGGAATAAGTAAGAGTATAGCAAGTATTCGCTACTCCGTGGAGTTTGTTCGGGGTTGATTCTCTAGCTCAGACTGGTTTTTGACAGGGCTGGCGGGGCCGCTCGACTTGTGCTTGCGCCAGAGTGCTGACCAGACGTTTCTGACCCTTGTGAGGACCAGGTTTTTCGTGAAAATGTCGTGGCGTGCACGTTGAAGCGCTTACTGCGGTACATCCGATCAGGGTTGCCGGCAGGGAACCTAGGGTGTCGCGATAAAATAAGAGGCTGGATTTTCTGCGGCCACCGATTGGGGCATTGCAGTTCCGACAAACTCTATGGTGACACGGCGGTTCGGCGCCAGACAGTCAATGCGCTGTTTTAGTCTCATCTCATCGTCGCAGAACTTGGTAACTGGAAGCGGCTGTTTCGGGCCCTTGCCTTCCCAAAAGATCAGCGATGAATCAATGTGTTCGACACTGACCAGGTATTCCTTCACCCGCTCCGCCAGTTGCTCGGAAATCTTCATGTTGTAGGAGAGGGAACCTATGCTGTCGGTGTGAGTGGTTACAACTACGGCGCCAATTATCCGTCCAGCACGGGATTTAGCGCGCATATGCTTCAGAAATTCCTTGAGTTCCGTTTTGTGTTCCGCTGTAAGTTCCGCTTTATCAAACGGCATATTCAGCACCATCTTCTCCGTTATCTTGGCCGGCTCGGGCGTTGAATACTCCTGCTTACCAAGATTGTCGCCGCGATCAATGAAATTAGCGCACCCGGCGACAGCCGCAACAGCGACGCCCACCAATCCAATTTTAAACAAGAAAATCATGTGCGTGCTCCTCATGCCTTGAGAATGCCGCCGCTGCGTCTTTAGACTGAAATCGCCCGGCAACGATTCGTTTCATTACGTCATTCGTTCGCGCCACAGCATGACATCAGCTCGGAAAAAATTCAGGTGTTTATCGGGTGTAGTGCAGGGCTGAATCGATATTCCTCTCTCCCAGCGCAATGTTCTGTTAGCTGGCGTACACAAGAACGTAAATCATCTGCAAGTTGCGTGGGCCAGCGTAGAGTCTGCAATCAACCGCCCAGTGGCCCTGCGACCGCGTCGTAGGCATATTGCGCGCCCGGCTCGTCGCCTTTCAGACTGTCTGCGTTTGGTTCACCCACATAGCGGTCGCCGCGCCGCGCTGCCTGTTCGGTGGCGCCGCGAACCCGGGCGCTGCGTGTTCGTTGATATAAAGCGAAGGCCTGCTCCGGCGTGGCTTCAGAAGTCAGGCAGCGCGTGAGGATCATCGCATCCTCAAGCGCATTGGCCGCGCCCTGACCCAGAAACGGCAGCATCGGATGGGCCGCGTCGCCCAGCAGAACGACGCGGCCGGACGACCATTGTTCGAGCCAGGGACGACCGAACAGCCCCCATTTAAACACCTGGCCGCGCACCGGTCGCGAGATGATCGTCCGCGTGCCTTCGTCGAAGCTTGCGAATTCCGCCAGAAATTCGTCCAGCGGCGCCGGGATCATCCAGCCTTCCGCCTCCCATTGCTCCCGTTGCGCAACGGCAACGAAATTCAGCAATTCACCGCGCCGTACCAGATAGCGGTTGATGTGCCGCCCCTGCCCGAAGGCAACGGCCGATTCGTGCAGGTGCTTTGGCAGATCGGCGGTATCGACCAGACCGCGCCAGGCGACAAAGCCGGTGAACTCGGGTGGCGCTGGACTGAACAGAGTTTCCCGGATGGATGAGCGGATGCCGTCGGCGGCGACAACCAGATCCGCTGTTTCCGCACGCCCGTCCGCGAACGTTAACGCCACGTCGTCGCCGCGCGGCTCAAGCCTGTCAACCTGGGTCCCAAGCCGCAGCGCACCCGGCGCAATTTCCGTCAGACGCGTGATCATCGCTTGCTGCAAATCCCAGCGGTGCAGCCGCATGTAGGGCGCACCATAAAGTGCGCGAAAATCCTTGGTCATCATGCGCATGATGACGGCGCCGGTGCGGTAGTGGCGGTATTCCGTCTTCGGCGGTGTCACCGAGGTCTCTTCCAGCGCAGGCCCCAGGCCCAGGTGATAAAGCACGCGCGTGGCATTCGGCGCCAGCGTGATGCCCGCGCCTTGATCAACCAGTTGCCCCGAGCGCTCGTGCACCGTGACGGCGAAGCCAGCCTGAGTCATGGCCAAGGCGGTGGCCAGTCCGCCGATGCCGCCTCCAACGATAGCGATTTTCATGTTTTCCGATTTATGATATGACTACTCATACAGTATAGGAGGAAAGCCGTCATGGCCAGCAGCAAGGGATCGATAGCAATCGTCGGCGCCGGAATCGGCGGCCTGTGCGCGGGCGTATTGCTTTCCAGACTCGAGTTCGAGGTCACGATCTACGATCAGGCCTCGCGCTTTGCCCGGGTCGGCGCCGGCATCCAGCAAACGCCGAATGCGATGAAGGTGCATCGCAAACTCGGCACCGAAGCCCGCTTGCGGCAAGTGGCGTTCAACTCGCCCTCGGGCATCAGCCGCGAGTGGGATACGGGCAACATCACCAACGAACTGACCCTGGGCGACGAGGTTGAGCGTCGCTACGGCGCGCCCTATCTGCTGATGCACCGGGCCGAACTGCATGCCGCGCTCGAATCCGTGCTGCCGGCGGGCATGGTGCAATTCAACCGCAAGCTGGTCGGACTCGATCAGAACAGTCAAGGCGTGACCCTCGCCTTCGCCGACGGCAGCCGCGTGACGGCCAGCGCGGTGATCGGCGCTGACGGCGTGCACTCGGTGGTGCGCGAATGGATGCTGGGGCCGGAGAAGCCGCGTTTTTCCGGACGCGTTGCTTACCGCACCACGTTTCCCGCGCGTCTCCTCGGCGCGGCACAGATCACGCCGCTGCGAACCAAATGGTGGGGACCGGATCGGCACATGGTGGTCTACTACGTCACAGCGAAACGCGACGAACTCTACTTCGTCACCAGCCAGCCCGAAGATGCGCAGTGGATGACACGCGAATCCTGGTCGCAAAAGGGCGATCTGAAGGTGTTGCGTGAAGCCTATGCGGGCTTTCACCCCGAAGTGCGCGCGATTGTCGAGGCGTGTCCGGAAGTGCACAAGTGGGCGCTGATGGAGCGCGACCCTTTGCCGCGCTGGTGCGAGGGCCGCGTCACCTTGCTCGGCGACGCCTGCCATCCGATGACGCCATATATGGCGCAGGGCGCGGCCTCTGCCCTTGAAGACGCGGCGATGCTGTCGCGCTGCCTGGAGGATGTCAGCGTGGATGGCGTGGTGCAGGCATTGCGTTGTTACGAGGCGAATCGTTTGCCACGCACGGCCGAGATCCAGCAGACCTCGAGCAAGAATACCTGGATGCGCAGCGCCACCGACCCCACCTGGGTCTACGGTTACGATGTATGGACCGCGCCCTTGGTCGGTCCGGATCGGGCAGCGGCGTAATTCGGGGAGCGCATGGCGGCAGAGCGCCGCACGCCAGTGAGCAACTGCCTGGTAGCGGAAGCTACGCCGGGTACATCTCCGGTAGCAGCGCATCCCGCCACTTTACTTCGGTGGGCAGCGTCTTTTCGATGGCGCGCGCCCGGTAACACGTCTCGCCGAGCCCCGGCGGATCGTCGCCATCGGCGACGGTCTTCACTGCCTGTAACAGCAGGCGGCGGGTGGTGACGACTGCACGGTCGGTGAGCGATAGATGCTCCCTGGTGCGGTCGACGATCGGCCCCATGCTCTCCTGCACCGCCAGGTCCTGGTTGTTTACGCCTTCGATGCCGGTAAAGGTTTCGGTCTTTTGCACCTTGCGGTCGATCAGCCAGTCATTATCTATGTTACGGATGCTGCGGAACTCGGGCAGTTCTTCTGCAGGCCCGCGTCCGAGATTGGCCTCGACTTCCTGCCACTCTGCAAGGGTGATGGGCTTATCGCCAAAACTGTAGGCAAAGTTGTAGACCATGCAGTTTTCGTCGTCGAGCGGCACCCACATATGCCCGAATACGCTCTCAAATCCGGCCGCGCCGTTGAAGGTGGGAGACTTCGGCCGCAGTTGATGGAAAGGCATCAAAAAATGATGCGTCCTCACGTGATTTCCCCGCTCCCCGAGCGAACGGACGCCCGCGTAGCGGTAACCATAGTCAGTCAGATCGAGCTCAAGTATTGGGGCCTTGCCAGTCACAAAGTCGCTATTGGCCCGCATGCCGGCGCGCTGGGTACTGGTGTTAAGGGTTCGATGAAGAATCGGTGCATGGGCTGTATCGATACCGCCCTCCAGCGCCTGCAGCCAGTTGCAGGCCTGGCGTATCTTTGAAACATGGCGGTGGCTTTCCGGCACTTGCGTCCACTCGAATTTGGGCAGCGCCGGTGTAAGCGCTTTGGGGCCCAGATACGCCCACACCACGCCGCCCATCTCGACCGTCGGATAGGCGGTGATGTGAATCTTTTCCTTGTAGCGGCTTTCCGGCGGTTCGTTCAACATGTCCACGCAGTTGCCCTCGACGTCGAACTTCCAGCCGTGGTACACGCAGCGTAAACCACACGCTTCATTGCGGCCCAGAAACAGCGAGGCGCGGCGATGCGGGCAATATTCGTCCACCAGGCCGATCTTTCCATTGCTGTCCCTGAACGCCACCAATTTCTCGCCCAGCAGCTTGACGCGTACCGGCGCGTCGTCCGGCTCGGGCAACTCGCTGCTCATCAGCGCTGGAACCCAGTAGCGGCGCATCACGTTTCCCATGGGCGTGCCGGGCCCGGTTCGTGTCACTATTTCATTTTCCGCATGGCTTAGCATCGGTAATCCTCCATCAATGAAGCAGCGAACGCGCTATCCGAGCTGGGCAAAGCTATCGGCGACTGGGTGATTGTTATCGCGGCTTTTTCAAGTACTCGGCGTTCACGCAGTTGATCAGTTTGTTGTCTTTCAAATACAGGCACGCGGTCTGCGCCGCTTTGGTGCGCAGATCAACAAGGCCGTCGGGGCTGTAGAAGCCCGAGTGCGGCCCCAGCAACACGCGGCCTTTGATCCAGGGTTCATTCGCACGCCACGCGGCGACCAGCGGATCGTCGAGTGTGGCGGGTTCGCTGGGCAGCACGTCGAGGCCCACCGCGAGCAGGCGATTGCTTTTCAAACCTTCGAGCAGCGCTGCGGTGTTGCAGATCGGTCCGCGCGCGGTGCTGATGAGGTATGCGCCCGGTTTTATTTTGGATACGGCGTCAGCATTGATCATGCCGTTGGTTTCGGTGGTCAGCGGCGCGTGGATGGTGATGACATCGGCCACTGTGAGCAAATCTTCGAGTTTGCTCGCGCGCGTGAAGCCAAACGAGAGTTCCGCGCCGATGGAAAGCTGCGGATCATAAAAGATCACGTTCATGCCGAAGGCGCGCGCGCGCAATGCCGATGCGGTGCCGATGCGGCCCATGCCGATAACGCCGTAGGTGGCGCCGCGCAGCCGGCGCGCGGTGACATTGTGGGTGTGGGTCCAGTTGGCGGTGGGGTTCTCGCGCAGCGCGGCATCGTAGATGGCGGTGCCGCGCGCAAACGCCAGCATCATCGCAATCGCGGTGTCGGCCACTTCGGTGGTGCCATAGTCAGGCACGTTGCACACGGCAATGCCGGCGTCGCCGCACAGCTTTAGATCAACGTTGTCGTAGCCGACCCCGTTGCGCACGATGATGCGGCATTTTTTCAGGTGCGGCACCACCGTGGTATTCATCTGGATGCGCGCCACCACGATGCCATCGCAGTTCTGCCATGCAGCCAGATCGACTTCCTCGAAGCTATTCTTGCGCGGGTTGAGCAGCGTGGTGTCCGCACCGAATACTTTGGCCTCGAGATCGAGTTGTGCGGAACGGCTGTCGGGGTAGAGCAGGTTCAGGGGCATGGTGTTTCCTTGAAAAGATTTTATGGAAAGCTGTGGAGGATCAGCGGGTTTGCTGCGCCCAAAGATCAATCACGGGAATTTTAACAAAAACATATGGTTAGGCTCATGGCTCGGATTTGCTCCCGGCGCGTTGTTGGCGCCTGCCTACGCGCCTAGAATACACTTGCGCCGGGGGTCACGCACGTTGCAAAATGACGTTTTTCAAGCAGAACGGCGTGACCAAAAAGCGGGTTGTGACGCCCCCCGCCTATAGTGTTCCTGGCCTGCTGCGCGCTGCTACGGACTGGCCGATTGCGTTACTATGCATCACTTGTCTCCTAACCGGTAAGCTCTGATGGATAAATCGTGCTTATCCGGTTAGTGCCCAAGCCTACTACCTGTAGTGGCTCGTGATTTTTTTGCATAAAGTTCGGCATAGGTCGGCGCAGTCACGTCGCCAGCAATGCCAAGCAGGGAGCGGAAAGCGTTGAATGGATAGAAACGGCGGTT
>CAMATZ010000007.1 GCA_945861275.1 Bordetella parapertussis
TTCAACCGCCGTTTCTATCCATTCAACGCTTTCCGCTCCCTGCTTGGCATTGCTGGCGACGTGACTGCGCCGACCTATGCCGAACTTTATGCAAAAAAATCACGAGCCACTACAGGTAGTAGGCTTGGGCACTAACCGGATAAGCACGCCTTATTGAACCGTTCGCGAAATTCCGGCTGCTTGATCACGCTCTCCACCGCGGCATTCAGCCGGACGATGGTCTCTTTCGGCGTTTTCGCCGAGGCCAGCAGTCCATACCAGTTGGTCGCTTCGTAACCCTTGACGCCCGACTCGTCGAAGGTCGGCACGGTCGGCATCGCGGGCGAGCGTTTGAGCGTGCTGATCGCGATGGCGCGCAGCCGCCCCGACTCCAGGTGCGGCAGCAGCGACGGCCCGCCGCCGAAGGTCATGTGCACGTGCCCGCCGATGGTATCGATGATCGCCGGGTTCACGCCCTTGTAGGGGACATGCTGCAGGTCGATCTTCGCCATCATCTTCAGCAGCTCCCCCGCCATGTGGTTGGAACTGCCGAGCCCGCTGGTGGAATAGGTGAGCTGGCCGGGCTTAGCTTTCGCCAGCGCGATCAGTTCCTTCAGGTTCTTCACCGGCAGCGAAGGATGCACGGACAGCACGTTCGCGCCTTTGTAACAAAGGATCACAGGCTCGAAATCCCGCAGGGTGTCGTACGGCGGCTTCGCCATAAAACTCATGTTGATGGCATTCGATGCGCCGCCCATGAGCATCGTCGTGCCGTCGGGCGCCGAGCGGATCACGTATTCCGAGGCGATGTTGGTCATCGCACCGGGGCGGTTTTCTATGATCATCGGCTGCTTCAAAATGGGGCTCAGCTTGTCGATCAGCGCGCGCGTCACGACATCGGTGTTGCCTCCCGCCACGAACGGATTGACGATGCGGATGACCTTGCCCTGAAACGTCTGCGCCAGCGCGCTGGACGAAAACGCGACTGCAATACAGGCAACAAGCAGTCCCGTCTGCGGCCTCATGACTTGCCTTTCAATGTTGCCCGGCCATCGACGGCCACAACACCGCCGGATTGCGCGCGGACAATCAGCGGATTAACCTCGAGATCGACAAGTCGCGGCCCCAGATCGCAGGCAAGCCAGCTTATCCGTTCCACTGCCTGCGCAATCGCTGCGACATCCAGCGGCGGACGGCCGCGCACACCGCTAAAGAGCGGCGCCGTTCGCAGCCCGGCGATCATTGCGCCGACCTGTTTCGCGGAAACCGGCGCCGTAGCCACCGCCACGTCATTGAGGATTTCCACCGCAATCCCACCGAGACCGACGATGACGAGTGGTCCAAACTGTTCGTCGCGGCGGATGCCGACGATCACCTCAGCCTCGCCGTGCACCATTTCCTGCACCGAAAATCCCTCGATGCGGGCATTCGGCAACTCAGTACCGATGCGCTGCTGCATTGCTGTTGCCGCGGCAAGGACGGCCGCCCGGTGTGCGAGGCCGACGCGCACGGCGCCCGCCTCACTCTTGTGCACGATGTCCCGCGACACCGCTTTCAGCACCACCGGAAAACCGAGTACGAATGCGGCGTCGGCGGCATCCTCCGGCGTCGCCGCCAGCGACTCGCGGGCAACCGCGACACCGTACGAGGCAAGCAGCCGCTTCACTTCGCTTTCGGTTTGCGCACCTTCGGCGAGCGCATCGAGTGTCGCGGAATGCGGCAGCCCTTGCGGCCTCGAAGGCGACGCCTCGATATTGCGGCGCAAGCGGTCGTAGTCGGCGATCAGCGACAGGATTCGAAGCGCTTGCTCGAAGCTGTCAAAAGTGACCAGCCCCATTTTGCGCAGTGCCTCGCGCGCAGGATTCGCTGCCGCGCCAGGCGTGCAGACGATTGCGACCGGCTTGCCGCTCTCGCGCGAAGCTTCAGCAATCGCAACGGTCCGTTTAAGATAAAAGGGCATCGACATGAGGAACGCAAGGCCGTAGTCGACCGCCGCATCGGCGAACATGATGCGAGTGCAGTCTGCGGCAATCTCGACCTCCGCAGGCACCTTGCGTCCGCCGAGATCGACGGGATTTCCCGCTTGCGGCGGCAGCAGCATGCGCCCGAGACCAGCCCGCGTTTCCGCGCCCAAGAGTGCGAGTTCCAGCCCGACCTCAACCACCCGATCGCTGGCCGTGGATGTGCCGCCACCCGAGGATGAGAGCACGGCAACGCGGCCACCGTAGCGCGCAGCGGGATGCTGTACCAGAAAATGCGCCGCCCGAATCATGTCGTCGGGATCTCTGGCAATCACCACACCTTGCTCGCGGCAGACCGCGGAAAAAGCCTCCCACGAACCCGCAAGGCTGGCGGTATGCGACTTCGCGGCGATGACACCGGCCTCGGTGCGGCCTGTTTTCACCAGCAGCAGCGGCTTGCCCGCGCGGCGGCATGCGGCGGCGGCTTTGTGAAAGCGCGCGCCGTCGAGCAGACCCTCGATGTAGAGACAGATCGCTTTCGTCCCGGGGTCCTCGATCATGTATTCGAGGAAATCGCAGATCTCGAGATCGCACTGGTTGCCGAGCGACAACCCATAGCGCAGCCCGATGCCATCGGTCTTGGCACGGTCGAATACCGAGACCATCAGCCCGCCGCTCTGACTGATGAGTCCGATCGAGCCATCTCCCAGCGTATCGGTATTCAACACCACCGACGAGCACAGCGCCATATGGTGGTGCGGAACGACGAAGCCCATGCAGTTCGGACCGACGATACGCATGCCGCTACGCGTCGCGATATCGGCAAGTTGCGCTTGCCGCTCTTCTCCCTCCGCGCCTGCTTCTGCAAAACCAGTGGAAATGATGACGCAACAGCCGACGCCAACTTCCGCAGCTTCGCTGATGGCATCAAGCAGCCGTTCCGGCGGTACCGCCAGAATCGCCACATCAGGGGCGGTGGGTACCGTGCCGATAGTCGCATAAGCTTTGCGCCCGGCGATTTCAGCGCTGCCGCGGTTGATGGGATAGATATCGCCGGCGAAACCGTGCTTGACCAGAAAATGGATAATGCGGCCGCCGAACTTGTCGACACTCGCGGAAGCGCCGAACACCGCCACCGAACGCGGATGCAGGATGCGGTCGATGGATACACGCGGGGCCATGCCCGGGTCGATACGATGGGCTGTATGCAGAATCATGATTTTGCTTTTTGTGGTTCGTCAGACTTTTGTGTGAGCCGATTGCAATCCTGCTCCGTGGTTACCACTAAAGTTAGATTCCGATGATCTCATTGAGACCCTCGACGACATGCGCAAGCTCCTCCGGCGTCGAACGGCCAAGTTTCGCGCCGATGCGCTCCACAGACAAGGTTCGAATCTGGCTTATCTTGACCCACGAACGTTTAGCGAGCTTCGGAGATTTTAGTTCGTGTGTAAGCGGAAATCCCGCGCGCTGAGGTTGGCTGGTCAACGCAACTGCGATGACGGTACCAGAGCGCTCGTTGAACACATCGTGGCTAAGGATCAGTACCGGACGCAAACCAGCCTGTTCGCGCCCGCGTATGGGGTTAAGATCGGCCCAGCGAATTTCGCCTCTCAGTATTCGGGCCACGACTCAAGCTCCCGGCCCATACCTTCATCGGCGAGCGCTTTTTCAAACTTTGGATCGAGCTTGGCGCACTCCGACGCAAGACGGCCACGCTCCATTCGCGCAAGTTTCTCACTCACAGCTGCCTGAATCGCGCGACTGCGATTGGGGAAAACGCTCCTTGAGACCAAACCGTCAACACGGATCAGTGTTTCCTGGTCCAGAGTAATCGCCACCTTTACGCTACTCATGCCTAATCTCCTTAGTATGATAATACATCATACCACAGCCATCAGATCACTCCGCCCGGATACCCGCTTCGTTGATGACTTTGCGCAGCCTTGCGGTATCGGCCCTGATGGCAGCGGCGTATTGTGCGGGCGTGCTGCCGACGGCTTCCATGCCGACGTTGAAAAACCGTTCGCGTATCTCAGGCTGATTGAGCACCGCTACGATTGCGAGATTCAACTGGCGGATGATCGCTTCGGGTGTTGCGGCCGGCGCGAACACACCGTAAATCGATATCGATTCGTAGCCCGGCAAACCCGAGGCTGCAACGGTCGGCAGGCCGGGCGCCAGGGGCGAAGGTTCTGCGCTGGTCACGGCGATTGCGCGCACACGTCCGCTCTTGATATGCGGGGCGACGGTGCCGGCCGTCCCAAACATCAGCTGCACCTGGCCGCTGATGAGATCGTTCATGGCCGGTCCGTTGCCCTTGTACGGAACAAACAGGATATCGACCTTCGCCATGGACTTGAACAATTCCGCGGCGAGATGCGTCGAAGCGCCCACACCGCCGGCCCCATAACTCAACTGTCCGGGCCGTGCTTTGGCCAGAGCGATCAAGTCCCGCACCGCATGTACCGGCACTGACGGATGGACGACCAGCGTACTGGGCGAGCGCGCTGCCCACGTGATCGGCGCGAAATCCTTCACCTCGTAGGGTGTGGTCTTGCGCAGCAGCGGAATCGTCCACACGTTGCCCGCGAAGAGCAGCAGGGTATATCCGTCGGCGGGCGCTCTCGCGACGAGTTCCGCGGCAATAAGGCCGCCCGCACCGCCTCTGTTGTCGATGACCCACTGCTGGCCCAGCCGCGGGGTTATGGCCTGGCCGATCACGCGTGCGACCAGGTCATTGCCGCCCCCCGGTTCTGCGGTCACGATGCGTATCGGTTTCACCGGGTAGTTCTGTGCGCATGCGACGGCAGCCGTCAGCATTGTGGTGGCGAGGGCGCCGAGACCCTTTAGCATAGTGATGCCCACGGGTTTCACCGGGTTAGGAACTCTGAGACGCGGCGCAATCACACCACCTCCTTGTCTTTTTGAGAAGCGGGAAATTTTTTTCATCGGTATCGCCTCTCCGCGCAATATCCTGGCGCCAGTAATATGGAGTATAGGTTCTTTCAGTGCGAGAACGTGCGCACAGCGCACGCTACAGGCTGTCGGATCGGTCAGAAAACTTGAACACGGCCACTGGCATCCTGCGCAGGCACGTTTTGATACTTCGCCATGAACGCCTGATCGATATTGTCTTTCCAGCGCCACACCCAGTTGCCGTGAACTGACAGTGGCCCCCACGACGCGATGGCATGACGCTCGCCGCTGCTGATCAGTGCCAGCGCGCGCTTTTGTGGCGCGTAGGCAAGCAACGCACCGTCACCGCTTAGCGCACGCCGCAAATTCTGCGCCAGCACCGGGCCTTGCCGTACTGCGTACACGCCTGACTTCGGATACACCTCACCTTCAACTGTGGCGCAGTCCCCAACGGCAAACACGCTCGAATGATTGGATGACTGCAAGTGTTTGTTTATATTTATAAATTTAGCATCGTTCAGCGCGAGCCCGCTGTTCGCCAGCCACCCCGGCGCAGCTGCACCGGTGACCCACACCACGGCATCGGCGGCCATGCGCTGCTCACCGTTGCCGGCGCTGCTGACGATCAGCGCTTTGACTTCAACCCGAGTCACCCGTGACGCGCGATGCAGCGTGATGCCTTTGCGCGCGAGACTGCGTTCGAGCACGGTGCGCACGCCGCGCGCATGCTGTGGCAGCAACTGCGCGGTATCGGTAATCAGGCGGTAGTCCAGTTGCGGGCGTGGATGCAACTGTGCAAAATGGTAGTGCATCGCCAGCAGTATCTCGACACCCGCAGCGCCCCCGCCCACTACCGCAATCGATCGCACATCACCCGCGCGCACGCGAGCGATGAGCGCTTCCCACGCCGCGAGAAAATCGGCTACCGGCTTCACCGCAATCGCGTGTTCGGCGACACCGGGCACGTCTTGCGCGATCGGCACGGAACCCACATTGAAGGATGCCACGTCGTAATCCTGCGTGCTGCCATCGCTCAGCGTCAGCACGCGCCGTGCCGCGTCCAGCGTGCGCGCAGTGGCCAACACCAGTCGCGCGCCGGCATAGGCGGCCAGGGGCTGCAAATCAATATGGCATTGCGCGAAGGTGTAATGTCCCGCCACCAGCCCCGGCAACATGCCGGAATACGGCGTGTGGCGGTCGGGGCTGACCAGCGTGACGTCGGCGTCCTGCAGCCGGCGCAGGCCGAATTGGCGCAGCACCTCCACATGCGCATGGCCGCCACCGATGAGGACGAGCTTTTTCATGGGGGTGCAAAACACCTGCGGAAAACGGATAATCCGCCATTCTATAGACAGGAGCCGCCATGCGCCGCGTCACATTGACACAATATCTGGTCGAACAACAACGCAATCAAGGCGTCGTTTCGGCGGAACTGCGCCTGCTGATCGAGGTGGTTGCACGCGCCTGCAAGTCGATCAGCAACGCTATCAGCAAGGGTGCGCTGGCCGGCGTGCTGGGGGGGGCTGGCACCGACAACGTGCAGGGTGAGGCGCAGAAAAAGCTCGACGTGATCGCCAACGATGTGCTGGTGGAGGCCAACGAATGGGGCGGCCATCTCGCGGCAATGGCCTCCGAAGAAATGGATTTGCCGTTGTCGATTCCGCACCGTTATCCGAAGGGCGAATATCTGCTGGTGTACGATCCGCTCGACGGCTCGTCAAATATTGATGTCAATGTGTCGGTGGGCACCATTTTCTCGGTGCTGCGTTGCCCCGAAGGGGTGAAAGACCCGGATGAAAAAGCGTTTCTGCAGCCGGGCGCCAAACAAGTGGCGGCAGGGTTCGCGGTCTACGGTCCGGCGACGATACTGGTGCTCACCGTCGGCAACGGCACTGTGGGCTTCACGCTGGATCTCGACATGGGCAGTTGGATTCTGACGCAGGAAAAAATAGAGATTCCCGCCGACACCCAGGAGTTCGCCATCAATATGTCGAACATGCGCAACTGGACGCCACCCATCAAACGCTACATCGACGAATGCCTCGAAGGCAAAAACGGCCCGCGCGGCAAGGATTTCAACATGCGCTGGGTGGCATCGATGGTGGCGGACGTGTACCGCGTGCTGTCACGCGGCGGCATATTCATGTACCCGGTCGACGCCAAACACACCGAAGGCCGTTTGCGGCTGCTCTACGAAGCCAACCCTATGTCATTCATCGTCGAGCAAGCCGGCGGCGCTGCCATCAACGGCCCGCAGCGCATCATGGATGTGCAGCCCACCAGGTTGCACCAGCGTCAGGGGGTGATCCTCGGGTCGAAGCATGAAGTGGAATTGGTGGGGCGCTACTACATGGAAAAATAATACCTCAAAATACGCCAGCCATGTCCGCTTCCCAATTTCCGCCGCTGCAAAGCAAGCCCTCGACCAGGCACTGCACCAATTGCAGCGCAAAAATGACCGGGTATTCGCTGCCGGGTCATTACGACAGCACGGTAAATATCGATGTGTGCATGCATTGCAGCGCCATCTGGTTTGATCAGTTCGAGAGCATGCAGCTCTCGCCCGACGGCACGGTGGCGTTGTTTCAGTTGATCCACGAGCGCGGCGGCACGGCAACCAGCGTGTCCGCCAAATTCAGCGAAGGACTGCGTTGCGTGACCTGCGGTGAGGGCATGAAGCTCACCAACGATCAGGCCAAGGGCACGCGGTTTTCGTATCAGGCCTGCCGCAAGGGCCACGGCCGGCTCACCACGTTTTACAATTTTCTGGCAGAAAAACAATTCGTTCGCGAGTTGACCAAAAGCGAGCGCGCCAGGCTCGCTGCAACAGTGGCGCAAATACGCTGCTCCGGCTGCGGCGCGGCGGTGAATATCGGCAAGGTCGATGCCTGCGAATATTGCCGCGCGCCGGTGTCGGTGTTCGACCGTGACGCCGCAAAAAAAGCCATCGATCACTATTTGCAGGAACGGCATAAGTCCGGTCCCGCTCAATCCAGCGAGCGCCGCGAATCCGCTCGCGGTGGCGGGGCGCAATGGAGTTCGTACGATCGTGCGGAACTGGGAACGGACATACTCTTTGCACTCGGCCGCGCCGCCGCTCGCGGACTTTCCCCGGCGGGACGCGCCGCCGGTGCCGGCGCGGCGGGCGCTGCTACCGAAGTGTTCGCGGACAGCAGCCTCGCCGGCCATGCATTGCCCGATGCCACGTCCGCGCTGTTCGGCGCCGATCTCGCCGCAGGCGCGGGGGGCGCCGTTGCCGGTGTAGCGAGCGGTGCGAGCGCAGCGCTGGCCACCCATCTTGGTGGCCCGATGAGCGATGCGCTGCCCAGCGCCACCGATGCGTTGTTTGGCGCGGTGTCCGGCGGCGCGGGCGACGCCGCGGGCGATATGGCCTCTGCCGCAGGCGAAGGCGCAGTCGATCTGGTCGCCGACGGCATCGGCAGTTTACTGGGTGCATTGTTTAGTTAATGAAGTGCGTCGCAATTGATGAGACATTCCCTCCCCTTCAAGGGGAGGGCTAGGGTGGGGATGGGGTGGCATTTGCGTGCGGTTACCCCATCCCCCTCCCAACCTCCCCCTTGAAAGGGGAGGCGTTTCCTCACCACTGCCCTGTTGTATAGGTACCGCATAGAGTGAAGCACTACAAATAAACCAATCCAGAAAAAACTTATGCATATCGAAGTCATCTGCACCGGCGACGAGGTTCTCACCGGAAAAATCGTCAACTCCAACTTCAGTTACATCAGCCAGAAGCTCGAAGACTTTGGCCTTTCGCTGACATGGGAAACCACCGTCGGCGATGATCGCGACAGCCTGTTGCTCGCGTTTCAACTCGCCGGCCAGCGTGCCGATGCGGTAATCGTCAACGGCGGACTCGGCCCCACGGTGGATGATCTGTCGCAGGAAATCGCCGCCAAAGCCGCTGGCGTTGAACTCGCGCTGAGCAAGGAATGGTTCGCGACGATGGAAGCGTATTTCACCAAACGCGCGCGCGTGATGCCGCCCAACAATAAAAAGCAGGCCATGCTGCCGGCGGGCGCAGAGGTGCTGGATAACCCCATCGGCACCGCCTGCGGCTTCGCGGTGACTATCGGCAAAGCTCGTTTTTATTTCACCCCCGGCGTGCCGCGTGAATTGCGCCGCATGCTTGAAGAGCAAATCGTTCCGCGCCTGCTCGCCAAAGCTGGCAAACAGACGGCGGTGTTTTTAAAGCGCTTTCACTCCTACGGCATCGGCGAGTCGCACGCGGATACGCTGCTCGCCGGGGTGGAAGCGCTGGCGCCCGACGGCAGTGTGAAGCTGGGCTTCAGAGCGCATTACCCGCAGCTTGAAACCAAACTCACCGCGCGCGGTGTTGACATCGATGACATCCGCCGCAAATTGGCGCCGGTGGAAAGCGAAGTGCGCAAACGCTTCGGCAACTTTATTCTGGCCGAAGATGACCGTACGCTGGAAGGCGTGGTGCTGGCCGAACTGGCAAGCCGCAACGGCACGCTGACGATAGTGGAATCATTCACCAGTGGACAAATTGCTGCGCGCATTGCACATCTGCCGGGCGCGGAAAAAATCGTGCGCCGGGGGATAGTGGCGCGCGAGCTGTCCGAGGTATGCGCCGCAACCGGCGTGAAAGATGTGCCTGCTGCCATCACTAAAGAAACCGCCGAGGCGGTGGCACTCGCTGCGCTGGCGCATACCCAAGCCACGCACGCGCTGGTGGTGCTGATTGATCTGGATGAAGGCGCGGATCGCATCGAGTTCGCGGGCACCGTGTGCCTTGCCATTGCAACCGCCAATAATGTTCAATCACGCCGTAGCCGCATTGTCGGTGGCCGCGACTGGGTGCGTCTGGGCGCGGTGGAAATGGGGCTGGATTGTCTGCGCCGCTATTTGCAGGGGCTGCCGGTTAACGAGCGCATTGATTTTGAGAAGGTGGAGTGAACTGACGGCAAAGGCACAGCAGCCGGGAGTCGTAAGGCTGGCGCATGACAACCGACGAAGCAATTACCCACCTCGAAGAGCCACCCGTGATCACGCCCACAGTGCGCCGCCAAACGCAATGGAAACCGTTGTCCAAAGAAGCGTTTCGCGAGCGTTTCTATGCGCGCTTCCAGGACCCAGCATTTGATGCGGTAAAGCCGGAACTATATGATTCATAATCAAATAGTTACGTTGATAGGCCCTACAGGTTTCTCTCCGTGCGCTCACCAGGCACAGGAGAGATTAACTTGTCGCAGGTTCGTGCTGTCGCTGGCGGTGACACTCGCTGCACGTTTCAAGATATCCATGTTGTCGTTCTGTGGCTGCTTGATCGCACTTTCAGCTTCAGCATGGTCAGCCGCCGCCCCAACCGAATTCCCCACCCGTCCCATACGCCTGATCTCCCCTTTCCCTCCGGGCGGTGGCAATGACATTATTTCGCGCACGCTGGGCGCGGCGGTGTCGAAGAGGCTGGGACAATCCATCGTGGTGGATAACCGCCCCGGCGCAAACACCATCGTGGCCATGGAGATACTCGCGCGCGCAACGCCTGATGGCTACACCTTGCTCACCAGCAGCAGTTCGCAGGCGACGAATGCAACGCTATATACCAAATTGCCTTACGATTCGATCAAGGATTTTTCGCCGGTATCCATGGTCGGCATGAGTCCGCTGGTGGTGGCCGTCAATCCCGCGCTGCCGATCAAGAGCGTGGGCGATCTGATCGCGGCAGCCAGGGCCAAGCCCGGTACCATCCTGTATCCGTCGGCGGGCACCGGTAATTCAACGCATCTGGCCGGAGAATTGTTCGCGGTGATGGCGGGCGTGACTCTCACGCATGTGCCGTATAAAGGGCTCGGTCCCGGTCTGCTGGATCTGATGGCCGGGCGCCTGCACATGGTGTTCAGCACCGCACCGGCGGCCATACCCCACATCAAGAGCGGCAGGCTGCGCGGGCTCGCGGTGACCACGGCAGCACGTTCAAGTCTGGTGCCGCAACTGCCCACGGTGGCGGAAACCGGCGTACCCGGCTACGAAGCCGGCTCGTGGTACGGCATCATCGCGCCCGCCGGCACGCCGCGCGCCATCATCACGCGGCTCAATACCGAGATCACCACTGTGCTTGCAACACCCGAATTCAGAGAGCAATTGATGAGCGCAGGCGCCGACCCGGCGCCCACCACGCCGGAACAATTTGCCACGCTGCTTCAAGCTGAAATCGCCAAGTGGGCGAAAGTCATCAAGCTGTCGGGTGCCAAAGCAGAGTCGCAATAAGCGCGTTACGGCAAACGAATAATCACCTTGCCCAGCAACTGGTCGGTCTCCACGTAGCGCTTGGCCGCGGGCAGTTCGTCAAAGCCAAACACGCGGTCAATCACCGGCTTGATTTTGCCATTGACGAATGCCGGGTAGAGCAATGCCATGAAACCGCGCATCGCTTCTGCGCGTTGCGCAGGCACGAGCGGCGCGTTGGAAATGCCCATGACGTGCAGGCGTTTGCCATGCAGCGCCTCAAGATCGATCTCGGCCTTCATCTGGCCATCGACATAACCGACCACCACCTGCCGGCCAAAATCCGCCAGCACGCGCTGGCAATCGGAAAAAGCGCTGCCACCCACCAGGTTGACCGCAAGATTCACACCACGCCCGCCGATGGCCAGCAAAACTTCCGCTGCGAATCCCGCGCCCCGCGCAAGTATTGCCACATCCAGACCCAGCGCTTGCAGCCGCGCGAGTTTTTCGGTGGATCCGGAAACACCGATCACGTTTGCGCCGAGATACTTCGCAGCCTGCAGCGCCGCGACACCCACGCCCGACGAGGCGCCCGCAATCAGCACTGTTTCCCCGCCCTTAAGCGCGCCGAATGGCACCAGCGCTTCATATGCGGTGATGAACGCCACGGGAATTGCCGCGGCTTGTTCCCACGTCAAATGGTCCGGCACCCGCGCCGCCAAAGCAGGATCAACCAACGCATATTCCGCAAAGCAGCCGTGCGCGCGGAACATCACGCGGTCGCCGGGTTTGAATTCAGCGACGCCCTCGCCCAGCGCGTGAACTTCCCCGGCACCATCCACACCCGCCGGCCGCGCCGCGTCGGCGCTGTGGCGGCTGATGCGTGCCAGTATGTCGCCGCGATTGATGGATGTCGCCTGCACCCGCACGCGCATCTCGCCGCGCGTGGGCTGCGGCAGCGGCATTTCGCGCAACTCCAGGTCCGTGCGGTCGCCGGTCCTCTTGATCCAGTACGCGTTCATGAGCAGTGGCGCCGGCGGCAGTGCAATGCGTTTTTTCGCCAAGGATAGACGAATTGCCGCCCCGCGGCCTCACTCGACCTTGATCCCCACTTCCCGGATGATCTTCGCCCAGGTGCCGAATTCGCGCTTGATGAACGCAGCAAAATCCTCCGGCGTGTTCGCCACCGGTTCGGCGCCCAGCGTAATGATGCGCTCACGCACTTCGGGAATCGCCGCCGACTTTGCAATGGCCTGATACAAGCGATCAATCGCCGCGCGCGGCGTGCCTGCGGGCACCAACGCACCGTTCCATTCGTTCGCCTCAAAGCCCGGTACCGCGGATTCGGCAATGCTCGGCACCTCGGGCAGCGCGACGCTGCGCTTCAAGCTGGTCACGCCGAGCGCGCGCAGTTTGCCGGTTTTGAAATGTTGCAGCGAAGACGGAATCGTAGCGAACAGCAGGCCCGTTTCACCGGAAAGCAGCGCAATCACCGCCGGCCCGCCGCCCTTGTACGGCACGTGCGTCATCTTGATGCCGGTCATCGAGCTAAAGCGTTCGGTGGCCAGATGATTGGCGCTGACGTTGCCTGCCGACGCGTAATTCAACACGCCCGGTTGGGCCTTGGCCAAAGCAATCAATTCCTTAACCGATTTCGCCGGCACCGACGGATGCACCGACAGCACCAGCGTGACGATCGACATCAGCGACACTGGCAGCAAATCCTTTTCCGAATCGAAGGGCATTTTTTTGATCAGACTCGGATTCGCGCAAAACGTGAGATTGGCGATGCCGACAGTGTGGCCATCGGGCTGCGATTTCGCCGCGATGTCAAGGCCGATGGTGGATGAACCGCCGGGACGATTTTCAACAATCACCTGTTGGCCGAGAATTTCGCTCATGCGCGGCGCGAGTATGCGCATCACCACGTCGGTGGAACCGCCCGGTGCGTAGGGCACGATGGCGCGAATGGCGCGTGTGGGGAAGGTTTGCGCGGTGGCAGCGCTGATCCAGACTGCAAACGCCAGACAAAACGTAAGTATTTGTTTTAATTGCATTTTTACTACTCCTCAATTAACCGGCCACGATCAATTCAGCACTCGAATAGGGCGTCAGTTGATGCACGCCGCTGTCGATAATCACAAACCTGTGCGAGAAAAATAAACCACGCAAGTATCAAGCACGCTGTGCGGTAACGCAACCAAGTCCCCGCAAGTTGGGGTGACAAAGCAACGCCAACAACAACCGAATAAGACGTTCTGCTGCTGGCAATATTTGCGCCGATCGATTGCTGGGGTTCGCAAGCTCACCCCAACTACAACGGCTGCAGACTATGCTTTAATGCGGCCTGCTTCCGTTTACTACCCCTACACAAGGAGTTTTTGCATGAGCAGTCCCGTCAAAATGGGCATCGTCGGCCTGGGCCGCTGGGCCAAAGTGCTGACGCGAGCGGTATCCGGCAAATCGGACAAATTGCAAATTGTCGCCGGTTACAGCCGCTCGCTGGACAAGCGCAACGAATTCACCACGGAATTCGGCGTGGCGGCGGCGCCTGACATGCAAAGCATGCTGTCCAACCCGGAGATCAAGGGCGTGATACTCACCGTGCCCAATGAACAACATCTGCCGCTGGCTATACAAGTCGCGCAGGCCGGCAAACATGTTTACACCGAAAAGCCCATCGCGCAAACGCTCGCTGATGGCCTCAAAATCGAGGCGCTTGAGACACAATACGGCATCACCGTCACCGTCGGCCACAGCGCACGGCTGATGGCGGGCATACGCCTCATCAAGCAGCACATCGATCACGGCGAACTCGGCCGGGTCGCGTTCCTGGAAGCGAATTTCTCCAATGAACGCGCGCTCGAACTCACGCCCAGTACCTGGCGCTGGTACAAGGATCGCGCGCCCGGCGGCAATCTGTCGCAACTGTGCATCCACATGTTCGACGTGTTGCATCTGCTCGGCGGCCCGGTGACGGAAGTAAGCTCGATGGCATCTAAGCTCTCGCCGGTAGGCGCCGAAGTCGATGACCAGTCGATGACCACCATCCGTTTCGCCGATGGCAAACTCGGTTACGTCGGCTCAAGCTGGACTTCGCCCGGCATTTTCAGCGTGCGCGTGTTCGGCTCGAAAGGTCTGATGCATTACGAAATCGACTTCGGCACCTGGGACACGCCGCATCTCTTGCACAAGGCATCGGTACTTTACATCCAGCGCGGCAAGGACGGCTGGGCGAAGCGCGAGGAAATCACCGTCCCGGAGAGCGATATGTTCCGCGCTGAACTCGAAATGTTTGCCGACAGCTGCGTCAGCGGCAAGCCCGGCGAACTCACCGCGCACAATGGCAACGTGGCGGTGGCAATGGTGTATGCGGCACTGCGCTCTATCGAGCAGCAGGGGCGCGCGGTAAAAATCGCCGATATCGTGACTGAAACCCGCAACGGACTCGGCATTGGAGCTGGAAAATGAGCATGCTGCCTACCCGCTACTTCATCGATCTCACGCAGCCGGAAATCGCCGCGCAGCTCAGGAAAAACCCGCTGGTGATTTTGCCGGCAGGCAGCGTCGAGCAGCACGGCCCGCATCTGCCGACCGGCACCGACATCTATGCCGCCAATGTCATCGGCCACGCGGTGGCCGAGCGCATGGACGGCCTGGTGCTGCCCGGTGGCCCGCTCGGCGTGACACCGATGCACATGCCGTTCGAAGGCACCATCACCCTGTCGCCCGAGACCTACCAGCGCGTAGTCGTTGAGACCTGCGCATCCACCGCCAAGCACGGCGCAAAATACTGCCTGGTTCTTAATTGGCACGAGGGCAATATTCCGTCGCTCGCCATCGCCTCCGAAAAACTGCATCGCGATGTCGGCATGAGCGTGATCGTGGTGCAGGCGTGTTATGTGGCCGCCGAGCTTTACGGCCACGACTGCGGCGGCCTCACCCACGGCGGCGAGATCGAGGCGCTGGCGGTGCTCGCGTATCAGCCTGACCTGGTGCATCTGGACCGCATCGACTATTCATCCGATCACTCGCACGGCCGCAAGTGGGACAGGCTGCGCCGCACGCGCAGCTACCAACCCGTGCTGCGCGACATCAAAACCATCGCCGAGACCGGCTGGTACGGCTCTCCCGAACATGCCACCGCCGCCAAGGGTCTGAAAATGCTGAACGACATCGCCGACGCCATTGCCAAGGAATGCACCGACATCTTTCAGTTGCTCGACGAAGCGCAAGGCGGCACCGCGGAGATCAAGCATTTGAAAATTGCGAGTTGACTCGAATAAACCGCCGTAGCGTGGGCAAAGCGCAGCGTGCCCACGAGACTTGCGTAACAAACCACACGCGCTGGCGTTTGTTTGGAACACGGTGTGCCGCAACATTATTAGTGGCGGTTGTCCGCGTGGGCACAAAGGTCGTGCCCACCCTACGTTTGCTACAAAATTCTTAACGGGAGAGTAACTTGGGTAAAAATGGATTAGGCATCGGAGTCATCGGCTCCGGCCGTATCGGCACCTTGCGCGCGCGACTGTCAGGCATGCACCCGTCGGTAAAATTTCTCGCGGTGTCGGACCTCGATCCGGCCAAGGCGAAAGCGCTGGCGGAATTGTCCGGCGCGCATTTTCATAGCAGCGACAACAATGCCATCATAGAACACCCGGAGGTGGACGCCATATTCGTCTCCACACCTGAGAGCATGCACGGCGCGCCGATCAAACGCGCGCTCGAACTGGGCAAACCGGTGCTGTGCGAAAAACCCATCGCGCTCACGCTCAAAGACGCCGACGACATCATGGAGACGCTGGCGAAAACCGGCGGCACGCTGCGCTTCGGCTACAGCCGCCGCTACAAAGAATGTTTTTTGCGCGCCAAAGAGCAAATGGTGCAGGGCCGCTTGGGCACCGTGATCAGCGGCCTGGCGCGTGTCTACAACTCGCGCGCGCAGACTTTTCAGATATTGAAGCGCGATCCGCATGCGACACCGGTGCTCGACGTGCTCACCTACTACGTCGACCTGATGTGCTGGTTTCTCGAAGGCAACCGGCCGGTCGAAGTGGTGGCGCGCGGGCAGCATGGCATATTCAAAGCAGCGGGCTATGATTGTCACGACGCCACCTGGGCCATCGTCACCTTTGCCGATGGCGCGGTACTCAACTTCGGCATTAGCTATTCGCTGCCCGCGCAGTTTCCAACGCAGGGACAATCCGACCGCGTGGAACTGCTCGGCACCGAAGGCACCATGCTGATCGACGACGATCACAAAGAGCATTTGCTGTTCACCGAGCAGGGCGTGCCGCATCCCTATGTGCCCGGCCACAAACTGAATATGGCGTTTCTCGGCAGCAATTCCGCGGGCGATTGGGCGATGGGCAATTTCTGGGGCTCGCTCGGCAACGAAACCCGCGCCTGGCTCGATCATCTGGTCACCGGCGCGCCGATCTGCCACACCACGCCGGCACAGGCGCGCATCAATCTCGAAACGACGATTGCGATAGAGCGGTCGGTGGCTACGGGGCAGGCGGTTCGCTTGCCACTTGAAACATAAAATTCATTTAAAAACAATATCTTACGTCAACGTAGCGTGCGCATGGCGCACGCTCCAAGTTCTGTGTTCCCGATTGCGCCGTTATTAATCCCGCCAGCGCTGTGGCAAGCTTTGTCAGTACGTCCGCATCGAGCTTCCGGTAGTGCACCCGCTCGATGCCTTGGCCTTGGCCTCGGCCGCAACAGCCCGCGCTGCTCCCTACGCCTGCAAATCAAACGCCGGCGCCACTCGCTCATAGGGAATTTTCGCTGCGACATTCAGCGCCTCGACCGTTGCCGCATCCTGCGCTTCGAACAGGCACGAGCAACAACCGCTGTCGGGCACAAAGGTCGAACGCAGGTAGCGAATCTGCCGGCCTTCGCGGCTGAATTTGTCGGCGGTTGCTATGGCGCTCTTTTGCGCGGCGGCGAGTTGATCCATGGTGATACCCTTGAGCGCACGTTCCGTGACAAAGACTTGCATGATGTTCTCCACTGGTTGATTGAGGGATGACGCGAAGCCAGTGTAGGCGCGCGGGCCCGGCAGAAGAAGCGGGGTAGGCGTTATGGATCCATAATTGCCGCGATCACTTTAAGGCGGTAGCATGGGCACGCCATGGAACTGCAACAAATACGCTACTTTCTCGCCATCTGCGAACACGGGGGCTTCTCGCGCGCCGCGCAGGATTGCGGCGTCAGCCAACCGGCGCTGACCACGGCGGTCAAAAAGCTCGAGCAAGAGGTCGGCGGCGATCTGTTTCACCGCGAGGGACGGCGCCTTGTGCTGTCGGAACTGGGGCGTTTGGTCAAGCCGCATCTGGAAAAACTGTTCACTGAAAAAGATGCGGCACTGGAAGTCGCGCGCAACTTCCGTCTGCTGCGCGCCACGCCGCTGCGCATCGGTGTCATGCCCACCATAGGCCCCGCGCGCGTGTCGCGCTGCCTCGCGCTGTTTCGCACGGCGCATCCCGGCATTGATGTCGCGATCAGCGAAGCGCCACTCGAAGGCTTGCTGCACCGGCTCGAGGACAACGAACTCGACCTCTCACTCGCCAGCGCACCCAAAGGCCTGCCGGATGCCTTTCGCAGCGAATGCCTCTATAAGGAAGGCTACGTGGTTGCCTTCCGTCCGGGACATCGCTTCGAGACGGCAAAGACGTTGCGGCTCGATGAGGTTAACGGCGAGACTTACGTCGACCGGCTGTCATGCGAATTTCGGGATCAGGTGATGGCGCTGTGCAAGGCGCGCAAGATCGAACTCTATGCCAACTTCCGCAGCGAGCGCGAGGAATGGGTGCAGAATATGGTGCAGGCCGGGCTCGGCTTCGCGTTCATGCCCGAATACTCTGTGACGCTGCCCGGCGTGCTGTCGCGCCCGCTGGTCGATCCCGCGGTACAGCGCGACGTGCTGGCGGTGGAAGTGCGTGGCCGCGCGCGTGCGCCTGCCGCAAAGTTATTCATCGAAAGCGTGGTACGCGACGGTGCGACCGGCAAGCCGCGTCGATGACGGATGCAGCGGCTGGCCGTGCCGCCGTACACTCGTGCGCAGGCGTGCCTATGGCGCACGCTATGAGGTTGCAAACCACTGCACCACCCGCGTGGCGCCACGTCGCTCGGCGCCGCCGCATCGTCATCAATGGTGTAGCATGGATGAATTGATCGTGCGCACAGCGCACGCTACGATATTGCTCGATCCTCGACTCCTCGCTTCGCTCTCCTCAATCTAAATTCCATATGACTACCCAAGCCATAAGATTCGGCCATTTCGGCGTTAACTGTTTCGACATCGCGAAGATGGAAAATTTTTACACCCAGGTGATGGGTATGGTGGTGGCGGATCGCGGCTACGTGCCGCCGCCCGGCGACCGGCATATTGTATTCATGACGCTTGATCCGGGCGAGCATCACCAGTTCATCCTCTGCTCCGGGCGCACCGAGGGCAAGATCGAGAAAGGCCCGTTTCGCGGTGGCGGACGCGGATCGGCCATCAATCAGATTTCGTTTCACTGCGCGAGCCTCGCCGACATGCGCCGCGCGCAGGCGCGGCTGGCCGTCGCAGGATGCAACGACGGCACGCCCATCAACCACGGTAACGCGTGGTCGATTTACATACGCGACATCGAAGGCAATCCGATGGAGCTGTACGTGGACAGCCCGTGGTACACGCCGCAGCCGTGCGGTGAAGCGCTTGATCTGTCGCTCAGCGATGAAGAAATTTACCGGCAGACGGAAGCGATGTGCCGCGCGCGCCCCAACTTCGAGCACGCGGAACCGTGGCGGGCGCGGCTTGCCGAACGAATTCAGACATCACTGAACGAAATCGGCAGCCGCTGAACGTTAAAAAAGAAAACCGCAAAGACGCAAAAGCGCAAAGGAAACGCAAAGACAAACATGACGACACCAGTGTTTGTGGTTGTTTGCGAAACCTTTGCGCTTTTGCGCCTTTGCGGTGATGTGTTGAATTTGAGCTTGATGCTGGGGTTTTTCGTCACCCCAACCAACACGTAATTCGTTTTGCAAGGTATCCCATCATGCGCAGCTTGTTCATCCCGATAACGCTAGCAGCCACTCTATTCGGCACACCCGCCCAAGCGCAGGACTACCCGTCAAAAACAATCACGGTAACGCTGGTGCTCGCAGCGGGCACCGGACTCGACGTGGTGGCACGCACCTGGGGCGAGCAACTCGCGCTAAGCCTCGGCAGGCCTGTCGTCTTCGACAACCGGCCGGGGGCCAACGGTATCGTGGCGGCGAATGCGGTAAAAAACGCGGCCGCCGACGGACATACGCTGCTGGTGGGCACCAGCGCTGCGCTCGCGGTCAACCAGACGACATACAAGCAGTTGCCCTACGATTCGGCGAAGGATTTTATTCCGCTGTCGCTGTACCTGAAATCACCATTTATCCTGATCGTGCATCCGTCGCTGCCGGTGCGCTCGGTAAAAGAACTCGCGGCGTACGTGAAAGCGCGGCCCGGCCAACTGAGCTACAGCTCCACCGGACCCGGCGGCGCGCCGCGTCTGGCCACCGAAATGTTCATGCGGCACTACGGTCTCACCATCACGCATGTGCCGTACAAGATCAGCCCACAAGCCATCGTTGATGTGGCTGCGGGTCATGTGCAACTGGCCTTTGCCGAGGCCGGCGCCTCGCGCGCGTTCATCCGCGACCAGCGGCTGCGCGCGCTCGCGGTGTCATCGCTCACCCGTTTCAATTCGCTGCCCGAAGTGCCCACGCTAGCCGAAGCCACCGGCCGCCCCGAACACGAAGCCGTGTCCTGGCACGCGCTGGTCGCGCCCGCCGCCACGCCACGCGCCATCCTGAACCGCTTGCACAGCGAAATGACGCGCATCCTCAACCTGCCGGAAGTGAACAAGGTGATTTCCAATCTTGATCTCATTCCGGTTGCGCCGGCATCCATCGAAAGCAATCAGCAATACATCGCGGCCGAAGCCAGGAAATGGGGCGATCTGGTCAGGAAGCTGGGATTGGCGGGATCGCAGTAGGGCGCGCCGGAGGTAACTATTCAGGTCTGAGAGAGCGCTTCTACTATCTGCGGCAAAAATCTTTCAGCACTTACGCCTTCAGCGCCTTGTAGCGCACCCGTTTGGGCCGCGCACCTTCCTCGCCCAGCCGCTTGCGCTTGTCGGCTTCGTATTCCTGATAGTTGCCGTTGAAAAACACCAGCTGCGAATCGCCTTCGAAGGCGAGGATGTGGGTGGCGATGCGATCGAGAAACCAGCGGTCGTGCGAGATCACCAGCACGCAACCGGCGAATTCGAGCAGCGCGTCTTCCAGCGCGCGCAGCGTTTCCACATCCAGATCGTTCGACGGCTCATCGAGCAGCAGCACATTGGCGCCGGTGATCAGCGTTTGTGCCAGATGCAGGCGGCCGCGTTCTCCGCCTGACAAATTGCCCACCAACTTTTGCTGATCGGGGCCTTTGAAATTGAAACGCCCCAGGTACGCGCGCGAGGGCATTTCAAACTTGCCGACGTTGATGATATCGAGTCCGCCGGAGATCGCCTCCCACGCGGTTTTGTCGTTGGGCAGCGCGTCGCGCGTCTGATCCACCACCGCGAGTTGCACGGTTGAGCCGATGATCACTTCGCCGCTGTCGGGTTTCTCCTTGCCCAAAATCATGCGAAACAGGGTGGATTTACCCGCACCGTTGGGGCCGATGATGCCCACGATCGCGCCCGGCGGAACAGATAAACTGGCGTTATCAATCAACAACTTGTCGCCGTACCCTTTGCTCACGTTCTTGAGTTCAATCACGCTGTCGCCAAGGCGATCGGCCACCGGAATGAAAATCTCCTGCGTCTCGTTGCGCTTTTGATATTCATGCGACGACAGTTCCTCGAAGCGCGCCAACCGCGATTTGGATTTCGCTTGCCGCGCTTTGGGATTCTGGCGCACCCACTCCAGTTCTTTCTTCAGCGCCTTCTGCCGCGCCGACTCGGTGGATTCTTCGATCTTCAGCCGCTCTCCCTTTTGCTCCAGCCACGAACTGTAGTTACCTTTCCACGGAATGCCGTGACCGCGATCCAGTTCAAGTATCCACTCGGCGGCGTTGTCCAAAAAATAACGATCATGCGTCACCGCCACCACGGTGCCGGGAAAGCGCGTCAGAAACTGTTCCAGCCAATCCACACTTTCGGCATCCAGATGGTTGGTGGGCTCATCCAGCAGCAGCATGTCGGGCTTGGACAGCAACAGGCGGCACAACGCGACGCGACGCTTTTCACCGCCCGACAACGGGCCGATCTTTGCGTCCCACGGCGGCAGGCGCAGCGCGTCGCCCGCGATATCGAGTTCGTGCTCGGAATCGCCGCCGGATGCCGCGACGATGGCTTCATACTTGGCCTGTTCCGTCGCCAGCTTGTCGAAATCCGCATCGGGTTCGGCGTATGCGGCGTAAATCTCGTCGAGCTTTTTCTTCGCCTCCGCCGTTTCGCCCAGACCTTCTTCCACCGACTCACGCACGGTTTTGGCAGGATCGAGCTGCGGTTCCTGCGGCAGAAAACCCACGCGCAAGTTCGGCATCGGCTCCGCATCGCCGTCGAAATCAGTATCCACGCCCGCCATGATTTTGAGCAGGCTCGACTTGCCGGAGCCGTTGACGCCGAGCACGCCGATCTTCGCGCCGGGGAAAAACGACAGTGAAATATCCTTGAGAATGACGCGCTTGGGCGGAACCATTTTGTTCACGCCGCGCATGCTGTAGACGTATTGAGCCATGTGATCTTTACTGGAATGTGACAAAGGAAGAGCGCGCATGATAGCCGAAAATGGCTGGGGCTCTCAGCCGTTGTCCCGGTGAGTGCAGTAATATCACGATGAAGCCCGTCAAACACAGCAAGGACAAGCCACATGAACGCAAGAGTCGCACTCTACGGCGCGGTCGATGATGAACTGACGCACTACGAAGTTGATGTTGAAAACGCCTCGCTGCAGAGGTGCGCTACAGTGAAAGTTCCGGCAAATGTGCAGTACGCATGGCCGCATCCGTCGCGGCGCTCTTTGTATGTGGCCACCAGCAATCGCGGCCCCGGCCTGAAATCCGACACCCATCACGTGAGTGCGTGGCGCATTGATCCCCAGACCGGCGCGCTGAGCGCACATGGCGCGCCGCAAACCTTGCCGCAACGCGCGGTGCATATTTGCGTAAGTCCCGATGGCGGTTTTGTATTGAGCGGCCACAATCTGCCGCAAAGCGGCATCACGGTGAATCGCATCAACGGTGACGGCACCTTGGGCGCGGCGGTAACCCAGCCGCACGCGCTCGACTACGGCCCGTACCCGCATCAGGTGATGATGATGCCGTCGGGCCGCACCACGATAGTGGTGGATCGCGGCAATGCGGCGCACGGCGACAAGCCCGAAGACCCCGGCGCGCTGCGGCTGTTTCGCTTCAAGCAGGGTGTGCATGAGCGCCTCGATGTCATCGCTCCGAATGGCGGGCGCGGCTTCGGCATACGGCATCTGGATTTTCATCCGACGAAACCCTGGGTGTATGTGTCGCTCGAAATCCAGAGCCAGTTGAACATGTTCCGCATCGCCGGCGACAGCCTGGAACCGCAGGCGGCGTACGTGCGTGACCTGCTGGCGGATCGCGCCAACATCAAGCCGCGCCAACTCGCCGGCACTGTTCACGTGCACCCTTCCGGAAAATTCGTGTACTTTGCCAATCGTGCGGACTGGACCACGGATTACCAGGGCAGACAAGTATTCAACGGCGGCGAAAACAGTATCGCGGTGTTCGCCATCGATCAGCACAGCGGAGAACCGACGCTGATTCAGCATGCCGACACGCAGTGTTATCACGTGCGCACCTTCAGCTTCGACCCCAGCGGCAAACTAATGGTCGCGGCCAGCATCAAGCCGATGCAGGTGCGCAAGGACAACACCGTGATCACGGTGCCTGCGGTGATGTCGGTGTTCAGAGTCGGCGACGATGGCCGCCTGCAATTCGTGCGCCGCTATGACGTCGAGCGCGGGGCAAGAACGCAATACTGGGTGGGGATGGTTGGGTTGCCGGAGGGCGGCGCAGCGTAACGGGTAGCACAGGACCTTGAACGGAAGTACACTGATTCAAAGCCCTCGTTCCACGCGCAGGCTTTCGGACAGTGCGCTGGCGCGATGACTACGCAGTGGATACTATCGGCTTACGACATTGATAATTCGTCTCTATTCAGCCTCTATGAAAGATCAACGTCTTCCCTCACCCCTAGCCCCTCTCCCGGAGGGAGAGGGGAACAAACCCTCGCCCTCCGGGAGAGGGTGGCGCGTAGCGCCGGGTGAGGGAGGCTTTTGACTTTTCATAGAGGCTGAATAGAGACATCCCACCTGCAAAAGGAGAACAACATGCCCGTCGAGATACGCGACATTCTGCGTAACCACGTCAAGGAAAAACTCGCGCGCGACGAAGTGGTCGCCTCCATGACGGTGCGCCTCACGCGCAGTCCCGAAATTGCGCGCATGGCGGCCAGCGCCGGCTTCGACACGCTCTACGTCGATGTCGAGCACAATGGATTTTCATGGGACACCACCGGGCTCATCTGCCAGGCGGCGCTGGCGGCAGGCATTACACCCTTTGTGCGCGTGCCGAACACGGCCCCGGAAAATGTCGCGGCGGCGCTCAATGGCGGCGCGCTGGGCGTGATCGCGCCGCATGTGCGCTCGGCAGCGGACGCGCGCCGCGTAGTCATCGCAGCCAAGTTTCCCCCGCTCGGCGAGCGCTCCGCGGGCGGCCAGTTGGCGCATCTGCAATTTCGCACCTACCCCGCGTCTCAGGTCGATCCCGCGCTCAACGATGCGACGACGGTGATGGTGATGATGGAAACCATTGAGGCGCTGGAACACGTTGAGGAAATCGCCGCGGTCGAGGGCATGGACATGATGATGATAGGCACCAGCGACCTCACCGCCGAAATGGGCATCGCCGGACAGTTTGATGATCCACGCGTGCGCGCGGCCTATGTGCGCACCATCGCGGCCTGCCGCAAGCACGGCAAACATGTCGGCATCGGCGGACTGGCCGGCCGCCCCGATCTCATCGCCGAATACGTGAAAATGGGCGCACGTTATGTTTCAACCGGCACTGATCTCGGTTTTCTCATGGCCACCTGCGTACAAAAAGCCAAGCAGGTGCGCGATCTGACGGTCAAATGATGTGGTGACGCGAACATGCTGGGCGCTTGTTGTTGCCGCCGCATGCTTCTTCCCTCAAGCCGCGACCGCACAGTCCGCCGCGAGCGCCGCCGCCTCGGTTCACGCGCGCATCGTGTCGGTAAAAGCGATCGCGGATCGCATTGTGATCGACGGCAGCGGCGCCGACTGGCAAGGCATCCCGGCTTTCGGCGGCTCCTCCGGCGCCATCGACGATCCGTCGCGCCACATCACGGCAGTGGCGATCGCCCCGCGGGCCGAAGACCTGCTGGTACTGCTGCGCACCGAGGGTCGCCCCTCGCAGGAGGACCTCGCCTTCTGGCTCAATGTCGATTACATGGGCAGCCAGGCCGAGGATGTCCAACTGGGGATCGCGCAGCGCGGGCCGCATGTGCTGTGGGTGTATCCGCAAGGCCAGCCGGCGACCAGCGGAACACTCGCGGGCATCCAGTACGCGATCGACGAGGTGGTCGAGATTCGCATTCCCTATGTGGTACTCGCCCGCGCACTCCCCGGTCCAATGGCCGACGCATTGCAGGGAGCGGCTGCGCGCTCCTGGATTCGGGTCTCGCCCTTCACCTGGAACTCCCGCACGCGCGCCGTCACCGCCTGGGGCGCCGCAGTTGCGAGCTACCGGCTTGTGCCTGGTCTGACACCGCTCGACCCGCCACTCCCCGCGCCCGCAAACGCCGCGCGTGCGCTGCCCTTGCCGCTAGCGGGAAAGTGGTATGTGGGCCAGGGCGCATTCGGCCCGTGGACGCATCAGAAACTGTGGGCCTACGACCTTTACATCGTGGATGCGACCCTGCATCCAGCGCGCGTGCGCGAAAGCAGGAATCCCGCCGACTATTACAGTTGGGACCAATCCGTCATCGCGCCCGCAGGCGGCACTGTCATCCGCTCGCGCAGCACCGCCCAGGATCAGGCTGCCCGGCAGCCGTCGCAAAACACGGACCCTGCCAATGAACTCTATCTGGACATCGGCGAGCGGACCGGCTATTTTTTCGCCCACTTCAGGCAGGGCACGCCGACAGCCAATGCGGGGGAAAACGTGATGCCGGGACAAGCGCTTGGCCGCATTGGGCATTCCGGCAGCACAACCTGGCCGCACCTGCACATCGGCCTGTGGCGCCTGCCCGAAGGCCGCGAGACGCTGCCGATGGCGCTTGCGCGCGTGCGCGTGGGTCTCAACCCGGATGCGGACGATCCCTGGGCCCGCAGCCTCGACGCCTGGGACATCCGGGAAGGTTTTTTCGTGGAGCAATTACCATCACCGCATCGGAAGCCCAAATGAATCTGCCTACGCTCCCTGATGCACCCTCTCGTACGAGCTCACCTGCTGCTTCACGAGCAGAATCCCCTCCTGCGGCTTGTTCCACGGATACACGCTGATCTCACTTGCGCGAAACGATCCAACACCGGGGCCGTAGCGTCCGGGCTCTCGTTCGACTTACTCCACCGGCCACTTGAACACCCGAGCTGCCGTGCCGTGCATCATCATCTGCACGTCGGCTGCCGGCAGGTAGGCCGCCGCATACTTGCGGATGATATCGGCATTCTGCACATAAGTGCCGCGGTTCTTGCCCATGGTCTGGGTCTGGTCCGAGGCCCACATCAGACGCTCGGCGCCATACGCCGCGTGCACGCGCTTGATCAGCGGATGCAGGTCCTCATACTCGGGCGGCGCGCTGCCCGACACCAGCGGCAGCGACGACACTTTCACCTGTACGTTGCGAAAGCGCGCGAGGGATTCCATGGCCTGCACCTTGCTCTCGCGAGCCTCGCCGGGGACAGCCCAGGCGAAGTGATCGACGATAAAGGTGAGATTCGGATATTTCTTCAGCACCGGCTCCATCAGGGCCGGGCCGCTGCGGGTCCAGACGGCCACCGCCATGTCCTGGTCGATGCACGCCTTCCACACCGGCTCGAAGGCGCCTTCGGCCAGCAGTTTCTGGTGCTCGGGTTCGTTCATCGACAAGCGCAGGCTGCACATGCCGGGCTGCCCCAGCCAGCGCGGCAGCAGCTTGTATTGCTCGGGCAGTTGGGGTACGAACCAGGCCATGACGCGAAAGCGCTTGGGGTATTTGGCGGCAGCGGCTTGGGCGCAGGCCGGGCTGCGATTGGGGGCTACGCCAGCCGGGGAAATGACGGCACGGTCGATTCCGGCTTCGTCCATCAACCCGAGCATGCGCTCGGCGGGCATGAAATCGGGCAGGTGCGATTCCGCCTTCGGGCCCCATGGCTCTTCAGGCGTATTCGCGTTCCAGATGTGGACCTGTGCGTCAGTGATCATGCGCTCCTCCTGGAGATTGGATGATGTGTTGACCGAAGGGGCCGGTCATATTCGTGTGCCTTGCGCACCGAGTATATACTTACACCATTGCGACTACGCCTATGAGGGCGTCGGCGTAACTGTTATGAAGGCCGTGGCCGAGCCCACGTTCACGGCTTACTGCAGTACCAGGTTGAGCGACTTGCCGAGCTTGTAGTAGGTCTCGTACTGCTCACGCACAAACTTTGCTGTCTCATCCGGCGTCATGATGCGCGGTACGGAGCCCATTTTCTCGGTGGCCCCGGTCCATTGCGCATCCTTCGCGACCTTGGCGAGCGCATCACCCCAGAACTGGATGAGTTTGCGCTCCATTTTGGGCGGACCATAGAGCGCGCTCCAACCGATGATGCGCTCGAGCTGCGCATAGCCGGCCTCTTTCGCCGTCGGCACGTCCGCAATCTCTTTGTATCTTTCCGGCGTGGTCACAACGAGCCCGCGCATCTGGCCGGACTTGATGAACCCCAGAACGGTGCCGAGGTTCGAGCAGCCGAAATCGACATGCCGGCCCATGACCGCTATTGCCGCGTCGCCGCCGCCCTTGAACGGAATCTGGATCGCCGCGTCCTTGCCCAGCTTCTGCGTATCGAACAGGAGCTGCGGCCCCATTTCGTGAATCGTGCCGATGCCGGCGGTGCTGTACTTCAACTTGCCTGGCGACTTGCGGATCGCATCCACCAGGTCTGCGAAGGTCTTATACGGCGACGCGGCAATCACCGCGCAGACGTAGGGATTCAATTCCAGAAGGCCGAGAAACGTGAAGTCGTTCCATTTATACGACAGATCGGGTTTCAGCGCCGGCAGCGTTGCCTGAGACCCGACGCGCGCCAGCAGCAGGGTGTAGCCGTCGGGCGCCGCGTTCCTCACGAACTCCGATCCGATTGCGCCGCTCGCGCCAACCTTGTTCAGCACCACGGCGTTCTGCCCCACGTGCCGCGGCATGACTGCGCCGAGATTGCGCGCGGCAAGATCTGAATCGCCGCCGGTCGAGAACGGCGCCACGATCAGCAGCGGACGATTGGGGTAGTGCTGGGCCGGCGCCGCGAGCGGCGCAAGCAACATCACAAGGCACGCCAACGCGCGCCGGCCTGCAACTTGATTCATGGGACTCTCCTTCGATTCTGTAATCCTGTTTGTGGCTTGCGATTTATGGCCCGTGACGCGGCTTACGCAGAAAAACCCCTTAACTTTCAAGAAGCCTGAATTTCCTGAGCATACGCATGCCAATTGCGCTAGAGTACGCTCAAACGAACACAGGAGACAACACATGGCACGCTTCAAAATTATAACGCCCGCCGGCCCGGGCACCGGAGTGCCGGGCGCGGACCATACATTGGAGATGGAGGCGCTGGCTGCTATCGGTGCGGAGATCGTCGAGGTGACGGGTGGCGAGGACGAGCTCGCCGCCGCCGCCGTCGATGCCGACGCGATCTACGGCAAGAGCCGGCCGCGCATCACCGCCAAGGTGATCAATGCCGCCAAGAAGTTGAAGGTCGTGTCGCTAGCCAGCGTTGGCGTCGATTCCGTGGATGTCGACGCGGCAACCGCACTCGGCATTCCCGTGACCAACTGCCCCGACACCTTTATCGAGGAAGTGGCCGACCATGCCATGATGCTGATCCTGTCGAGCTGGCGGCGGCTCCTGCAGCAGGACCAGATGGTGCGCAAGGGCGACTGGACCAAGGCGCGGCCCATGCTCAACCAGTTTCCGCGCCTGATGGGAATGACGCTGGGGTTCATCTCCTTCGGCCACGTCGCGCGCGCTGTTGCCAAACGTGCCGCGCCATTCGGCTTTCAGATGCTGGCCTACGATCCCTACATTGAAGAACTGGTGATGTCCGACTACGGCGTGCAACCGGTCGGGTACGACGAGCTGTTACAGCGCTCCGACATCATCTCGATGCACGCGCCCGGCACCAAGGACGCGCATCACCTGATGAAGGAAGCGCACTTCAGGAAAATGAAAAAGACCGCGTTGTTCGTGAACACCAGCCGCGGCTCCACCGTTGATGAGAAGGCGATGATCAAGGCGCTGCAGGAAGGCTGGATCGCCGGTGCTGCGCTCGACGTGCTCGAGACCGAGCCGGTCGGCGAAAGCAATCCGCTGCTGGTCATGGACAACGTCATCCTGACCGCACATGTGGCCTCCGCATCGAGCCGCTTCGACGTCGCGCGCAAGCGCCGCGTCGGCGCGGAAATAGCACTGGTGCTGAGTGGAAAGTGGCCGCGCGCCTGCGTCAATCCCACGGTGCTCGACAAATCCAAGCTCGAGCGTTGGCAGCCCTACTCGATGGAGCGCGGGCCCGGAAACTAGGCGACGAGTCGCGCCAGCGCCTTCAGCAACGTCGTATCATTTCACCGCTATAGCCCCGTTAGCGGTGATCACGGCATGGCCCATAGTGCCCCGTGTGAATTCCAGGAATCGCGCGACCGCTGGCGAAGCAGGCGTTTTGATTACAAAGAAGGACTCGCGAACAAGTTGGTAGGATTTCCGCTCAACGTTCTGGGCGCTTGGGTCAACGCCATTAATAGAAAGCGCCTTGATTTTTCCCCGGCTTTGCTCCGCGACCGTCATCGTCGTCATCCCGATAGCGCCGGTGGTAGCGGCAAGTTCCGCTGCCATCTCTCCGGCCTTCGGCATGACTTTCACCGTTTCGGGCATTTTGAGTTCCTTCAGGCACGCGATGTTGTCGCGAACGACCTCAGTATCGACCTCACTGTCGGGCCGGGTGCGCGCCGCTATCTCCATGTCCGCCCCGCCCAGTGCTTTCCAGTTTGACGTTTTGCCCGTGTACACGTTGCAAATCTGCTGAGCTGTCACGTTGCTTACCGCTACGCCTGCGTTGACACCGAACACTACGGCCACATTGGCAATTTCGTACACAGCCATCCCCTTGCGGGTGATCTCACCTATGTTCAGGCCGTGACTGGCCAACGCGATGTCGATCTTTCCCTCTGCGAGCGCCTGTATGCGGAGTTTGGTTCCGAGCCCTTTCCCGATCTCAATCGTGACGTTTGGGTTCCCTTGCTGAAATGCTTTCGCAAGCGCGGCAGCCATCGGCATTCCGCCAGTCGAGCCGTCGATGAGAATCTTCTCGTGTGATTGTCCATGAGCGCTGAAGGCCAGTAGCGCGGCTAGCGAAAACGTGCCGATACGGAGAAATATTGCGTAGTACATAACTTGCCTTTTAGAATACATGATCGAAAAATTCTTACAGCCACTGACAACGCGCGGGCGCCGCATGTTATCACGGACAATCGGTTGATCAGGCACGGCGCTTACCGCCGGGTGCGATTCAAACTGATGTCTAAGAACGGGAGTCTATATAGATCAGAGAAACTCCTTCCCCTTCAGGGGGAAGGCGGGGATGGGGGTGGGGGCAGCGCTTGGAACCCACCCCCCATCCTAACCTTCTGCTACGCTACAAGTGTTCCCTTGCCCCTGAAGGGGAAGGGACTGTCCGTGGGGGCTATTCAGCCCCTGCTCAGACATCAGTTTGAATCACACCCCTTACCGCCCGCCCAGATCACGCCGCGCTGATCGAGTGAGCGCAGCAGGCTCATGCGCGAGACTTCGGGTATTTCGCGAAACGGCTGGATGAGGTGGCCTTGCGCGCCATGCAGTTCCACACCGTCCCCACCCGCCGCTTTTACGCACAGCGCGCCTTGCACAAAGCCGGTGATCATGGCCTCAATTTCGGCCAGCGTCATCGCGTGCGGCATGCCACCGGCGCGGATTTTGCAACCAGGGTAAAACCCGGTATGCCGCCTCCGCCCGGGCGGTTTTCCACCACATACGGCTGGCCAAAGGTGTCCGTAATCTTTCGCGCAAACAGGCGCGTGAGCCCGTCCACCGAGCCGCCGGCGCCTGACGCAAGAACCACACGCACAGGTTTTACCGGATACGCCTGTCCTGAGCCTGTCGAAGCGGATTGCGCTGCCGCAACAGCGCTGAAAATCACCGCAGTTGCGGCCCACACACTGCGCAGGTGCATGCTCAATCCAGCTTCATCTCCCGTATCACCGGTTCGAACAGCTTCATCAGCCGCACCAGCATCGCTTTTTGCGCCTCGCCGGTTGAACCCACCGATTCGGCGCCCAGATCGTTGAAGCGTTTCACCAGATCGGGGTGGCGCACCGCAGCCGTGGTCTCGCGCTGCAGCTTGTCGAGCACTGCTTTTGGTGTCTTGGCCGGCGCGAACAGGCCGTTGAAGCCTTCGAACTCCAGCGCGGGGAATCCTTGCTCGCGCACGGTAGGCACGTCGGGCAATATGGGAATGCGCTTGGCGCCGCTGGTGGCTAGCGCCTTCAACTGGCCGGAGCGGATTTCCTGCAGCGATGTGGACAACTGATCGCCGCCGAATTGTATGCGCCCGCTCAGCAACTCGAGTTTGAGCGGCGCAGCGCCCTTGTAGGCGATATGCGCCATATCGAACTTCGCATCGCGCTTCAAACTTTCGCCCAGCACATGCATGGCCGAGCCGGGGCCGGTGGAGCCGTAGTTGTATTTCAGATTGGGATTGCCGCGCAGCAGCGCGGTGAATTCGCGCAAATCCTTCGCCGGCACACTCGGATTCGCGGTGAACACAAAGGGCACGTAAACAGCAATCGACACTCCGGCAAAATCTTTCTCGGCGTCAAATGGCGAGCGCTTCGCCAGTGATTGCGCCACCGACGACAGCGGAAAGGTGATGTTGTGCATCAGCAGGGTGTAGCCGTCGGGATTGGATTTCGCCACGATGTCGGCGCCCAGCGCGCCGCCCGCGCCGCCGCGATTGTCCACCACCACCGGCTGGCCCATGGATTCGCTCATGCGCTGCGCCACCAGCCGCGCCACCACGTCGGTGGTGCCGCCCGCGGGAAACGGCACCACGATGCGGATGGGTTTGGTGGGAAAATTCTGCGCTTGCGCCTGCGCTACTGCGCCCAGCGCGAGCGCCACACTCGAAAATACCAGCCCTGCAAACCATTTGCCACGCATGTTGCCGCTCCCGATTAAAAAATTCATCATACCTGAGCGCCGCTGCAGCGCGCTTAACAACGCGCATCGCTATATTTTCCGTAGTTATAAGCATGAATAAAAATGCTATTTAAAACAAGCAGTTAAGTCACCGTCACCCTGCGTAGAATGCGTAGTAGCCAACACAATGCAAAGCGCCAGCCCTGCCCGCCGCGCGCGCGCCACGTGTAAGCTCAGCGCCTCCCAACGTCACGCCACGTTCATGAAACCCACACTCCTCATATCCAGCAAAGTCATCGCCGAATTCGGCCCGCGTCTGAATGAAATCCTCGCCGGTGCACCGAAGCCCCTGCAACTGCTGCCGTTCACGGCCGCGCTGCAACTCACACCCGGCGCCATCGACAACATCGAAGCCGTCTACTATTCGCGCGACATTTGGGAAGGCACTGAAAAAAGCGCGCTGAGCCCTGCCGCGCGCACGCTCTGGGACATCATCGACCGCGCGCGCAACATCCAGTGGATCGCCGTGTATTCGGCGGGCACGGATCAACAGCGCTATCAGGATGCGATGAAGCGCGGCATGCGGCTCACCACCGGCGCCGGTGCGCAGGCCGATGCGGTCGGCCTCGCCGCGGTGACGGGCGTGCTCGCGCTGGCGCGTGGCGTGCCGCACTGGCTTGCAGCACAACAGCGCCGCGAGTGGTCGCCGCTGCGCGGCAAAGACGTGCCGCCCGACATCCCCGGTCAGACCGCGGTGATTGTCGGCATGGGTTACATCGGCACGGTGATCGCGCGCGTGCTGCGCGCGGCGGGCATGAAAACCATAGGCATCCGGCGCAACGTTGCACCCGCCGCGCATTTTGAGGAGGTGCTGCCGCCCGCCGCACTCGATGGCTTGCTGCCCGTGTGCGACTGGCTGGTGATTGCGTGTCCGTTGGTGCCCGAAACACGCAACCTCATCGACGCCCGCCGGCTCGCGCTGATGAAATCCAGCGCCGGTATTGCCAACATCGCCCGCGGCGAAATCATCAACGAAGCCGCGCTCATCGATGCGCTCAAGGCGCGCCGCCTGCGCCACGCCTATCTCGATGTGTTCAACAGCGAACCGCTGCCGCCAGAGTCGCCGTTCTGGGATTTGCCCAATGTGCTGATCTCGCCGCACAATGCGGGCGCGTCCACCGGCACCTACGCGCGCGGCGTGGAGATATTTTTGCGCAATTTGTCGAACTATCTGCGGGCGCAGCCGTTGGAGAACGAAGCGTCGATGGGCTGAGCGGCGCCACCACTTAGCGCACTGCGCTTTCGCGCAGCGGCCCGGCAAGCTGCACAATCGAAGCGCCACGCGGCGGTTTCGCGATGCAGCGTTTAAGTATCTTGTAGGTGTCCACATCGAATACCGGCGCGGCGCGGATTTCGCCAAGATCATACAACTCGGATTCGCTGCGCACCGTACCCAGATAACACCAGCGATCCAGCACATGCAGTTCGGTGGTCTCGCCGTCGCCGGCATTTTCGCGGATGGCGATGCGTCCTGCGAACGGCCACGGCAGTGTGCGCAGCGCACTCAGCGCTGCTGCCAGCCGCAGCGCGTGTTGCGCGCGTGATTCGAGGCCGACGCAGGCGCCACGACAGCGCTTGATCTGATGCGCGAAACAGGGGCCGGCGTACGGAACTGAGCGCTGCTCCAGCCCCAGCAGAATATTGCATAGCCCGTGGGCGGCGGCAATTTCCCGCAGGGCTTCGATGGCCGCGGCGCGCGAGCGGAACAATCCGTAGAGTTCGCCGAACCGTGCCGGGTCGATGTCGCCGGCGGTGGCCAGTTTCGGCGCGCTTTCGCCATCGTTGCCGGCACCGCGCCAATGCCACGCGCACAACTGCGTATTGCGGCGCAGCTGGCGGTTATGCACCGGCGCGAGTTGCTTCACCAAACGCGATTCGAGCAGCAGCGCGCCCAACTCACCGGCGGTTCGCCGGCATTCGATGCGCCTGATCTGCTGCGCGATGCGCATAGCTTTGCTGACGCGATGGTCGCCCGAAAAATGCGACATCACGCGCTGCCGCATGTTGATGCTTTTGCCGATGTAGAGCACCACATTGTTGTCGCCGTAAAACAAATACACGCCCGGCGCTTCGGGAATATCGTCGAAAGCAAGATCCGGCAGGCCCGCCGGCACGCTTTGTGATTTGAGCAGTAAATCCACCGCCGACTGCACTTGTTGCGGCCCGTGCTCGGCGCTCCATTTCTGGGCGAGCAGCCACAGCGCTTTGGCATCGCCCAGCGCGCGATGGCGCGCCTCGCAATCGAGCGCGTGGCGCTGCAGCAGCGTGTCGAGATTGTGGCGCGCGTGTTGCGGATAAAGTTTGCGCGACAGCTTCACCGTGCACAGCACGCGCGCACTGAAGCTCACGCCGCAGCGCCTGAACTCGTTCTTGAGAAAACCGTAATCAAAGCGCGCGTTGTGGGCGATAAAAAGTTTTCCTTCCAGACGCTGCAACAGTTCACGCTGGATTTGCGCGAAAGAGGGCGCGCGCTCGACCATCGCATTACTGATTCCCGTCAGCGCCTGTATCGCCGGCGGTATGCTCATGCCCGGATTCACCAGCGTGGACCATTCGCTGATGAGGCGTCCGCGATTCACCTCAATCACGCCGACCTCTGTGATGCGATCGTGGGTAGCGGTGACGCCGGTGGTTTCCAGATCGACAAAAACCACATGTGTGTCAAGCATTTGGGCGGCGTAGGGTGAAGGGAAACGGTGAAGGGTGAAGGGTGAAGGGTGAACAGTGTCAGTGTCGGCAGCGGCGAATTCGCAATTTAGTCTAATTCAGGAAGTGCTGCCCGACAAAGGCCGATTTCGATACACTATACCTATGAAATCAGCGACAGCCCCGGTTACGCAGCAGCAGGATGCGGAAGATGACGACGCGGCATCGCCGCTGTTGCCGCGTGGTGTAAAAAATTACATGACGCCGCAAGGCTATGCGCGGCTGAAGCACGAATTGACACAATTGCTCAACAGCGAGCGCCCGGACCTGGTGAAGGTGGTGTCGTGGGCGGCGGGCAATGGCGACCGCTCCGAAAACGGCGACTACTTGTATGGCAAAAAACGCCTGCGCGAGATTGACCGGCGCATACGTTATCTCACGCGCCGCCTCGATACCTCCGAAGTGGTGGACCCCGCCGCGCGCGGCGACACCGCACAGATATACTTTGGCGCCACCGTTAATTATATGGACGATGAAGGCAAGGAACACAGCGTGACCATCGTGGGTCTGGATGAAGTAGACCCCGCGCGCGGCCATGTGAGCTGGATTTCGCCGATCGCCGCGGCATTGATCAAACACAGCGCGGGTGATACCGTTCAACTGCGCACGCCGGCCGGCTTGCGGCAAATTGAAATTGTAGATGTTCGCTACGAGGTACTGCGTTGAGCACACTGTTGGATACACCGTCGTTTTTTAACGTGGCGCTGTCCACGTGGCGCGCGGTCAATGCGCCGTACACGCGCGCCGGCCGCAACGATACCCTGCCCGATGGCATCGTCAAGCTCAGCATCAAAGCGATACCCGGCGCGCGCAGCGCCGACACGCTGGGCGCCGAACGCGAAGGCACCGGCGTGGTCATCGACGCCAGCGGACTGATACTGACGGTGGGCTATCTGATCATCGAGGCCGGATCCATACTCGCAATGGCGCCGGATGGGCGTGTGCATGCGGCAAGCGTGGTGGGATTCGATCACGCCAGCGGTTTCGGCTTGCTGCGTGCTTCGCCGGGCGTGGCAAAGCAGCCCTTGCGGCGTGGCGATTCATCCAACCTGAAAGCGCTGCAAACGGTACGCATCGCCGCGCACGAAGCCGCGGGTGGTGTGTCGCCGGCCTGCGTGTCGTCACGCCGCCGCTTCACGGGCTGGTGGGAATACATGATCGACAGCGCGATTTTCACCGCGCCGCCGCGCGGCGAGCACAGCGGCGCGGCGTTGCTCGGCGACGATGGCAGCCTGCTCGGCATCGCCTCGCTGTGGGTGAGCGACACGCTGGCCAGCGGCGTGGCGTTTCCGGGCAATATGTTCATCCCCATCAACCTGCTCGAACCGATACTCGATGATTTGATCACGCATGGGCGGCGACAGGCGCCCAGTCGTCCGTGGCTGGGCATTTACACCGAAGAGATCGAAGGGCACGTGGTGGTCACGCGCACGCTGCCGGACGGCCCGGCGGATCGATCAGGCATCAAGCGCGGCAATATCCTGCTCGGCGTGGCCGGCCACTCGATAGGCACGCAAAGCGAGTTCTATGAACGGCTGTGGGCGAGCGGCGAAGCGGGCGACGACGTGACCCTGCACGTGTTGCACGACAAAAAAGTGAAACACTTTGTGGTGTATTCGGCCGATCGCACGGATTATTTCAAGCCGTGGGTGGTGCGTTAATTTCTATTGGCGCCTTACTTCCCAAACCCAATCGTCCCTGGCGCGCTCGCGAATTTATTGTTAACAGGCCCTACCCCAGGGTGGAGTTAAAGGCGCCGCCATCCAGCAGCAGGTTCTGTCCGACGATGAAGCCCGAGGACGCCGCACACAGGAACGCGCACGCCTCGCCGAACTCGAACGGATCGCCCGCGCGACCCGCCGGGGAGTTCTTGAAGTGCTGAGCGATGTACTCATCTACCGGGAGGCCCGCTTTGCGCGCCGCCTCCACGCGCCCCGAACGCAGCCGGTCGGTCAGAAACGGCCCCGGCAACAGCCCATTGATCGTCACGTTATGGCGCGCCACCTGCCGCGCCAGACCGCCGACAAAGCCGGTGAGACCGGCGCGGGCGCCGTTGGACATGCCGAGTTCGGGGATCGGCGACTTCACCGAGCCCGAGGTGATGTTGACGATGCGGCCGAATTTACGCGCGATCATGCCATCGACCACCGCCTTGATCAGCATGATGGGCGTAATCATGTTGCCGTTCACCGCCTTCATCCAGTCCGCCTCGCCCCACTCGCGAAAATCCCCGCGCGGCGGGCCACCGGCGTTGTTCACCAGAATGTCCGCGGCCGGGCACGCTGCCAGCACTTTCGCGCGGCCTTCCGGCGTGGTGATGTCGGCGGCAATGGCGATGACCGCACGCCCCGTCGCGGCGCGAATTTCCGCTGCTGTGGCTTCGAGCTCACTGCTGGTGCGTGAATTGATCACCAGATCGACGCCATTCCTCGCCAGCGCCATTGCACACGCCTTGCCCAGCCCTTTGCTGGCGGCACAAACGATCGCTTTCCTGTCCTTGATGCCTAAATCCATGGTTGCGCTCCTTGCGTGTCAGTCGTGGTTCAATTGTATCGCCTCAACGTAGTCCGCCGCGCAAGCTGCAGCAAGCGTCGGCATCAGCCGGACTGAATTTCCGGGCACAGCTACACCCATCCGCGGCCGGTTAATTCCGACTTCAGGTACGCATAAAATACCGGCGCCGCGATCACCCCCGGCAGGCCGAACGCGGCCTCCATCACCACCATCGCCAATAACAGTTCCCACGCCGAAGCCTGTATCTGCGAGCCGACGATGCGCGCGTTGATGAAGTATTCGAGCTTGTGAATGATCACCAGAAACGCCAGCGCGCCCATCGCCGCGTGCAGCGAAAAACTCAGGCTGATGACCACGATAACGGAGTTTGAAATCAGGTTGCCCAGCACCGGCAGCAGCCCGGCCAGAAAGGTGATCAAAATCATGGTCTTGGTGAGCGGCAAATGCACGCCGAACAGGGGTAACACAGCGACCAGATAAATCGCGGTGAGCAGGGTATTCAACGCCGAGATACGCACTTGTGCGAACACCACGCGCCGAAACGCGTCGGCGAGCCGTGCCGTGCACTGTTGCAGCGCGCGCGCGAGCGGCCCGGCGGTTTGCCCCGGCTGCACTTCCCGCAGGGAAATCAGCGCGCCGATCACCATGCCGATCAGCGCGTACACCAGTCCGTGCCCCACTTCGCCGCTCACTGATTTGACTTCCCGCGCGTGTTCTCTGAGCCACGCCACAAACTGATCTTTGAGGTCGGATGCGTCGATGGGGATCCCTTCCTGCATCGACGCTGGCAGGGTATCGCGCGCCTTGTCGAGAATTTCCGCCATTTTTTCAAGTAACACTGCAATGCTGCCCGCGTCGCTGCGCAGGAACAACACGGTGGCAGTGATCGCGCCGCCGATCACCACGATTATCAGCGTCAGCAGCAGGGTCAGCGCCACGATTTTCGCGCGGCCGGCATGCGTCACGCCGAACATGCGCGGCGCCGCCATATGCACCAGCTCATGCACCAGCAGCCCCGCGAACAACGCCGGCAATAAATGCAGCTTGATGATCGCGGGCAATGCCGCCGCCATCAAAACAAGTGCTGCAATTTCCGGGCGGCTTAAGGTTATTGCGGAAGGATAGCTGGGCATGGCGGCTCCGGGTAAGCGTGCTGGTGCGGATTATGCGGCAACGCTTCTATGCTGGATACATGCCGCATTGTAAAATGCCTGCCATTGCTGCTGTTTGCGCAGGCAGTTTCCACCAGTAACTACAGGCCGCTCATCATGATGCATTCCCCTATGCGCATTCTCACTCCGCTGTGCACGCTGCTGATTATCGCGGCCCTGGTCTCCGCTTGCGACAAACCCGCTGGTGGCCCGCCGGGCGGCGGCATGCCACCGGCGCAGGTGTCGGTAATCACCGTGGAAAAACGCGATGTGCCGGTGCGTTATGAGTATGTGGCGCAGACCGCCGGTTATCGCGAAGTGGAAGTGCGCGCGCGCGTGACCGGCATACTGCAGAAGCGCGGTTTTCGCGAGGGTGCGCCGGTCAAAAAGGGGCAATCCTTGTTTACCGTCGACCCCGCGCAGTTTCAAGTAGCGCTGGCCAAAGCCGAAGCGGATTTTTCGGTGGCCGATGTGCGCCTGGCTCAAGCGCGGCGCGAAGTGGCGCGCCTGAAGCCGGTGCGCGAGGCCAGGGCTATCAGTCAAAAAGAACTCGACGATTCAACCTCCGCCGAGCAGGTGGCGGAAGCCGAAGTGAAAAGCGCCCGTGCGCGGGTGAGCGAAGCACGGCTTAATCTTTCATACACGCGCGTGGAATCGCCGATCGCCGGCATTGCCGGGCGCGCGGTGGTGTCCGAAGGTGCGCTGGTATCAGGGCCCAATGTGTTGCTGACGACAGTGACGCAGACCGATCCGATGTATGTGATTTTTGGCGTTCCTGACCGCGAGCATCTGGCACTGCGCCGCGATGTTGATTTGGGCCGCTTGCGCCTGCCCGCCGGCCGCCAGTTTCAGGCGCGCGTGAGGCTTGCTGATGGCAGCTTGTATGAGGGCGTGGGGGTGCTGGGTTTTACCGATGTGCGCGTCAACGCGCAGACTGGTACCACTGAATCCCGTGCCGAATTTTCCAATAAAAACAATATGTTACGTGCGGGGGAATTCGTGCGCATCGTCCTCGATGGCGCGCTGCGGCCCGACGCCATAGTGCTGCCGCAGCGCGCACTCCTCGAAAGTCCCAAAGGCAAATTTGTCTACGTGGTAGGTGCCGATAACAAAGCCGAAGCGCGGCCCGTTGAAGCTGGCGAGTGGACGGACGATGGCTGGGTGATCAACAGTGGTCTCAAAGCGGGCGAGCGCGTGATTACTGATGGCGTGATGAAAATCGGCCCCGGCGCGCCGGTGCAGATCGCAGCGCCCGCAGTTGCGCCCGCGGTTGCACCCCCCGCCGCCGCAGCCGGCAAAAAATAGAAACGCACAGACACCATGATTTCGCGCTTCTTCATAGACCGGCCGATCTTCGCGGCGGTGCTGTCGATCTTCATTGTCATCGCCGGTCTCGCGGCAATACGCATACTGCCGATCGCGCAGTATCCCGAAATCGCGCCACCGGTGGTGACGGTTCGCGCCATTTATCCGGGCGCATCGGCGCAGGTGCTCGAGCAGACCGTGGCCGCGCCGCTGGAAAATCAGATCAACGGCGTCGAGAACATGCTCTACATGAACTCGACCTCCACCGCGCAGGGCGTGGTCGAAATCAAAGTGACTTTCGACATCGGCGCGGATGTCGATACCGCCGCGCTCAACGTCAACAATCGCGTCAAGCAGGTCGAGCCGCGCCTGCCGCAGGAAGTGCGCCGTCAGGGCGTCACCGTCGAGAAAGGCTCCTCATCATTCCTGCAGGTGCTGGCGTTCACCTCGCCCGACGCACGCCACAGCGATTTGTTCATCTCGAACTACGTCACGCTCAATGTGCTCGATTCATTGAAGCGCATACGCGGCACCACCAACGTGCAAGTCTTCGGCGCCAAGGATTACGCCATGCGCATCTGGCTGCGGCCCGACCGCATGGCGCAGTTGAAAGTAACGTCCAACGACATCATCCGTGCCGTCAACGAGCAGAACGCGCAGTTCGCCGCCGGCAAAATCGGCCAGGCGCCCACCGGGGGTCCGCAGGAACTGGTTTACAGCGTCACCACCAAAGGGCGGCTCAGCGAACCCAGCGAGTTTGAAAACATCATCGTGCGCGCCAATGCCGATGGCTCGGTGTTGAAACTGAAGGACGTAGCACGCGTTGAACTGGGGGCGAAAGACTACGAATTCATCGGGCGCGTGAACGGCAAGTCGGCGACACTCATCGGAATTTTTCTGCAGCCGAACGCCAATGCCTTGGCCACCGCCGAACGGGTGAAGGCCGAAATGACGCGTCTGGCGGCCAGCTATCCGCAGGGTTTGCAGCACCACGTGGTGTACGACACCACGCGCTTTGTCGAAGTGTCGATCCGCGAAGTGCTGATCACGCTGGCTGAAGCGATGGCGCTGGTGTTTCTGGTGGTGTTTCTGTTTTTGCAAAACTGGCGCGCGACGCTGATTCCCTTTGCCGCCGTGCCGGTGTCGCTGATCGGCACCTTCGCCGGGCTGACGCTGCTCGGCTACTCGATCAACACGCTGACGCTGTTCGGCATGGTGCTCGCCATCGGCATCGTGGTGGACGATGCGATTGTGGTGCTTGAAAACGTCGAGCGCATCATGCACGAAGAGCATCTGCACGCGCGTGAGGCCGCGTTCAAGGCGATGGGCGAAGTCACCGGCCCGGTGATTGCGATCATGCTGACCTTGTGCGCGGTGTTTGTGCCGATCGCGTTCCTCGGCGGGCTGACCGGCGAACTGTATCGCCAGTTCGCGGTGACGATTTCGATAGCGGTGGTGATTTCAGGGCTGGTGGCGCTCACCTTGACACCGAGCCTGTGCGTGCTGATTTTAAAGCGCGAGCAGCGTAAGCCGGGACGCTTCTTTCGCTGGTTCAACGGCTGGTTTGCCCGCATGACCGGGCGCTACGTCGATGGCGTGACGTGGATGCTGCGCCGCGGCGCAGTGGGCGCGGTTTTGTTTATCGGCATGGTAGCGATCACCCTGGGCCTGTGGCGCGCCACACCCGGCTCGCTGGTGCCCGACGAAGATCAGGGCTACTACATCGCAGCGGTGTTTTTGCCCGACGGCGCCACGCTGGAGCGCACCGACAAAGTGGTGAACCAGGTCGTCGATATCATCAAATCCAATCCGGCGAACGAAAACGCCGTAGCCTTCACCGGCATGGATTTTCTCGGCGGCGGCTTTCGCAACAGCGCGGCAACTATTTTTGTCACGCAAAAACACTGGGATGAACGCAGGATTGCGACGCCGCAACTGGTGGGCGAATTTTTCATGAAGACCGGGCATATCAAGGAGGCGTTGATACTGGGCTTCGCCCCGCCGCCGATTTTCGGGCTGGGCAATGCGGGTGGCTTCGAGTTTTACCTGCAAAACCGTGGCGACGGCGGCGCGCCGCGCTTGTTCGAAGTGACGCAGCAACTGCTGGGCGCAGTGGCAAAGGACGGCTCGTTCGCCTTCGTCAACACGCTGTGGCGCGCCAACGTGCCGCAGCTTTATATCGATGTTGACCGCGAAAAAGCCAAGACCACCGGCGTGTCACTCGATGAACTCTACGGCACGCTGGCTTCCACGCTGGGCACTTACTATGTGAACGACTTCAACAAGTCCGGCCGCACGTGGCAGGTATTGATGTCGGCCGAGCCCGCGTTTCGCAAACGCCCCGAAGATATTTCCGCGATGTTTGTGCGCTCCGATCAGGGGCGCATGGTGTCGCTCGGTTCGCTGGCAACGGTGCATTTTTCTTCAGGCCCGGATTCGATGGAGCGTTTCAACAATCTGCCGGCGGTAAAAATTTTCGGCTCGGCGCTCCCCGGCTTCAGTTCGGGCCAGGCGATCGAGCGCATGGAAAAAATCGCGCGCGAAACGCTGCCACCGGAGTTTACTTTCGACTGGGGTGGCGCTTCGTTTCAGGAAAAGCGCTCCGGCGGAACCTCGCTGCTGGCGCTGGGCCTCGCGGCGCTGATGGTGTTTTTGATCCTCGCCGCGCAGTACGACAAATGGTCGCTGCCGCTGGCGGTGCTGCTGGCGCTGCCGTTCGGCACCTTCGGTGCGCTGGCCGCGATTTTTATCAACAACCTGCTGCCGATGCCGTACTACATGGCGCAGGGCGTGCCGTGGCTGCAAGGGCTGTTGTCGCCGCTGGCCGGCGTCGCGCGTCTGTCCAACGACGTGTATTTCCAGATTGGTCTGGTAACGCTGCTGGGACTCGCCGCAAAAAATGCGATTCTTATCGTCGAGTACGCGGTGCTGAAAAAACATCAGGGGTATTCGACATCCGCTGCCGCGATTGAAGCCGCGCGTTTGCGCTTCAGGCCCATATTGATGACCTCGCTCGCGTTCATCCTGGGCGTCACGCCGCTGGCGTTTTCGACAGGCGCCGGCGCGGGTGCGCGTCACTCGGCGGGTACCGGCGTTATGGGCGGCATGCTGGCGGCGACTTTTCTGGCGATATTTTTTATTCCGTGGTTTTACAAATTGATCGTGGATCGAAAGTTGTCTGACTCGCGTACGACCAAAGAAATCGAGGATGAGGTTGAGTTGCATCGGCAAGAGACTTTGCGCAATCCTGTGGTGAAGGGGGATGGCAATGATTAGCGGCAATGTCAAAAGCCTCCCTCACCCCCGGCCCCTCGGCGCCGCTTCAAGTGTTCCCTTATCCCGAAGGAAGAGGGGAGTAAAGCCCCCTCTTCCTCCGGGCATACGTATCTACACATCTTTACGATGTAAAAAATACGATCACTACCAGCGAAATAACTCCCTCGCCCGCCTTGGGGCGGGACAAGGGCACACTTGCAGCGAAGCAGAGGGTGGGGGTGAGGGTAGGGGCACGCTGCATCCCCTCACCCTAACCCTCTCCCCGCAAGCGGGGCGAGGGGACCGTGAAGTGGAGATGTGTAGATACCCATACCCTCCGGGACAAGGGAACACTTGCTGCGGAGCAGAGGGCTGGGGTGAGGGAAAGGAAGCACCGTGGCGCAAGGAATGGGAAGCACGCTTTAACCGTTTGTTTTTATTGATATTTATATTGTCGCTCGCAGGGTGTTCCATAGTGCCCGGATACCAGCGCCCAGCGTCAGAACTGCCCGCGGCATGGCACGCAGCGCCCGCGCAAAGCCTGCAAGTGGGCGAACGCTGGTGGACGCTGTACCAGGACAGTGCGCTCGATGCGCTGATCGCCGAAGCGTTCGAGCACAACCGCGATCTCGCGCTGGCGGCTGCGCGCGTGGACGAAGCGCGCGCGCTGTCGCGGGTGGCGGATGCGCAATTATTTCCGTCGATCGACGCCACCGCGCAGCGTGATCGCACGCGCTCTTCCGAAGTTTCACCGCTGCCGATTCCTGCGAGCGCCCTCGAACGCAACAGTTATCGCGCGCAACTCAATGTGTCGTACGAACTCGATTTGTGGGGACGCCTGCGCGGCGCGGGTAATGCCGCGCGCGCGGAAGTGCTGGCGACTGACGCCGCGCGTGAAACCGTGCGCCTGGCCCTCGGTGCAGACGTGGTGCGCGCGTATTTCACGCTACTCGCGCTGGATGAACAGATCGCGGTAACGCGCCGCGCGCTGGCGTTGCGTGATGACAATCTGCGTTTGCAGCGCGTGCGGCATACGGCAGGCCTGATCGGCGACTATCAGTTGCGGCAACTCGAAGCCGAAGTAGCGGCGGCGCAGGCACAATTGCCGGCGCTGGAACGCAGCCGCACCACCGAGGAACTGGCGCTCGCCGTGCTGTTGGGGCGCAGCCCGCGCGCGCTCAGTACATCCACAGTGAAGCGCAGTGCTGTGCACGATGCAGCGCCGCCAGCGGTGGCGCCTGAAGGTTTGCCCTCGGATCTATTGCTGCGCCGCCCGGACATCGTTCAGGCGGAACAGCGCCTGATCGCGGTGAACGCACGCATCGCGGCGACGCGCGCTGCGCTGTTTCCACGCATTGCGCTCACCGGCTATCTGGGCAGCGAGAGCGGCGCGCTGCGCGACCTGCTATCCGGCCCGGCGTTGATCTGGCAACTCGCGTTTGGTCTGACGCAGCCGATTTTTCAGGCAGGCCGCGTGGCGGGCGAGATCGCCGCCATCAAGGCGCGCGAACAACAGGCGCTGGCGCAATATCAAAAAGCGGTGCAGGAGGCGTTTCGCGAAGTGCAGCAGGCGCTCTCCGCACAGACGCGCGCACGCGAGATTTTCGAGGCGGAATCCACGCGCGCAGTGGCGCTGCGCGACGCCGTGCGGCTCGCGCGCATCCGCTACGACAACGGCCTCGTCAGCCAGTTGGAAGTGATCGATGCCGAACGCAATCTGCTGGCCGCGGATTTAAATCGCGCAGATGCGCTGCGCGCGCGGCGGGTGGCGGTGGCTGATCTGGTGCGGGCGCTGGGTGGTGGGTGGAGCGGAAAATAGGCGCAGCCCATCTTTTGCGTGCAAGCACCGCCTGTTAAGTGGTCTGATAATTGACGCGATTGACTGTTTACCGGACAGGGAATAGATTGCTGATGAGTGAACTCTCGTAGAAGAACGCGGGGCATTGGATAAGGCGATCGAAATATCGTGTGGCAAGTTCTGAAGCGCGTATGGCACAAGTCGAATGAATACGTGACGCACTGGATGGTGGCGGGGGCGATCCTCGCTGGCACCGGGGCGGCGCCGGACCATTGGTTGGCCCACTTGTTTCAGCGATTGCATCTGCCGGCCGATGCGCTACATCTCTGGGTCGCCAATATCGATCTGCGTATACTATTGGCGGGCATGGGCTTGTTGCTGATCGGGGGAGATATTGGATGGCGGCTGTGTCGCAGACCGGCGCTGTCGCGCAATGCCGCGGCGATTAAGACGAACGCCTTCGCAGCGAATACCGAGGCATCGCCGCTGCCCGACAAACCATCGATCCAGCTCGCAGCTATTGTGCATGCTGATGTTTCCGAATACAGCCGTCTGTCCCAAGCGGACGAGATCGGGACGCAGCGGCAACTTTCCGCCAGTCTCGATCTGATCGCCGACAGGCTCAGGAATTCCGGTGGTGCGCTCGTACAGCATGCAGGGAACGCCGTGGTTGCGCGCTTTCAGAGTGTCGTAGCCGCCACCCATTGTGCCATCGGCATTCAAAACACGATCGGTGCGCTGTGTACCGAGATTGAGGAAAAAAAGCGCGTTCTCTACCGCATCGGCATCCATCTGGGTGAGGTTGTGGTTGAGCGAAATGATACTTATGGCGATGGGGTAAATGGTGCTGCCCAATTGGGATCTCTGGCCGATGCGGGCGGCATCTGTATAAGTGCATCCGTATTTCAGCAAGTCCAGGGCAAGCTGGATGCAAACTTCCATGACATCGGCGAACAGAAGCTCAAGAACATCGAGCCTCCGGTTCACGCTTATCGGTTCGTTTCCCGGCCAGATGCAGCAGATCGAGGGGATGCACTTCTTCGTATTTCCCGATTTTCCAGAATCGCAGCTCCCGAAACGAAAGAAGCTATCGCTGACGTTTTCCAGCGTCCAGAGCCTCCTTCGATAATGATACTGCCGTTCAAGAATCTGGGTGACAACAGGGACCACGACGCACTGGTGGACGGCTTTCGTCTGTCGATTCAGTCCTCGCTGGTGAAGCTTCCTGGCATGTTCCTCATTAATGCGCCGGCCGTGGAGCACTATCGAAACAAGGATGTGTCCGCGATCCGCGCAGGGAACGAGGTCGGCGTTCGATACGTTCTCGACGGCGCGGTGCAATTTGCTGGCGACCGCGTCCGCGTCACGATCCAGCTTACCGATGCGCCGGCAGCACAGATCACCTGGGTAGAACGCTACGACCGTGTGGTTGACGACATTTTCGAGCTTCAGGACGAAATCACCACGGAGGTCGCCGTCGCGCTGGACATCAAGCTGCGATCTGGCGAGAGCGGTCTTATCTGGTGGAACGGTCTGCCGAGCAGAAAGGCGCGCGAGCTCGCGCTACGCGGAATCAGCCATATGTACATGGGGAACGAGACTGGCAATGCGGAGGCGACGAGACTCTTCGAGCAGTTGATGGAGATTCTGCCGGACTCACCGCAGGCGCTGGCGTTGTCAGCCTTTACAAACTGGCGGAGCGTCATGCAAGGGTGGAGCAAGGACCCCGCCCAATCCCTCGCGCGTGCAACCGCACAGGCTGAGAAGGCCATTGAGCGCGGCGATCCCGATGGGTTCGGCAGAATCGTATTGGCCTCTGTGCGCCTGTTCGAGCGGCGGCACGATGAAGCGCTGACATTGTCGAAAAGTGCTGCGTCAGTTCGACAAAGTTGTCCGATGAGCAAGGCAGTTTATGCAAATGTTCTTCATTTCAACGGCGACCCTGTTCAAGCGATCGAAAGCGTCAAGAGTGCAGTGAAGCATGGGCGCATCTATCCCCCGTGGATGGCAGCCCTTCTGGCTGCCTCCTACCGCGACAGCGGCCAGATGGCGCCGTCGATCTCCGTTGCGAACGAATGCCTTCGTGCTAATCCGGATAACCTGGACGGGTACGTGTTGCTATGCGCCGACTACAGCTTGTCCAAGTCCACCGGGAAAGCACAAGAAATGGCGCGGGAAATTCTGCGTCGCCAGCCGTCGTTCAGGATATCCGTGTATCTTGAAACGCAGCCGTACAAGGATAGTAAGACTTTGGAAAACATCGCTGGCGCCCTGCGCGAGGCAGGACTTCCAGAGTAGACTACCGCTGGACAAGGAGTGCCTGAATGAATACTCGCAGGATGCGCGCGCGATTGCTTGGGGGACTCGTCTTGAGCGCGTTGGGCGCAGGCGCGACTGCGCAGCAGGACTTCCCCAATAAGCCGATACGCTTCATCAGTCCGTATGCGCCGGGCGGCAGCACCAGCTTCACTGCACGCCTGATCGGTCAGCACCTCACCGAGGTGTGGGGACAGCCGGTGGTGGTGGACAATCGGCCCGGGGCCAACACCATGATCGGCACCCTTGCAGCCGTGAAATCACGCCCGGATGGCTACACGATCGTGACTCTGGGCGGCACCCTGGCGGGCAATCACTTGCTGCTGAAGACGCCCTACGATGCACTGAAGGACATCGCGCCCATTGCCACCCTGTTGAGCTACGAGAATGTGCTGGTGCTGCCGCCATCGCTGCCGGTGAATAACGTCCAGGAACTGATCGCGCTGGCGAAGGCGAAGCCGGAGCAGATTACCTACGGCACCTCCAGCACCGGCGGCCCGACCCATCTGCTGGCTGAACTTTTCAACACCGTGGCGGGCATCAAGACGCGGCACATTCCCTATAAAGGCGGCGCCCCCGCGGTAGTGGATCTGATGGGCGGGCACATTCATTTCTTCTTCTCGAATCCTGCCAACGTCGCCACGCAAATCAAGAGCGGGCGCCTGCGGGCGATCGCGGTCACCGGGCAGTCTCGCACCGCGGCATTTCCCGACGTTCCTACCTTCGCCGAGGCGGGGCTGCCGGCCATGACCTTGACGAATTGGCAGGGCGTGGGCGGACCGGCCGGCATCCCGAAGCCCATCATCGACAAGCTATCCACCGAGATCAGAAAACTTGCGGCGCTGGCGGATACCAGGGAAAAGCTGGGCACCCAGGGGTTTGAGCCCTACTACCACAACGCGGAACAGACCGCCGCGCTCATCCGCACGGACATCATCCGCTACGGCAAAATCATCAAGGACGCGAACATCAAGGTGGAGTAACCCTTTGCCACGGAGGTGCAGTTATGACGACCCACGCTCAGACCGACGCTCGCAAGATTCGCAGCCGCCTGAACCATCCCATCATCGACGCCGACGGGCACTGGGCGGAATACCACCCGCAAATGCGTCAGGAGTTTCGCCGCATCGGCGGCGACATCGCGGTCGAGGCGCTGGACATGGCAAGCGCACGCGTTCCCCGATCGCTCGGCATGTCCGTGGCCGAGCGACGGCGCCGCCGCATCGGTCAGGAGGCATTCTGGTTCCTGCCGACAAAGAACACGCTCGACCGGGCGACCGCCATGATGCCGCGGCTTCTATACGAGCGTCTTGACGATATCGGCCTCGACTTCTGCGTCATCTACCCCACCGCCGGGCTCGGCTACTACCGCCTGCCGTCGGAGAAGCATCGCCGCGCGCTGTGCCGTGCCTACAACACCTTCACCGCCGAGCAATTTCGTCCGTACGGCGATCGCATCATACCGGCCGCGATTATTCCGATGTATACGCCGGAAGAAGCCATCGAGGAACTGGAGTTCGCATCCAAGCAGCTCGGTCTGCGCGTGGTCATGATGGGCAGCCTCATCCGCCGCCCGGTGCCCGCGCTGGTGGAAGAGCATCCCGAGGCGTCGAAGTTCGTCGAGTGGTACGACGCGATCGGCATCGACAGCGAACACGACTACGATCCGGTGTGGGCCAAGTGTTGCGAACTGAAGATCGCGCCGAGCTTTCACAACAGCGCGCGCTCGATCCTGCTGCGCAACTCGCCGTCGAACTTCTGCTACAACCACATCGGTCACTTCGCCTCGGCGAGCGAAGCCATGGCCAAGGCGCTGTTCTTCGGCGGCGTCACGCGCCGCTTCCCGCAGCTTAACTTCGCGTTTCTCGAAGGCGGTGTGGGCTGGGCCAGCTCGCTCTATGCGGATCTCATTGGGCACTGGGAGAAGCGCAATCGGCAGGCGCTCGAGAACACCAATCCCGCGCGCCTCGATCGAGCGGGCCTGTTGGCGCTGGCGGAGAAGTACGCGCAGCCGGCGATGCTGCAGGCGGTACAGCGCGGCGAAGGGCTGGACGATAACGGCAACGGCACCGGCGGCGTCGAGAATCTCGACGACTATTCCCGCTGCAAGATCACGCGCAAGGAAGACTTTCTGGATCTGTATGTGGCGCGCTACTACTTCGGCTGCGAAGCGGATGATCCGATCAACGCCTGGGCGTTTAATCGCAAGGCGCTGCCGATGGGTGCGCGTCTGAACGCGTTCTTCAGCTCGGACATCGGCCACTTCGACGTGCCGGACATGACCGAGGTGGTACCCGAAGCGTACGAGCTGGTCGAGCACGGGCTGCTCGACGACGACGATTTCCGTGATTTCATGTTCACCAACGCGGTGCGCTTCTGGGGCCGCACGAACCCGGATTTTTTCAAGGGCACGGTGGTCGAAAAGCAGGCGGCTGAGGTGCTTGCGCCAACGCGATGAAGACCGCTCTGAAAGTCCTGCAGGTCGATGGCGCGCGGCTCTGGCGCTCGCTCATGGACCTTGCCTGCATCGGTGCGACGCCCAAAGGCGGCGTGAAGCGAATCACACTGACGGAGCTGGACCGGCAGGGGCGCGACCAGTTTGTCGCCTGGGCGAATGAAGCAGGCATGCGCGTGCGACTGGATGCGATCGGCAATATCTTCGCGCATCGCCTGGGGCAGGACGACAGCCTGCCGCCGGTCATGACCGGCAGCCATCTCGATACGCAACCCTCGGGCGGCAAGTTCGACGGCGCCTACGGCGTGATGGCCGGGCTCGAAGTGGTGCGCCGCCTGAATGAGCTCGGCATCCGCACCCGCGCACCGATCGAAGTCGTGGCCTGGACCAACGAGGAAGGCTCGCGCTTCGTTCCGACGATGATGGGCTCCGGCGTGTTCGCTTCGGTTTACGACGTCGCGACCATGCACGCACAGAAAGATATCGACGGCGTGAGCGTAGGCGAGGCGCTCAGGGCCATTGGTTATCAGGGCGATGCGAAACCGATCCCGGTGGGCGCGTATTTCGAGGCGCATATCGAGCAAGGCCCGGTGCTCGAGAACAACAGGACTGTTATCGGCGCGGTGCAGGGCGCGCTCGGCCAGCGCTGGTTCGATGTCGAGATCACCGGGCAGGATTCGCACGCGGGTCCGACGCCCATGGAACTGCGCAAGGACGCGCTGCTCGCGGCCAGCCGCCTGGTGATCGAAACCAACCGCGTCGCCTGTGCCTACCCGGACAACGCGCGCGCGACGGTCGGCCACCTGCGCGTGATGCCGAACTCGAGGAATGTGGTTCCCGGCAAGGTCCATCTGACGCTGGACGTACGCAACGCAAAAGATGAGACCCTGCTCTCGATGGTCGCGCATCTGAAAGCATCGGCAACAAAAATCGAAGCCGAATGCCGCTGCACCATCGACATCACGGAAATTCTTTATTTCGCGCCCAGCCATTTCGATCCTGAACTCGTCGACAGCGTGCGTAAATCGGCGCAGGCGTTAGGTCTGTCGTGCCGCGACATCGTCAGCGGTGCGGCACACGATGCGGTGTACCTGAATCGCGTCGCACCTACCGCGATGATCTTTGTGCCCTGCGAGGGTGGCTTGTCGCACAACGAACTGGAAAACGCGCGGCCCGACGATATCGCTGCCGGCGCCAGTGTGCTCATCAATGCCATGCTCGCTGCAGCAGGCGTGGCCGAACAGGCCGCCTGAACACCTGTGTAACGAGGTCATTCTTGCACAATCATACAAACGCTCGACGGGGCTATGTCCAGTTGATTGCGGAGCGGCGGGCGACGTCAAACCTGGACCGCTGAACTGCGTCCATCTCGACGCGTGCGGCGTTCAAGGAACAGGTGGCGGTGGTCCCGCTGACCCGGCCCCCGGCGGCCACTGCAAATTCCCTCACTAAGCGTTTCCATTCCCCATGAATATCGTCATCGCCCAGATGAAACACGAGACCAACACGTTCTCGCCGGTGCCAACGCCGATCCAGCGCTTCGCAATCGGCAGTCCGATGCCGCTGGAAGGAGAGGCCGCGATCAGCGCTGCGCGCGGCACGGGCTCGGGCCTGGGCGCCTTCATCGAACTGGCCGAGAAGGCCGGCGCGAACATCGTGCTGCCGGTCGCGGGCAGCGCCTGGCCGAGTGGACCGGTGGAGGATGCGGCGTTCGAATATATAGCTGGGCGCATATGTGCCGCCGTGGCCGAAGTAAGCAAGGCGGGATGCGACGCGATCCTGCTTGACCTGCACGGAGCGATGGTGACCGAGAGCTTCGATGACGGTGAGGGCGAATTGCTCGCGCGTCTGCGCCGGATCGCACCGAAAACACCGATCGCGGTGGCCCTGGACATGCATGCCAATCTGTATCCCGGGATCGTCGCGAACGCGGACCTGATCGCCGGCTACCAGACCTATCCGCATGTCGATGTCTACGAGACGGGTCTGCGCGCGGGCCGGGCGCTGTTTGCGATGCTCGCGGGCAGAGTCAAACCAGCGATGGCCTGGGGCCAGCGGCCGATGCTGCCGCACGTGATGCGCCAGTCGAGCCTCGACTCGCCCAATCGCGAGATCCAGGCGCGCGCAATCGAAATGGAAAAGCAGGGCGCGCTGTGCGCGAGCCTGTTCGTCGGCTTTCCACACGCCGATATTGTCAACGCAGGGCTCTCGGCGGTCGTGGTCACCAACAACGATCCTGCGCTGGCGCAGCGCTGGTGCAACGAACTGCTGGACATGGCCTGGTGCGATCGCGCGAAGTGGGTCTATGCGGTCGAGCCGCTCGCACAGTCTCTCGCGCAAGCGCGCACGCTCAGTCCGTCGCGGGCGAGCGCTGGCGATTCGCGTCCCGTGGTGCTTCTCGACCATTACGACAATGCCGCCTCCGGCGGCACGATGGACACGATGGCGGTGCTCGAAGGCATCCTCGAAGCGCGGCTGGAAGATGTCGCCGCTTTCGCGGTCTACGATCCGCAGGCCGTCATGCAGATGCAACAGGCCGGCATGGGGGCGCGCGTAACGCTTGCGCTTGGCGGCAAGCTGGACATGCCCAGCCTCAAACTGAAAGGCAAACCGCTGGAAGTCACCGGCACGGTGAAGAACCTGACCAACGGGCAATTTGTGAACCGCGGGCCGATGTCCAGAGGCGTGTTGATGGCCATGGGGCCGACCGCGGTGCTCGATACCGGCCGCGTGGAGATCGTCGTCATTTCACGTCAGCAGGAGCCCAATGATCTCGAGTGCTTCGCGTCGCAGGGCATCGATCCGGCAAAGAAACGCTATCTCATGCTGAAAAGCCGTGTGCACTGGCGCGCGGGGTTCGGCGATCTCGCACGCGCGACCGTCGAATGCGCGGGCGTCGGGGTGTGCACTTCCGACTACAGCACGCTGGACTTCAAGCGCATCCGCCGGCCGATCTATCCCCTCGATCCAAACGCCATCCCGTAAGAAATACCGGCCTTAGCTGATCTATGCACATATCTCCCGTAGCTCGGAAGGAGTCCGAAGGACGTATTCCGGGAAGAAGCACGGCACATCGACAGCGCGCGGGTTCATTCACACTTCCCCGGAATACGGCCATGAAAAGCCATCGCCTGCTTCCGGGCTACAGGCTTTCACACTCAAAGTTGTGTGCATGGATGAGCCTTTCAAACGGAAGGCGCGGCCACGGAACTGTGTAGCTCAGCGGGTTGATCACTTCGGCGGATGCCGCTTCACCGCCGCTTCGTTCACCTCCACCCCCCAGCCCGGCCGCGACGACAGCACGAATTCACCGTTTTCCATTACCGGCGGAATATCCACCAGTTCGTCGCGCCACGGCACGGCGTCAACGTCGGTTTCCATGATGCGAAAATTCGTCACTGACGCACAGAAGTGTGCCGACATAACGCTCGACAGGTGGCCGTAAAAGTTGTGAGGCGCGACGTTCATTTCGTAGACATCGGCCATGGAAGCGATTTTGAGCGACTCCATGTAACCGTTCCACACCACATCGATGATCGCCACATCCATGGCGTAGTTCTCAAAAAAAGGTTTGAAGTCGCGCCGCTCGCACAACGTCTCGCACGAGGCTATCGGTGTTGACGTGCTGCGGCGGATCAACGCCAGCGACGGCGCATCGTGGATGTCCATCTCCAGCCAGGTCATGCCGATGGGTTCAACCGCCTTAGCGATGCGCAGGTATCCTTCGGTCTTGTAGTTGAAATTCAGATCCATCATGACCCCCAGCGACGGGCCGCCGCCTTCGCGAAACGCATTGGCGGTTTTGAACGCGGCATCCACGATCTCGTTGTTCCAGTTCAGTTCCGGATAACCCTTGCTCGCGCCAAAGCCTGGACGATACGACACCAGCCGCTTGCCGTCGTGAATCATCACGTTGGTCTTGCATGCGCCAAAGCCGCGGCGCTTGACCTCCTGCGCGAGCTTCGCCAGATCATCATACGTTTCGACGCGCGGCACGCCCAGCAGTTCCGGGTAACGCGCGCGATAGCTGCCGCAATGCGACCAGTAGCAGGGAATGCGTTTACGCACCGCACCGCCGAAAAGGTCATATACCGGCACGCCGAGCGCCTTGCCTTTGATATCGAGCAGCGCGTTTTCGATGGCGGCAACGGCCTGCCGGTTGATGCCGCCGCGCGATTGCACGGTATGGGTGCGCAGATGGCAGTTGATGAGTTCGATGTCGCGAGGGTCTTTGCCGATCACCACCGGTGACAGCGCTTCGATCACCGCGGAAAGGCCGGCACTACCGAAACTTTCGTTGAATTCCGACCAGCCGATGAGGCCCTCATCGGTCATCACCTTGAGAAACGAGAACGTGCGCCAGCCGGCGTCGCAGCGCAGGGTTTCAATGCGGGTTACTTTCATGAGTTTCTCCGTGAGTTGACAGTGTGATTATTTTGCCGAAGGCCGGTAGTCATCCGGCGCGCCCGGCGGTATCGGCGGATGCGCCTTCAGGCTTTGCTGAAATTCCTGGATCAGCACGCGCAGCGGGCGGCGCGCCCAACTGTGTTGCGTGCCCACATCGGTTTCTTCTTTCGGATCCTGCGTGAGATTAAACAGCCACGGCGTCTCCAGATGCAGCGGTCCGGTGTTGGGTTCGGTTTCCCACACCACATGCAATTTCCAGTCGCGCCATTTCGCCGCGCGCAATTCGTCTTTGATGTAATAGACAAAACCTTCGCGCGCGGATTTTTCACTGTTGCCAAAAAAGAAATCGCTCTGATCCACGCCGTCTATTGGGCGGTCGTCCGGCAATTTCGCGCCGGCAATTTTTGCCAGCGTGGTGTAAATATCAGTGACATGCACGATCTCGTTCGACACCCGCGCCGCCGGCACCCGCCCCGGCCAGCGCAGCATGAACGGCACCCGCAGCGCGCCTTCCATCGCGGTGTGATAGGTGCCGCTCCAGGGGCCGGCGGTGCCGCGCCACGGACGGCGAAACTCCGGCCCGTTGTCGCTGGCAAAAATAAATACCGTGTTTTCGTGTAATGAAGAATTATCAATAAAATCAATTAGTTGGCCAACACGAGCATCCATCTCCAACATCGCGTCAGCAAAGTCGCCGGCGCCGCTCCTGCCTTCAAAGTCGCGGTGCGGGAGCGTCGGATAATGCAGTTGCGTGAGCGGCACGTAGGCAAAAAAAGGCTGCTTCGTATTGACCTGGCGCCGCATGAAATCGATGGTGCGCTCGATCAGTTGCGAGTCGATTTTGCGGCGCAGTTCGAGATCATAGACCGCGACATTTTTCGCAGGCTCGCCGCGCCGCGCTTCCATCACATAGGGCATGGGCACCACCGCCGGGTCGAATCCCGGCGTGCTGGTGAACATGCTTTCATTGGTGGTGCGCGGTATGCCGTACCACTCGTCAAAGCCGCGGTCGGTCGGATAACGCCCCGGCCGGTCGCCCAGATGCCACTTGCCGTAAAGGGCCGTGGCGTAACCTTGCGCCGATAACAGTTGCGCGAGCGTGATTTCCCATGGCGTGATGCCCTGCGGCAAGCCGGCAGCCACCGATTGCAGCGCGCCGGTGCGGATCGGATGGCGTCCGGTCATCAGTGCCGAGCGTGTCGGCACGCAATCGGATTCAACATTGAAATTGGTGAGCCGCAGACCTTCCGCCGCCAGCGCGTCGATGCGCGGCGTCGGTGCGCCACGCAAAATGCCGCCGCCGTAGCAGCCGAGTTCGCCCCAGCCGAGATTGTCGGCAAGTACTAAAACGATATTGGGGCGAGGGTCTGACATGAAGGTTGCTTAATAATGAGGGGCGCGGCTAGTATAGCAACTCACGCACCAGGGGTCGCAGTCATGCAACTTACACCACAGCAACTCGAACAGTTCGACCGCGAAGGCTTTCTGTTTTTCCCGAGCCTGTTTACGCCGCCGGAAATCAAAGTGCTGCTCGACGAAGTGCCGCGCCTTTACGCGCAGCAGCGCCCGGAAAATGTGCGCGAGAAAACCGGCGGCGTGGTGCGCACCAATTTCGCCGCGCATCTATACAGCAAACCGTTCGCCACCCTCGCGCGCCATCCGCGCATGCTCACACCCGTGATGCAGATGTACGGCGAAAGCCTTTACATGCATCAGTTCAAGATCAACGGCAAGATGGCGTTCGACGGCGACGTGTGGCAGTGGCATCAGGATTACGGCACCTGGGTGAACGATGACGATATGCCCGAACCGCGCGCGATGAACGTGGCGATTTTTCTCGATGCGGTGAACGAGTTCAACGGCCCGCTGATGTTCATCCCCGGCAGCCACAAGCTCGGCGTGATTGAGGCTCAGCATGATCTAACAACCACCAGCTATCCGCTGTGGACCATCAACCACGACACCATCACGCAACTGGTCGCGCGCGGCGGCATCGTCGCGCCTAAAGGCCCGGCAGGCTCGATGATCATGTTCCACTCATGCCTGGTGCATGCCTCCACCTCGAACCTGTCGCCGTGGAATCGTGTGGCGGTGTATCTGAGCCTGTGCGCAGTGTCCAACCACATCCGCCGCTTCAAGCGTCCCGAATACATCGCGCATCGCGACTTCACGCCGCTGAAATGTTTGCCGGATGATTGTCTGCTCAACAAAGATTACGAGGTGCCGCTGCCGTGGCAGGATGGCACGCCGGAAGCGGCGTTGAGGCCGGCGTTGGCTGTGTAGGAAAGTAACGGCGACTCTCTGACCCCTGGCGCACTCAGCTGCGATAGCCCCGCTCGTCTGTCGGTCTGCCGTCCCGGTAATTCACGATGCGCTTGGGGGAAACATGGGTGCCGAGCAGCCGCATCGGCTTGTCGCCCACCACGCGAAAGGTGTGCGGGGTTTCTGCGGGCATCGCGATGGTGTCGCCGGTTTCAAGCCGCACCTTGCTGCTCTCCCCGCCTTCGACCCAGGCTTCCGCCGTGCCTTCGAGGATGTGAATGATCTCGATGTAGGGATGGGTATGCATCGTGGCGACGTAGCCGGGCAGGCAGGTCTGGATGCCTGTGCGCACCGGCATCGTGCCTGCATCGTCGCCGAGCAGCGGCTGATAGAACGAGTCGGGCGCGAACCTGACTATCTCGGACTCGGCGAGACGAACCACTTTGATGTCGGCCATGGCGTTCCTTGACTATGAAGGATGAGAAATTCAACTGTAGCACACAGACTTGCACACCGAACTATCGCACGCGTGCCGGGCCTGGTAAAAAATTGCCGCATAATGTTCTGCGTCACGTGCAAAGACGTTACGGCGGCAGGGTTCCTATCCGCCACCCGGGATGGGCGGAACGCCACCGTGTTTTAGGCCCTACCGCTACGTTGTCAGTTGTCAATACCCAACACCTCACACAAGCGCTACTCGCCCGCCCGCCGCAAGCTGTTGCAGCACGCCGCGGCTGCCGGGCTGTCGATGCTGACCCCGGCATGCAGCCGCACCGAGCAGGCGCAGACCGCAGCGCAGAGCAGCCGCGTGTTTGCGCCGGGGGCGCTGCGTCTGGACTGGCGGCAGCGGCTGACGGCGGGCGCCGAAAACTTCACGCTGGAGCGGTTGCGATTCGAGCGCAAGTGGCCCGAACGGCGGCGCAAGCTCACAGACGGGCCGGACTGGGGCGACTACCGGTTGTCGGTTTACGACCCGGCGAGTGAACTGTTGCTCTATCGGCAGGGCTTTGACACCGCTATTGGTGCGGATGCACTAGCGGCGACGACCCAGTTCAGTGTGCGTTTTCCGATGCCGCAGCGCCCCGTACGCGCGGTAATTGAAAAACGCAGAGCAGAGCGCACGTTTGTTACGCTGTCGACGGTCGCCATAGATCCGCAGGCCAGCGCCATCGACCGCTCCCCCGTCGCCACGGCTACGCGCGTCGATGTCATCGACGCCGGCGGCGAACCCGGCGCGAAAGTTAATCTCGCGATCCTCGGCGACGGCTACCGGCAGGCCGAGTATCCCAAGTTCGCGGACGATGCGAGGCGCGCCGCCGGCTACCTCTTCTCCGTCGAACCATTCGCGAAGCGCAAGAGCGATTTCAACGTGTCCTCGGTGTTTGCGGCGAGCACCGACAGCGGCGTGACCGATCCGTACCTCGGGCTGAAGCGGGACACGGTGTTTGATTGCGCCTACTACAGCGGCGGCTCGGAGCGTGCGCTCGCCGACCGCAACAATTACGCCGTGCGCGAGGTGGCGTCTGCCGTTCCTTATGATTTTTTGCTGATACTCGCCAACGCCCGCCGCTACGGCGGTAGCGCGTACTTCGGTGGTCCGGCGGTGGTGGCCATCGACAGCGCAGCGGCGAAATACCTCGCCATTCATGAATTCGCGCACGCGATCGGCGGCCTCGCGGACGAATACTACATCCCGGCCGGCGGTGGACCGGCTTACGCCGGGAACATCGAACCATGGCATCCCAACGTCACGATTGCGCCTGGAAAAGGCAAATGGCGCGATCTTCTGACCGAGCCGGCGGCGCGCCCCTCCGGGTGGAACAAGGCGGCGTACGAACAGTACTTCGCGCACTACGTGAAGCGATACGAGGCGCTACGGGCAGCCGGCGCCCAAGAAGAGACCATAGAGAAATTCATGGCGCAGGAGAGCCGGCGGCAGGCGGCGCTGCTGGCGCAGAACGGCAATCCGCGCAAGGTGGGGTACTACGAAGGCGCGAACGGCTATGCGAAAGGAATGTTCCGCGCCGAGGCGGACTGCATCATGTTCTCATTGCAAACGCAGCACTTCTGCGCGGCGTGCGCGGCGGCCATAGAACGCATGATCGACGCGCACTGCCGAAAATAATTCGAGTTCATCGGACTTTTCAGTGGTTATCGATAAAAACCCAACCCTGCCATTCGACATAAGTGCAAAACTTTCCCTGTCATTCCCGCGTAGGCGGTATCCCCTTCCCGTGGGGGAAGGTTGGGGGCACATGCGCCATATGGCACTGTGTTATGGGTTCCCGCCTTCGCGGGAACGACAGTGTGGGTATTGACCCAAACGAAAGCTGGATGAATCACAATTCGTTCCGCCAGCGCGGTCACAATTCTATTCAAACCTATGCGTGAATATAATGGTGCCTCTAACCTCTGCTGGCGGCTATTGTTTTTCTCACAATGAACCCTGACATGTTACTCGTCGACTGGCAGGGCGCCAGCGAAAACAAGCGCAAGCCGATTGTTGCGGCGCTACAGGCCATCGCCGATGGTCATGGCGAGGCTGTCAAATGGAGCGGGGTCGACTCGCTCAGCAAAAAGCCCGTCGTCGAGGTATTCGCAGCAACACGCGAGGGTGAGACACTGGTTGTCCACTTTATCTACGACTTTCGCATCGGGCGCTGGGCTCAGTCGGGTTCCGACTGGGACGAACATCATATCCACGCCGGTCATGCCAGCTTTCGCAAGGGCGCTCTTATTTCTCATTTGATCGCGAAGCACGAGGTCTATATCCAAGAGCGGAACTGCGACTCGTATGACGAAGCGCCGGCGGTCAGCGCACGGCGCGCTGAAGCGATCGCCAGGCTTTAAAAAAGAGGTTTAAACTCAAACTTCTTATAACCCAAGGAGGATGTGATGAATCGCTATCGAAGCTTCAGCGCGCTTTTTTGCGTGCTTGCGTTTGCACAAGGCGTTGCGCTCGCGGCCGATCCTCTGCCGCGCGTCGAACCCGCACCGGCGGGGTTTTCGGCGAGTGGGTTGCAAAGGATCGATCGCTTCATTGCAGACGAGATCGCGAAGGAGCGCATACCCGGCGCCGTGGTCGCCATTGCACGCGAAGGCAGGCTTGTCTATTACAAGGCAATGGGGTTTCAGGACAAGCAGAAGGCGATACCCATGCGCATCGACACGATTTTTCAGCTCGCGTCGATGACCAAGCCGATGGTGGTGGTAGGCGCGCTGACGCTCCTCGAGGAGGGCAAGCTGCCCCTGACCTCGCCTCTGTCCACCTATTACCCGCAGTTCGCTTCTATGCAGGTCGGCATCGTCGACGCGAGCGGCCAGATCCGGCTCGAGACCGCGAAGCGGCCGATCATCATCCAGGACCTCATGCGCCACACATCGGGCATCACCTACGGCGGACGGGGCAGCACGCCTGTGCACAAGCTATGGCCGGCGGGCTCGGCGGTGGCCGCGTATGGCGGCACGACGGACCAGTTCATGGAGACGATCAGCAAGCTTCCGCTGCTCTACCAGCCGGGCACGACGTGGGACTACAGCCTCTCGATAGACGCCCTTGGCGCGGTGATCGAAAAAGTCACCGGCAAGTCGCTGGGCGCGGCGCTCGAAGAGCGCGTCTGGTCCAAGGTAGGGATGCCCGACACCGCCTTCAACACGCTGTCGGACAAGAGCGTGCGCATAGCCCAGCCGCTTCCGAACGATCCGCTCACCGGCAAACCGCAAAGTATCCGTCTCATACGCGAGCAGCCGAAATTCGAGTGCGGCGGTGCGTGTGCGTTCGCTACCGCGGGCGATTACCTGCGGTTCGGACAGATGCTCCTGAACGGCGGCGTTATCGATGGACGGCGCGTGTTGAGTCCCAAGACGGTGCGGCTCATGACTTCAGACCACCTCGGCAAGGACATCAAAAACAATGTCGCCGGGACCGAAGCCGGACGCGCAGGTTATGGATTTGGCCTGGGCGTCGCGGTGCGCCTCGAGCCGGGTGTCGCGGCGACGAACGGCAGCGTCGGCGATTACACGTGGAATGGCGCGTTCGGCACCAGCTATTGGGCCGATCCGCGGGAACAACTCGTCGTCGTGACGATGACCGCGGGACCCGGCGAGATTCGAAAGTACTACCGTGAGCAGATGGCGGCGCTAGTCTATGGGGCGATGGAGAGATAGCTGGACTGCATCATGTTCTCACTGCAAACGCAGCACTTCTGCGCGGCGTGCGCGGCGGCCCTGGAACGCATGATCGACGCGCACTGCCGATAATTCTTTTTGCAGGCACGGCCCGCGTTGGCGGCCTCATGATTACTGCGCCGCCAGCTTTGTTGCCTTTACCACCTTGAGCCATTTCGCGATTTCGGATCTTACCAGCGTAGCGAATTCACCCGGCGTGGTGCCGGTGCCTTCGAGGCCGTCGCTCGCGAACACGGCTTTCACTTCCTGTGAGCGCGTAGCTTTGACCGCTTCGGCGTTAAGTTTTGCCATGATGGGCATGGGGAGTTGTGCCGGCGCGAAGAGCCCGATCCACGACGCATGCTGGTAGCCGGGGATGCCGTTCTCGGCGATGGTCGGCAAATCGGGCGCGGCGGCAGAGCGTTTCGCGCTGGTGACAGCGAGCGCGCGCAAGCGGTTGCTGCTGAGGTGAGGCACCACCGTGGAAATCGTCGCAAAGTTAACCTGGCATTCGCCAGCCAGCATCGCCACCATGGCGGAGGCGCCGCCCTTGTAGTTGATGTTGATCATGCGGACACCGGTCATGTACATGAACAGTTCTGCGGCCATGTGCGTGCTGGTGGCGAACCCGCTCGATGCGTAGTTGAGCTTTCCGGGCGCTGCTTTGGCAAGCGCAATCAATTCCTTCACGGAATTCGCGCGCACCGACGGATGCACCACCAGCAGGTGCGGCACCGTCGCCAACTGCGTGACCGGCGCGAGGTCACGCAGCGGATCAAACGGCAGTTTTTTGTGCAGCGCCGGGATGATGGTGTAAGAGGACGCCACCCCAAGCAGCGTGTGCCCATCGGGCGCGGCATTGGCCACGATTTCGACGCCGACGATGGTGCCTGCGCCGGGACGGTTGTCGATAATCACCGCCTGCCCGAGCGCTTCGCTCATGCGCTGCGCAACCACGCGCGCGATAACGTCGGTGGAGCCGCCCGGCGGCTGCGGCACGATCACGCGTATGGGGCGGCTCGGCCAGTTGTGGGTTGTGGCGTGCGTCGCCCCTATCGATACCAGAGCCATGACGAGCGCGGACGTGGCGCGCCGGGACTTGGGAATTAAAATCATGCGCGAACTATGCCATGAATCGTTCGCCGCTGATGCGCGGCAGATTGCCGCAAAGATGCTGCGGCAGGTAAACTACCGTGCACGAATCGTGAAATCGCCGAAGACAATGGGGACGCAACATGACACTCAATAAAACCCGCATCGAAGTCAGCAATGCCGTTTTTTCGTTGCCCTATCACGTGGCAAAGGAAGAAGGCTATTTCGAACAGGAAGGCTACGCTGTCGAGCTGGTGCCGGCGGGTTCGGGCCGCGACCGCGACAAGGAGGTGCCCGAACAGCCGCTCGAAGATCATCGCGCGGTGACATCCTACGGCTGGCATGAGGGCATCGAAAAAGGCGAGTTCTGCATGTATCGCGCCTGTGAGTGGGGCCAGATACGCCGCACGCAGGACAGCGCAAAGAGCGCCAAAGTCATCAGCAAACGCGCAGCGGTGGCCACACAGGCGATCGTGGTGCGCGCCGACTCGCCGTATAACGTGCCGCAGGATTTGCGCGGCAAAACCGTGGCGGTGAACTTTCACGCCGGATCGCACTACATCACGCTGGCCATGCTGGGCGGCTCGATGAACAACCAGCGCGAAGTGCGCGCTGTGCATGTGGGCGGCCCCAAGCAGCGGCTGCGCTTTCTCGAAGAAGGCAGGGTCGAAGCGGCAGCGGTGATGGAGCCGTGGATTACGGTGTCGGCTAAAAAAGGCCTGAAGATCATCTGCGAGGCGTTTTATGAAGGCGCCGAAGTCGCCACCCCGGATGTCGATCCGCAGATGTACGCGGCGATCAACCGCGCGATCGTCAAAGCGGTGGCAAAAATCAATCAGAATATTCGGCCCTACCTGCACTACATGATGCGCGAAGTGCCGGCAGATATCATGAAACTTGCCGAGGACGATTTTTACCTGCCGCGCTTTCGCTATGTGTCACCGCGTCCGTACACGCGCGAGGAATACGAGCACCTGCACGACTGGATGACGAGCTGGGATCTGCTCAAAGCCGATAGCAGTTACGATAAGATTATCGGCGCGAAGATCGCCGCGACGGCGTGACCAGCGCTGGAAGTTGCAGGTTGGGCTGAGCCTGCGAAGCCCAACACGACGGCTGGTTGCGATGCAGAGGCGTCGGACTGCAACAATGATGGTGTTGGGCTTCGCAGGCTCAGCGCCAACCTGCATTGCTGTTTTTGACGCCATCTGTGTTTATTTGCGACAAAATATTTTGACTTTGCGCTAATGAGGTTTCAATGAATCCATCACGTCCCAACATCCTGCTCATCACCTCCGACCAGCAACGTGCCGACTGCAACGGGTTTGAAAACAGGAACATCAAAACGCCGCACATCGACCGCCTCGCGCGCGAAGGCACGCGCTTCTCGGCATGCATCACGCCCAATCTGGTGTGCCAGCCGTCACGCGCGTCGATACTCACCGGCATGCTGCCGCTGACGCACGGCGTGTGGGACAACGGTGTTGACCTCGACCCACGTGTGGGCGACGGCGGCTTTGCGGGCACACTGGCGCGTGCGGGTTATCAAACCGGCTTCATCGGCAAGGCGCATTTTTCGACCAAATCCACATTTGCGCCCACCGGCACGCCGGAATGCAACAAAAGTCAGGCGCACTATGGCCCCGACTGGTTTGGACCCTACATGGGATTTCAGCACTGCGAGCTGAGCGTGCTGGGCCATCTGCACCGCACGCGTCCACTGGAGCAGCCGCCGGTGGGGCATTACGAACGCTGGCTCAGTTCGCGTGGCATTGACGCAGAGGGACGCAGTGAGGGCATCAAGCTGTGGGCCGCCGAAACGCGTGCAGGAACCGGCGCCGCGCAGACCTGGTTTTCGGCGTTGCCGGCAGCGTGGCATTCGAGCACGTGGATCGCCGACCGTGCGATTCACTGGCTCGACAATGCCCACCGCAAGGAACAACCGTTCTGCGCATGGGTATCGTTTCCCGATCCGCATCACGCGTTTGACTGTCCGGAGCCGTGGAGCCTGATGTATGACCCGAAGGATATGGTGTTGCCCAAACACCGCACACGCGATCTCGAGCGCAGGCCGTGGTGGCATAAGGCGTCGCTCGAAGGCAAGCCGCTGCTCGCTGATCCTGAAATGCTCAAGTTTCGCGCCGAAGGCTCGCGCGTGCCCGACCAGAGCGACGCACAGCTTGCGGAAATGACCGCCAATTACTATGGCATGATTTCGCAGATCGATCACAACGTTGGCCGCATCCTGAGCGCAATCGAGTCTTCCGGGGTTGCTGACAACACCCTGGTGATCTACACCACCGATCACGGCGAGCTGCTCGGCAATCACGGCCTCTACCTCAAAGGACCGACGCCGTACGAAGACCTGCTGCGGGTGACGCTGGTGGCACGCGGGCCGGGGGTGGCGAGCCGGCAATTGGTGGTGGAACCGGTGTCCACGCTCGATCTCGCGGCAACGTTTTACGAATACGCAGGTGTGGCAAAGCCGGTTGAACTGCAAAGCCGCAGTCTCGCCACACTGTTGCGTGGTGGCGCGCAAACACGCGATGTGGCGTACAGCGAATGGCATGTGCATCCGTCGCGCTGCGGCGTGGCGTTGAAATTGCGCGTGGTACGCACTAAAACGCACAAATGCACGTTCGATCTCGAATCCGGCGCGGGCGAGTTATACGATCTCGTTAACGATCCGGGTGAAATGAACAATCTGTTTGACGATCCGGGTTATGCACAGATACAGCGTGAATTACACGATATGATGCGCGCCCGGCCCGGCAAAATCGCGGCGCCGCTGGCAGAACCCATCGGCATGGCTTGATTCAGATAGCGGAGAATTTTACGTGAGCACACTGTTGCGCACTGGTGTGGGCGTTGTTACGCGTGTGGCGGCAGGTGTTGCCGTCGTTTATCTTGCCACTGCCGCCGCGATGTCTGCGACAGCTGCGTATCCGGATCGGCCCATCCGCTTTATTGTTCCGTCTTCAGCAGGCAGCGGGCCGGATGTGATCGCGCGCATTTTCGCCCATCGTCTAAGTACGGTGCTCGGCCAGCAGATCGTGGTGGACAACCGCGCCGGCGCCAACAGCATTATCGGTACAGAGCTGGTGGTGCGTGCGGCGCCCGACGGCTATACCCTGCTGATTACGTCCGGCTCGCATACCATCAATCCGCATGTCTACCGCAAGCTGCCCTACGACGCGCTGCGCGACTTAACCCCGATCAGCGAAATCGTTAAATCGAGCGGACTGGTGCTGGTGGTGCACCCCACATTTACGCAGCGCACGGTGCAGCAGCTGGTCGATGCCGCGCGCGCGGCGCCGGGCAAATTCTCCTACGCCTCGGCGGGCGTGGGCAATCTGCAACATCTTGCAGGCGAAATGTTCTGCCTGATGGCCGGCGTAAAAATTACGCACGTGCCGTACAAGGGCGGCGGGCCTGCCATCAATGATGTCCTTGCCAATCAGATCGCGATGAATTTCGCATCCAGTCCAGCCTCGGTGCCCTTCGTCAAGGCCGAGCGCCTGCGCGGCCTGGCATTCACGGGGCTCAAGCGCAGCGATCAGATCCCCGAGGTGCCTACGCTCGACGAGTCGGGGCTAAGGGGCTATGAAATCTCCGGCTGGTACGGTATCTATGGTCCCGCGCAACTACCAAGGCCGCTGGTCAACCGCCTGTACGAGGCGGCGCGCACTGTCATGCAACATCCCGATACACGCAAAACCTACGCGGAAATCAACATCGAGAGCAGGGGCACCACGCCCGACGAGTTTGCCCGATTTCTGCGCGCGGATCTCGAAAAGTACCGGAAGATCGTCAAAGCCGCAGGCATCGAAGCGCAATAAAGGTGGATAGTTTCAAGGGAGAAAGTATGAAACATCAGTACAAGGTTTTGTTTTTTATATTGTGCCTGTGGGGAGTGGCGGCGCCGGCAAGCGCGCAGGCCTATCCGAGTAAAACGATACGCATCCTCGTCGGCTTCGCGCCCGGCGGCTCGACCGATATCGTGGCACGTTTGATCGCGCAGGAGATGACTAAAAATGTTGGCCAGCAGGTGGTGGTCGAAAATCGTCCGGGCGCAGGCGGCAACATCGCAGCGGAACTCGCGTCCAAAGCCGCGCCCGACGGTTATACCCTGCATGCCTGCACCACGGGCGTGTTCGCGATTGCGCCCTTCATTTATTCCAAGCTGCCGTACGATCCCGAAAAGGGCCTGGTGCCGGTGACGCAGACCGGCTCGCTGCCGTACATCATTGTTCTGCATCCGTCGCTGCCGGCGAAAAACGTCAGGGAGTTCATCGCCATTGCCAAAGCGCGGCCGGGGCAAATCAACTATGCGTCGTCGGGCGTGGGCACCGCGTCGCACCTGTCGGCGGCGCTGTTTGCCACAGCCAGCGGCATCAGCATGACGCATGTGCCGTACAAGGGCACGGGCAATGCGATGAGTGATTTGATCGGCGGGCAGGTGGTGCTGATGTTCGATCAGCCGGTGAGCTCGCTGCCACACGTGCAATCGGGCAAGCTGCGCGTGCTGGGCATCAGCAGCGGCACGCGCTTTTCAACGCTGAAAGATATTCCGACGATTGCCGAGCAGGGTCTGCCGGGCTTCGAGGCGATTTCGTGGGCGGGCATCTGTGCGCCCGGCGGCACGCCCAGACCGATAGTGGATCGGGTGTATAGCGAAGTGGCCAAAGTGCTGAAAGTGCCGGAACTGCGCGAGCGCTTGCTGCGCGACGGCATCGAGCCCATCGGCAGCACGCCGGAACAATACGCGATACACATCAAAAAAGAAGCGGTGAAGTGGAGCAAGGTGGTGAAGGATAGTGGCGCGCGGGTGGATTGAAACGAAGATGCGAGTCGGCCTTTTCGTCACCTGCCTCGTCGACCTGATGCGTCCCAGCATCGGCTTCGCGGCACTGCAGTTGCTGGAAGCGGCGGGTTGCGAAGTGAGCGTGCCCAACACACAAACCTGCTGCGGCCAGCCGGGTTACAACGCGGGGGATCGCGCGTCGGCGCTGGCGCTGGCGCGCAAGGTGTTGCAAGAATTCGAGGCGTTCGATTACGTGGTTGCGCCCTCGGGTTCGTGCGCGGGGATGATCCGCACGCACTATCCGGATTTATTCGCGGGGCAGCCCGAAGCCGCGCGTGCGGCGAAGCTTTGCGCACGCACCTATGAGCTGACGGATTTTCTGGTGCGTGTGATGCAATTTGACGTTACTACTAAAACATCAATAAAAACAATAACTTATCACGACTCCTGTGCAGGGCTGCGCGAGCTGGATGTCAAGCTGCAGCCGCGCGCACTGCTGGCAAAAGTCGAAGGTCTCACGCTCAAAGAAATGGACGAGTGCGAAACCTGTTGCGGTTTCGGCGGCACCTTCGCGGTGAAATATGGCGACATTTCCACGCATATTGCCGACCGTAAGTGCGACAACATTGCGAAGTGCGGCGCGGAGCACGGCACTGAAGCTGTGGTTCTTGGCGATCTCGGCTGCATGTTGAATATCGAAGGGCGTTTGCGCCGTCGTGGCGATAGCAAGACTCAGGTGTTGCATGTGGCGGAAGTACTGGCGGGCATGGAGAAGTCGTAGGGCGCAATGCTTCGCTTCAAGTGTTCCCTTGTCCCATTGCGCCGATCAGCCTGTCGGAAATTCAGTCGAAAGGAATAGGCATGCAACAGTACGATGTAGTGGTAGTGGGCAAGGGCAATGCGGCGCTGTGCGCGGCGTTGTCGGCGCGCGACAAGGGCGCGAGCGTAGCCATGCTGGAAGCCGCGACCATCGACGAATCCGGCGGCAACAGCCGTTTTGCCGGCGGCGTGATGCGTTTTGCCTACAGCAAGGTCGAGGATTTGCAGCAAATCACCGACATCCCCGAAGACGAAGCGCGGAACACCGATTGGGACAGCAACACCATCGATGAGTTTTACGACGATCTGTATCGCGTGACGGCTTTTCGCACCGACCCCAATCTGAGTGAAGCGCTGATCACCCAAAGCCACGCCGGCATGGTGTGGCTGCGCAGTCAGGGCGCATCGTTCGTGCCGAACTACGGTTCGCAGTCGGCTATCGTCAACGGCAAGCGCAAGTTTTTCGGACGTTTTCCGCTGACAGTCAACGGCGGCGGCGCGGGCCTGGTGGCGGATTTGACGAAGACTGCAGAGAAAAAGGGCATCGCGATTTTTTATGCGACGCGCGCGACATCGCTGATCTACGACGGCGTTAACGTGCAGGGCGTGCGCGCCAAGCAACAAGGCAAGCCGGTCGAGTTTCAGGCGCAGGCGGTGATACTTGCCTGCGGCGGATTCGAAGCCAACCCGGAATGGCGCACGCGCTATCTGGGCCCGGGCTGGGAACTGGCGAAGGTGCGCGGCACCCGCCACAATCTCGGCGAAGGACTGAGAATGGCGCTGGACATCGGCGCCTGCCCCTACGGCAACTGGTCGGGGCGTCACGCGGTGTCGTGGGAGCGTCACGCGCCGGAATTCGGCATCGTCGAGAAATCGCACGACCCGTATCGTCACAGCTACCCGCTGTCGATCATGATCAACGCGGAAGGCAAACGCTTCGTCGATGAGGGGCAGGATTTTTACAACTACACCTACGCCAAGTACGGCGCCGAAGTGCTGCGCCAGCCGGGACAGTATGCCTATCAGGTGTTCGACGCCAAGTCCAAACCGCTGCTCAAAAAAGAATACAGCGGCCGTGAAGTGACCAAATTCGTGGCGAATACTTTGGAAGAACTTGCGGCCAAGCTCGAAGGCGTCGATGCGGAAGGTTTCCTCAACACTGTGCGCGCATACAATGCGGCGGTAAAGACCGATGTGCCGTTCAGCAACGCCATACGCGATGGGCGCTGCACCGTCGGCATAGAGCCGGTGAAATCAAACTGGGCGCACGTGCTCGATACGCCGCCGTATGAAGCCTACGGCGTGACTTGCGGCATCACGTTTACGTTTGGCGGGCTGCGTATCAATCACGAAACCGGACAGGTGCTGGACCTCGGTTACCAACCGATTCCAGGCCTTTATGCCGCGGGCGAAATGGTCGGCGGTATTTTTTACTTTAACTATCCGGCGGGCACCGGTCTGGTGTCGGGCACGGTGTTCGGCAGGATTGCCGGCAATGGCGCGGGTGATGCGGTCAAAAACTAGTCTCGGAAAGATCCCATGAACACGGCAAACAACCGCCTGCTCGACACCGACCAACCCGACACCGTGCGTCTTACGGAGGCTGAGGCGCGTGCCATCGGCGAAACGGCGGTGCAGCGCATCGGTTACAGCGCCGAGGACGCGCGCATCGTTGTGGATCAGTTGATCGACAACATGCTGTGTGGTTACACCTTCGCGGGCCTGCCGCGCATTCTGGCGATGGCCGGTGACAAAAAACTCAAACTGGGCCGCACGCCGATCAAGGTGGTGAAGGAAACCCCGGTTTCCGCACTGATGGACGGCGGCAACAATGTCGGCTACGTGGCGTGCTACCACGCCGCGCAAAAAGCGCTGGAAAAAGTCAAGGCGCATGGCATCGCCTGCGTCGGCGTCTACAACAGCTATTACAGCGGACGCAACGCCTATTTTGTCGAGCACATCGTGAAGCAGGGCTATGTGGCCATGCACACGGCGAGCGCGCAACCGCATGTGGTGCCACCCGGTGCAACGCAGCCGGCACTGGGAACCAATCCGATCTGTTTCGGCTTCCCGTCGGAAGAGGGGCCGGTGACGTTCGACATCGGTACCGCGTCGCTGATGTGGGGCGACATCATGTTGCACGCGCATTTAGGCGAGCCGTTGCCCGAGGGCGTGGGTATCGATGAACACGGCAACCCCACGCGCGATGCCGCCGCGGCACTGAAAGGCGGCGTGACGCCGTTCGGCGGCAAGGACCATGTTTACAAGGGCTTCGGTTTGAGTTTCGCGATACAGGCGCTGGGGCTGCTCGCGGGCTCATTTGTTGCGCACGACAGGGTGCGCGACTACGGCTTTTTGTTCTGGGTGGTGAATCCGGAAATCATGCTGCCCGGCAACGACTTCAGTCAACGCATGTCCCAGTATGTGCGCGAGATGAAAGCACTGCCCAAACAACAGGGCGTGAAGGAAATACGCATTCCATCCGAACGCGCCAGCAGGGAGCGGGAACGCCGGCGCGTTGAAGGCATTGTGATCAAGCGCAAGGTGATCGAGTCCTTGAAGGCGCTCTAACGGTCGGCTCAACTTCCATTTGTGTGCAGCAACACCAACGCTGTCGTTCCCGCGCAGGCGGGAACCCATAGGGTGTCTCATAGGGCACTGTGTTATGGGTTCCCGCCGCAGCCTGCCCTCGAATGCTTTTGTCGGGGGCGGGAACGACAGTAGCTAAACTTTCATGATCCAGGTAAAACATGGCGCAAGACACTGAAAAAACCGAAATCTACGTCAGCACCGACGTCGAAACCGATGGCCCCATTCCCGGGCCCTACTCCATGCTGAGCATTGGCTGCGCGGCGTATCTGGCCGACAAAACGCTGGTAAGCACCTTCTCCGTCAATCTCGAAACCCTGCCCGGTGCGACCGGCCACCCTCGAACCATGGCGTGGTGGGAGACACAAAAGCCCGCGTGGGAGGCGCACCGCAAAAATTGCGTGCCGCCGGAAAAAGGCATGGCCGATTGCCTTGCGTGGTTGCGGGCGCTGCCCGGCATGCCGGTATTCGTGGGGTTTCCGGTGACCTTTGATTTCATGTTCGTGCAGTGGTATTTGTTCCGCTTCACCGGCAGCAGCCCGTTGGCACACTCGGGCATCGACTTGCGCACACTCGGCATGGCGCTCACCAATTCAAACTGGCAGCAATCGACCAAGGCGCATTTGCCCAAACGCTGGTTCGACCCGCTGCCGCACACGCATGTGGCGCTCGATGATGCGCTGGAGCAGGGCGCGATGTTTTGCAATATGCTGGCTGAACTGCGGCAGAAAAACTGGTGATGGTTGAGCGCGGGGCGCCGGTGATCAAAGCCAATAAAATCAGCGTGGATTGAAATTCACGCTCACGCCATTATCCAATCCTGTCGTTCCCGCGCAGGCGGGAACCCATACGGTGTCTCAGGTGGCACTGTGTTATGGGTTCCCGCCTGCGCGGGAACGACAGTGGGAAGTTTCCGTAGCTTCGCATGAGGCAACCTCGCGCGGATCGTGCGTCGTTCAAAGCGATTGCCGCCATGATCGCCGGTACCGCGTTGCTGCTGGGCAACGATGCGGCAACAAAACTGCTGACCCAATCGTATCCGGTGGGCCAGGTGATCTGCCTGCGGCAGGCGGCGACGCTGCTGGTGATCGTGCCCTACATCATGGTTGTCAGCGGATGGAGTGCTGCGCGCGTGGTGCATTGGCCGGGGCAGATTTTTCGCGGACTGCTGTTCGTGGTCAGCTCCGGATTCATGGTGACCAGTCTGAGTTTGCTGCCGCTGACCACGGTGATCGCGATTACTTTTGTGAGTCCGATATTCGTGGTGCTGCTGTCGGCGCCGCTGCTGGGCGAGCGGGTGGGCGCTCGCCGCTGGAGCGCGGTGCTGATCGGCTTCATGGGCGTGCTGCTGATTGTGCGGCCGGGCGCGACGGGTTTCGAGTGGGTGTTGTTGCTGCCGGTGGCCACCGCGCTCATCAACGGCCTGCGCGATATCGTCACGCGGCGCCTGTCGCGCACTGAGACCTCGATTTCGATCCTGTTATGTTCGACGGTGATCGTCATGCTGGGCGGCCTCGCTACCGCGCCTTTAGGCTGGAACGCGCTGGATGCGCGCGGCGCGCTGCTGATTCTGCTGGCAGGCGTGTGCAACGCCGGCGCGCACTTTCTGATGATCGAGGCCCTGCGCATGGGCGAAGCATCGCTAGTGGCGCCGTTTCGCTATACCTCGTTTCTGTGGGCGCTGGTGTTCGGCTACCTGTTGTGGGGTGAAATCCCCGGACTGTGGGTGGCGCTGGGTGTTGCGTTGATTATCTGCGGCGGGTTGTTTGCGTTTCGCGGCGCGGCAAGGAGTGCGTGACTCTATGGCGTCATGAAATATTATTTAAAAATAAATAGTTACGATATTTCGTAGTGTGCGATCCCTATTGCGCCGTAAGACTATCGACGTCGAAACCCGGCGCAATGGGATTGCGCCCTACGGTTTTACACTTGCGCGTGTTGTAGGGCGCAATCCCATTGCGCCGCATGCATCATCCTCGCTCGCCAGTGGAAACTTCTACCGCTGCTCCACCGCCCCAATCCAATGGATAAACCCCTTCATCAACAAATCGACGAAACGAGGAATGTGGCCAATCCGTAACACGCTTTACCCATCCATGTTTCACCGGGTTGTAATGAATGTAATCCACGTGCCGGGCGTAATCGTCATCGTCGCGTATCAGATGCTCCCAATACCGGCGCTGCCAGATGCCGCGCTCGCCGCGCGCGATTCGCACCGCACTGCGATGTTCAGTCGCGGGTAACGTCTTCGAAAATCGGCGCTTGATGGAAGACCAGCGCAATGCGTAATTATGGTCACCCGGCGGCAAGGTCCACACCGCATGCATATGCTCCGGCATCACCACCCATGCATCGACCTGGATGGGATGTACTGCACTTACCCACTCTAGCGCCTCATGCAATGCGTCGATGTGCTCGACCAGTAACCGCGAGCGCCTCTCCAGCAGGTTTATGGTGAAGAAATAGGTTGCGCCCTCGACTTTTGCACGGCGGTAGTTCGGCATAAGGCGTTGTGAGCGACGGGATACAGGCAGTGCGAACGATTGCATCTCGCGAAATCTGGAGTACGTAGTGCGCAATGCTTCGCTTCAAGTGTTCCCTTGTCCCTATTGCGCTGCAGCCCCCAGCGACTTGCGCGCCCACTCGGCATAGGTGCCGGTATCTATCATCTTGCGGCGTATCACTTGCCGCAGGACTTCAAGTTCCTCTGCGGTAGGCGCGGGCGTAACCGCTACCGGGCCTTCCCCAATGTCAAAGCCGGTGCTGTCGCGGATATCGTCAAACGTATAGCCCGGATGTACGGTATCCAGCTGCAGCAATCCGGCGTCCTTGTCAAAACGGAAATTCGCCTTTGGCGTTACCAGCTTGGTGGGGTTGCCGTGGCGCAGCACATCCGGCGGCGTGCTGCCGGCGGCGGAGATGTAATCCACTTTCTCCACCAGCGAGCGCGGCGTGTGCTCGGTGCGGAATACCACTGTGCGCAGTGCGCCGTAATAGATCATGCCGCCACCATAGCCACCCGGAAAACGCATTTGCGGATGCTCCAGGTCCGGGCCGAGCTGATGCAGGTTGTAATTGCCGTGGCGATCAACCTGCACGCCACTGGCAAAAAACAGGCCCAGCTCGCCGCGCTGCGCGAGAAAGTGAAATTGTTTCGAGGTGTGGAACGGATTGAATATGGAATTCAGGATGATCAATTCCGCGTTCGGCGCATGCAGCGCCTGTGCCAGCAGCAGGCCCGCCGCCGGAATATGCGACAGCGCCCCGCACGCGGAAATCTCGCCATCGCGCACTTCGCGCGACAGCAGTATCACCAGTAATTCGGTGTCCGTGTACGGCATCAGCCCACAACCGCCTGCGCCGGCTGCCGCCAATCCAATGGGACAAAACGCGCCACATAATCGTCGTGGTCGCGCACGCCATACACGTGGGTCTGCAAATATTCCTCGAACGCGGCATCGTCCTTCGACGCGATCACGTATTGCCGCATGTGGTTCTTGTCGGGCGCATACAAACCAAGGCATCCCGCCGGATGCGCGCCAAACGGCGCATACGCCACGGCATCCACGTGTATGGACGGTATGAACGCGCCGGTCGCTTCTTTTTCCGTCAAATGGTCAACCACGCGCTCGGCGGTGACGATCACATGTTTGGAGGCTTCCGCCAGAATCACTGCCTCGGATTCGTAGCCGCAGGACACGTTGCCATGACGATCGGCCACCTGCGCGTGAAACACCGCGACGTCAGGGCGCAAAGCCTTGGCCACCACCGATTTCGTCTTGCCGTCAAACGGGTCAACCGCTATCACCATATCATCGCGGCGTTTCAGCAGATCCGTGCCGACCAACCCCACGACCGGCACGTAGGGCACTCCCATAGACCCAGCCTGGGCCTGTGCAAAGAGCACCCCTCAGGTATTGTCGAGCGACCTCACCCTGCCCGCCAGCACGTAGCGCACAAAATTAGGACCGCTGCGGGCGAATTCGCCGAGCGTCACGCTGCAGGTGTCCACCACCTTCACCGCGCCCGCGCCCACCAGAAAATCAATATTGATATCACCACCGACCACGCCCACCACGCGCAGGTCGCGCGTGCCCTGCCGCACCAACTGGCGCAGCAATGCCATCGGCGCGCGCTGCAGGTTGGCGCTCATCACCAGTTGCGCGCCGGTCTTCACCGCGGCCGCCGCCTGCTCCAGGGTAGTGAGTTTGTCACGCATGTAATTCTCCTTGATCCACGATTTGCGCCGTTGAAAAATCCGTCCACAGCCAGCCCGCGAAGTTTAGCCCGAATAGCCGCCCGGCATCGGACGCTATTCGACTTTCAACCCGGATTGCTTCACCGCCACGCCGTTTTTGTCGTAATCGGCGCGCAGAAACGCGGCGAATTCCTGAGGACTGTTGCCCACGGGATCGCTGCCTTGCGCGATCAAACGCGCGCGCGTCTCGGGCGTTTTCACCACCTGCACCGCTACCGCGTTCAGGCGCGCCACAATCGCGCGCGACGTGCCGGCGGGCACCAGCAGACCCAGCCAGCTTCCGGCCTGAACACCGCGCAGTCCCGTTGCTTCGTCCACGGTTGGAATTTCGGGCAGCAGCGCAGAACGCGCGGCGCTCGCCAGAGCCAGCGCGCGCAGCTTTCCTGTTTTGACATGCGGCAAAGCCAGAGGAATCGAAGTCAGCATCACATCTACGCGTCCCGCAATCAGGTCGATCACCGATTGCGGCGAGCCCGCGTAAGGCACATGGGTAATGTTGATGCCCGCCGCGCCTTTGAACACCTCCATGCCAATATGGTTGGCCGTGCCGTTGCCCGCCGATGAATAATTCAGCTTGCCGGGCGCCGCCTTGGCGCGCGCGATCAATTCCTTGACGTTAGTCACCGGCGACGACGCGTGGGTCAGCAGCAGCATGTCGCCGGTGGAAATCAAACTCACCGGGATGAAGTCGGTGAGCGTGCGGTACGGCACCTTGGACATGTGCGGCAATATCGTCAGGCACGGCGGGCTGGTCATGAATACGGTGTAACCATCGGGCGCGGCGGTGGCAACCATTTCCGCGGCGATGCGCCCGCCCGCGCCGCCGCGGTTATCCAGCACCAACTGTTGGCCGAGCAAGGCGGACATGCCCGGCGTAACGGTGCGCGCCAGCACGTCCGGTGTGCCGCCGGCCGGCACCGCCACGATGACGCGAATGGGCTTGGTGGGATAAGCCTGTCCTGAGCTTGTCGAAGCGGCCTGCGCGACGGCCGGCGCCGGCACTAACGTCGCCGCGCATCCGGCTATCAGTCCGTAGATGACATTCATCGCTGCCTCCCCGGCCACCGCTTGTCGTTCACCGCAATCAGACACCATCGACGAAGCTTAGGCATGCTTGCACAGTGAGTCAAATAACAAAGACGGATAGCCGATGGCAGCACCATTCGCGGTCTCCGAAGAAGATTTAAAGGGTGCGCAGCATCGGCGCAGCCAATTGCAGCACGACTACAACTTCGACATCCCCAGTTCAGTGAGTATCGCCTTGAATTCCTCGTACTCGCGTTCGAAAACGCGCTTGGCTTCAGGTGCAGCCGCATAAGCATCCACCCAGAAGTTTTCTTCAAGGTCTTTTTTCCAGTCTTCGGTTTGCACCAGTTTGCGGAACAAGCCGTCCCAGTACGCCAGTTGCGCCGGCGTCATGCCCCTGGGTCCCTGCACGCCGCGCCAGCTTCCCGCGGTTGCGGGCACACCCTGTTCGCGCCACGTGGGCACAGCGGCGAACGGCCCCCATAACCGCTTCGGCCCGGAGATGGCGAGCGTGCGCAGCTTGCCCTGCCTGAGGAATTCAACCATGTTGCCGGGCCCGGTGTTGATCGCCTCAACATGTCCGCCGAGCAATGCCAGCGTGGTTGCGCCACCGCCCTGAAAAATCACGGTCTTCACGCGTTTGATGTCGATACCCGCCGCGCGCAGACAGGTCATCAGCGTGGTGAAATTGCCGCCGGAGCGGCTGGTCGAGATGCCAAAGGCGAACGCATCCGGATTGGGCTTCAGCCGGTCCACCAGATCACGCGCGGTTTTCATCGGCGAGCCCGCCTGCACATTCACGCTCATCCATTCGTCGAACAGCATGGCCACCGGCGTGAAATCGGTGTGGTTGAACGGCACCGTACCGGTGATGTAGTTGCTGATCGACCCGCTGGTGCCGATAATGATGTAGTGGCCGTCGCCCGCATGCTGATTGAGATAGGTATAGCCGATGGCGCCGCTGCCGCCGGGCTTGTTCACCACGTTTACCGGCACCTCCACCATTTTGTACTTTTGCAGGATGCGCGCCACCACGCGCGCGGTGCGGTCAGTGGTGCCCGCCGGACCGGACGGCGCAATGATTTCAATCGACTTGTCCGGCTTCCACTGCGCCGCGGCCGGCGGTAACGCAACGAACAGGCTGATCGCAAAAGCCGTGATAGCGATTAACGCGGCGGGCATGAAGTCTCCAGGAAAAGTGAATCGAAGCGCATTATTGAGGATTACGTATCTGCGCGACATTTTTTTCCCTCATCCCAACCCTTCTCCCGGAGGGAGAAGGGCTTTTCATCCCTCTCCCGCCGGGAGAGGGACCGAGGGTGAGGGAAAGAAGCACCGTGCGCAAATTTGTCACAAGGTAATGCAATCCTCAATAACTATACCATGCGCAAATAGCGTTGCAGCATTGCGCCGCGCGACGGCGATGCGCGATATACTTTCATCCATGGGAATGACTGCCGTAGAAAAAATTCTTGCGCGCACCAGCGGGCTGGCGCAGGTGCGCGCGGGCGAAATCGTTCACCCCACGCCTGACTTCGTGATGATCCACGACGGCGTGATCACCGGTGCCAAGCAGGAACTGGATGCACTCGGCATTCACCGCCTGTTCGACGCCGACCGCGTGATGATGGTCACCGATCACGACGTGCTGTACAACAACGAGCGCGCGGTGGCGCGCGGCGCGTTCAATCGCAAGGCGGCGCAGGCATGGGGCGTCAGGAATTTTTTCGACGCCGGCCACGGTGGTCACGGGCATGTGTTTCCCACCGAGCGCGGCTTGGTATCGCCGGGCATGTTTTATTTCGACAACGATCGCCATTGCACCAACGCCGGCGGTATCGGCGCGCTGGCGATACGCGTGGGCGCCGACATCGGGCGCGTGCTCGCCACCGGCTCCACCTGGACGGTGGTGCCCCGGACAGTGAAGCTGACCATCCAGGGACAAATGCAGCCCGGCGTATATGCACGCGATCTCGGTTTTGTCATCGGCAGGGCGCTGCTGCCCGAGGGTGGGTTCGGCGTCGATATCGATTACCGCATACTCGAGTTTGCGGGCGAACTGGATCAGTTCAGCCTTGCGGCACGCGTGTCATTGTGCAGCACGCCCACCGAAGTGCGCGCCATAGGCGTGTTCTTCCCACCGTCCGCAGCCATTCTGGCCTACGCGCGCGAACGTGCGCAGCAGCCGTTCACACCCGTTTATCCCGATAGCGATGCACACTACGACGCACAGGTGGCAATGGATGTCAGCAAACTCGAACCGCAGGTCGCGTTGCCCGGCGGTCCGCATAAAGCCGCCAATCTTTCGAGCGTGGCGGGAACCCGGGTCGACCATGCATTCATCGGTTCGTGCGCCTCCAGCATGTACGAGGATCTGACCATCGCGGCAAGCGTGCTGAAAGGCCGCCGGCTCGCGCCGGGTGTGCGCATGCTGGTGGTGCCGGGCTCCGAGGATTCCACCCAGCGCATGCGGCACGACGGACTGCTCGATGTGTTTCAGGATGCCGGTGCGATGATTTTGCCTGCAGGCTGCGGGCCTTGCGCCAGCGGCAGAAACGGTATGGTGCATGCGGGCGAGGTGTCGATTTCGACCGCCGTCGCCAACGGCGCCGGGCGCTTCGGTGCGAAAGATGCCGCGCTATATCTGGCCAGCCCGGCCTCGGTTGCCGCATCCGCGGTGACCGGCAAAATTACCGACCCGCGTGAATTCGTCAGCAAGGAGGCCGCGCTGTGAGCGATACGGAATGGATATTAAAAGGCCGCTGCTACAAGCTGGGGCACGATGTGCCGCATGCCGGCGGCGTGGTACCCAACAGCATCATCACCGGCCGTTACTTCGATGCCAGGGACATCGTGCCGCATCTGTTCGAGGAAACCGATGCCGGGTTTCATACGCGCTGCAAACCCGGCGATATCATTGTTGCCGGGCGCAATTTCGGCATGGGCCCCAAGATGAACGGCTACATCGCGATGCAGGCGCTGGGGCTGGGGTTGCTATGCGAAACCATGCCGTTTCTTGCCTACCGCGCGGCGATAGGCTGCGGGCTGCGGGTAATGAGCGATTGCACCAACGTGCTTGAGTTCTGCGACAGCGGCGACGAACTGGAAGTCGATTTTCGCAACGGATATTTTATCAATCACACGCGCGGCGTGCGCCGCGAGTATCCGCCGATTCCCGACACGCTGCTGGAACTGGTCGAGCTGGGCGGCAATACCGGCTGGCTCAAACAATGGCAGGCCAAACAGCAGGCTGCGGCGCAAGGCGGCGCTGCGATACGCCCGTAGCAGCCTTGGCGTAATGGAATACCAAACCCTCCTCGACCGTGTACACGCTGCGGTCAAACCCATCATCGGAACCGGCAGGGTCGCAAGCTACATTCCGGAGCTCGCCAACGTCTCGCCAGCGCACTTCGGCATCGCGCTCGTCGATCTCGAAGGCCGGGTGTATCGCGCGGGGGATGCCGATACTCTGTTCTCGATTCAATCGATTTCTAAATTGTTCGGACTGACCCTCGCATTTCACCTGGAGGGCGATTCGGTATGGTCGCGCGTCGGGCGCGAGCCTTCGGGCACGCCGTTCAATTCGCTGGTGCAACTCGAGCAGGAGCGCGGCAAGCCGCGCAATCCTTTTATCAACGCCGGCGCGCTGGTGGTCACCGACATGCTGCTGACGCACCATGCGGCGCGGGGCGGCGCGGAGAACGCGTTGATCAGGTTCATACGCAAGCTGAGCAACAAAGCGGATGTCGGCTTCGACCGCGCCGTCGCGCAGTCCGAACTGCGCACGGCGCACCGTAATGCGGCAATGGCGAATTTCATGAAGAGCTTCGGCAATCTGAACAATGAGGTGAATGATGTGATCGAAGCCTATTGCCGCAACTGCGCGATTGAAATGAGCTGCGTCGATCTCGCGCGCGCGGTGACGTTTCTCGCCAATCACGGTGTGGTGCCGTGGTCAGGCGAAAAGATTCTCGATGCCAGCGCCGCCAAGCGCATCAATGCGCTGATGCTCACCTGCGGCACCTATGATGCGGCGGGCGATTTTGCGTTCCGCGTGGGACTGCCCGCGAAAAGCGGCGTAGGCGGCGGCATCGTCGCGTTAATGCCCGGCGAATGCGGCATCTGTGTGTGGAGCCCAGCGCTGGAGGAAAGCGGGAACTCCTATGCCGGTTCCATCGCGCTGGAGATGCTGACGTCGATGAGCGGGCGCTCGATTTTTTAAGCAGTCACTGCAATGGCTCGGCACTGGTCTCATTGCAGTAAAGGCTGTTCGATCAAGTATTTGTTTTAATTTACTTTTTTATAATCTTGGAGGCATTCATGCGCATTCCAGCGTTAGCTTGTGGTTTGTTGTTACTCACAGGAGCTGCGCTCACTGCGCGCGCGCAGGACTTTCCGAGTAAGCCGATACGCATCGTCGTGCCGACCGCTCCGGGCGGTTCGTCCGACATTCTGGGGCGCCTGATCGCGGCCAAATTGCACGAACGGCTGGGGCAGCCGGCGGTGGTGGAAAACCGCGCCGGCGCCGGCCAGATGATCGGTGCGGATGTGGTCGCCAAAGCGCCCGCTGACGGGCACACCATGCTGCTGCCCACGGTGACTTACACCACCAGCGCGGCGACACAATCGCGGCTGCCGTTTGACGCGCTGAATGACCTGACCGGCATCACCATGATCGGCGAAGGCGTGTTTCTGGTCGCGGTGCATCCGTCACTGCCGGTGAAATCGGTGAAGGAACTGCTCGCGCTCGCGCGAGCCAGGCCGGGTAGTCTGATTTATGCGTCGTCGGGAACCGGCGGTATCACGCATTTGATTACCGAGGTGCTCGCCGCAAACACCAAAATCAAACTCGTGCATGTGCCCTATAAGGGCGTGGCGCCTGCCGTCATCGATGTCGTCGGCGGGCATGTGCCGATGATTATCGTCAGCGTGCCCTCGGTGTTGCCTCAGGTCAAAGCGGGCCGCCTGCGCGCGCTCGCCTCCACCGGCGCACAGCGCTCCCCGTTCGTGCCCGAACTGCCGACGGTGGCGGAAGCGGGCGTTCCCGGCTACGAGGCGCGCCAATGGTGGGGCATGCTGGCGCCGGGCAAAACGCCGCGCGCCGTCATCGGCAAGCTCAACGGCGAGATCCACAACATACTCGCGTCCGCCGACGTCAAAGCGCGGCTCGCCGACGAAGGCGCCGAGCCGATACTGCGGATGACGCCGGAAGCCTTCAACGATATCGTGAAAAACGACATCGCGAAATGGCGCAAGATCGTCAATGAATTGGGGATCAAGGTGGATTGACACATGCCGAATACGACAAGGGCAAATGGAAGGAAAAATGATGCTGGCCAGACAATTAATAAAAGCCGGACGCGAGTATCAAACGCTGCGCCGTCTGATACCCCTCGGCGTCATCCGCTCCAAGGCGGAATATGACCGGGCTGTCACAACGCTGGATATGATCATCGACGAGATCGGAGAGGACGAAACTCACCCGCTGGCCGATCTTGCGGAAGCGCTTAGTGTGTTTGTCGAGGCGTATGACAAGTCGCATTACCCAACGCCCAACCCCTCGCCGCGCGCGATGCTGCGGTTTTTGATGGAACAACACGACTTGGGGCAGTCGGATCTGCCCGAAGTCGGGAGCCCGGGCGTGGTGTCTGAAATAATCTCCGGCAAGCGCGGCCTGAATGTTCGTCAGATATCCTGTCTGGCGAAACGCCTTAATGTCTCGCCGGGTGTATTTGTGGAAGAATAGAATCGCGCACATACTTCGGGAGGAATTCCATGATGCGCACGCCAGCACTGTTAGCCCAACTTCCACAGTTGCGCTCGCGACAGGGTAAGCAGGCAAGCCGCAAAGCGGCTGCTCGCAAAGCTGGAACCCAGGTCGTCAGCCGCGAATAACAAACGGCGGCCCTGGCATCGGCCGTGCCGAATCGGATGTCAGCGCGTCACCAGCGTGGCGATGCGCCTGGGCGCTTGCGCCAGCGGAATACCCTCAATCCACTTTGCGGCTACTTCTTCGCCAATTCCAGATCAACCAGAATCGCCTTGATCTCGGGATATTCTTCGTCCATGCGTTTTTTCATGGGAGCCGCGCCCACGAATTGGGTAATGCTGCTGCGCTTGACCATTTCCGCCTTCCACTCGGGCGTCTCCAACAAACGCTGAAAATTGCTCTCCCAGTAGGCAACCTGCTCCGGCGTCATGCCCTTGGGACCGAACATGGCGCGCCAGTTGAACACCACCGAATTCGCGCCCTGTTCGCGCCACGTCGGCGTGCCCGAAAAAAATCCCGCCACCCGCTCGGCCGAGGACACCGCAATCACCCGCGCCGCCCCGGTCTTCACGTGAGACTCCCAACTGCCCAACGACACCGGCACGGCGTCGATATGTCCGCCGAGCATCGCGGTAATCGCCAGCGCGCCCGAATCGAAAATCACGTTACGGGTCTTGCGGATATCGATACCCGCGATCTTCAACGCGCCCGCCACGCCCTGATGATTGATGTTGCCGATGCTGGTGGCGATGCCGATGCTGTGTGCGGTCGGGTCCTTCTTCAGGCGCTCAAGCAGATCGCGGCCTGACTTGATCGGCGAATCCGCCTTCACCGCGATGCCAATGTATTCGCCGAACAGAATCGCCACCGGCGTCAGATCAGTGTAGACGCTCCTGCCCATCGCGTGATTGGCCAGCACCCCCTGGTCGCCGTGATACAGATAATGGCCGTTGCCCTCAAACTGTTTCAGATACGTGCGCAGGACCGCGCCCATGCCGCCGCCCTTATTCTGAATGGTGATCGGCGCATCAAAATAGCGGTTGGTCTGAAACACGCGCTGCATGACCCGCGCCACGCTGTCGGGACCGCAGCCCGGCGCACAGCCAACGATAATCTCAACCGTCCGCTCGGGCTTCCAGCCTTGTGTACCCTGAGCCGGCGCGGACAGCGGCACGCCGGCAAACAGTACCGCGGCAAAAAGGATTTTCAGGTTTCGCACCCGTTCAGAAATTTTCATGAATCCTCCTCTAACGCATTGTTGATTGAGATCACTCACTCCGCCCGCGCTCCCGACGACTTCACCACCGGCTGCCCAAGACTCTCGGTCAGCCGCTGCCCGACAATGCGCACCAGGGTATCGGTCGAGCCGCCGGGAGCGAATGGCGCCACCAGGCGCAGTGCGCGGGCGGGATAGGATTGCGCAATGGCGGTGTGCGCCAGTGTGATGCAGCAGACTGCGAACGCAATACGGATTATGCAATTCATGCCGCACAGCTTACCGCTATTTAGGGCTATCGGGTAAGCGCGGTTGGTGTCGGGTGCGATTCAAAGCGATGTGGAGGCACGAGTAATTACGCATCTTCGCAACTCAACTCCCTCGCCCGCTCGGGCGGGAGAGGGTAGGGGTGAGGGTAGGGCTGGTCGCAGAGCAAATTTGTGGTTCCCCTACCCTCACCCCCGCCCTCTCCCGCCCCAGGGCGGGCGAGGGAGTTTCTTTGATTCGGCCAAATTATCTTGCTTCACATCGCTTTGAATCGCACCCGTCAGCGTCAGATCGCATTCCCCGCCGCATGCCCCTCGGCTATCGCAGTCATCAGCCCGCGCGGTGAACGGCAGTCGCCGGTCAGATGCACTTCGATTCCTGCCGCGCGCAGCGGCGCGGCTAGCTGGTCTTCGGCTAGGCGCGGTGTGGCGTAGGCGAAAAAAGATACGTCTGAAATCACCCTCACATCGCCATTGTAAACATTCACAACTTCGAGTCTCCCCGTGCCAAAGCCTGTGCTCCAGCGCGGCTCCGCCAGTGGGATGATTTCGATGCGTTTTTGGTGCAGCCGCCGCAGTATGCCCTGGCGCGTCACCAGTGCGGTAGCCTGTGCAATGGATTCACGCGGCGTGATCAGCACCACGCGATCAAAGCGCGCATGCAGTAGTTCCGCCGCCGCATAGGTCGCCTCACTGTGATCCATGTCAAAGATGACGGCGGCGCCGGACTGCCGCGCTGTGCGCGGGAGCAGCGCCGCCAGCGCGCGGCGCAGGTCGCAAACCAGCCCCGCGTCGCGCGCCTCGGCGGGCAGCCACGGCGGCGGCAACATGCGCGAACCCGTTGCCAGGATGACGGCATCGGGCTTGAGTGCAAGCACACTCGCCGCACTGGCCGCGGTGCCCAGCTCGAAGCGCGCGCCGGCCTTGTTCGCAGCGGCGAATTGGTACTCGTAAATTCTGCCGAGCGGCTCACCGCCAGGCAATTGCGCGTGCAGCCGGGTCTTGCCGCCGATCTCGCTGGAACCGCCGAAAACGGTCACCTGATGCCCGCGGGCCGCGGTGATCCACGCCGCCTCCATGCCGGCCACGCCGGCGCCAACCACTACCACCCGCCGCTGCAACTTTGCCGGCGCAGGCTGCCAATCCACTTCATCGGTTAGCGCCACGCGCGGATTATTGGCGCACGCGATCGGCAGCAGCCGCGTGTTGATGGTGTCCCAGCACAGGTTGCACGACACGCAGTGCCGAATCTCGCGCGCGCGGCCCTGCGCCGCCTTCAACGGCCACGCCGCATCGGCGAGGATGGGCCGCCCCAGCCCCACCAGTTCGGCCTCCCCCGACGCAATCAGGCGCTCCGCTTCCTCCGGCTCGGTGATGCGGCCGATCGCCATCAACGGCACACCCGGAACGGCGCGGCGGATGTCACGGAATAGCTCGCGGAACGGCATACGCGGCCCATGCGCATCCGGCAGGTGCCATTCGAGTTCGCGCCCGTGCGTGCCCTGCACAAAATTCACATAATCGACCGTGCCCGGGCGAGTCAGTTGCGCCGCAATCGCCGCGGCTTCGGACGCGCCAATACCGCCGCTCACAAAATCGTTGCCTGGCAGGCGCAGTCCGAGGATGAAGCCGCGTCCGCAGGTCGCGCGCAATGCGGCGATCAACTCGGCGACAAAACGCGTGCGCCCCGCAACGTCACCGCCATAGGCGTCGCTGCGCGCATTCGACCACGGCGACAAAAACTGATGGAACAGATGCCCGTGGCCGCCCGAAATCTCCACGCCGCTGAAGCCGCAACGCTGCAGGCGCAGCGCGGATTGCGCGAAATCATCGATCATCGCGCGGATTTCATCCACGCTCAGCGCATGCGGCACCAGCCAGCTCAGATCGTCGGGCAACGCAGAGGCGCCGATGGCGTCGGCGATGAGGCCGCTGTTGTGGCGCCCGCGCCCGGGATCCTGGATTTGCGCGAGCAGCCGGCAGTCCTGCGATTCGACCGCATCCGCCCAGCGCTTGAAGCCATCCACATTGTCGTTGTTCCAGCCCCGCGCACGATAGGTCACGTTTTGATGGCGTGCCATGCTGATCGGCTCGGTGACAATCAGCGCCGCGCCGCCGCGCGCACGGTTGGCGTGATACTGGATCAATTGATCCGTCACACGCGTGTTCTCCGCCATGTGCGTGTTCATCGACGCATGCACAATGCGGTTGCGCAGCGGCCTGCCGGCAAGCGTAAACGGCGTAAACAACGCAGGGTAGGGTGTAGCCTTGGACATGGGCGAGCCGGCGGGAATGCGGCACTACTGTCGGTGTGAGGACGCGAAAGTATAGCCGCAGTTCTGCGGCTGAGGTGTGTTGCCGGTCGCAGCGCAGTCCGCTGCTGGTTCAACTGACTTGCGCCGGACTCATGCCTCTGGTGGAAATGCCATCGTCCGGGCTGGGACACCATCAGCAAGACCTGGCTCTCTTATAGGTTGTGATGTAAGCATTTGTTTTTATTGATATTTTTCGGTTAATTTCACTCTGACCCCATTTACTTTGCAGGCAGGCCTGTTGTGCTTGACGCAATCGGGCATAATAGTAGGTGCGTGGATTCAGGAGGGGTAATGGGTGCTCGCTATAAACTGCTGGTTGCGCTGGGCGCGGGTTCGCTTGCGGTGGCGACGCTTGTCGGTTACCTGATCTGGTCGGGCTATCGCGATGCCCTCCACGCCGCTGAGGTCAAGACCAGCGACTATGCCGAGATCCTGGATGCGCGGCTGGATGCCACGCTGCGCCGTGCCGACGCCGAATTGCGGCAACTGGTAAGCACGATCCCGGTTGCGGCGCTGAGCCAGGATGCGGTATCCCGTTACGCGCGTGAGGTGGACGGCGATTTGAATCGCAAAATTAGCTATTTTCCGGAACTGGCCGCCCTGCGAATTACCGATGCCAGCGGCCAGGTGATCTACACCTCGGAAAGTCCACTCGCTGCGCGCGTGAGTGTTGCCAACCGCGGCTACTTCCGCACCTTACGCGACAACCCGCAAGCCAATCTGGTGTTTTCCGAGGTGGTCACCTCCGTCTTCGATGGCGCGCAAAGAGTGATCGCCGCCAGACCACTGCGCGACGAGCAGGGCGCCTTGCGTGGCGTTGTGTTCGCTGCCATAGAACTCGGTTACTTCCAGAAATTGTTTCAGGCGCTGGATGTCGGCCCCAAGGGCGCCGTCGCCATCTACCGCAACGACGATTTCACGCGGGTGCTGCGCTGGCCGCCTGTTGACGACAAGCTCAATGTCGCGTTGCCGCCGGACAGCCCGACGCGAGCGGCATTAGCCGGCGGTGTGCGCAAGGCGACGGGCGAACTCACCGCCGCCGCGGATGGCACGGTGCGCATTTACAGCCAACACGTACTCGAGCGTTATCCCTTTTTCATTTCCGTCGGCGTGGCGCGCGACGAGGTGCTCGCGAACTGGCGCGCACGCTCGCTGTTGGCGGGTCTGCTCGCGCTGTTGCTGGGCGGGCTGCTGATCAGCGTAGTACTCCGGCTGTGGCGTGCTGACGCAGCCCGCGCCGAACTGGCGGCGATCGTCGAGAATTCGCACGACGCCATTATCAGCCGCGCCCTCGACGGCACCATCCTCACCTGGAACGCCGGTGCGCAAAGGTTACTCGGCTACACCGCTGCGGAAGCTATCGGCCAGTCGATCAGCCTGATTGTGCCACCGGGCCAGCCCATAAATTTTACACACAACAACGAACGTTTTCGCCGCGGCGAGGCGCGGGTGATCGAGCACCAGCGCTTGACCAAGGACGGGCGGGTGATCGATGTCGCGACCACCGCCACCCCCGCCAGAGACGGCACCGGAAATATCGTTGGCGCCTCAATCATCATGCGCAACATCACCGAGCGCAAGCAGACCGAGGCGGTGCGCGCCCAGCTGGCGGCGATCGTGGAAACCAGCGGCGAGGCGATCGTCGGCCGCGCGCCGGATGACACCATAGTCCATTGGAATGCCGCTGCCGAGCGCATGTTTGGCTGGAGCGCGCAGGAAGCGCTCGGCAAAAATTTCAGACGCCTGCTCTCCAGCTCACCTGATGTCAGACGGCAGGGGCGCTTTGAAATGGCCCTGCGCGGGGAAATCGCCCCGCCGTCGCTGGAAGATATTCGCCTGTGCAAGGATGGTTCAACCATCCATGTGCACACCTCGATGTCGGCGGTCAGGGACGAGCGCGGCGAGATTATTTTTATCTCCTGCATCATGCGCGATGTCACCGAAAAACTGAAAGCCGAACGCCACATCGAAGAGCTCGCGACCCGCGACGCGCTCACCGGGCTTTCCAATCGCAGCCGGCTGATGGAACAGATGCAGGCCGGCATCGCCCGCGCCACGCGCGCGCAAGCACAACTGGTGGTGATGTTCATCGACCTTGACCACTTCAAGTCGGTCAACGACACGCTGGGCCACGCCGCGGGCGACGAGCTGCTGCGCGAATGCGCCAAGCGGCTCACCGAATGCGTGCGTGAAGTGGATATCGTGGCGCGCCTCGGTGGCGATGAGTTCGTGGTGCTGCTCACCGATGTCACCGATACCGCGCTGGTGGCGCCCATCGCCGACCGTATGCTAAAGCTGCTGACGACGCCCTATCGCGTGCTGGGGCATGAAGCGCTGACTTCGGCCAGTATAGGCATCTGCTTCTATCCCACGGACGGCAATGATGTCTCGACGCTGATGAAATACGCCGACATCGCGATGTATCACGCCAAGGAACAGCACCGCAACAACTACCAGTTCTACTCCGAGGACATGAACCAGCGCATGCTGCAGCGCCTGCAACTGGAGCGTGAACTGCACACTGCCGTGGAGAACAACGAATTTGTGCTGCACTACCAGCCCCAGGTCGCCTTCGCCGGCGGGGCAGTCCTGGGGGCGGAATCACTGGTGCGATGGCAGCACCCGACGCGGGGTTTATTGCTCCCGGCCGAATTTATCCCGGTGGCCGAGGATACCGGCCTGATCGTGCCGCTGGGCGTATGGATACTGAACCACGCCTGCCGCACCATCAAAACATGGCGCGAGCAGGGTGTGGCCATGCCGCATATCGTGGTCAACGTGGCGGCGGCGCAACTGGACGACGCATTGGTGAAGTCCGTGCAGCAGGCGCTGCTGGATCACGATATCAAGGCCGACTGGCTGATACTTGAAATAACCGAAACCATGCTGATGAAGCAGGTTGAGAATGCGATCCTGATTTTGCGCCGTATCCGCGCGCTGGGCATACGCATCGCCATGGATGATTTTGGCACCGGCTATTCCTCGCTCAGCCTGCTGCAACGCCTGCCGCTCGATACGCTGAAGATCGACCGCAACTTTGTGGTTGCGATTGACGATGCAGCCGAATGCGTGCGCGCCTGCGCCATCATCGGCGCCATAGTCGCCATCGCAAAGGCGCTCAACCTGAACGTGGTGGCGGAAGGTGTCGAGTCAGCGACGCAGCTTAGCTTCCTGCGCACCCTGAATTGTGATGCGTATCAGGGTTTTCTCTTTAGCGAGCCGGTAGACCAGCGCGCACTCGAAGCACGTCTGGCGGCGCACGCGTGAGTTGCGTGCTGGCGCTTAACCCGGAATGACGCCACGCGTTTTGGTTTGAATGCGGTAGACGCTGGTGCGCGCCGTTAAAAAAAGCACGCTGCCATCCTCGCCCCAGGCCAGGTTTGCCGGCAGTTCGGGCAGAATAATGCGGCCCAGCAAGGTGCCATCGGCGCGGCACACCCACACGCCGCCCGGACCGGTGCTGAACACATTGCCCTGCAGGTCCACTTTCAGGCCGTCCGGCACACCGGGGTCGCTTGAGGCCATATCCAGCAGAATACGGCTGTTGGTCAGGCTGCCATCCGCGCGCACGTCAAAGGCGCGAATATGTTTGCGGGCGGAATCGTCGATATAGAGAACTGCCTCGTCAGGCGAGAATGCCAAACCATTGGGGAGCTGAAAGTCTTCCAGCAGCAACTGCAGTGCCCCGCCAGGCGCCAGCCGGTATACCCCATTGCAGGATTGCTCTTTGCCGGGAATTGCAGCGGCCCACCAGCCTTCTGGACGCACTGCGCCCGGTGTGGCTGGCTGTACCGCGTAAGGCGGGTCGGTGAAGTAGATGGCGCCGTCGGATTTGACCACAATATCGTTTGGGCTATTAAGGCGCTTGCCCTGGAACCGATCCACCAACACGGTGCGCGCGCCATCGCCGGTGATGCGCGCGACGTCGCGGCCGCCGTGTCCCGCCACCAGCACCTCACCTTGGCCATCCAGCGTGAGGCCGTTCGAGCGGCCCGTCGCAAAGGTGGTCAGCTCCGGGCCTTCCGGCAAGCGCCGCCAGTGCACGATACGGTTGTTCGGAATATCGCTGAACAGCAGCGTGTTATCACGCTTGCACCACAGCGGCCCTTCGGTAAACGCCAGCCCCCCGGCGATGCGCTCGATCGGCGCATCGGCAGCGATGAGGTCATGCAGTCCTGCGTGTCTTACTTCTAACGACATCATTGATTCTCCTCAAGTTATTGCGGCACTCGTTTGCGCTATTAAGGACGATTTACCACGGAATACGCAGAAAGGAACGCCCCGTAGGGCGCAATCCTATTGCGCCGCATGGATGACCTGCGCAAAACACATTCGGCGCAATAGGATTGCGCCCTACTCCATGATCCCTCCCGGCGGAAAAGCATACGCTTACAAACGATTAAGGGCTAGCGTAGCATTTCCCCAGTGGCGGATTGCGTGATACGCTTATACAACGTAATTTTTAAGGAGCGAACCATGGCCTACGAACATATCCTGGTCGACAACGAAGATGGCGTCGCCATCCTCACACTCAACCGGCCTGAGAAACTGAACGCGATGAACCGCAAGTTGGGGCAGGAACTGCACCACGCGATGAAGCAGGCTGAAGCGGACGATAGCATAGGCTGCATCGTGATCACCGGCGCTGGCGAACGCGCCTTTACCGCGGGCGGCGATATTCACGAGCAGTTGTCAAATGATGCAAAGTTTTCAGACGATCAACTGGATGAGATGCGCGACAACAAGATGCGCTTTGAAATTTCCGCCTGCGCAAAGCCGGTCATCGGCATGGTGAACGGCCTCGCCTATGGCGGTGGCGCGGTGCTGGTGTCGTCGCTCGATATGCGGGTGGGCTGCGAGGGGTCAAAGTTCCGCTTTCTGGCCGCTGCCTATGGCCGCATCAACAGCACCTGGACCCTGCCCAATCAGGTGGGTTGGCCGATGGCCAAAGAGCTGCTGTTTACCGCGCGTATCGTGGAAGCGGAAGAAGCCTTTCGCATCGGGCTGCTAAACCACCTGGTTCCGCGCGCACAACTGCGCGAAAAGACCATGCAAATCGCCAAGATGATCGCCGCCAACCACCGCGGGGCGGTTGTGGGCATCAAAGCTTTAATGTTGCAGCAAATGAGTCTGGGACTGGAAGCGCAGTTCGATGCGGAGCACGAATACACCACGCACGTACTGCGCGGGGCGAAGGCCAAGGATGCGTTCCCCGAATTCATGGCGCGCAAGGGCCTGGTGTCCGGCTAATCATGAACAGTAATTTTCCTATTCACACTGCATTTTTGAAATGCGTCCTCGCTGCCACCGTTGCCGGTGGCTTGCTCATGGCCGGCGCGACACCAGCCCTAGCGCAAGCCAGCGCTGACGCCACGCTCGCCGCGGCGGCAAAAGAACCCGGCGCCAAAGTGACTGCCAGCGGACTGGTCATTCGTATGCTCAAGGAAGGCGGTGGTACTCAGCCCACCGCGTCATCCACCGTCAGAGTGCATTACAAGGGCACCTTTCCCGATGGCAAGGAGTTCGACAGTTCCTACAAACGCGGCGAGCCGATTGAGTTTCCGCTGAGCGGCGTGATCAAATGCTGGACCGAGGGCGTCGCCCTGATGAAGATCGGCGGCACCGCAAAGCTCACCTGCCCGTCATCGATCGCGTACGGCGCGCGCGGTGCAGGCGGCGTGATTCCTCCGCACGCGACCCTGGTGTTTGAGGTGGAGCTGCTGGGCGTGCGCTAACGTTTAATCGAAGAATGCGAAAGCCCGGGTTTCGATGCTTTCGCGCGGCGGCGCGTCTGCGGGCGTTGCCGGATCGTCGAACGCGCTGTGCGCAGTGAAGCGCGAGGGCTTGCCGGCATCGGAATCGAACACCTTGAACACCAGCGCCTCGTGACGTTCCATTTGCGGGAAGTAGAACCAGGTGTGCGCTGGATTATGCGCAATGTGATAAACCTCGCCGGTGCGATCCTTGTAGCGCCGCTCAACCTTGATGAAACCCTTTTTCGGAATGGAGCGGCCATCGCAGATGCCGAGCGGATCGATCAGCACCGTGCCGCGGATCGGCCGCCACACCTGAATGATGGCCCAGCGTTTGCCGAAGCGGCGCTCGGCCTCTGCATCGCCGATGATTTCACGCAGCCGCCGCGGCGCGGACGCCTCGGTATAGTCGTTGTGCACGCCCTTGACGGTAGGCCGCGCGCCCAAAGACTGCTGCATCTGCTCATCACTGACGCGCAGGGTGTGGTCGAACACCCGCACTTCGGCGGCGCCGGAATGCTTCCTGATCAGCGCCTGCACCTCCAGGTCGTAGACGCTGGTGCGCTCGGCCTCGTCGGTGAAGTCTTTGACCTGCGTCAGGTGATCGACGAACACAAATCCGTGCGTATCAAGCTTGAAGGTGTTGCGCAACGGCCTGCCGTTGCGCACGTGCATCTCGTGCTGCTTGTATTGCGGCGCGACCGCCATGTGCGCCATCTCCGGCCAGTCGATGTAGCGCACCGGCGGCACGCCGGTGTCGACAATATAATTGAAGAAGGCGCGAATATTGCCCGACGTGTCGATCGTTTCGGTGGGCGGCACTTCAGCGATAAGCGGCATAGGATGTTCCTGCGGTGGTGTATTGAGCATGATGATAGCGCTTTTTTCAAAACTGCGCGCACACCACACGAATCCGCCATCCCGGATGTACAATTGCGCCAGACCTTTCATCGGGCAACAACACCACTAAGGGAAACAACTCATGCGTATCAACCGCGTAAAGAAACTCTGGCGTGAAGGCAAATCATCTGTTGGCGGGTGGCTTTCAATTCCACACTGCGTTCAGGCCGAGGTGATGGCCCATACCGGGCTCGACTGGCTGTGCATCGACATGCAGCACGGCTGCATCGACTACTCGGATGTGGTGCCGATGCTGACCGCGATCTCCACCACCAGTGTGATGCCGTTTGTGCGCGTGCCGTGGAACGAACCGGCAATGATCATGAAGGTGCTGGATGCGGGGGCCTATGGCGTGATCGTGCCGATGGTGAGCAACCGCGCGGAAGCCGAGCGCGCGGTCGCCGCCTGCCGTTATCCGCCGGTGGGCATGCGCAGCAACGGGCCGAATCGCGTGATGCTCTACGCCGGGCCCGACTATCAAAAGCACGCGAACGACGAAGTGGCGTGCATCGTGATGATTGAAACACCCGAGGGCATCGAAAAGATGGACGAGATCATTTCCACGCCCGGCGTGGACGCCGCCTACATCGGCCCGACCGATCTGGCGCTGGCGCTGGGACTGCCGCCGGTGATGGATAACGACGAACCGAAACACGTCGCCACGGTCAACCGCATACTCGAAGCCTGCAAGCGTCACAAGAAAGTCGCCGGCATGCACACTGCCAGTTCGAAGTTCACGCAACGTTATCTGGATCAGGGTTTCCAGATGGTGATGCTCGGCACCGATCGCAGCGGCATGTCGAACTACTTCAAAGCCGAAGTCGGCCGCCTTACCGGCTGGACGCCGCTGACGCCGGGCAGCGCGCCGGACAAAGGCGGTTACTGAGCGACGTACTGAGCGCGCGGCGTGTCAGCCGCCGCTCAACGCCTGAAAAATCACCACCTCGTCAGCCGCACTCAGCGGCTGCGACAGTGCGTTCACCTGCTCGCCGTTGACGAAAATGCGGATATGACGGCGCACGCGCTCCTGCTCGTCGATCATGCGAAAGCGTATGCCGGGGTATTGATGCTCAAGGTCCATCAGCAGTATCGCGAGTGTTGCGCCGCTGGCCTCGGCATGACTGCTCTCGGTGTATGAGCGCAGCGCGCTCGGAATTAACACTTTCATTTTGGATTCATCGAACAATTGCACGCATCAACAAGTCTGTCGTTCCCGCGCAGGCGGGAACCCATGCAATGTCGCAAGTGGCAACTGTGTTATGGGTTCCCGCCTGCGCGGGAACGACAGAGAAGAGGTATTTCACTTTATTTGGAAATCAAAACACCACCGCTTCCACCGCATAAATCTCCGGCAGATTTCGCGCGATACAACCCCACTTGCGGCCTTCGTCACGGCTCATCCACAGTTCGCCGCTGGTGGTGCCGAAGTAAAGACCAACGGGATCGCGCGTGTCGCCCGTCATGCACTGCCGCTTCACCGTCCACCAGCCCTGGGTTTTGGGCATGCCCGCATCCAGCCGCTGCCAAGTCTTGCCGCCATTGCGCGTGACGTACACCGCGGGCTTGCCATCCGGGCTGGTGCGCGGCCACACGCCACTACCATCCATCGGAAACACCCACGCGGTATTGTCGTCGCGCGGATGCACCACCAGCGGGAAACCTACATCGCCAACTTTTTTCGGCATGGTTTTGCCGATGCGCACCCAGGTATTTGACGGCCTGTCGATGCGGTAAATGCCGCAATGATTTTGCTGATAAATACGCTCCGGATTCGACGGACACAGGCGCAGGCAGTGCGGGTCGTGACACGTGGGGTTCGAGGCATCCAGGCCGTAACCCTGAACCACCTCCATGCCGTCGATCAGCACCCGCCAGGTGGCGCCGCCATCCAGCGATTCATGCACCCCGCCGCCCGACATGGCGATATACAAATGTTTGGGGTCGCGCGGATCGACAATGATCGAATGCAGCTTCGGGCCATCGGGTGTGCCGTCCTGCACCGTGCCCATCCACTCGCGATACTGCGGATCGTCGTTGATGGTCGAATACGGCGCCCACGTGACACCGCCGTCTGCGCTGCGGAACAGGCCCTGAGGCGACGTTCCCGCGTACCACACATTGGGTTCGTTCGCGTGTGCCGGCGTGAGCCAGAATGTGTGATCCACCGCGCGTCCCGTTTCGCCTTCCGGCGCCTTGGCGAATGCGGGCGGCTGCGCGGCTTCCGTCCATGTTTTTCCCATGTCTGTCGAACGAAACACCGTCGGGCCAAGGTGTCCGGTCTTCGCCGCCGCCAGTAACGTTCGCTTGTCGCGCGGGTCGAGCACCAGATGGCTGATGGTGTGGCCGAGAAAATGCGGGCCATCGACGCGCCATGTTTTGCGTGCCGCGTCACCGTGATAAATCCACGCGCCTTTGCGGGTGGCGACCAGTACCACGGTACGTTGCGCGCGTGCGGCCGGGGCTTTTTTTCGAACTGAGGATTTCGTCGCTTTGCTTGCCATCATCATCTCCTTGTTTAAATGCGCAACATTTACTTTTCAGCCGCCGCTTTCAGATTCGCCAATCCCGACTCAAAATCTTTGCCGACCATGCTGTCCATGCTCACAAACACCTGTATGAGCTTGGACATGAAATTCGCCGGACCGTCCATTGTCCATACGACCTGGGTCGTGTCGCCCTGCACTGCCAGCGTGAACTCAACGGTGTTGTGCGCCTCGAACGGTTTCAGAAAATCGAGCTTGAGCGTGATCTTCGATGAAGGTATCGACTCGGTGATTTCCATGCTGCCCTGGCCAACGTCCTTGTTGCCTTCCCACGCATAGTGCGCGCCTTTGCCGCTGGTCGTGGCGCCGAAAGTGCGCTTCATTGCCGGATCTTTTTTCTCCCATGGCGACCATGCACCCCACGCCTTGAAGTCGTTGATCAACGCAAACACCTTTTCCGGCGGTGCCTTGATGGCAGCCGAGCGCTGAACGCGGAAGATGTCGGGCTTGGTTGCGGCGAATATTAATACACCGACGATTAACACCGCGACGACGATGCCTATGATTTTCAAAATGAGTTTCTCCCGTTTAAGATCGAATCACCATTAAGCTTCGAGAACTTCCCAGCGTTTGTTGCGCCACAGGTACATCAGCTTCGATATTGCGCGCACGCCCGCGTCCTGATGCGCGCGCTCGGTGTTAGCTCGCAGGTTACGTACGTTTTCAATCGGTTTTAATCCCGTAAACCACAGGATGTCGCGCGTGGGCGCCGCGGCAACGATTTCGCCGCCGTAGCGTAATTTTTCTTTTTCCCAAAAATCAGCGTCGAGCATCATGCAAGGCTCCAGCTCGCCGCCGTTGGCGAGCTTGCCCACAAACGCGATCGGGCGCTCGACGGTGATCCTGGGATAACGCCGGCGGAAATTTGCCACGGCAAGCCGCAGCAACTGGTCGCGCGCGATTCCCAGCGTTTTCAGGTCACGTTCAGAAAGGTAGCGAAAGCCGGCATCGGCATCGAACGCGTAACGAATATCCAGATCGCCGACAAAGGTGTCGATCAATGGCAACATGTCCGGTTGATTCTCCAGCCCGGCTACCGTCATCCCGGTAAGCGGCTTGATATCCTGAATCTTGCGTATCGCGCCGGTGTATGAACGCACCAGCGGCACAATTTCGTCCTTGCCACCGGCGGGAGGCGCCATCGCCGTCGCATCAGCAGGCTTGGCCTGCTGTGCGTGCGTGGGCACACTTGCCGCGCAGGAGATTGCGGCGAGCAGGCTCAAGGTTAGTTTTCGTCGTTGCTGTTGCATGATTTCTCAGACTTGAGGCTAATGCTTTTGACTTTGATTTCGTCAACGGACACATTTTATGCGCCTCGTCCTGCGGCGTCGCATCTCATTGGACGAAAGTATCGTAACTGTTTGTTTTCATTTATATTTTTCAATCGAGAACAAAAGACGACACAGCGCCGTGTGGTATGCTTGCGCCGCTAATTTTTGGTTTTATCACGGTCACTCATGAACCCACCCGCAAACAGCGCGCCGCCGTGCGCGCCACCCGATTTTAATCCGCGCAAACCGAAACTCACACTACCCCTGCTCGCCTGCGACACGCATGCGCACATCCTGGGGCCGATTGCGCACTACGCCTATTCACCGGCCCGTGTCTACACGCCACCCGATTGCCTGTTGACCGACTACCAGAAAATGCTCGCCACATTGGGCGTCGCGCGCGCCGTGCTGGTGCAGCCGAGCGTCTACGGCAGCGACAACACGGTGATGCTCGAAGCGATGAAGGCTGCCGGCAGTGCGTTTCGCGGTGTCGCCGTGGTGGAAGACGACATCGCCGGAGATGAGCTCGCCCGGCTGAACACCGCTGGCGTGCGCGGTGTGCGTGTCAACATCGTCGATGTCAAAGATCGCAAACCCGGCACCTTGCCGATGGCGCAACTCGTAGCACTCGCCCAACGCATCGCGCGATTGGATGGGGGCTGGCACATGGAATTTCTGATGCACTGCGATGAGTTTCCCGACCTGGATCGCACCTTCGCGGATTTTCCGGTGGACATCGTGCTCGGCCATCTGGGCTATATGAAAACCGACAAAGGGCTGAACGATCCCGGCTTTCAGGCACTTCTGCGCCTGATGAAAGCGGGCAAGGCGTGGGTCAAGCTCACCGGCCCCTATCGCATCACCACGCAAGCCATGCCGCACGCCGATACTGATTCTTTTGCGCATGCACTGATTGCCGCAAACGCCGCACGCGTACTGTGGGGCAGCGACTGGCCGCATGTGATGGTGAAAAGCGCGATGCCTAATGACGGCGACCTGTGTGATTTGCTGTCGAGTTGGATACCCGATGCCGCGACGCGCGAGCAGGTGCTGGTTAAGAATCCGGCGAAGCTTTACGGGTTTTAAAACTATTCGCTACACAGGATGCGTAGGACACAAAGACGATTGCGGGCAACCCCACCCCCATCCCAACCTTCCCTCTGAAGGGGAAGGAGTCCCACATAGCTCCCCTCCCCTTCAGGGGGAGGGCTAGGGTGGGGGTAGGGTAAAAAAAATGCCCATTCACTAGCAAGCCACAGAGGAATACCCCAATGACCACCCCTCACGACCCCACCACCCACGATGGCGCAGCCGTCATCACCGATTACCTGGTCCGCGAAAAAGTCCCCTACGTGTTCGGCCTGTGCGGCCACGGCAACATCGGCTTTCTCGATGCGCTGCACGCGCGGCAGAGCGAAATCAAAACCGTTTCCGTGCATCACGAAAGTGTCGCCGGTTTCATGGCGGACGTGTATTACCGCGTGTCGGGCCAGCCCACCGCGACCATTACCTCGTGCGGGCCGGGTTCGGCCAATCTGCCGATCAGCCTGGCGAATGCGTTTTTTGATTCGGTGCCGTTTTACGCGATCACCGGCAACATCCCCACCAACCAGTTCAATCGCGGCGCGTTTCAGGAAACCTATCGCCACTATCAGGCGGATTTTCCCTCCACCGTACGCGCCTATTGCAAGCGCGTGTTCCAGCCCACCACCGCCGCGCAGTTGCCGATAGCGGTGCGTCAGGCGTGGAAAACCATGGTCACCGGACGGCCCGGCCCGGTAGTGCTCGATGTGCCGTTCGATATTTTCAACGAGCCGATACCCGAACCCACGCCGCGCCCCGAAGAATGGAATTCCAATATCAGTTGCCGTTGCGGTGCTGATCCCGAAGGTGTCGCCAAAGCCGCCGACATGCTGATGTCAGCAACGCGTCCGGTAATACTGGTGGGTCAAGGCGTGCGCTACGGTGGCGCCACCCAAGAATTGCTGGCGCTCGCGGAAAAGCTGCGCATCCCGGTGGCAATGTCGGCCAGCGGCATCGGCGCCATCGACAGCACCCATCCGCTGGCACTCGGCCTGGTGGCGCGTAACGGCCCCTATCAGGCCAACCACGCCGCGCGGCAGGCCGATGTGTTGCTGGCGCTCGGTGTGCGTTTTGACGACCGCACCTCGAGTTCGTGGATACCGGGTTTCTCGTTCACCATTCCGCCGACCCAACTGATCCACGTCGATATCGATCCCGACGAAATTGCGCGCAACTACCCGGTGGCACTGGGCCTGATGGCCGATGTGCGTACTTTCCTGCGCCAGTTGCTGGCCGAACTGGATGCGCGCTTTGCGCGCGGCCAGATGCCCGCCGAGCGCAGCCCGTGGCTCGACGCGATTGCCGGCTACCGCAAAGAATGGAACGACTTCATCGCGCCCGGCTTCAAGGCGGATACTTCACCCATTGCGCCGCAGCGCGCCGCGCACGAAATCGACCGCGCGATCACCGACGACACTATCCTCGTCAGCGACATCGGCGTGCATCACAACTGGTTGATTCAGTTCTGCCAGCCGCGCCGCCCGGATTCACTGATCGGCTCGATGGGTTTCGGCCCCATGGGTTTTGGCGTCGCAGGCGCGCTCGGCGCCAAGCTTGCCGCACCGCATCGCCCGTGCGTTGCGGTGGTGGGTGACGGCGCCTTTCTGATGCACGCCAGCGTGCTCGCCACCGCCTACGAGTATCAGATACCCGTGGTGTATGTGATCTGGAACAACTACGCCTACGGTTCGATACGCGGCCTGCAACGCGGCTACCTCGGCGCACGCGAACTCATCACCGATTTCAAACACCCCGGCACCGACAAACCCTACAACCCGGATTTCGCCGCGATGGCGCGCTCCGCGGGCATACACGGCGTGAGCGTGGATCGCGCGGCGGATCTGAACGAAGCGATACGCCAGGGCGTCGCCAGCAACAAACCGTGCGTGATCGACGCCAACATCAACGGCGATCTCAATCCCGCCGGTGCAGGCATTTGGGAGTTGCCGGGCATGGGGCGCAGCAAACCGGGTATTGGCAAACAATATATGCCGGAGTAAGGACAAAAAGCCATTTGCCACAGAGGTTACAGAGAACACAGAGAACCGCAAAACCAAAGACCGTCATTCCGGCGCAGGCCGGTATCCCCTTCCCCCGCATGCGGGGAAGGTAGCGCGTAGGGCGCAATCCCTATTGCGCCGTATGGGTAATTTGCAACCCGCATTCGGCGCAATGGGATTGCGCCCTACGCTGGCTACTTGCTACAGAAACACGGAGGAAATTAACAACATGAAGCATCCGAGCATCAAAACCATCACAGCGCTGGCGCTATGCAGCGCAACCCTCGCCGCACAAGCCCAGCAGTTCCCCAGCAAACCCATCCGCATGATCGTCGGCTTCACTGCCGGCAGCGAGGTCGATGTCATCGGCCGTATGATTTCGCACGAGATGGCCGAAAAATCGGGACAGCGCGTAGTGGTTGATAATCGCCCCGGCGCGGGCAGCACCGTGGCAGGCGCCATCGTGGCCGCCGCCAACGCCGACGGCTACACGCTGTTCTTCAACTCGGTATCGCACGCGGGAACGCCCGCGCTCTACCCCAATGCAACCTTCGATACGCTGCGTGATTTCGCCGGCATCTCGCAGGCCACCAGCCTGCCCAATGTGCTGATCATCGCGCCGTCTGCCGGCATCAAGTCGGTGAAGGAGTTGATCGCGATGGTCAGGCAAAAGGGCGGCATCAACTACGGTCACGCGGGTGTCGGCAGCGGCACCCACATCACCGGCGAACTGTTCCGGCAGATGGCGGATATCAACGTCTCGCACATTCCGTACAAGGGCGTGCCCGAAGTCATTACCGATACCGTCACTGCGCGCCTGCATTATGCCTACGCGCCGATCGGCAACACCCTGCCGTTCATCAAAGACAAGCGGCTCATCGCGCTCGCCGTCAGCACCGCGGCACGCTCGCCGGCGCTGCCCGAGGTGCCCACCATCGCCGAAGCCGCGCTGCCGGGCTATGTGTTCGATCATTGGTACGGCATGTTCGCTCCCGCGAAAACGCCGCGCGCGGTGGTGAACCAGTTATCGCAGGAAGTCAGACGCATACTCACACTTGCGGACATCCGGGAAAAATTCGCCGGACGCGGCGTGGTTGCCAAGCCGTCGACGCCCGAGGAATTCGATAAATTTGTGCGCGCTGAAGTCGAGAAGATTACGAAGGTGATGAAGGCGGGCGGCGTGAAAGTTCAATAGCGGCGTGCTAGGGAGAGCGGGCGAATACCTAACCCGGCATCACCGAAGTATCTTAACTCTTTGTTTTTAATGACTATTTATTGATCTCCACTTATCCGGATCCGATAAGATGTGGTTCATGCGCGTACGACGTGTTTGCAATTTTCATTTAGGACGTACTAAATTGGATAGCATCGTTAATTTCATGGAACAATTTTTCCGAGCAATCTTAAATTTGGTAAATATGACGCAAAATAAGCCGTCATTTAGTACGTCCATTTCAAGTAGGCGCCAGACTCTATGAGACACACAATGCTGAGGCTGATGTTTCTGGTAGTCCTCCTCATTGCTGGAATCGCCGCCGGTGCATCTGGCAGTTACTCGGGCAACATTGAGGACATCGACCCCGACAGTACCTATGGTCGCGGTGACATCGTGGCTGGCGTACTTCTCCTACTCTTGATCTACGGCGTTTTCAAATTTGCGCACTCACTGGGCCTTTTTGCATTTCTTGACGCAGATTGGATGAGGCCGATCTGGGCACTTCTCATACTCTGCGTCGCAAGTTTCATGGGACTACAGGTACTGGGCCTATTGCTGGTCGTGCTTTATTGGCTATATGAGTGGTGGTGGATTTTCTTGCCGCTCGCCCTATACCTGATATTTAAGAGTCGACGGCCTGCTGATCCTCCACCCCCGCCTGCAGCCCCATGAAACATGAACTTCATCGCCTAACAAAGGGAGATCTCGATGAACAAAGAGCCAATGGAAATGGCGATCGAGGAATTGGACGCGGCTTACGGCAAGCCACAATTCCTCACAACCATCACGCATGTCTTAAGCTGTGGTGAAAACGTCCACCACGATCGCTTTACGATGGAAGCAGTCACCGAAGATGCGAGGCGCGTTAACATCCAATTTACTCATTGCGCTTTGCGTACGCTCGTGCAGATGATTGAGTCCAGCTTACGTGCTGACAGACCCAAGGCAAACTGATCACACATCAGCGCCTAACGTAGTCGTATCGCGGAACGCGTTGCGAGCAAGCGTTCGTGAGTACGCGGGTGCTGCGCAGACGACGTGCCGAACACTTTCACCTTAGGCGTGAGGACACGGACTTGCGAGATTTCGATCTCGATGATGATGACACTTTCGCAGTTGCGACTGCGAGTGACATCGTACGTCGGCTGCTTCGGGATGGGCGTGTGACGCCGCTTCAAATAGTAGGTTTAGGGCATGCTCTTTGCGCCTTAGAAAGGATGCCTGCGTCCACGCCTGGTGCCGCAACGGAATTCGGCGTTGAATATAGGAGCGGCGATGAAAACTTCGAGGAGATGAAGTACATAACGATCAGTATCTCAGAGGAGTCTTTCGAGATTGCTACGGGCGGGAGCGTCTACGACAAAGCCGTGGGAAGTGATTCAATCATCGGCCCCAATTATGTAGTCGAGGTTGGCGGTCACAAAGACCGTAAACTTGAACTGTACGACCTAGAAGATCAGATCGCTGAGTTTCTCAACCTTGGTGCGCGCATAACGGTGAGCGACGAATCAGATATTGAAGGCCATGACGCCTAACGCGCTCCACACTGACGCCCGCAAGCGGGCGTCGCCCTTGGGGGCGCGGGTGAGCGCGACACGTTAGCCGCCAAGAGGATCACCATGCCACTACCGAAACGATTTGAGTCTTACAAACGGGTTCTGATAACGCCACACTCTGTTGAAATGAGACCCGGAAAATGGACAATTGGCGGGGTCATTCGTCCCGAAAATGATTCTTCTGCGGCCGAAGAGAGTTTTCACGACAAAGGCTATTTTGCCGCCTCGCACGACGAGGCAATCGAAAAAGCGATGGTTTACGGCAAGAGGCTTGTCGACGATCGCACACCCAAATGAACGCGAAGCAAGCGTAGCCCGTAAGAAGCGCAGCGTATTACGGGGGCCGATGACCCTGCAATGCGCCGCGCTCCTTGCAGGCTACTCACTCAAATACTGCGCGTCCTGCCGCCATCCACGTTGATCGCGGTGCCGCTGATCAGCCGCGAACGCGCCGAGGCGAGGAACACCGCAAGATCGGCAATATCCTCGGGTTGTATCACTTTGCCGAGCGGCACTTCCTGCAACAGAAACTGCTCGGCTTTTTCCAGCGACAATCCTTTTTCGCGAGCCGTAATTTCGACCAGTTCGGTAAAGCGCCGCGTTGCGGTGGAGCCGGGTGCGATGGCGTTGACCGTGATGCCGAACGGCCCAAACTCATTCGCCATCGCCTTGGTCACGCTCAGCGTGCCGAAGTTGATCGGCCCCGACATCATCGAGTGCGCTTCGGGCTCGCGCCCGCGGGTGCCGGAAATGTTGATGACGCGGCCCTGGCTGGACTGCTTCAGGTGCGGCAGGGCCGCCCGCGTCATGCGCAGCAGACCCAGTGGCTTCACCTTGAAATAGCGCTCCCACATTTCGTCAGGAATTTCTTCGAGCCGCCCGCGATACGCGCCACCCGCGCAGTTGACGAGTATGTCCACGCCGCCCAGTTGGCGCACCGCGGATTCAACCGCCGGATTGATGGTGTGCGGTTGCTCCAGATCCATCACCCCAGTGAACACGCTTATAGCCGCATGCTTTGCGCGCACCTGCGCAGCGGCATCGGCGAGCCCTTTTTCATTACGGCCCAGCAATACAAGGTCTATGCCTTCCGCCGCGAAATGTTCTGCTATGGTTAGCCCGATACCGCGATTGGCGCCTGAGATGATGGCCTTTCTGCCCTTGAGTTCTAAATCCATGATTTGCCTTCCTGAAAAGTGAAGCGTTACATTGCATCAACCCGCGAGCGTATCTCACCGCGTCATGCGTGACCAGAAATCGGCGATGCAAAGGGTTTGATTCAAAGTGATGTGAATCAATCACTTCGCAGAATTCGTAGGGCGGGAGTCATCCCGCCTTCCGTGGTAACCGCGTAAGGCGGGATGACTCCCGCCCTACCCAACACTATCATTCATGGATGACTCCACATCAGTTTGAATCGCACCCGAATGCAGATGGCCACGTCTGCATAAATATTATGCGATCCCGCCTGCCAGTTGAACCGTGTATGCCTTTAGCGGTAAAGTCCCTCCATCCCGCATTTAACTTATCGGAGCTAAAAATGGCCGGCACGCCGCAATCCGCAACAAGAAATTACGTTTACAACTTTCACACCATGGAGAAAACCGCCACGCTCGGTGCGTTATCCACGTCACAAGGCTCGTCATTCACCGGCGAGCGGATTTACAGCGGCCTGGTCACCAAAAAGGTCGGCACCGGCTCCAAGCCGCACTACCATCCCGATGAAACCTTCAACTACGTGCTGAAAGGCGCGATGAAGGTCAACATGGACGGGCAGGAGTTCGTGGTGCCAGCCGGCAGCCTGCTACATATTCCGCCGGACATGGTGCATACGTCCGTCGCGACGGATGATGGCGATGTCACTTATCTGGTGTGGCGCGATATCGTCTGCGAAAAGACAGGAATGCCTTCGACCGTGGAAGCGTGATTCATCCTGCAAAGATCTCTTAGCAAGCGTAGCCCGTAAGGAGCGAAGCGGATTACGGGGCATCCGCTGACCCTGCAATACGCTGCGCTCCTTGCAGGCTACAAACTCATATACTGCACGTCCTCCCGCCATCCACATTGATCGCCGTGCCGCTAATCAGCCGCGAGCGCGCTGACGCGAGAAACACAGCGCAGTCGGCGTCAGCGCTATGATCACAACATGAAGCGGAGCCGCCGGACACCCCAGGTTGTGCCACGTACGCGTGCGCCATTCCTGCGCCGTGTCGTGAGTCTTCCCGAAAAGTTCGATCCGTCCCGATATCCGTTCAACGTACGAGCTTTGTCCGGTGGCATTGATCTGGCGTTTAAGACCAACGTCACGTTTTTCGTCGGCGAGAACGGCGCCGGCAAATCCACGCTGCTTGAAGCTATTGCGGAATGCTGTGAGTTCAGTCCCGAAGGCGGAAACCGTGATCATTACCGCACGACCTTCACCGAGCGTTCCGCTCTGGCGCAGGCCTTGCGGCTATCGTGGTCGCCGAAGACCAGCGAAGGATTCTTTATGCGCGCTGAAAGTTTTTACAATTTTGCGACCTACCTGGACGAGGTATCCAATCTGCGGGCCTACGGCGGCAAATCGCTGCACCAACAGTCCCACGGAGAATCCTTCCTTTCACTCTTCGCGAATCGTTTCGAGCAGGGCATCTACCTCCTCGACGAACCCGAAGCCGCGCTCTCGCCGCAACGGCAGTTATCGTTCCTCAGCATCATTCACGAACTCGAAAAATCCGGCCATGCCCAGTTCATCATCGCGACCCACTCGCCCATTATCCTGAGCTATCCTGGCGCCGTGCTTTTCAGTTTTGACGGCGATGCCATCGAGGAAATTGCCTATCACGAGTCGGAACACTACCGCGTGACACGCGACTTTCTCAACGCACCGGAGCGGTATTTCAAGCATCTTTTCGACACCTCGGATGAAGGGGGTGATGATGTCTAACCCTTTCCAAAATGCTCATCCGCCCGCAAATACCGCCACTGCCCCTCCGGCAGCTTGCCCAGCATCACACTGCCGATACGCACGCGCTTCAAGCCGGTGACCCTCAACCCGACCAGTTCGCACATGCGGCGGATTTGCCGCTTCTTGCCTTCGCGCAGTGCAAAGCGCAACTGATCTTCGTTCTGCCAGCTCACTTTGGCGGGCTTTAGCGGCTTATCGTCGAGGCTTAAACCGAAGTTCAGTTTCGCGAGGTTATCCGCTGACAACGTGCCCTCGACGCGCACCAGGTACTCCTTCTCTATCTTTGAATCCTGCCCGATCAACTGCTTGGCAACGCGGCCATCCTGGGTAAATACGATCAAGCCGACGGAGTCTATATCGAGACGCCCCGCCGGGGCCAATCCGCGCAGGTGCGTAGCGCTGAAACGCAACGGCAGTTTGTCGTCCTTGAAGCGATTTTCCGGCTTGATCAATTCCATCGCGGGACGATAGCCCAGCTCGGGGAGATTGGAAACGTAGCCTATGGGTTTGTTAAGCAGGATGGTGACACTCGCCTCCTGCTGCGACTGCGCCTGCCGCGCGAGCGTGATTTTCTGATTGGGGAAAGCCCGCGTGCCGAGTTCGGTCACCGGCACGCCATCGACCAGCACCCAGCCGCGCTCGATGTAGCTGTCGGCTTCGCGACGCGAGCACAGACCCTGCTCGGACATCAGTTTGGAGACGCGGATTTTTTCCATTTACGTAAAGTCAAAAACTTTTTTGCCACAGATGAACACAGATACACACAGATTAACCCCACCTTGTCGTTCCCGCGCAGGCGGGAACCCATAACACAGTGCCACTTGAGACACCGCATGGGTTCCCGCCTGCGCGGGAACGACAGTGGTGAGGTAGCGACGTTTTCGATTCTACGCGTTAGCTCCGCTTGACCATACTCAAAGCCACCGCTTCCGCCACTTCAATCCCATCCACCGCAGCCGACAAAATGCCGCCCGCGTAACCGGCACCCTCCCCCGCTGGATAGAGACCGCGCGTGTTCATACTCTCATAGACAGCATTACGCTTGATACGAATCGGCGACGAGGTGCGCGTCTCCACGCCGGTAAGCAGCGCGTCGGCCATGGCAAAGCCTCTGATCTGTTTATCGAATGCAGGCAGCGCCTCGCGTATCGCCTCAACCGCATAGTCGGGTATGCAGGTGCTCAAATCCGTCAGATGCACACCTGGCGTATACGAAGGTGCCACCGCGCCCAACACAGTCGAGGCACGCCCCGCCAGAAAATCGCCGACACACTGCGCCGGTGCGCAGTAGTTACTGCCGCCGGCCTCGAATGCACGCGATTCCCAGTGACGTTGAAAGTCGATGCCTGCCAGCACGTTGCCGGGATAATCCGCGGGCGTAATGCCGACCACAATGCCGGCGTTGGCGTTGCGCTCGTTGCGCGAATACTGGCTCATGCCGTTGGTGACCACGCACCCCGTCTCGGATGTCGCAGCCACCACCGTGCCGCCGGGGCACATGCAGAAGCTGTAGACCGAGCGGCCATTGCTCGCGTGATGCACCAGCTTGTAATCGGCGGCGCCGAGCAACTTGTGGCCCGCGTAGTTGCCGTAGCGCGCGCGGTCAATCAGCGATTGCGGATGTTCGATGCGAAATCCTATCGAGAACGGTTTCGCCTCAAGGTAGACACCACGTTCACGCAGCATGTGAAACGTATCGCGCGCACTATGACCCACCGCCAGCACTAGATGATCAGTAGCGATGGTTTCGCCGCTCGCCAGCACCACGCCGCGAACCTGCCCATTGTCGATGTCGATATCGGCGACCTTGCTCCGAAAGCGAAACTCGCCGCCGAGCGACTCGATGGTTGCGCGCATCGCTTCCACCACGCCCACCAGCCGGAAGGTGCCGATGTGCGGCTTGCTCACGTACATAATTTCTTCCGGCGCGCCCGCTTTGACAAACTCGATCAGCACTTTGCGTGCGAGAAAACGCGGATCCTTGATTTGACTGTAGAGCTTGCCGTCGGAAAACGTGCCCGCGCCGCCTTCGCCGAACTGCACATTCGACTCCGGGTTCAGCAACGATTTGCGCCACAGGCCCCAGGTGTCCTGCGTGCGCTCGCGCACCATTTTTCCGCGCTCCAGAATGATCGGGCGAAATCCCATTTGCGCCAGCAGCAAACCCGCGAACAAGCCGCAGGGGCCGCTGCCGATAATCAGCGGCCGCATCAAATGCTTGTGCGGGGCTCGCGCAACGAAGGTATAGCTGGTATCCGGAGACTTCGATAAGTATTTGTTTTGATTATTGTTTTTTAATACTTCTGCTTCGTTCTCCAACGCCACATCGAGCGTGTAGATCAAATGTACGGCGGAGCGTTTGCGTGCGTCCACTGCGCGCCGGTAGACGTCGAAACGCAGCAGCGCGATTTCCGCTATGTCTAAACGCGCGATGATCGCGGCGCGCAATTCGGCTTCGTTATGATCCAGCGCAAGTTTGACTTGGGTAAGGCGCAACATCGTGAGGCGTACTTTACTGCATTCGCGCTGGAGTAAAATGATTACTCTCACTCACCCTCAGCCACCAGAGAAAACCATGGATCAAGCGCCCGCCAAACTCACCCACAACGTCACCCGCCTCGGCCATCTTGATCTGCAAGGCGCAGGCCAGGTCACCGTGCAGGGCAACTACGCCTACATCGGCCACATCACCAACAAGGAACAGCTCGGCACCAGCATTCTCGATGTTTCCGATCCGAAGAATCCACGTGTGTTATGCCAGATGCCGGTGGGCGATAAGGTTTCGCATTGCCACAAAGCGCGCGTGGCCGGCGATATCATGATCACCAACATGGAGCAGAACATGACGGGGCTCGGCCGCAAGGCCGACGGCTTGCCCAAACTGCGCGTACTGATGAAAGCGGAGTTGGGGCGCAATGCCACGGACGCGGAACTCGCGGCGAGGCTGGGTGTGAGCACCGCGGATATTCCGGCGGTGGCGGCGCTGGAGAAAACGCCCTACAACGAAGGCGGCTTCAAGGTGTGGGACATATCCAATAAATCAAAGCCCAAACTCATTACGCATCACAAAACACACGGGCGCGGCGTGCATCGCTTTGACATGGACGAGAATTATGCCTACATCTCCACCGAGATGCCGGGCTACATCGGCAACATCCTCGTCATCTACGATCTGAAAAACCCCGCCAAACCCGAAGAAGTGTCGCGCTGGTGGATGCCGGGGCAGCACACCGGCGGCGGCGAAAAACCCACGTGGACGGGACGTGCGCATCGGCTGCATCACACGGTGCGCGTGGGTAACCGGGTCTACGCCGGCTGCTGGCATGGCGGTGTGCATATCGTTGATGTCACCGATATCCGCAAGCCCACCACGCTCGGCTCTTATAACTACCATCCGCCGTTTCCGGAACCGTCGCACACTTTCATGGCGCTCACCCGGAAAATCAACGGCCGCGACATCGCCATTGCCATCGACGAAGAAGATCACGCGCACAGCGCCGAGGAAATGGCCAAGCGCCGCGGCCGTCCGCACGCTGCACTGTGGACCTTTGACATCACCGATCCGGCCGACATCAAACCGCTGGCGATTTTTGAAGTAAGCGAGCTCGAATCGCCGTGGAGCCGCACCGCGCCCGGCCGCTTCGGCGCGCATCAGTTTCAGGAAAACTGGAAAGGCGGCGACACGCTCGCCTACTGCGCATGGTTCGCGGGTGGCCTGCGCATCGTCGATGTGGCGGACCCCTCCGCGCCCGAGGAAGTCGGCTGGTACATTCCGCAGCCGTGCGGCGGCACCACATGCCCGCAAACCAACGACATCGATGTCGATGAACGCAAGTTAATTTACGTCGCCGACCGCTATTGCGGCCTGGATATTGTGGAGCTCAAGCGCTAGGTTTTGGTTTCTGGCCCAGCTTGCTCTCCGTGCCCGCCAGAATATTCCTGATATTCTGGCGGTGACGGTAAACCAACAACACCGCCACCAGCAGCGCACTCGCAAAAAACGGGTGCGCCCAGCCGAATAACATCCAGGTCGCAAACGGCGCGAACAGCGCTGCGATGATCGACGCAAGCGACGACATGCGAAAAAAAATCACAATAATGAGCCACGTCGAAATCGCGCCCAGCCCCAGATAAACGCTAAAGCCGAATAACGCACCGAGCGCCGTCGCCACGCCTTTGCCGCCCTGGAAACGGTGAAACACCGGGTACATGTGGCCGATCACCGCCAACGCGCCCGCGACCGCCATGGCCAGCGGCGCGGCGTCAGCCGGCGCGAAATACTGCGCCAGCCACACCGGCAGCCAGCCCTTGAACCCGTCGCCCAGCAGCGTAAGAACGGCGGCGGCCTTATTGCCCGAACGCAGTACGTTGGTCGCCCCGGGATTGCCGGAGCCATAGGTGCGCGGATCAGGCAGCCGGAACACGTGGCTCATGATCACCGCGAACGACACCGAGCCGACAAGATAGGCCGCTACCGCAAGAATTACAGTGTTCATCTGTTTTCAAATAGAATCAGCGAACATTTTATCTGAAGCGACGCATGGACATCATCTTCATTCGCGATTTCCGCGTGAAAATCACCGTCGGCATGTACGCGTGGGAAAGAATCGTGCCGCAATTGGTGCAGCTCGATCTTGAGATCGGCATTCCCGGCACTCACGCCTCGCAATCGGACACCATAGACGACACTATCGACTACGCCAAAGTGGTGCAGCGTATCGAAGACAGCCTGCGCGACAATAAAATTCAGCTCCTCGAAAAACTTGCCGAGCATATCGCACAGCTCATCACCGGCGAGTTCAAGGCGCCGTGGGTGAAAGTGAGCGTTACCAAGCTGGCAGCGCTCAAGAATGTGAAGCAATTGGGAGTGACTATTGAGCGGGGCGTGAAGGGTGAATAGTTCGCGAAGGAGGAAGGGTGAAGAGTGAGGAGGTGAAACTCGCCAACATCAAACCAGAAAATTAGCACACCGTAGGGCGCAACCCCATTGCGCCACATGATATGTCGCCGAGGTTGGTCGAGCAGTTCAGGAAAATGACTCGCATTTGCGTGTATAGTCTGTCGGCGCAATGGGACAAGGGAACACTTGAAGCGAAGCATTGCGCCGTACGTGTAGCGACTGAACGAAGGTGAATGAAAAGCCGCCAACTTCAAACCGGAAAATTAATGCCCCTAAGGAAAACATGCATGCGAGTTTACTGTCTGATGACCGCGATGCTTGGACTGCTGCTGGCGACGAGTAGCGTGCATGCCCAGCAGAACTACCCGACCAAACAGGTGCGCGTAGTGGTTCCTTACGCAGCCGGCGGCGGCGCTGATACGATTTCACGGATTCTGTTTGCCAAACTCAGCGAGGACTTTGGCCGGCAGTTCGTCATCGACAATCGCGGCGGCGGGTCAGGGACGATCGGGGCTGGCATTGTGGCGAAGGCGACGAACGACGGCTATGTGATTCTGCACGACGCAACCGCGTTCTCGGTCAATCCTGCGCTGTTTCCCAACTTGCCTTACAACTCGGCGCGAGACTTCATGCCGGTCTTTCTTGCCGGCACGGTTCCGAATGTTCTCATCGTTCATCCCTCGATCAAAGCGAACACGGTAGCCGACGTGGTGGCGATGGCAAAGGCGACGCCCGAAGGCCTCAACTGGGCTTCCTCGGGTAATGGCGGCGTGCAGCATATGGCGCTCGAATTGTTCAAGATCAGTGCAGGGATCCGCCTCAATCACGTTCCCTACAAAGGAGGCGCTCCGGTGCTGATCGATCTCGCCGGCGGCCACATCAAGTTCGCATTCCTCAATACTGCGTCTTCCACCCCTTACATCAAGGCGGGAACCTTTCGCGCCCTTGCGCACACGGCGCGCGGACGTCTCGCTGCGTTCCCGGACCTTCCCGCGATGTCGGACACGTTGCCGGGATACGAGGCCTACGAATGGAACGGTGATTTTGTGCCGGCCGGCACACCGCAGCCCATCATCGATCGCCTCAATGCGGGTCTAAATGCTGCCATCCGCTCCGCCGGCGTTATGGAGCGATTCGCTTCACTCAGCATCCAAACGAGGGCCAACACACCGGCGGAATTCGGTGCATTCGTAAGGAGCGAAACCGAAAAGTGGGGAAAGGTAGTTCGGACGGCGAACATCAAGACCGAATGAAATGCCCTCAAAGTGTCAGCTTTCACGCTGATCGGAATCCGTGACCTGCGTGTACTCACTGACAGACAGAAGGTGGATGGAAAGCAGCCAACATAAAGCCGAAAAATTAATTCCCGACCGGAGACCCTACCATGCGAACTTACCGATTGCTGACGGCGATGCTTGGTTTGCTGCTTGCAGACGGCGCACACGCCCAACCCAATTACCCGACCAAGCCCATCCGCTTAATCGTGTCGTTCGCACCCGGCGGTCAGGGCGACATTCTGGCGCGCACGTTCGGGCCGAAAGCCGTCGAGACCTTCAAGCAATCGGTATTGGTGGATAACCGCCCCGGCGGCGGCGGCACGATCGCGTACGAAACCCTGGTGAAGGCGAACCCGGACGGCTACACCATGATTCTGACGGCGTCCGGCTACGCCACCACTGCGGCGCTCCACAAGCTGTCCTACGACCCGATGAACGACGTGACGCCGATCACATTGATCTGCGAGAGCGGATTCGTGGTAGCGCTGCAGCCGTCGACGCCCGTCACCAGCATCAAGGAATTGATTGCGTATGACAAGGCGAATCCCGGCAAGCTTAACTATGGTTCCAGCGGTATCGGCGGCACCACCCACCTCGCCACCGAACTTTTCAACCAGATGACCGGCAGCAAGCTGACGCACGTGCCGTACAAGGGCATGATCCTCGCACTGAACGATCTTCTCGGCGGGCAGATTCAGGTCATCTTCGGCAACCTGTCAGGCGTGCTTCCGCAGGTTAAATCAAACCGCGTGCGTGTCATCGCGATGACTACCGCCAAGCGCTCCAGCGCCTTACCCGATATCCCGACCGTGGCTGAAACTGTCCCCGGTTATGAAGCCGCGCTTTGGTATGCTTTCCTGGGCCCGAAGGGGCTGCCCAGGGACATCGTCGCGCGCTGGAACAGTGAGATCAACCGTGCTCTGCAACTGCCCGACGTGAAAGAACGCCTGGCGATTGATGGCATGGAGCCCGTGGGCGGCTCGCCGGAGCGCTTTCGCGAAGTGCTCAAGCGCGACATCGCGAAATGGCAGAAGGTAGTCAAGGCCGCCAATATCAAACTGGAAAATTAATGGCCGATGACTGCGATGCTTGGGGTTGACGTACCCCCTTTACTCTTCACTCTTCACTCTTCACCCTTCACGCCCTCACCCCCGCGGATGATGCATCGCATGCAACTGCTTCAAGCGCTCGCGCGCCACATGCGTGTAGATCTGCGTGGTTGAAATATCCGAATGCCCCAGCAGCAATTGCACCACGCGTAAATCCGCGCCGTGGTTCAGCAAATGCGTCGCAAACGCGTGGCGCAACACATGCGGCGAAATGCTGGCGCGCAGGCCCGCCTGCGCGGCATAACGTTTGATGATTTGCCAAAAGGATTGTCGCGTCATTGCGCTGCCACGCGCGGTTACGAAAAGATCTTCGCTCGCTTTGCCCGCCAGCAACGCCGGGCGCCCCACGGCTACATATCGTTTTACCCGCGCCAACGCCTCCTCGCCCAGCGGCACCAGCCGCTCTTTCGAGCCTTTGCCCAGCACGCGCACCACGCCCATGTCCTGACTGACCTGCGGCAGCCTCAACGTCACCAGCTCGGAGACACGCAGGCCGCTCGCATACAAGGTCTCGAGCATCGCCTTGTCGCGTTCACCGCGCGGGGTTTCGACAGCGGGAGCGGCGAGCAGGCTTTCCACATCGGCCTCGGTCAGGCTTTTCGGCAGCGTGCGCGGCAGTTTGGGCGTGTCGACGTTGAGCGTGGGGTCGGTCTTGATGCGATTCTGCCGCTGCAGCCAGCGGTACATCCGCTTCAGACTCGATAACAAGCGCGCGGCGCTCGATGCGCGCGTTTTTTTGCGGAACTGATGAGCGAGATAGCTTTGCACGTCGCCATGATCGGCCGCCAACAATTCCCTGCTCCGCTGCTTATCGAGCCAGTGCGCGAACTGCACCAGGTCACGGCGATAGGCGTCGAGCGTGTTGCGCGAAAGGCCGTCCTCCAGCCACAGCGCGTCGCAGAATTCGTCGATGAGTTGGGTGTCCATATTAACTGCGTGAAGGGGGAAGAGTGAAGAGTGAAGGGGGCACGTCAACCCCACGAGTGGGGTACCTCTTCACTCTTCACCCTTCACTCTTCACGCCCTTACGCCTTCATGTCTCAACAGCCAGCGCTTGATGGTGATCGGCTCGCCGCCGCGCGCGTGCATGAAACCACCGATGCCGTTCGACGCCAGCACTCGGTGGCAGGGTATCAACAGCGGCAGACGGTTTTTGCCGCAGGCGCCGCCCACCGCGCGCGGCGCGTTGTGTATGCGCAGTGCGATATCTTTGTAAGTATTTGTTTTTCCTGCCGAAATTCCAGATATCTCGCGCCATACCCGGCACTGAAAAGCGCTCCCGCGATACTCAAACGGCAGGCTGAACCGATAGTACGGATCGTCGATGTAGCGCTCAATCTGGCGGCACACGCGCTCAGCGAGTTTGTTCAGCGGTGCAAGCGTAGCCACGCCGCGCGGCAGGTATTCGATGTCGGTCAGCAACTCTCCCACCGTGCGTATGCCAAGCACCGCGAACGGCGTGGCGATCTTGGCGTGATGCGTGTCGAGCAACATAGTGCAACCAGTTTACCGGGAAAGCAGGATGAACGGCACGGATTCCAGCCCGGCTGACCAGCGAAATTCTTTACTCAGGTTGGGAATCTGCGATTCAGATCTGCTACCTGTTCAGGCGTGAGCATGCGCGTGGGATGCCCCTGCAGCAACAGCATCAGGCGCGCGGTTTGCTCCAGTTCCTCGATGGCGTATACCGCCGCTGTCAGCGATGTGCCCGCGACCACCGGACCGTGATTCGCCAGCAGCACTGCATGATGCTTAGCGGCGAGTTTACGCACTGCATCGGCCAGTGCCATGTCACCCGGCGCGTAGTACGGCGCCAGCGCGAGTTTGCCCACCTGCATCACCGCATACGCGGTGATCGGCGGGAACACATCCTCAGGATTGAGGCCCTCGAGACACGACACCGCCACCGCATGCAGGCAATGCAGATGCACCACAGCTGTGCTGGCGGGACGTTCGTGATACATGCCGAGATGCAGAAAGGCTTCTTTCGACGGCGCATCGCCGCTTATCAGTTTGCCGTTGCCATCCAGCCGCGAGATGCGCGCCGGGTCCAGCCGGCCCAGACAAGAATTTGTCGGTGTCAGCAAATAGCCGTCGGGCAATTTCACACTGATGTTTCCGGCACTGCCGTGCGCCAGACCGCGCTGGTACAGCGATAGACCCAACTCAGCCATTTGTTCACGCAACTGAGGTTCACGTAATTGATTTTCACTCATTGCAGCACCCGAAAAGCTTTCACAAAAAAATCATCGCCGCCGAAGTTGCCGGATTTCAGCGCCAGCGCAATGGGTTTGGGTCCCACACTCATGGTCCACGGCACACCGGGATCAATCTGCGGACCGATGCGCAAAGCTTCGATGCCCAGCGCGTGCACCACCGCGCCCGACGTTTCACCACCGGCAACCACCAGTTGATCGACACCGGCATCGACCAGCCCGCACGCAATTTTCGCGAGCGCCTGTTCTATCAGTTGGCCCGCGGTGCTTGCGCCCAGACGCGATTGTATCGCCTGCACTGCTGCCGGCATTGCAGTCGAATACAAGAGCACCGGGCCTGCCGTCAGCAAAGATTTCGCCCACTCCAGTGCGCGTGCGATTTCCTGCTCACCTGACGCCAGCTTCACAGGGTCAAGTGCGCGCGCTGCGGCGCCGGTATTGATGAAATGCGCGACCTGCGCATTCGTCGCCATCGAACAACTGCCCGAGATTATCGCGCGATGGCCACTGGCGCGCGGTAGCGTCGTTGCGGTTGCACCGCTCACTGCAAAATTCTGCGGCAAGCCGATGGCCACACCCGACCCGGCGGTGACCAATGGCATGTCACTTAGCGCCTGCCCCAGCCGCATCAAATCATCATTGCTCAACGCATCGACGATCGCCACTTTGACACCAGCAGATTTGAGCGCAGCCACACGCGCACGGATCGCGTCTGGCCCACACGCGACATCCTGGTAACCAATCAACCCGACCCTGCTCTTCATCTGCGCCTGCAATACACGCACCAGATTGGCATCGGTCATCGGTGTCAGCGGATGATCGCGCATGCCCGATTCATGCAGCGGCACATCGCCTACGAACAAATGCCCCTTGAACACCGTGCGCCCCGCTTGCGGAAACGCCGGGCACGCAATGGTGAAATCGCAAGCCAGTGCTTGCATCAATGCCTCGGTGACGGGACCGATATTGCCCGCCGGCGTGGAATCAAACGTCGAGCAATACTTGAAATAAATCTGCCTGCAGCCGTGCTGTTGCAGCCACTTCAATGCAGCCAGCGACTGCGCCACTGCGTCAGCCGCCGGGATAGTGCGCGACTTTAGCGCCACCACGGCTGCATCAACTTCGTCCTTCAGCAATGCACCGGGCACACCCACGGTCTGCACGGTGCGCATGCCGCCGCGCACCAGATTATTGGCGAGGTCGGTGGCGCCGGTGAAATCGTCGGCTATGCAGCCCAGCAGCATGATATCGTGTCGGGGCGAATTCTAACAAGGAAACCTTATGAAGATTCTCGTACTCCCCGGTGACGGCATCGGCCCCGAAATCACGCAAGCCACGCTGACGGTGCTCGACCGCGTCAACGCCAGATTCAAACTCGGTCTGGAATGGGATCAACGTGACATGGGCCTCGTCACGCTCAAAAAAGTCGGCTCCACCTTGCCGGATGAGGTGATGGAAGCCGCGCGCAAGGCGCCCGGTATTATTCTGGGTCCGGTGGATCATCTGATCTATCCGTCGCGTGAAAAAGGCGGCATCAATCCATCCGGTGAGTTTCGCACCAAGCTCGATTTGTTCGCCAATATCCGCCCCGCCATCTCTCGCATGGGGGTGGGGCTGACCGGCAAGCCGATTGATCTGGTGATTTTTCGCGAATGCACCGAGGGTTTTTACAGCGACCGCAATATGTTCATGGGGCGCGGCGAATTCATGCCCACCGAAGACATGGCCATCGCCGTGCGGAAAGTTACCGCGCGCCAGTGCGAACGCATAACCCGCGTCGCCTTTGACTGGGCGCGCAAGCGCCGCAAAAAAGTCACCGCGGTGCACAAGGCCAATGTGTTTCATATGTCCGACAACCTGTTTTTGCGCGAAGTGCGCAAAGTCGCCAAGGAGTATCCCGACGTGGAACTCGACGAAAAAATCGTCGATGCCATGGCCGCATTGCTGGTGCGCCACCCCGACAGATTCGACTGCATCGTCACCGGCAATATGTTCGGCGACATTCTCTCTGACGAAGCCTCCGAAATTTCCGGCGGACTTGGTCTGGCCGCCTCCACCATGGCGGGCGACGATGCCTGCTGCGCGCAGGCCCAGCATGGCTCCGCGCCGGACATAGCGGGAAAAGACATCGCCAATCCCACCTCGCTGATTTTGTCGGCGGCGATGCTGCTCGACTGGTTGAGCATCCGTCACAAACGATCTGAGTTTGACGCTGCCGCCAAGGCCATCGATACCGCCATCAACGCCGCGCTGCAAAAACCGGAGACACGCACGCCGGATATCGGCGGCAAATTGGGCACGCAGGCGTTTGCGAAAACGGTAGCTGATTTGGTTGGCTGAGCGATCAATGTTCAAATTAGAGCCATTAAACAAAATATGACCGCCCGCATTAACGCTACCGCTCTGATCGATTTCGCCACTGCGGTCTACGCCGGCGCCGGCGTGCCGGAGCCCGACGCACATCTCATCGCCGACACACTGGTGCAGGCCGACCTGTGGGGCCACCAGTCGCACGGTGTGCTGCGCCTCGGCTGGTATCTCGACCGCATACGCAACGGTGTGATGAAGCCGGTAACGACGCCGGAATTTGTAGTGGATGCCGGTGCGGTGGCGGTGATCGACGGCCACGACGGTGTGGGGCATGTGCTGACCGAACTCGCGCGCAAGGAAGCGGTGAAACGCGCCAGGCTGCACGGCATCGCGGTGGTCGGCGTGCGCATGTCGAACCACTTCGGCACCTGCATGTATTACACCCGCCTCGGCGCACTTGACGGCTGCGTGATGCTGCTCACCAGCAACGGCGGCCCGGCGATGGCGCCGTGGGGCGGGCGCAAGAAAATCATCGGCACCAATCCCTGGTCAGTGGCCGCGCCCGCAGGCAAACGCCCGCCGCTGCTGGTGGACATGGCTGCCACCGGTGTCGCACGCGGAAAAATTTATCTCGCGCGCAACAAGCAGCTGCCGATACCGCTGGGCTGGGCCATCAACAGCGAGGGTGCGCCCACCACCGATCCGCAGGAGGCCATCGACGGCATCATCCTGCCGATGGCCGAACACAAGGGCTACGCGATTGCGACGATGGTCGACATGCTCTCCGGCGTGTTGACCGGCAGCGGCTTTTTATCGAACGTGCACAGCCCCTACAAAACCGCCGAGAAAAGCAACTGCGGGCATCTGATGGTGGCAATGAACATCGAGGCGTTTCAACCGCTCGCGCAGTTTCACGCGCGCATGGATGAATTCCTGAGCGAAATCAAATCCGTGCCGCTCGCCAAAGGCGTTGATGAAGTGTTCTACCCCGGCGAGATGGAGGCGAACAACGACGTGCGCAACCGGCATGACGGATTGCAGTTGCCGGATGACACCATTGCTGATTTGCGGCGAATTGCAAAAGAGACAGGATTGGAAGCGAAGCTGCCGCTGTAGATTCCCGTAGATCCGACTAGCGAAGAAACGGATTAACCACGCGCAATTGCTTGTCAATAACCTGCCCGTGCTGCATATCCTCCGAATACAGCACCTTGGCGCCCGCGATTAACGCTGACGCAACAATCAGCGAGTCGTACAGGGAAAACTTGTAACGCTCACATACCTCCAGCCCGCGATCATGCGTTGCTACCGTGACCGGCTCCACGCTGCAAACAGCCCGCACCGTGTCGAGAATTTCTCTTACATCGCCCAGCGGCAGACGCAGCTTGCGCATCGCAACCGCCGCAAATTCATTCAACACCTGCACGCTGATCACGCCCCGTTTCGCGAGCAGCTGTTCAACACGGTCCGCCTTGGTTGCTTCATCCGACAGCAGATAAAACAGCACGCTGGTGTCGAAGAACGACGCCGGCGCATCAGGAACGCTCATGCGCTTCGAGCCGGTCGAACTTGAAGGTAGCGGGCAGGCGGCCACGAAACTTCCGCAGCCGCGCCAGCAGTTCACGCGTGTCAGGGGCTTTCGCTACTTGAAGCGTCCGCTTACCCGCGACCTGTAGCTCGATCTGATCGCCTTCCTTGAGCGCCAACGCGTCGACAACAACTGCGGGCAGCCGCACGGCAAGGCTATTGCCCCATTTGGAAACCTGCATGGCGTACCTCGTTTAGATATACATTAATGATAGAGTATATCATTGGTTGTATATCTGCGCTATGCGATTGCTTCTGCGCGGACTGGACGTGCGCCACGCTGGACGAAGAATTTGGTGAGTGACGAGACCCCGGAATACGCTATGCTTCTTCCGGGCTACGCTTGCTGGCGCGAGGCGTGGTCTCTGGCAATTTTACTCGAGGAACCCTCATGATCACTTCCGCCTATGTGCGCACCATGGCGCACTACAACAGCGAAATGAATCGCCGCATCTATGCCGGCGCGGCGCGTCTGAGTGACGAACAGCGCCGCGCGGATGTCGGGCTCTTCTGGAAATCGCTGCATGGCACGCTATGCCATCTGCTGTGGGGCGACCGGCAATGGATGTCGCGCTTTGACGGCTGGCCGCCCAACACCCTGCCCAATCCGCAGAGCCCAACGCTGATTCACGATTTTGACGCGTTAAGAAACGAACGCGTCACAGCGGATGCGCGAATCGAGGCGTTCGCCAACCGCATCGATGACGCATGGCTGGCTGAGGATCTCGAGTGGTACAGTGGCGGGGCAAAAAAGAATCTGCGCAAGGGCAAGCGCGGCCTGCTAATGCACTTTTTCAATCATCAACCATCGCGGCCAGGCGCATGCGGCATTAACCCTGCGAGACGTTGACCCCGGCGATACGGATTTGTTCCTGGTTGTGCCGGACCTTTGATTACAGGAAATAACCTGCAACCTGCGGCGCGCCCAAAGGGATCTCGTTTCACCCTTCACTCTTCCCCCTTCACAGCGTCAAAAACTACTCCGCCTTCACCCCCGCCTGCTTCACCACCTTGCCCCATAACGCATAATCCGCGCGTATCTGCTTGTCGAACTCCGTCGGCGCGGAGGGGGATGGCGTCATGCCCAGCGCCTGTATGCGGCTTTGCACGTCGGGCATTTGCAGCGCGCGCACGATGGCGCTGTTCAGCGCGTTGATGATCGGGCGCGGCGTGGCGGCGGGCGCCACCATGCCGTACCACTCGATCACGTTGGCGAATTCCAGGAAGCCCGCTTCGGCTGCGGTGGGCACTGCACGCAGCGCTTCAATGCGTGTTGCGCCGATGATGCCGATGGCGCGCAGCTTGCCGGTTTTGATATGGGGCACCACCGATGTCGGATTGGAGATCATGGTGTTGACGTTGCCGCCCAGCAGGTCCAGCACCGCCGGCCCCGCGCCCTTATAGGGGATGTGCGTCATGTTCACGCCTGCCGAAAGTTTGAACAACTCGCCCGCCAGATGCTGCAACGAGGCGCTCGATGCGAACGTCACCTTGCCTGGATTTTGTTTCGCGTACGCGGCAACTTCTTTCAGCGTATTCGCCGGCAGCGACGGATGCGCGGTCATGATCATCGGCTGCTGCGTGAGGCGCGTGATGCCGGAAAAATCGCGCAGGGCGTTGTAACCGACCTCGCTGAAAATATGCGGATTGACCGCGAGCGGACCCGAGAACCCAAACAAAATGGTGTAACCGTCGGGCGCGGATTTTGCCGCCAGCGCGGTGGCGATGCTGCCCTGCACGCCGCCGCGATTGTCGATAATGACTTGCTGTTTCCACATTTCCACCAGCTTCGGTGCGACGATGCGCGATACTGCGTCGGTGCCGCCACCCGGTGGCGCGGGCACGATCCAGCGTATCGGGCGATTCGGGAAAGCGTCTTGCGCGAGTGCGGGCATCGCGCCTGCGCACAAAACACAAAACCCTGTTCTTAGAATATTTTTCATTACATCCTCCTCAGGAAACCGGAATCATTGCAACGAGTATACTCGTAGAAAATTTAATGATCACCGGAGTAGCAATGCCTGCCACACTGAAAGGAAAAACCGCGCTGGTCACCGGCTCCACCGGCGGCATCGGCGAAGCCTTCGCGCGCGCGTTCGCGGCCGAGGGCTGCAATGTGATGATGAATGGCATGGGCGACGCCGCCACGATTGAAAAGCTGCGCGCATCCATCGCACTGGAGCACGGCGTCAAGGTTGCTTATCACGGCGCGGATGTCGGCGTGCCCGCTGACATCGAGGCGATGGTGCGCGAAACCGAAAAACAGCTCGGCCCGGTGGACATTCTGGTCAACAATGCGGTGGTGCGGCACTACCATAAGGTCGAAGATTTTCCTGTGGCTGAATGGGACCGCGCGCTCGCAGTGGATCTGTCGGCGGCGTTTCACACCATCCGCCTGACGATGCGCGGCATGAAGCAGCGCGGCTGGGGACGCATCATCAATATGTCATCGATACATGGCCGCATGGCGGTGCCCAACCGCGTCGATTACGTCACCGCCAAACACGCCCTCATCGGCATGACGCGGGGCGTGGCGCTCGAATGCGCGGACAGCGGCGTCACCATCAACGCGCTGATGCCGGGCTGGGTGCTGACACCGCACGCCGAAGGACAAATCGCGCGCCAGATGGCTGCCACCGGCGACAGCCGCGAAAAAGCATTGCATGCGTTAATGAGCGTGCGCCAACCGAGTCAGCGGCCGATCATGCCTTCCGACATCGCCGCATTCGGCGTGTTTTTGTGCAGCGGTCCCGGCGCGCATATCAACGGCGCCGCGCTGCCGATCGACGGCGCGTGGCAGGCGGGGTTTAATCTGACAGTCGGCAACTCGAAGTAACGTGTGATTTTAAATAACTTTTATGAACATCCCCACACTCAGCACCCACGGCGTCAGCATCCCCAAACTCGGCTTCGGTACGTCGCGCATCGGCGACACGACGAGCATCGAAGCGTATAGCGAACTCGTCGCCAACGCACTGAAGCTCGGCTATCGCCACATCGACACCGCGTGGAAATACCACACCGAAAAAGGCGTGGGCGAGGGCATCCGCGCCAGCGGCGTGCCGCGCGATGAAATTTTTCTCACCACCAAAGTGTCACATGAGTATTTGCGGGCGGATGATTTCGCGCGCATGGTTGATGAGAGCCTGAATAATCTCAACCTCGATTATGTAGACCTGTTGATGGTGCATTGGCCCAGCCCCGAAAAAGTGCCGCTTGCCGAAACCATGAGCGCATTGGCGAAAGCCAAACGCGACGGCAAAACCCGGCACGTCGGCGTTGCCAATTTCAATATCGCGATGATTGAAGAGGCGCTGCGCCTGTGTCCGGAGCCGATCGTCAATGTGCAGGTGGAGTATCACCCGTATCTTGATCAAAGCCGCTTGCTCGCGGCCGTGCGGCGGCTGGGACTGGCAATGACCGCCTATTGCCCGCTGGGACGCGGACGCCTGATCAGCGATCCGGTGGTGGCAGAAATAGCGCGCACCAAAGGCAAAACCGTCGCCCAGATCGTGCTGCGCTGGCATTTGCAACAGCCCAATGTGATCCCGATACCGCGTTCGTCCAATCCGGGGCGGCAGGCGGAGAACCTGAATATTTTTGATTTCACGCTGAGTGATGACGAAATGAAACGCATTCATGCGCTGGCGCGTGCGGATGGGCGCATCGCCAATCCGTTCGGGCGTGCGCCGGAGTGGGATTAGACTTTGCAAACCATGAAGGCTTCCAACACCGCCATCGCCGTCTCCAACGTCACTTACATCTACCCCGGCACGCGCGCGCTCGACGACATGTCATTCGAGATCACGCGCGGCAGTGTCACCGCGCTTGCCGGTCCTAATGGCGCGGGTAAAACCACGCTGCTGCGCTGTGTTGCGGGACTGGACCGCCCCTTGTCCGGCAGTATTTCCGTCGCTGACATAGACGTGCTCGAAGAACCGCGCCTGGCGCACGCGCGCATCGGCTATCTCTCCGACTTCTTTGGGCTGTACGATGCGCTGACGGTGCGGCAAAGTCTCACACACGCCGCCAGCGCCAACGGGGTGGCCGGGGAAAACCTTGCCGCCACCGTGACCGAAACCGCTACCCGGCTCGGCCTCGACGATCGACTGGAGCAACGCTGCGAGACGCTGTCGCGCGGCTTGCGTCAGCGCGTGGCCATCGGTCAGGCCATCGTGCATGGGCCCGAAGTGTTGTTACTGGACGAACCGGCATCGGGCCTGGACCCCGAAGCACGGCATACACTCGCCGTGCTGTTCACGCGGCTTAAAAATGAAGGCATGACGCTGGTGGTGTCGTCACACATCCTCGCCGAGCTCGACGAGTATTCCACACACATGCTGGTGCTGCGCGAAGGGAAAATGATTGAACACCGCCCGCTCGCAGGCGCGCACACCGCAGCGGGCGGGCAACACCTGCGCCTGCGGCTCGCGCGCGCGCACGCCGGCCTGCGCGAGGCGCTCACGGCACTGCCGGGCGTGCAGGTGATCGAATGCGATGCGCTCGGCGCGCTGCTGCGGATTCACGGTGGCGCAGAAGAACAATCCGCCGCGTTACGCGCGCTGGTGAACGCCGGCGTGCCGGTATCCGCATTCGCCGAGGAGCATGAAAATCTGCAGCTATCGTATCTGCGCACCGTGCAGCCCTCAGTGCAGCCCTCCGTACAGCCCTCAGTACAGCCCTCCGCAGGCCCGATATGAAGCGCCTGAATCCCGAACTGCGGCGCAATCTGTGGCTGGAACTGTCGCTGCATCGCCTGATTGCCGCGCCTCTGGTTATCGCCCTGTGTGCCGCGTTAATCGTCGCCGCAAGCAAGATGGACGCACTGGAAAATCTCGCGGGCGCGTCGAGCATGGGCTTTGCGGCGATAGTGTTGCTGTGGGGCACGCAGCTCGCCGGCGCCAGTGTGCTGGAAGAGGCGCGCGACCGCACCTGGGACGCGCAACGCATGTCGGCCATCGGGCCGTGGAGCATGACCTGGGGCAAGCTGCTCGGCGCGCCAGCGTTCGCGTGGTACGGCGGCTTGATTCTATTGCTGATATTTGTCGCCACCGGCAATCATCAGGGCGCACCGGTGTTGCGTAGCGCCGCCCTGATGGTGAGCGGCGCGATACTGCTGCACGCCGTCGCGCTGAATGCCAGCGTGCTGGCCGCACGCAAGGGCGTCAGCTATCGCGGCACGGGTGTAATTGTGTTTTTGTTGCTGGCCTTGTTGCTGATAGTGCCGGGCATCGCAGTGTTCGACCATTTCGAAAAGCCGGTGCAATGGTGGGCAATATCAATTCAACGCATCGACTTCCTGCTCGGCACCGCCGTCACCTTCGGCGCGTGGGCGCTGCTGGGCGCGTACCGTTCGATGTGCAACGAACTTGAAATACGCACCACGCCGTGGGCGCTGCCGGCATTCATTCTGTTCGCGGCGGCGTACGCGGCGGGATTTTCGATGCGCGGCGCAGCGCATGATCCACCCGCGTTTTTCGGCATCATGGCTTGCGGCGTGGTGATTGCCAGCGGCTTCAGCTATTTATTGTTATTCACCGAGAAAAGCGGCGCCACCGCCTGGCAGCGTTTGCGGGTGCGTACGCATGCACGCCAGTGGCGCCGCGCGTTGCAGGAGTTGCCGTTGTGGCTGGTGGCGCTGGCTACCGGGCTGGCGATAGCGCTGGCTGCAACATTCTCCTCCGCCGGCACCGAGGCAGTCGCAAGTAAGGGTACGTTTTTGCAGCAGGTAGGCTTGGCTCCCATCGCGGTGATGCTGTTCGCGATACGCGATGCGGCAGTATTCCAGTGCTTTGCACTCGCGCGCCGGCCGCGCCGGGTGGTGGCGGCGGCGATCTTTTATCTGATTCTGCTCTACGGCATTGTGCCGGGTTTGCTGAGCGCGCTGGGCGCCACATTTTTTGCACAACTGGTGTTGCCGCCGCTGTTTACCAATCCGGGGCTGGCAACCGCTGTTATGCTGGTGCAAGCGGGCATCGCCGTCGCCGTGGCTTACTGGCGCTGGCGCACCAACCATGCACCGGACAGCGAAGCCGCCGCCACATCCACTACTACGCAACGAGACACGACATCATGGCCTCAAACCTGAAACATTCCGTCATACTATTCGCCCTATCACTATTTGCAACCTGCCTTATGCAACCCGCCACCGCCCAGGTCCTTGCATTCAACATCATCGCCGTCGAACCGTTTGCCGAAGGCAGCAGCTTCGGCAACGCCGGCGCCTACGAGCGCGTGCGCGGCACGTTCAGGGGCGAGCTCGATCCCGCCGATGCGCGCAACAAAGTGATCGTGAACCTCGACAAAGCGCCGCGCAACGCCGCAGGGCGCGTCGAATACGAAGCGGATTTTTTTATGCTGCGGCCCATGGAGGCGGCGCGCGGCAATGGCAAACTGATTTACGACGTGACCAACCGCGGCCGCAAATATATCCACTGGCGGCTGATGGATGCGCGCCCCAAATCGCCGGCGCAGGCCAACGACCCGCGCGCACTTGAAGACGCGGGTAACGGCCTGCTGTTCCGTATGGGTTACACCTTCGTGTGGAGCGGCTGGGATCCAGATGCGCCGCGCAGCAACAACGGCATGTCTATGAAGCCGGTGATCGCCACCGACAACGGCAAACCCATCGTGCGTGTGATTCGCGATGAATTGGTGAACGGCACTCGCGGCGGCGTGCGCGAGACCTTTCGGCTCACCCACAACACGTCAACACTCGATCAGTCACAAGCCAGACTCACGGTGCGCCGCCGTGAAGCCGATGCACGGCAGGAAATCCCCGCCTCCGGCTGGGCTTACGTGAATGACCGTGAAATCCGCCTGCTGCCGGAGGGTGCCAAACCGGATCGCGGATCACTCTATGAATTCCATTACCCCGCCAAAGACCCGCGTGTGCTCGGCATCGGCATGGCGGCCGTGCGCGATCTCGTTTCATTCATGCGTTACGAATCTGCTGACGCCAAAGGCACGGCGAATCCGGCGCGCGGCATCAAAGCGACGCTGGGTTTTGGCGTGTCGCAAAGCGGGCGCTTCCTGCGCGATTTTGTGTATCAGGGATTCAATCAGGACACCCGCGGGCGCAAGGTGCTCGATGGCGCGCTCGCCCACACCGCCGGCGTGGGCGGCGTGTTTCTCAACGCAGAATTCGGCCAGCCCGCGCGCACCAACACGCAATTCGAAGATCACATGATGCCGGAAAACGCGTTTCCATTTTCCACCGCGCGCATGACGGATCCGGTCACCGGCAAGACCGATGGCCTGATGCGCAGCGACGGCTTTGATCCGCTGTGGATGGAAACCAATACCTCGACCGAATACTGGCAAAAGGGCGCGTCACTGCTGGCGACTGATCCGCTGGGCACCAAGGACGTCGCGCTGCCCGCCAATGCGCGCGCTTACCTGATCGCCGGCACGCAGCATGGCGGGCAGGCGTGGATGACCTCCACCCCCGGCAACTGCGTCAATCCGCGCAACCCGCACAGCCCCACGCCCGCATTGCGCGCGCTGCTGGTGGCGCTGTCGGAATGGGTGGACGGCAAAGCGCCGCCGCCGTCCCAAACGCCACGGCTGCAAAACAACACCCTGATTGCGGTGGAAAAGCTGCTGTTTCCCGCCATCCCGGGTGTGGCCATCGCGCGGCGTGTCAGCGAATTCGGCGTGCTGACCGACTGGACCAAACCCGCGATGGACATGAGCAAGCCGTATCGCCCACTGGTCACCAATGTCGATGCCGATGGCAATGAAACAGCGGGCGTGCGGCTGCCGGAAATCGCCGTGCCGCTGGGCACCCACACCGGCTGGAACCTTTACAAAGCGCCGTATGTCGAGGGCGAACTGTGCGACCGCGACGGCACTTTTATTCCGTTCGCGGCAACACGCGACGCGCGTGACGCGCGCAAAGACCCGCGTCCTTCGCTGGAAGAGCGCTATGGCACGCACCCGGCTTATGTGAAAAAAGTCGCGGAGGCTGCGCAAAAACTGGTCGCGGCGCGCCTGCTGCTGCAAGAAGATGCGGCGCGGTTTGTCGAGCGGGTAAATGGCGAGGAAGTCAGGAAGAAATTCAATCCTTGATAACGCTCTGGTAGGGTGGGCAAAACGTCTTTTGTTTTGCCCACGCGGTCGAATATGAACCACCCCGCAACGCGTGGGCACAAAGAGCGTGCCCACCCTACCACGGCGCGCCTGCTGCTGAAGGAAGATGCGGAGCGCTTTGTGGAGCGGGTAAATGGTGAGGAAGTCAGGAAGAAATTCAATCCTTGATGCCGCTCGAGTACGGTGCGCACCGCGCACCCGACGCTTGCTTTTTATACAGGATCGTGTGGCACTACGAACATAGACGATGGACAGGGAACCGTGCATGACTTACGCACCGCGCGCAGCAGCACGGCTTGTAGCAGTTGTTGCATTGCTTTCAGCAACAATGGCCTACGCACAGCCGAGTCCCGCCGCGCCGGGCACCTGCGGCGAAGTCGTAACCATCCCGACGCACGGCGGCACCACCACCCGCTACGCGTACGCATCCCCGCCGCAGGCAACGGTTGCCGTAGTTCTGCTCGCGGGCGGCGGCGGTCATCTCGATCTCGACGACAAGGGCTGCCCACGCGCGCTTGCGGGAAACTCGCTGGTGCGTTCGATTCCAAATTTTCACGCATTGGGTTTTGCTACCGCGCTGGTCGATGCGCCCTCGGATCACCCCGGTGACGATGGCCTGGGCGGGTATCGTATCGCTGCCGATCACGCCGAGGATCTGGGGAAGATAGTCGCTGACGTGCGTGCGCGCAGCAAAGCGCCGGTGTGGCTCATTGGCACCAGCCGTGGTTCGATTTCCGCCGCTAACGCGGCAGCACGCTTGTCCGGCGCGTCGGCGGCCGACGGCGTCGTGCTTACTTCCGCGTTGATGTACGGCAGTGCCGGCAAGAAATCGTGGGTAGCGCAAACCTTGTTCGATGTGGCTCTGGAATCCATACGCATACCCGTGCTGGTGATCGGCCATACGCAAGACAAGTGCCTGCGTTCGCCACCCGAGCAGATGGATAGAATCACTGCACGCACCAGCAGCGCGCGCGAACAGGTGGTAACGGTCACCGGTGGTCCCGGCCGCTCCGGCGCGCCCAGCCTCGCCGCTTGCGAAGGGCGCGCGCCGCATGGCTTTGTCGATCAGGAAGCCGAGGTTGCCGCGGGGATTGCGCGATTTATCGGGGGCGGGAAGTATTAGGCGCGCATCAGCAAGTAGGGCGGAAGGACCCCGGACTTGATCCGGGGGTATCCCGCCTTCTGTGAGGACCGCAGAATCTGGTAGGGTGGGCAAAACGTCTTTTGTTTTGCCCGCGCCGCCGAACATGATCCACCCCGCAACACGTGGGCACAAAGAGCGTGCCCACCCTACCCTTGCTGCACCATTTAGTAGTAAAAGTTGGACGGTTCGATGGAGCGATTCAATGATGAATGGCGCGCGGCGTCAAGTTGCGCAGCTAGCTCGCGTTGGCGAGCATGTGGAACCCCGCCCCACGCAGCGCCGCCATCGGGTACAGTGCAAGCATGCAAGCTGCGCTGCCACTGTCGAAAGAAATTCCACTGCCGTTTCTGGTCGGCGCGCTGCTCACCGGCCATATCATGGCCTCAATGGCGCTGCTGGTGCTGCCCGCGCTGGCGCCTGAAGTCGCACGCGAGTATGGCATCGATGCCTCGCTGATCGGCTATTTCATCGCGCTGGTGTGCGTCGGCCAGTTGGTGACGCTGACGCTGTTTAGCAACGTCACCCGCCGCTACGGCGGCTGCCGCATCAATCAGGCGGGCCATGGCTGCGTGGCCTTGGGCATGGCTCTGACCTTGGTGCCCGTGCCGCTTTTCATTGGCTTCGGGGCGATTGTCGTCGGCTGCGGTTATGGCATGATCGGCCCTTCGTTTTCGCACCTGCTGATGCGCTTTGCACCGCCCGAGCGGCGCAACTTCATTTTCTCGCTGCAACAAACGGGTGTGCCCATCGGCGGCATTGCCGCGGCCATCATCGCCCCCGCAATAGCGCTGGGTTACGGCTGGCGCTGGGCGGTGTTGCTGAGTGTGGCGCTGGTCACCTGCACCGTGGTCATGATGCAGCGCGGCCGCGCACGCTGGGATGATGACCGCGATGCCTCCGCCCACGTGCTTGCACCACGCCCGCTCGACAACATCAAGATGGTGTGGCGGCTCTCGCCGCTGCGGCGCGTGGCGCTCGCCGGCGGCGCGTTTTGCTGGGCGCAATTTTGTGTGGGCGCCTATACCGTGGTGGTGTGTGTGAAGGTGTTCGAGATGAGCCTGCTCGCAGCAGGCGCCATGCTCACCGTGGTACAGATTGCGAGCGCCGTCGGGCGCGTGCTGGTAGGCTGGCTGTGCGATGCCATGCGCAACACCGCGCGCGTGCTCGTCTGGAACGCAGTCGTCATGCTGGCAGCCTGCATCGCCTCGTTGTGGATTGCACCCGGCTGGCCGCTACTGGCGATTTACGTACTGTTCGCAGTATTCGGATTCACCACCGGCGCCTGGGCTGGCACGGTGCTGGCCGAAGCCGGGCGCCTGGCGCCGCAGGGCATGGTGAGTACAGCGCTCAGCGGCTTATTCGTTTACCTCAATGGCGGCAAAATGCTCGGCCCCATTGTGTTTGCCAACATCTATTGGTTCACCCAGAGTTATGCGTGGGCGTTGGCGTCGCTTGCCATTCCAGCCGTGATTGCGTTGTTCTGCCTGCGCTATAAAAACACAGTGATTTGGTGAACGGTGATTAAGTGATTGCCTCAATCACCGAATCACTAAATCACCCGGTCACCATTATTTGCGCACTTCGCCCAGCATCTGATCCCAGTTCCTGGGCAACTGGATTTGCTTGCAGGTGGGAAAACCCAGCACGCCGTTATGCGCAAAAACATAAACGCTGTTGCGGGTGAGATCGCCGGTGACGCAAATCATGTAGTCCTCGGGTTTCCACACCAGCGGTACCATGCGGTTGGGGTCGTCGGATTCGTGGTACACCTTGGGGATGCGCCCGGCCTTGCACTCGTCGGCGAGATCCCACGTCGGCTTTTGCGTCCAGTCGCGCAGCACGCGCTCGAAGTGATGCGCCGGTATGCGCGCGTGATCAAACAAATGCTGCTGCAGATCGCGCCGCGACCAGCCCGAGGCAGCGATGGTCTCGGCAATGATCGGTGAGAGCAACATCTGCGGGCGCAGCGTGTTGTAACCCTGCCCCACCGAGAACATGAACTGCCACGAGTACTGCTTGACCATCGCATCGCAGACGTAGGGCATCAGTTCCTCCGCCGTCGCGCCCGACACCGAAGAAATGTGATTGCCGCCGGTGTGGCGCGAAATGGTGACGGTGTTGTCGCCCGCCATGAAACCGAAATCAACGCTGTTGGGTGTCCAGCCGATGGCTTTCACCACCTCTTCGTTTTCCGCGATCACCACACGCCAGGTGTTGCCGAAGGTGGCCTTGTCGTTCTTGTGCGGTAGAAAACCCGCGACGTTGCGCAGATACAGCCGCCAGAAGCGGCCGACCGAGGTATTGGCAATAAAGCCGTCGCGCATCACACCCTGCGTGTAATTGAAGTCGAGTTGTTTGATGATGTCGCCGTTAAGAATGATCAGCGTTTCGCCGCCCGGCGTGTTGCCGCTGTGCTCGACGCCGTAACCGTGATCGGCCATCGCCTCGACCAGCGCCACCAGCACCGGCATGTACTCCGGCCGGCAACCGGCCAGCACGCCGTTCACCGCAATGCTCCAGATCGTCGCCGCGCGGCTGTCGGGCAGCAGGCTCCCGAGTGATTCTTCGGCTTTGCGGTCGGTGTAGCGCAGGAACTGCTCGATCTTCGCCTGCGTCGGCGGCACTATCGGCAGTCCGTCGGAAAGCTCGTGGCGATAAAAGTAATCGTTGATCTCGTCGAAGCTGCCTTCGACAACGATGTCACGCGCTGCCGGTTCCAGATCGCCTTTGGCTGTTGCCGGGGCCTGCAGCAGATTGTCGATCACGTGCTGCAGCGTGACTTCGAGCGTGTTCTTGCGCAACTGCTCCTTGCTCTGCACGCCGGGATGGCCCACCACGCGCGCCACCGGCAGATTCGGCATACCCAGGCCTTTGGACGCGGCAGTAGCCAGCGTCATAAAGCCCTCGCCCACCAAGGTTGACGACGGAAAACCCGCCGCCTCGCCCGATGCACTGGCCCGCAACACGGCGGGCGTGCAACTGCCTCAACACCCCATGCCCGAGATGACGGCGTCCACCCCCAGCTCTTTGAATTTTTGCGGCAGGGCCGCCACCACCGCGCGTTCGTCGCTGCCGTGGGTGCTGCCGAATTCGCGCCAACTCACGAATTTGACACCGGGGTAGCGTGCCTTGATGCCTTCTTCGAGAAATTCAAACACCTCGTTACCGCGGAACACCTGGTCCCACACCTGCGCGATGGTTTTGCCTTCGAGCGTATCGAGGCGCTTGGCCAGCGCCTTCACTTTCGATTGCCGCGGACTGCGCGGCCACAGGGCTTGATAGAAACCGTCTTTGGCGTCGAACATGATTGCGTGCTCCTGAGAATGGCGTGAAGAATGCTGGTAACTATGCGGCACGAAGAGCGTCCAGACCGCTATTCGACAACTTGGCGAGAAAATCCTGTCAGGGTTTAAGCGCAATCACCTTGCCATTCACCTGCACATGAATAGGCGTACCGTGCTGGCGGGCAACTGATCGAGCCCGCTTGGCTGCGCGCTTTAGCGCCCGCCCGACGGATTTAGAGAATGCAGTCTTCGGCTTGAGTGCTGACTGTTGTTTCATGGACCTTCCTGAACGAGGAGGAGTTGCTCTGTGGAATTATCATACACGGTCCATACATCCGCCAAGGATTTGTACGTGGTTTGAAAATTCGTCCACCCCCGATAAAAGCGCCGCGTCGCGTCTGCGGCTGGCACATGATGCCCGCCCTGGCGTACACGGTCTGCTATGCGCTTTAATGCAAGCTGAACCGAGGCCAACTGCAAAAACACAATCTCAACGCGATAGCCAGCCGCCTTCCATTGGCGTATCCGCGACGCATAGGTCAGCCCGCTCAAAGTGCTTTCAAAAGCAAAGTCCGCTCTTGCGGCGGCAAGCCGATCCAATTCGCGCAACAGCAAACGGCCACCCGCCAGTGCCGCCAGATCCGGCTTCAGCGGCGACAGTCCCGCCGCAATCAAATCCGCATTCACAAAATGAACAATCCTCGCCTCGCGCGGCAGAAATTCCCGCGCAAAGGTGGTTTTGCCCGCGCCGTTGGGGCCAGCGATGATGACGCAGCGTGGCGGCGGTGGTTTGCTCAAAGAAGTCTTCATCACCGAATGATTCAGGCTTGCGCCACCAACCCCTTAAGTTTCGCCAACGCATCCGCGACGATCCGCCTATTAGCCCCAACCCTTGTCTCTCAGCACGGGATCAATCAGGAAGTAACGGGTTTCTTGTTCGTTTATAGGGCATGGCAGCGAGCCGATATTAACGCGGTTACTACGGCTCGCGCGTGGCCAGCGCTCGCAACGGCTATGAGCAGTTTGAATTCGCGCTCGATGGGACAATTGGATAAATTGAGTATAAGTATTTGTTTTTAATAACTTTTACTATTACGCATTCTGTCAGCGTAAGGACTTACGAAGCGCCTTGATCATCCGCCAAGGCGGTATCACCCGCGCCAGCCGTGATACTCTGCCGCCGCTTACGCAAAATGAGGAAATGACCATGCCGCACGTTAAATCCACGATCCTATTCTTGCTCGCGTCGCTATCGCTGCCCGCCATCGCGCAGCCCGTTTCGACAGGCTCAGGACAGGCCTACCCCACACGCCCCATACGCATGCTGATCCCGTTCCCCGCCGGCAGCGCCGCCGACATCATCGCGCGTGCGATGGAACCGGCGATGCGCGAGCGCCTCGGTCAGGCGCTGGTGATCGACAATCGCGGCGGCGCGGGCGGCAACATCGCGGCGGAGCTCACGGCAAAAAGCCCCGCTGACGGCTATACGCTGCTGATGGCGACCATCGGCACGCAGGCGATCAACATCAGTCTCTATACCAAACTCGCGTATCACCCGCAGAAAGATTTCACCCCCATCGTGCTGGTCGGCGACAGTCCCAATGCCATGGTGGTGAACCCTATCGTGCCGGTGAAAACGATGAAAGAATTCATTGCACTGGCGAAATCCAAACCGGGCATGCTCAACTACGGCTCATCCGGCTCGGGCACCACCGTGCATCTATCGGCGGAACTGTTCATGGTAATGACCGGAACCAAAATGCTGCACGTGCCGTTCAAGGGCGCATCGGAATCGTTAACCGGACTGATTTCCGGTGAAACCGATCTGCAATTCGCCAGCCTCTCATCGGCTATACCGCTGATCAAAGCGGGGCGCCTGCGCCCGCTGGGGGTCACTTCACCACAGCGTTCACCGTCGCTGCCCAACCTGCCGACCATCGCCGAGTTGGGATTGCCGGGTTTCGAGGCGGTGGCGTGGTTTGGCATCGTCGGCCCCGCCAAACTGCCCGCCAACGTGGTGACCACCATTCACAAGGTGACGCTCGCCACACTGGCACAAGAGGATGTAAAAACGCGGCTGTTCAACTCCGGTGTCGAAGTGCGCACCATGGGGCCGGAGGAATTCGCCAAGTACACCGAGACTGAAATCGTGAAATGGGCGAAGGTGGTGAAGGCGTCGGGGGCGCGTGCGGGTTGATGCTTACTGCGGCTTGATGCCGATCTCAGGAAGCAGCCTGCGATAAAGCTCGTATTCGGATTTGATGAGCGCTCCGAACGATTCGGGCGTGGTGTCCACCGCCGGCACGCCGCCCTGGCGCTCAAAGCGCTCTTTGGTTTCAGGCCGCTTGAGTATGGTTACGATGTCTGCGTGCAATTTATTGATGATCGCGCGCGGGGTGCGCGCGGGCGCCGCAATACCAAAGGGCGTTTCCACCGTGGCGCCGGGCAAACCGGCTTCGATCACCGTCGGCAGATCGGGAAACCCGCTGCTGCGCGTTTTGCTGGTCACCGCGAGTGCGCGCAGGCGCGGTTCGCGCATCATGGGTGTCACCGCGGGTGCCACAAACACGATGAGATGCACGCGGCCGGCGAATATTTCGGCCCACGCGTCGCCGACATTCTTAAACGGCACATGCACCGCGCTGATACCCGCAGCCTTGTTGAAAATTTCCGCCGACAAATGCGCCGCCGTACCCGAGCCTACAGAAGCAAAATTGAGTTGCCCCGGCCGTGGTTTGGCATAGGCGATCAGTTCCTGCACGTTTTTTGCCGGCAGCGTGGATGAAATCATCACCACGCTCGGGATCAACGCCAGCAGCGCAATCGGCGCGAAATCCGTCAGCGGGTGATACGGCGGTTTCGCGTGCAGCAGCGGCACCACCATCATCGAACTGGATGCGGTGCCTATGGTGTAGCCGTCCGGGTTGGCTTGGGACAGCGTCTGCATCGCGATCAGCCCGCCCGCGCCGGTACGGTTGTCCGCGACGACTTGTTGCTTGTAGATCTCGGTTAGCCCCTGCGCGATGGTGCGCCCAAAAAAATCGGCGCCGGTGCCGGGAGAAGCCGAGATGATGAGGCGTATTGGACGCTCGGGGTACGCCTGTGCTGAGCCTGTCGATGCGGTTTGCGCTGCGTGCAGCGCATTCGTCAGCAATCCAAAGGCAAGTGCAATGGTTATCCGCATCATGGTTTGTCAGAACTTCACCACCTTGGGATCAAACTCCAGGCCCAGCCCCGGCTTGTTGGGCACGGTCAGCATGCCGTTTTTCGGCACCGGCACCTCTTTGTAGCAGCGGAAGGTCCACGGCATGTATTCGACCGTCAGGCCATTCGGTATGCCCGCGATGAGATGCACCTGAATTTCAGGAATCAGATGGCTCACCACCGGCAGATTGAACGCCTCGGCCATGCCTGCAATTTTTAGAAAGCCGGTAATGCCGACTGAACGCATGAGATCGATCATCACAATATCCACTGAACGCGCTTCCAGCATTTGACGGAAGGGTGCCGGGCCATAAACGTATTCGCCGCCCGCCACCGGCGTATCGAGCGCAGCAGCGACGCGCGCCAAACCCTGATAGTCGTCGGCCGTGGTCACGTCTTCGAGCCAGAACAAATGATACTTTTCGACCTGCTTGCCGATGGAAATCGCCTGCCGCACATCCCAACGCTGGTTTATATCGCACATCAAATCGATCTCGTCGCCGATGGCTTCGCGGATGCGTTTGATGCGATCAACTTCGATCGGCGCGTTGGTGTAGCCGGGGAGTGCTAACTGCGTCTTCATTTGCGTGTAGCCGCGTTTCACCAGCGTCTCGGCCGATTTCACCACTTGCTTTAACGAAAAGCCGCGCATCAGCGCGCCGCTGGCGTAGGTGGGCACGGTTTTGCGGTAGCCGCCAACCAGATCCGACACGGATTTGCCGTACGCCTTGCCCTTGATGTCCCACAGCGCGATGTCGATGGCCGAAGACGCCAGCGTGAATATGCCGCCGGGACCCGCATGCAGCGCTGCCTCGCGGAACTTCGCATGTACCGCCTCGATACGCAGCGGGTCCATGCCGATGGCCAGCGCGCCCAGTGAGTCGATCGCCGAGCGCAACGCGGGCGTGATGCCGGCGCCAAAAAATGCTACGGAAATGCCCTGCAATCCCTGATCGGTGCTGATTTTCACGCCGATGAGCTTGCGCGTGGCGCCCTTTTCCGCCGGGCCGTTGGCGAGCGGCTCGTCGGCGGGCACTTCAACAAACGTGGTCTGGACTTTGGTGATTTTCATGGGTGTTCCTCTGGTTGATAAACGAAAACTGAAAAACTTTTTTTTACTACGGATTTTAAGAAGTTTACTACCAAGCGGCACCGCCAGCATCACCCCTCGTATTTCCACTCGCGCCAGCCGCCCAGCAACGGAAAATAAAGGCCCAGGCGTATCTCATGCCTCTCTGCCATGCGCATCAACGCGCCATAGCGCTGCAACTGCGCCGTATAGCGCACGCGCTCGTTATCGAGAAAAGTGTCGCGGTCAGTGCCTTCATGCGCGCTGGTTTTGAAATCGACAATCCAGCGCACATCGTGTTCGTCGACAAACGTGCGATCGATCACCACATCAACGAGGCCTTCTGCAAGAATACCCGTCAGCCGCATTTCCGCGCGCGCATCCTTGTGCGTAACCTCGTTCGCACCCAGCACCCAGCGCCCGCGCGTATCCGCCAGACTTGCGCTGAGTGCAGCGGTTACGCGCTCAACCGCATGACCCAATTCCGATTCGGGCACGCCGAGGCGCTTCAAATCCCGCTGATGGACCGCGTTAAGCGCGCGCACCCGCGCTTCATCCCAGCGCCCGAGACCGTCCTCGGCGATGCGCTGCAACAAGCGATGCACCAGCGTGCCGATGTGTTTCGCCGTTTCGGAAGCCCACGAAAACTCCACCTGATCGTGCGCGCTGCCATGCACGGAATCCTGTGCAGGCAGTGCAAGCATGACACTCGCGGGCGATGGCGGTGGCGTCCACGCCAGCGGCAAGCGATGGATGACTTGCGGCGCGCGGGCAGTAACTTCGGTTGCGGTCTGGTCATCCGCGGGCGGCGCTGTCACGCCGGCAAAATCACCGGCCACCGCCGGCCACAGGCGCGCCAGCAGTGAGCCGGCGCGCGGGCCGGGTTTTTCCGCAGCAGCGTCGATCTGCGCCACCAGATGCAATCGCGATTTGGCGCGCGTGGCCGCCACGTATAACAAGCGCGCGTCCTCGTGCGCGGCCTTTAATTTTTCGAGGGCGTCGAGATAGTTGTAAATGGGGTCGTCATCTTCAGTGGCTACACGCATGGGCGCGAGCAACAGTTCTGATGCGCCGTGCGCGCGCGGACGTTCCTGCCACGCCAGCAGTTGCGCCGCATTGCGGCGCGGCACGTAGCCCAGACCCGGCACAATCACCACATCAAACTCCAGTCCCTTGGCCTTGTGGATGGTCATCAACTGTAAGTGCGCATCAGCTTGCGCATCGGGCGCGGCGAAGAGTTTGGCGACCTCGTCTTCCAATGCACTGAAATCAATCAGGTCGCCGCTCTCTTCCAGCGTTTCGAGCAAGCGAAAATACGCCTGCGCATCTTCAAGATCGGCGCGTTCGGCCACGCACGCCGGGCCGCCCAAGGCGAGCCAGGCGCCTTCGATCCAGCGCGCCGCCGGCACGCGCCGCCGTGAATCAACAAATGCGTTGAGTATTTCGCGCACGCGCGCGAGCCGGCGCGCGCCATCGGCGGACAAGGTTTGCACTCGCGCTTCATCGTTCATTAACACCCACACCGCCGCGCGATGATCGTCAGCTGCGAGTGCCGTCAAGTCGGCCAGCGTCAAGCCGCACCACGGCGCGCGCAGCAACGCCAGCCACGCAATACGATCCGCCGCATGAAACAGCGCACGCGTGAGCGCGCTCAAATCCTGCACCACCGGGCGCTGCCCCAACGCTTCGATCTCCACCGCCTGAAAGCTCAGCCCCGCCGCGCGCAAGGCGCTCGCGATGCACACCAGGTGCCCGCGCGCGCGCACCAGCAAAGCGATGTTTTTATGTAACACTATGTTTTTATTACTATTTTCTGAGCGCTCCCACTGCACGATTTCCACCACGCGCTGTGCTTCGGCAGCGCGGTCAAAGCTGCCGAGCGCATGCATATGTACGGCGCCCTCATTTTCGTTCTCATTTTCGTTCTCCGTCTCCTCATCCGCTGCATCCACACCGTCATCCCCCTGCTGCGCCTGCGAGCGCACATAGGGCACCGCGCCGCTGGCGAGATCTTCGGCGTCCGGCATCACCAATTCAAACACGCGGTTCACCCAATCCACCACGCCGCGCCGCGAACGAAAATTCACCGTCAGCGTGAGCGGCGTGAGCGGCACGGCGCCGATGCCATCCATGCGCGCGCGCAAGTACAGGCCCACTTCCGCTTCGCGAAAACGATAAATCGATTGCATCGGATCACCCACCACGAACAGCGTGCGGCCGTCATCCGGCTGCCAGCCCGCGGTGAGCCGCGTCAGCAATTCAAACTGCGACAGCGAGGTATCCTGAAACTCATCCACCAGCAGATGGCTTATGCGATAGTCGAGCGCGAGGGCGAGATCCGTGGGCGCGTCCGGCTCGCCCAGCGCGCGCAGGGCCGCCTGCGACACCGCCGTGAAATCGGCCTGACCGCGCTCGCCGAACAGCAATTCGAGATTCGCCGCCGCCAGTGGCAGCAAAGCCGCAGCCGCTTCGACGATGCGCCATTGCGCCTCGTCATAGGCAGCGGGCGGCAGCGCGCGCGTGAAGTGCAGCGCTTCGACAAACGTGCGATGTGGTTCGAGCGCGGCCATCATCGCCGCGTGACGCTCCTTGGCGGCTGACGCGGCGGCTCTTTCGGCCTTGCCGCTACCCGGCGGGAAACCGGTGTTTTTGTTGACCTGCTTGCGCAGCGTGCCTTCTTTGGTCAGCGCGAGTTCCGCGACGCCGCGCCAGGCATCAAGGTCGTGCGCCTCGGCGCCGGGCAACGACTCGAGTTCAGCGCACGCGAGCAGGGGCGACGGCGCACCTGCAGCCGACAGGTTAGTGCATGCGTAGCGCAGCAGCGCCACCAGACCCGCGTGGAGCGCGGCAGGCGCCAATTCAGCCAGTCTTTGCAGTGCCTGCTCGATTTCATGCGCCAACGCCGCTTCGAGCTGCGCGCGCCGCTCGGCTGGCGGCATGCGCGCCGCGACGTGGCGTATCCATTGATCGCGCTTGCCCAGCATGCCGGCAATGAGGCTGATCGCCACCGCGACGTTATTGTCCAGATGCGTCAGCAGCCGCGCCACGTAATCACTACCGTCCCCACCCGCTTCCAGCAAGGCCAGCGTGCGCCGCGCCGCTTCTTCGTACAAGGGACGCGCATCGGTCACTGTTTCCGGACGCGCACCAAAGCGCGACAGCACCGGCATCTGCCGCGCCAGCGCATGACACAGCGCATCGATGGTGTCGATGCGCAGCCGGTTGGGATTGGCCACCAGTTCCCAGCCCAGCGCTTCGTCGCGCGCACGCGCCGCGCGCGCCAGCCGCCAGGTGACTTGTTCGTGCGCCGCGACCGGTTGCACGGCACTCGCGCCCGCCGCCAGTGCCGCCAGCACGCGGCAGCGCATCTCGGCGGCAGCCTTGCGCGTGAAGGTAATAGCGATCACTTCTTCGGGCGCTTGCACGCCCGCAAGCAACGCAAGATAGCGCTGGATCAGCAGTTCCGTTTTACCCGAGCCCGCAGGCGCCTGCACAATGAACGAGCACGACACCTCGAGTGCACGAGCGCGCTGTGCGCGATCGGTGTGAACGGTGCGCTGTGCGTGATCGGTGGCCGGGCGCGCGCTCATGGCTCTTCTCCATCCGCTGCCGCGCCGCGCGCCTGTAACTCGCGCACACGGCACAGTGCGTGCAGCGCGCAGTACTCGCAGGTATGCGGATAGTGCTTGGGCGCAACGTCCGCATGGCCGGCGAGATAATCGTGCGCGAGTTGTTCCAGCACTGTGCGCCAGGACTTCAGTAGCGCGGGCCAGCCGGCGTACTGTGCCGAAAAGGTCTTGGCAGCGCCAAGCGCGGCGACTTCCGGCAACACGTTTTCGTCGCGGGTTACGCCTTTGAACGCCACTTCGCGTGCGCGCAGTTGCACGAAGGTCACGCCCGCGATATCTGCCTCGCTGCTCACCGCATACAAGGGCAACTGCGGTTCGTCAGGCCGTTCACCCAACCAGCCGCCGATATGCGCCACACCTGTTTTGTAATCGAGTATGACTTCGCTGCCATCGCCAAGGCGATCGACGCGATCGAGCCGCGCATTGATCTGCAAGCCGCCGATTGCCACTGCGCGTGTTTGCTCGCACGCCGCCACCGCGAACGGCGCGCGCGCTTTTTCCAGCGCAGCGAGGCGCAGCAGCATCGCGGTCAGCCGCTGGCGCTCCAACGCCGCAAAAGCATTGCTCATGATGTCGGGGCGGGCACGGCACAGGTCATCGACCGCTGCGTCCACCGCAATTTTCGTGTGGTGCAGCAGGCTGGTTTCGTCAAGCGCCAGCAGCGCCGCCTGCGAGCCCAAGGCGCGCCACAGCAGCGACAGGGCTTGATGCACCAGCGTGCCACGCTCGCGCGGATCGAGTCCGTCTACCCCTTGCTCCAGATCCGATGCACCCAGCCGGTGGATGGCGAAAGCGCGAAACGCGCACGCCGCCTGATTCAGGAATATCTGCGCGCCGCCACTCACCCGCGTGCCGGCGGACAACGACGGCGCGCGCCAGTCGTCCAGCGTCTCCAGGCCGCGCGCGGCATAGAGCGCATCGCGCAGGAGTTGTGGTGCAGCTGCCGGCGCCGCTGCTACAGCCACCACATCGGAAAGCACGTCCGCGATCAGCGGGCTGGCGGTCAACTCGCGCTCAGCGTCGCGTTGCGGCCAGGTGAAGGTGACTGCCGGTGCTGCGTTGCGCCACGCGGCAGTCATGCGGCGTGCGAACTGCAACTCCCACTCCGCGGTGGCGTGCGGCACGCGTAACGCACGTTGCAAAGCCAGCGGCAAAAAGGGGTTGGAGCGCGGCGCAGCGGGCCACGTTTCACCCGCGAGTCCGATCACGAACAAGGCGTCGAACGACAATCCCAGCGACTCCAGGGTGCCGAGTATTTGCACCGGTGCAGCATTGGCTTCGGGCTGAAACACGGTGTCAGCGGCGCTACGCCGCAATAGGCTGAGCGCTTCGCTGTGCGTGAGGCGGGCGCGCAGCGGATCAAGTGCCGACAAGCCCGACACCGCATCGCGAAATTTTTCGAAGGTTTGGTACTCCGCCGAATCGAGTGTGCGCTCGCCGGGCCAACCCAGGCCTTTTAACAGCGACAGAAAGGTAGCACTCCATGCCGAGGGTGGTTGGCGCAGGCCGCGTGCTTCGCGTGCCCCGGCTATCCACGGTTCGAGCATAGCGGCAAGCCACGCTGCACCGGCGGTATTCTGCGCGGCCTGCCATAGGGCGCCGGGGGTGACGCGCTTGCGGCCACGTTCACGCAAGTACGCATCCGCCTGCGCGCGCGCTGCGAGTTCGCCTTCGGCGCCGCCCAGGTACGGACTGCGCAGCAACGTACCCGCTTCTTCCAGCGTGGCTACACCCTGCGCCAGCTTTAATATTAAAAATGCGTTAAAAACAATTGCATAGCTCGTCAACGGCAAACCCAGTGAGCAGTTGAACAGGCGTGGCGCAGGCGCTAACGGCGTCACCGCGCGCTGCGGATCGAGTACGTCATCAAATACGCGCATCACCGCTGTGCGGCGTGCCGCCAGATCGGGCACCACCACGCCAATACGCAAATTGGATAAATGGGGCAAGCGCGGCTGTGTATCCGCGTGTAGAACCAGCAAGGTGCGCACGCGCTGCGCAACGAAATGCAATTCGGCTTCGGCGTCGTTGCACGCGTGTGCGGTAACGGCGGCCGCGCCGGCGCGCGCAGGGGATGTTACGACGGACGCACGCGCGTCCGTGGGCACCCTATCAGCCATGGCGTCAATCGTGTCTATCACGCAGCCGGCGTGCGCGAGCGCCTCAAACAGCGCTTGCTGTTGCGGCGTATACACGTCGTAGCCCGCGCGCACGAGGCGCCGCGTGCGGCTACGCGCGCCGCGGTTGAGGACGCCGGCGATCACCTCGGGCAACTGCGCGCTGTCGATCCAGCCGGCACTGCGCAGCCGTTCGGCGTAGGCGCGGCGCCATTCACTGAAGGCCGCTGCGTCGTCATTCGGCGCGTCCCAGGCGGCGCGATGCTGCGGGCTGTCCATGCAGAATGCGTGTTGCGTAACCCATGCCTCGCGCGCGGCGCGCGCGGCCGCTGGGGCATTAAGCAGCAGCGCGGCAAAACGCGAGCCTTCAATGACGCTTTCCCACAACGCAATTTCCTGCGGCGCCGACAGCAGCATGGCGCCGTTTTCAGCCAGCGCCAGTTCCTGCCACGTGCGTTCCAGAAACGCGCCGTAGGGCAACGCATCCGCGCTGGGCCAAACGGATTTACCGCTGCGCGCTTGCGAGGCGTCGTACTCGCTTTTGAGATAAAGCGCGAGCCGGCGGTTGGGGGTGATTACCGTGGCCCCGGCTGCGAGCGCCTGAACCAGATCGAGGGTCATGGCAATACGGCTTGAAGCGAGACGAAAAGAACAGGCGGCGATACCCTGTTCCCCGCGCCGCTATCGTCCGAAAATGCCCCGCAGGATATTGATGCCGTCCTTGACGGGATCCGGCGCGGCTGGCGCAGCGGGTTGCGCCGTCGAATCGCCTGCTGGCGCACCGGATGGCGCACGTGAAGGCTCCGCGCGCTGCGGGCGCCGCCCCGCGCTGTCACCCGCATTGCCGAGCAAGGTGGATGCCGTTGATTTGAATCGCACTTTCACGTACCACTGCGGATCCTGCGGGCGCGGCGGAAAGCCAAAGTTCGCTTCGGGACCGTAGGCGACAAAACTCAGCATCGGGGTGCCTGCTTTTTTAACCACTTCAGCGGGCACAGTGCATTCGGATGTCTGCGGCGACAGCACCACTTTTTCACGTATCAGGCGCGCCACTTCGCCCGGCGGCAGCCAATCCTGTTGCATGCCGAATTCCTGCACCTCGCTGGAACTCCAGAAAATGCTGTCGTTGCCGTCGCCGCCAAACACTGTGGCGAAGTAACCGGTAGCGGTTGCTGGCGTATTCCAGCGCACCACTGCACCACCGGCGCCGCTGGCCGTGGAACTGAGTTCCACGCGCTCCATGAAATCCTGCCCCTGCGCCAGCGAGAAGCGCATGTCCGGCGTGTAGTTGCCGCGTAGGGTGTGTTCGCCGATCAGCGATGCGCTATCGGGCACAGCCTTGCTGTCCTGCTGGTTGGGCCAATGGCCGACGGTGCGTCCGCTGGGCGGCGATCCCGTTGCCGCCCTGCGCGAGACCAATCCCGAGGGCATCTGGCCCTGCGCCATGCGGGAAAAATCCATCACCACCGGCTGCCCGCTGCGGGTCGCTTCCCCGCAGCCCCAGTACAGCAGCATGCGACCCTTGGGACGCTCCATGGCTTCCGGCTTTTCGCGCTCGGGGCTGGCGGAAGCAGCCAACACACGTGGCGTAAGCAGCGGCAAAGACGGCCCCATGTTCATCGCGACTGGAATATCGTGCGCGGCACTGGGCGCATCTGCGGAACGCTGCGAGCCGAGCTGCAAACTGATCCTGCGGCCACTTTGTTGCTGCCCGCCCATCATGCCACTCATCATTCCCGCCATGCCGGGCATGCCGGGCATGCTCATGCCGGCTGCGGTTTCAACGCTCATCCAGTACTGCGCAACCGGCGGTTTTTGCTGGGCAAGCGCAGGAACGGAGATCGCGCATAGTGCCAGCGTCAGAATTTTTATCATGTGACAATACCTCCGAATAAAATCACACGGCATGCCAACGAGCGCAGCTTATTTCTCGATCAGGTGCTTCTTCTGTTTGGTCTTGGCCCACTCGTCGGCATCAGCCGGCGCGTCTATTTTCTCGATTATGGGCTTCCACGCTTTCGCCAGCTCGGCATTCATGGCGGTGAATTCCTTTTGATCGTCCGGCACATCGTCTTCGGCGAAAATGGCCTCGACCGGGCATTCCGCAACGCACAAGGTGCAATCGATACATTCGTCCGGATCGATCACCAGCATGTTGGGACCCTCGCGGAAGCAGTCCACGGGGCATACGTCAACGCAATCGGTATACTTGCACTTGATGCAAGTTTCGGTCACTACATAAGTCATGGGAACCCTCGCCCGGTGGCGATATGAGAACGAAAATTGAAACCAAACTGCGCTGATCTTGAAATCGGTAAAAGTGCCCATATTTTAACAGAAACAAGCGCTTACGCCTGCGCCGCTCAGCGCCGCGGGTAGCGCCGCCACCACTGCGCCGTGACTTTGCTTTCCAAACTGAGCGTTTTTGGTTAGCATGGTTTCAACAACGCCTGTTGCCACACGCTTGGACATAATCCGAGCGGTTTCTTTCCCTAATCCCAAGAGAGGTTTGCAGCAATGAGCGAGCATATTCAGCACGTTAAGGACGATACATTTGAAGCCGACGTATTAAAATCAACCATGCCGGTACTGGTGGACTACTGGGCCGAAT